>NZ_JTDL01000145.1 GCF_000802235.1 Sinomonas humi
CCCTCGTACACCGCATTCCGCCACCGCCGTATCCAGTCCGCCTTCAGGCCCCGCCCCGCCAGCCAGGCGCCCTTGTCCCCGTGCCGAACCAGCTCGTACTCATGGACCAGCTCACGGACCTCCTCCACCGTCCTGCCCAGAATCATGGACACAGACCTCCTCCTTCGCCGATCGGAACTGACTCACAACCAGCTTGGCAAAGAGGGGAGAGGCGACTTTCTGTACCCGAGACGCAGATAGGCGTGAATATCTGTACCCGAAACGCTAGTGGGAGGGGGTGCTTTTCGTTTCGGGTACAGATAATCTCCTCTGGATCCATTTCGGGTACGCGAAATTCCCGGAAGGACGACGGCGGGTGGCCGCCGAGCAGGTGGCAGACACCCGTCGTCGTGCTTAATGCCGGGGACGCGACTTTCTGTACCCGAGACGCACATAGGCGTGAATATCTGTACCAGAAACCCTGGTGGGAGGGGCCGCTTTTCGTTTCGGGTACAGATAATCTCTCCTGGATCCTTTTCGGGTACGCGAAATTCCCGGAAGGACGACGGCGGGTGGCCACCGAGCAGGTGGCAGGCGCCCGCCGTCGTGCTTAATGCCGGGGACGCGACCTTCTGTACCCGAGACGCTGATAGGCGTGAATATCTGTACCCGAGACGGTGGTGGGAGTGGAGCGCTCAGGCGGTGAAGGGGAGGCGGGGGTCGGTTTCCTGGACCCCCCAGGTGCTGCGGATCCAGCCGTGGTGCGGATCATCGCTGATGAGCCAATCACGCACCCGACCGGGCCCGGCCATGACGTTGAGGTAGTAGAGGTCGTAGCCGGGGGCGGCCATGGCGGGACCGTGCCAGCCGTAGGGGACCAGGACGACGTCGCCCGTTCGGACCTCGGCGTTCACATCAATGGGCCGCTCGTCAGAAGCGTAGACGCGCGCGTAGCCGACCGGGTCCTCGCCCGCGCCTTCCAGAGCGCCGACCGGGGAGTCGGGTGCGAGGCGCGTCTCGAAATAGTAGATCTCCTCGAGCGAGGTCTCGCCCTCCTTCTCCTCATCGTGCTTGTGAGGGGGATACGAGGACCAGTTGCCTGCGGGCGTGATGACCTCGCAGACAATGAACCGATCGGCCTCGAGGGCAGCCGGCGTTCCGAAGTTGTGCACTTGCCGAGAGCAGTTCCCCGCGCCGCGGAGCTCGACCGGCGTATCCTCGGCACGAATGAGCCGGGTCGGATACTCCGCCTTGGCCGGGGCAAGGGCGATAGCGACGCGGCCGCCCTGCAGGCTGGTGATCCCGACGGCCTTGCCGATCCCGGAGTAGAGGACATCGCTCGGCCCTGAGAAGACCGAGTCGCGGCCACCAAGATCGAAGATCTCGCCCTCGACGGTCACCTGGAAGGCGCCAGCCAGCGGGACGATGATGCGCTCCTCCGGGGCGGCCTCGAGTCTGATGCTCGCTCCCGGGGCCAGTTCGGCGACCTTGATGCCCGTGTGCTCCCAGCCGCTGACGCGGGTTGCGGAGTCGTGGGCGCCAAGCGAAACCTGCCACTCGCCGTCCGACGCGGAGCCGAGGGGGTAGACCCACTCTGCCATAGGGTGTGTTCCTCTCTCTGGGGTGCCAGCGACAATTGGCGCTGGCGTGTCTAGCGCTGAACTAGCGTCATTTCAAAGCTGTAGGAGTCGGCGCGGTAGACGTGACGGCCGGTCTCGACGTTCCGCCCCGTGTCGTCGACGGCGGTGCGCTCCATCGTCACGAGCGCCGAGCCCGGCAAGGTCTGCAGCAACTCGGCTTGGTATTCATCCGCGACCGTAGCGCCGATCCGCTGATTCGCGAGCCGGAAGTTCACGCCGGCTTCGCGCAGAATCTGGTACATGCCGCGCTGGCGCAGGCCTTCCTCGGTGAGCTCGGCGACGTCGTCCCTCACCCAGTTCTCCATGAGCGCGAGCGGCTTGTCCCCAACCGACCGGAGGCGGGTGAAGTGGTAGACGCCCGTGCCCGCTGGGAGCTGGAGCGTGTCGGCGATCTCGTCCTCCGCCGGGCCGTGGCGGAACGCGAGAACTCGTGTGGTGGGCTTTTGGCCACTTTGGGACAAGTCGTCGAAGAGGCTCGAGAGCTCGAGGTGGCGGCGCACTTGGCTCGACACCACCTGCGTCCCGACGCCGCGCTTCCGCACCAAGAGGCCTGCCCGCACGAGCTCGTCCATCGCCTTGCGCATCGTCGGGCGGGAGAGGTTGAGCTGGGAAGCAAGTTCTATTTCGTTCTCGAGCTTGGAACCGGGCTCAAGGGCTCCCGTTCGGATCATCCCCTCGATGCCCTGGACCACCTGATGATAGAGCGGAATCGGAGACGAGCGATCGATGGAGAACCCATGAGGCTCAGTCCGCGCGAGCAGGAGAAGCTCATGATCGTCGTCGCGGCGGATCTCGCTCGGAGGCGGCAGGCCCGGGGCCTCAAGCTCAACTATCCGGAAGCTGTCGCGATCATCAGCTACGAGCTCGTTGAGGGCGCCCGCGACGGCCGGAGCGTCGCCGAGCTCATGAGCTGGGGCACCACGATCCTCAAGAGGGAGGATGTCATGGAGGGTGTGCCGGAGATGATCCACGATGTCCAGATCGAGGCCACTTTCCCCGACGGCACGAAGCTCGTCACCGTCCACGAGCCGATCCGCTAGGAGGACCCCATGAGCGAGCAGGACGAGCCCTTCATTCCTGGCCAGACCTTTCCGGCGGCCGGCGAGATCGTCCTCAACGAGGGCCGTCCCGTCACCGAACTCGAAGTCACCAACACGGGCGACCGCCCTGTCCAGGTCGGCTCCCACTACCACTTCGCGGAGACGAACCGAGCCCTCGACTTCGACCGGGACGCTGCCCACGGCCTCCGCCTCGACATTCCGGCCGGCACCGCCGTGCGCTTCGAGCCCGGCGACCGCAAGATGGTCCGCCTCGTCCCGCTCGGGGGCGCGCGCGAGGTGTACGGGCTGCGAGATCTGACCGACGGCCCGCTCGACGCCGCCCGAGCGGGCGGTGAGGCGTACGACGACGGCGGGCTGGCGCCGTCGTCCGTCCCGCCGGAGGCCCGGCCTACCGAGGCAATCCCCAACCGCACTATCCCGCGCTCGCAGTACGCCCAGCTCTACGGCCCCACGGTCGGGGACCGCGTGCGCCTCGGCGACACGGGCCTGTTCGCCGAGGTCGAGGACGACTTCACGGTGTACGGGGACGAGGTCGTCTTCGGCGGCGGCAAGGTGCTGCGTGACGGCATGGGGCAGAACGGCCGGCTGACGAGAGGTGCGGCGGGCGGTTTGGAAGGAGTGCCGGACACCGTCATCACGAACGCCCTGATTGTCGACTACACGGGCATCTACAAGGCCGCCGTCGCGCTGCGCGACGGCCACATCCAAGCCATCGGGAAGGCCGGGAACCCGCTCCTGCAGGACGGCGTGGACATCACGGTCGGCGCGTCGACGGAGATCATCGCGGGGGAGCGGAAGATCCTCACGGCGGGCGGGATCGACACCCACATCCATTTCATCTCCCCGGATCAGGTCCCGACGGCGCTCGCCTCCGGGATCACGACCATGATCGGTGGCGGAACCGGCCCCGCGGAGGGAACGAAGGCGACGACGGTCACGCCCGGCGCGTGGCACATCGCCCGGATGCTCGAAGCCGTCGAGGGCCTGCCGATGAACTTCGGCTTCCTCGGCAAGGGGCACGCGAGCCGGACCGAACCGCTTGCCGAGCAGATCGAGGCGGGCGCGATCGGGCTCAAGATCCACGAGGACTGGGGTGCGACGCACTCGTCAATCGATACGTCCCTGCGTGTTGCCGACGAGTACGACGTGCAGATCGCCATCCACACCGACACCCTCAACGAGTGCGGGTTCGTCGAGGACACAATCGCCGCGATCGGCGACCGCGTCATCCACACGTTCCACACCGAGGGCGCGGGCGGCGGCCACGCTCCGGACATCATCGCGATCGCAGGGCGCCCCAACGTGCTCCCGGCCTCGACCAACCCCACCATCCCGTACACGAGGAACACAGCCGAGGAGCACCTCGACATGCTCATGGTGTGCCACCACCTGAGCCCCCAGATCCCGGAGGACGTCGCGTTCGCGGATTCCCGGATCCGACCCGAGACGATCGCGGCTGAGGACGTGCTCCACGATCTCGGTGTCTTCTCGATCATGTCGAGTGACTCGCAGGCGATGGGCAGAGTGGGGGAGGTCATCACCCGCACGTGGCAGCTCGCGGACAAGATGAAGGCCCAGCGGGGGCCACTCGCCCCGTCCGAGGGTGAGGCAGGGCCCGCCGACAACTTCCGCATCAAGCGCTACATCGCGAAGTACACGATCAACCCCGCCATCGCGCAGGGGATCAGCGACTTCGTCGGCTCGGTCGAGGTCGGCAAGTTCGCCGATCTCGTCCTGTGGGACCCCGCCTTCTTCGGCGTCAAACCTGACCTCGTCATCAAGGGCGGCACGATCGCGAATTCAGTCATGGGCGATCCCAACGGGTCGATTCCGACACCGCAGCCGCAGACCCTCCGCATGGCGTTCGCCGCCTACGGTGGAAGCGTCCAGAGCTCCTCGATCACGTTCCTCTCGCGCGCGGCGGTCGATCTCGGCGTGCCAGAGCGGCTCGCGCTCAAGAAGAACATCCGCGCGGTCGGGGGCATCCGCTCCCTGCGGAAAGCCGACCTCCCGTTCAATGGCGAGACGCCCGAGATCGAGGTCGATCCGGAAACCTACGAGGTGAGGGTCGACGGCGAACTCGCCACGTGCGAGCCGGTCGAGACCTTGCCGCTCGCCCAGCGCTATTTTCTCTTCTAGGTAGGGAAGCCATGATCGTCACCGAGATCCTCGGCAACATGTACGACGACGAGGCCGCCGTCGCGTACGAAGGTCGCCATCGCGAACGTGTCGTACTCCCGAGCGCGGACCTGGCAAAGCGCATCCTGCGCGCCCGCACGGACCACGGAACCGAGATCGGCATCCGGCTCCCGGCCGGCTCGCCCGACCTGCGGGACGGGGACATCCTCGCGGTCGAGCCCGGCAACGTCATCGTGGTGGCCGTCGAGCCGAGTGACGTACTCGTGATCGCGCCGAGGACCATCGGCGAGGCCCTCTTCACCGCGCATTCGCTCGGGAACCGGCACCTTCAGGCCCAGTTCTTCGGCGCGGGCAGCGGATACGGCGAGTCCGAGGTCATGGTCTGCCAGTACGACCACACAGTGCAGGACTTCCTGGACCGCCACGGCGTCCCGTATTCGCGCGAGGAACGGGTCATGGCGGTGCCGTTCCGCCACGCCGAGCACACGCACTGACATGTCCCGGACCAGCACGCTTCTCCAGCTCACCGACTCGGCCCTGCCCACCGGCGCGTTCAGCCATTCCTTCGGGCTCGAGGCCTATCTCGAGTCCGGCGAAGTCCGGGACGAGGCAACTCTCCTCGCGTGGCTCGAGGGCTTCCTCGCGACGCAGCTCACCCACACGGACGCGGTTGCGATCCGCCGCGCGCACGTTGCATCCCACGCCGAGGACATCGCCCAGATCGAGGCCCTCGACGCCGAACTCACCGCGCTCCTCATCCCCGTCCAGATCCGGGCGGCGAGCCTCAAGATGGGGCGCCGCCTGCTGGAGATCGCGCGGGACGCCTTCCCATCCCGGATTGTCGAGGAGTACAGCACCGCCGTTGCGGAGGGCGGGTGCCGCGGTCATTACACCATCGCATTCGCGCTCGCCGGCGGGGGCCAGGGCCTCGACGAGGAGACGCTCGTCGAGGCGTACCTCTATTCGACTCTCACCTCCCTGGCGTACAACGCCGTCCGGGCGATCCCGCTCGGCCAGCTTGCCGGCCAGCGGGTCCTCGCGACGCTCCGCACGAAGGTGCCCGCCGCCGTCGTCCGTTCCCGCGCCGCAGACCCGCGGCACTTCGGCGCCGCTGCCCCCGCCCTCGAAATCCACCAGATGCAGCACGAGCATCAACGCGCGCGGCTGTTCATGAGCTAAGGAGATTGACGTGAGTGATCCAGTGATCATCGGCATCGGCGGGCCCGTTGGCGCCGGCAAGACCCAACTCGTGGAGCGCGTGACGCGGGCGCTCATCGGCGACCTCTCGATGGCGGCCATCACGAACGACATCTACACGATCGAAGACGCCAAAATCCTGGCCCGGAACGGCGTGCTCCCAGAGGACCGCATCCTCGGCGTCGAGACTGGAGGCTGCCCGCACACCGCCATCCGCGAGGACACGTCGATGAACACCGCAGCCATCGAGGAGCTCAAGGAGCGGCACCCGGATCTCGAGCTCATCTTTGTCGAGTCCGGCGGTGACAACCTTTCGGCGACGTTCAGCCCAGAGCTCGTGGACTTCTCGATCTACGTCATCGACGTGGCCCAAGGCGAGAAGATCCCGCGGAAGGCTGGGCAGGGAATGATCAAGTCGGACCTGCTCGTCATCAACAAGACCGATCTCGCCCCCTTCGTCGGCGCCGACCTCGAGACCATGGAACGCGACTCGAAGTCCTTCCGCGGGGACAAGCCGTTCTGCTTCACCAATCTGAAGACGGACGAGGGCCTTGACTACGTGATCGAATGGATCCGGCGCGACGTGCTCATGACGGACCTCGCGTGACGCTTTCGGTGCATCCCGCCGTGCCCCACACTGGCGAGCTGCGCCTTCGCGTCGCCCGCCGCGGGAGCCGGAGCACCGCCGTCGGCCAGTTCACCTCCGGATCCCTGCGGGTGCTCCGAGCCCACTATCCCGATTCTTCGGGCCAGCCCTCGTTCACTTTCGTCAATCCGGGCGGCGGCTACCTCGGCGGCGACTCGTACGCGACGCGGGTCGAGGTCGAGGAAGGGGCGTCCGTACTGCTCACGACGCAGTCCGCGACGAAGGTCTACCGGACCCCTCAGGGGCCAGTCCGCGCTGTGCAGCACCTTCATCTCGGGCCCGGCGCCCGGCTCGAGTCCGTCCCAGACCCCCTCATTGCCTATCGCGAGGCGCGGTACCACCAGGACACGCACGTGGAGATGGCGCCAGACGCTTCGCTCGCGCTGGCCGAAATCGTCACTCAGGGCTGGTCCCCGGACCGCAAGCCGTTCCGCTTCGAGGAAGTCTCGCTCGTGACCCGCGTCCGCGTCGGGGGCCGGTTCGCGGTCGCCGACAACCTCCTCATCCAGCCCAGCGACGGTGGGACGGGGCCGCTCATGCTCGGCGGCCGGTCACACGTGGCCTCCCTGCTCGTCGTCGACCCGAGGGCCGACGACGGAGCTGTCGCCGCCGTTCGCGCGCTGCTCGCCGAACGGTTCGAGTCGCCTGGCGGTCGGGCGGCCGCGCACTCTTCTCGTGAACCGCTCGTCGGCGTCTCGCGCCTCGCCGTGCCGGGATTCGCCCTCCGCGCGCTCGCAGACTCCACACAGTCCGCCGAGGCCGTGATCCACACCGTGCTCAACTGGATGCGCGCCTCCTGGCACGGCCAAGCCCCGCTGGACCTGCGCAAGCTCTGAGGCCGGACCCCTGAAACCGCGCTCCTGGCCCGGCCGCGCCGTCCGGAATCGCGGGGGCCCGGCCTGTGATAGACCGGACGGCATGACGACAGCAGAACCGATCGGTGGCTCGCTCCCGGGCGAGCCCGCAACGGGCGGCGCCGGAACTCGCCTGCGAGTGCGCGTCCCCATGCGCTGGGGCGACATGGACGCCTACGGCCACATCAACAACGTGCAGATCGTCCGCATGCTCGAAGAAGCGCGTATTGCGGCCTTCGGTCCTCCCGGCGGCACGGGCGCCTCGGGCGTCGACCCGATCGTTCCCCTGTTCTCAGACGTCCCGGAGGGCACGCTCGCACTCGTCGTCGAACACCGGGTGCGGTACCTCAAGCCGCTCGACTACCGGAATGTGGCTGCCGAAGTCGATGTCTGGGTGAGCGGGCTCAAAGCCGCCGCCCTCACGCTCGACTACGTGATCCACGATCCGGTCGACGGCCATGAATGCGTGCGGGCGACGACGGCGGTCGCCTTCGTCGAGGAGTCTTCCGGGCGCCTTCTGCGCCTCACCGACGAGCAACGGGGCCGCCTCGCACCGTATGTGGGGAAGGGCCTGTTCGAGCGCTGAGAACTGGCGGGACGTACGGCCCTTGACAGGACTGCACTCCGGTCTATGCTGAACCGGTCTGCAGTGCAGCGCTACCCGGCCGGATGCTGGAGGCCGACGGGCGGCGAACGCGCCGGCTGTGGGAGGGGTCTATCCGCCCGGCGCCATCCGTTAACCGGGCCCGCACCCCCAAAGAGGCGCACCATGCCGACCAACGTCGTCACCTCCCTCACGCAATCCCTGAATCGAACAATACGTGCGTTGGGGGCCGCTGCTGCGCTTGTCCTGCCCCTCATCGTGAGCCCGTCGTTGCTGGCCGTGCCTGCGTCTGCCGTGACGTGCCAGCCCGGGACGAGCGCACCGAGCGACAGCTATCCCGGCACCGTCGTGAAGGCCGACAACTTCGAGTCCGGGAGCCTGTCAGGGTACGTCGTCCAGACCCAGGGCACCGGAACGGTGTCGGTGTCTTCGGCTCAGGCCCACGACGGTGCCTGCTCGGTCTACATCCATGCGACCACCGATTCGACCTCGCTCGCGGACATTTCAACCCCGTTGCCCACGGGCAGTCAGCAGGTCTACGCCGACGGTTGGTTCGACATCGCCCAGGCGGGTGTCTCCGGCAATGACGTCCCGTACTTCCGCTTCTTCTCAGGCAGCACGCGCTTCGTCGACGTCTACCGGTACAACAGCAATGGGCAGCTGTGGCTGCGAGTTCTCGCCCCCGACGGGACGTTCACTTACACGCGGCTGATCAGCTCCGCCATTTCGCTGAACGCCTGGCACCACGTCGTCGTGCATGTGATTCCGAACGGGGGCGCGACCACCGTTCAGGTGTGGTTCGACGGTTCCGCGGTCTATTCCAGCTCGCAGGTCGTCACTGTTGCCTCCTCCGTCACCAGCGTGATGAGCGGTGCCGAGCACTATCAGCAGATGGAGGACACCTACCTCGACGACCTCATCGTCAAGGCTGTTGTCCCGGCACCCGCGCCCGTTGCCTCCTTCACGGCGTCTCCTGCCTCTGGGGCGGCCCCTCTCAACGTGGCCTTCACCGACACATCTACCGGCTCGCCGACGTCGTGGGCTTGGGACTTCGGTGACGGCGGCACGTCCACTTCGCAGAACCCGACCCACACCTACGCCAGCGCCGGGACCTACACGGCCAAGCTGACTGCCACGAACGCCGCCGGGTCGAACTCGACCAGCTCGCCAATCACGGTCAACGCCGCTCCCGCGCCCGTTGCTTCCTTCACGGCGTCTCCCACCTCGGGTGCTGCTCCGCTGAACGTGGCCTTCACGGATACATCCACGGGCTCGCCGACGTCGTGGGCTTGGGACTTCGGCGACGGTGGCACGTCCGCTTCGCAGAACCCCAGCCACACGTATTCCGCCCCCGGGACGTACACGGCGAAGCTGACCGCCACGAATGGCGCGGGCTCGAGCTCAGCGAGCTCGAACATCGTGGTCGGCAAGGTGCAGCCGACCGTATCGACGGCGCAGGACATGATCCCGAACGACAGCTTCGTGCTGTCAGGCGGGTCCAGCCCCACGGGAACGATCACGTTCAACCTTTACCCCCCGAGCGACTCCACATGCTCTCTCGCCCCTGCCCTGACCCAGACGGTGCCGGTCAGTAGCGGCAACGGCACATACAGCACCACGAACACGACGTTCCACGCCGCCACCGCGGGGACCTGGCGCTGGGCCTCCAGCTACTCGGGGGACGCCAACAACCAAGCGGCCTCGTCGGCTTGCGGAGCCGAGGCGTTCACCATCGCCAACGGGTGATGGGGTGGTGCGACGACTCGCGTGGGCGTCACATCGTGTTGTACACGTAAAATTGTCGGTGCCCCGTGGCACGATGATGCCGACGCCGGAGATCGTCGGTATGGGGCCGGGGACATGGCGTCCGGAATCCTCAAGGGGGAAAAATGTCCACCACGCCCGGCTCGCCGACTCAGCAGCAGCCCTTCTACGGCACGCCTCAGCCTCGTCCGAGTGCAGCCCTTGCGATCGTCTCGCTTGTTCTCGGAGCGATTGCCATCCTGTTCAGCTTCATGCCCGTCGTCAACGTAGTGACCTTCATTCTCGCGGTCGCAGCCTTTGTGTGCGGGCTCATCGCGCTCATCCGCAAGCTCGGCGGCAAGGCGATGGCGATCATCGGCCTCGTCCTTGCAGCAATTGCTGTGATCATCGCGATTATCGTCGATGTGATCGTAGCCGCGGCCATCGGCTCCGCGGCCAATGAGGCCTCGAAGTCCATCGCGAGCTACTCCGCTCAGGCCAGCGCGCAGCATGCTATCGAGTACAAGATCACGACGAACGGAGCCGCATCGGTGAACTACTGGACACCGAATGGCACGAGCCAGGCAACCGTTAGCTCGGCGTGGACGAAGGACGTCACTTCGACCGGATTCACCTCGGCGCTTGTGAGCGTCACGTCTTCTGATTTTCAGAATGCCTCGGCTTCCGTCTCGTGCGAGATCATCATCGACGGCAAGAGCGTCGCGAAGAACACCGGTAGCGGCGCGGGCGCAATGGCATCCTGCAACGCCACGGCCCAGTAAGGACTTGTAGTCCCAGGGGTCCTCAGCGGCGGCCGGTCCTTCGGGACCGGCCGCCGCTGGCGTCTTGATTGCGCTCAGCCCTCGCAAAGGCCGATGAAGGCTCCCAGATCCTCGAGCGTTGCGGGCTTTGTGGGGAGGTAGGAGGTCAGGCGAGGTGAACGGACGACGACGGCCCGCCACATCGCGCGGGAGACCGCAACGTTGATTCGGTTCCGGTTGAGGAGGAACTCCATGCCGCGTGGAGCTTCCGACGGGTCCGAACACGCCATCGAGACGATCGCGACGATCGCTTCCTGGCCCTGGAACCGGTCGACGGTTCCGACGGGGGTCGCGCGGAGCCCGGCGGCGTCGAGCTCCGAACGGATGAGGTTGACCTGCGCGTTGTATGGGGCGACGACGATAACGTCCTCCGGACCGAGTTCGCGCGTTGCGTGCCCGTCATGCCAAGCGAGGCCGAGGTGCTTGCGCACCTGCCTCACGACTTCGGCGGCTTCCTCGGCGGATGCCGTTGCGTTCCCCTCGTGGTCCACGAACACAGCTTCGAGGCCTGGCGGAACGCCTTCAAGGGAACGCTCCCAGGCTGCTGGCGCTGATTCCAGACGGCCGGCGTAGGAGAGTCGCGAGACCTTCTCGCACAGTGCGGGCGACATGCGCCACGACTGCGGGAGGAAGTAGCCGAAGCGTTCTGGGAGCACGGCTTCGCCCGCGGCAAGCCAGCCGAGGGCGGAGGTGTCGACCGCTTCTGGGTGCTGGCCTTGGCTCACTTGGGGAAGCTGCTGCGGATCCCCGAGGAGAAGCAACCGCGAGGCGGCCCGGCTCACAGCGATCGTGTTCGCGAGGGAGAACTGGCCTGCTTCGTCGACGACGAGAAGGTCCAGCGAACCGGCCGGAACCGATGAGCCGGTCATGGTCCACGCGGTCCCGCCGACCAGGCATCCGCCCGGAAGGCCGAGGAGGGCCGCGACGGCCTTGTCTCCGACGTGATTCCATGGGACTTGTGTTCCCGGGTCGGCGCCGTCCTTGAGCTTCTTTGCGACGCGGTCAGCTGGAACGCCGGCCTCGACGGCCCTGCACAGCACATTCTCGACCACAGCGTGAGAGTTCCCGACCACGCCGACCTTCCAGCCCGACGCGACGAGCCGCTCGATGACTTGGCTCGCTACGAACGTCTTCCCACTCCCGGGAGGTCCTTGGACCGCGAGGTAGGAGCGGTCGAGCAGTCGGACCGCGGCCTCGACAGTGGAGGACAGTTCGGCGGCCTCCGCCGCGCGCGGTAGGGCAGCCCCATTCCGCGTCCGGGGCGAAATGCGTCGCAGGAGGTCGACGGAAGGCTGCTCAAGCATTCCAGGGAGCGTCTCGGCAGCCCGGACGGCGAGCTCTCGCTGCGCCGCCTCGATGGATTTCGAATCCGGCGGAGGGTCTTCGGTCAGGGCAACGGGGAACTGCGCGTAGGGCTCCATCCCCTTCCGGGTCTTCTCGAAAATGTCCAGCACATCATCCACACCATCCGAGCCCACGCTGAGCAACACGGTTCCCGCAATGCCATTCCGACCGAGGCCCTGAGCATCCGTTGGCTGGAGGGGCGCGGGAAGCGGCTGCGAGAACTCCCGGAACCACTTGCGGCTCGTTCGGAAGTCCGAACCAGGGGCGATCTGCCCTTTGAGCCGAACCGTCCGGGCCCACGTCTGCTTGTCCGGCTTCCAGTCGTCGAGAACCTGCGCCTCGCGCACCACGAATGCGTCGCGGACGGCTTCAAGCTCGGCGAGAGGCCGTTCGAGCCGATCGAAGTGCGACCACCAATAGGACTTTCGCTCCCTCGGGTAGAAGCGCACGGCCGCGGCGAGGAGCGCGATGGCTGTGTCGTCGGCGCCCTCCTGAGCATCCTGGGTCCCAGCCTCTGTCCCGTCACTGCCACGTCCGGAGAGGTACTCGAGCAGCGGCCTCTCCGCAGGTTCCAAGTCCGGAAGGATGGGCGGCTCAACGTCCTCGCGCGTGAGAGACCGCGCGCCCGGTCGGAGGCTGGCGAGGCCGCGCAGCCAACGATCCAAACGCAGGGTCGAGACGCAGTCGTCTTGGTTGTACTCAAGGATGAGGTCGATGAGCCGCTTGGCCTCGACGTCGTCCCCGTCCGCTCGCGCCGCGCAGAACGCCGCGTACATCTGGACTGATCCAGCCGCGCTCTGAAGCTCTGCCGTGCGCAGGTCGCTGCCCATGTAGAGCGGTTCGAGCTTCTTGATCGAGTACGAGCGCTCCGAGATCCGGATGCTGTGGCGGACGGTTTCGTAGAGGTCGACGAGCAGCCCTTCGCGAAGCCATTGGTCGATGATGCCCTCGGCAGCTGCATGCCGTTGGGAGAGGCGCCGCAAGGCGGTCTTCTCGTAGGACGCATAGTGGTAGACGTGCATCCGCGGGCGCCGCGCCCGCCGCTCCTCGATGTACTCGACGAACGCGAGGAACGCCGCCTTCTCCTCAGCCAACGTGTGGGCGAGGAAAGGGCGGAAGCGCGGTGCGTCGTCGTCTGCTGCCGGCTCTAGGACGCCGAACAGGTACTCGATGCCCCACAGGCCCGTCGTGGAGTCCTGCCAGAGTGGGTCCCCTTCGAAGTCGAAGTACACATCTCCGGCGTCCGACGGCGGGAGGGCGCCGATCGTGTGCTGCGGGAGTACCTTGAAGCGCACCTCGTGCGCGGGCTCGTCGCCGTGGGCGGGGGCGAGAACGCCGCCGTCGCCCGCCTCGAGGCCTGTCTGGAAGCGTGCTTGGTCCCGAAGCCGCGCGAGAGTCGGGTCGTCCGATGGTTCGGGGATGGCGGCGAGTTCGTCAATGGTTCGAATCCCACAGCTGCCCAACTTCTTCCGCCGCGCGAGATTCATGCCAGCGACGAGCAGCACGTCGCGGTGCTCGGCCACTTGGACGGTGCAGTACTCGCAGCGTCCGCATGCTGCAAGATGAGGCGAGTCCCACTGCGCGGGGGCGCCCAGCGCAAGGTGCGCCGCAGTGAGATCGGTGACCCTCCGGCGTCGTTCGCGGTAGGCGGGAAGCAGGTCGGGGAGGCTGAACGATGCCTGTTCGCCCGTGCCGAGGATGAGTGCCACCTCGTCCGACGGCGGGAAGCCCGCCTGCGCAAGCTGCTCGCCGTACGCGGCCAGCTGGAGAAGCGCCTCGACTTTCGCATGACGCGCGAGCTTCGTGTCGAACACCTGGTAGCGTCCGTCTGCTTGACGGACGAGGAAGTCCGAGCGCCCATGGAAGTGCCCGTCGAAGAAGCCGGCCTGATAGACGACGTCGGCGCCGGACCTGAGGGCCTCGAGCGACTCGGCGTGCTTTGCCTCGAGGATGGTCCGCTCCATGGCTGTGGCCTCTGCAATTTCGGCCACACCGCCCTCTCGGCCAGACGACCAAGGCCCGTATTTGCGCCGGAACTCCTCCAGAATCGACTGCTCGTGGCGGTCCCCCAGAACGGCTGCGCGTTCCCGCATCGGGTCGCTCACCACGAGCCGCGGGACGAGGCCGAGCTTCTCGTCGAGCTGGCGCAGCAGCGCGAACTCGCACTTCGCCGCCGTCACGATGTCCGAGGCTGAGAACACGAGCTCGCTCTGGTCGTCGAGAAAGAACATGAGACCCCTTCCGTTCCCTCGACACCATGAGATCATCCCGGTCCGACATTTTTGTTCGACCCACCTGCGGCAAACCGTAGTCTGCAATTAAGATGCTGAATACCCGGAGCGTCTACTCTGGGCAGACCGGCCTGTGCGGCACACGTGTGCGTCACAGTCGGTCACCTTGTCTCGAACCCACGAGTAACCCGCAAGCATGGGGAGGCAAGGTGTGTGATCCACGCAATGAGAGGGGATGGGATGGCGAAGAACGCCTCCGAGAAGCTGGATGCTCGACTCAAGGCGGTGCTCGACGGGCTGGCCGAGGCCCGCTGGGCGGGGGAGAACCCCAACGCCGGCACCGTTCTCGCCCAGGCTGTCGAGCTCGTCCCGTTCGATGAGAACGAGGCAACGCTGCTGTCCGGCGGGATTCCGCGCGGCCACAAGGCACTTACGACGGCCACGGCTAAGCTCGTGAAGGCGGGCTGGATGGTCAAGGGCCGCTCGGGCTGGTCGATCACGGATGAGGGGCTCCGCGCGCTTGTGGCGTTCCCCACCGTCGACACGCTTGCCGAGGCCCTCGCCCAGGGGACGCCGATCCCCGAGCATGTGGCCGTGCCTGCGGAGTCGCCGGTCCAGAAGAAGGCCGGCAAGAAGGCGAGCGCCAAGCGGACGACGGCGCAGAAGGTCGCCGAGAAGGTGGGAGAGGCCGCGGAGGTTGTAGCGGAAGCCGCTGAGGCGCTTGTGGAGGAGGAAGCTGCGGCCGAGTCGAACGCAGCCGAATCGAACGGGTCTCAGGCTCCCGTCCACCAGCCTGGTTCGGTTGCGATAGCAGGTGACTTCGGTGCCGCGCTGGGTGCCGAGGCTGACTGGGAGCCCAGCCTCGATGCTGTCCAGATGGGTCTTGACCAGGAGACGTCGATTTGGCGCCGTACGGTGGAGCTTCCGGCAGGAACCTACTCATTCAAGATCGCCATCAACCGCTCGTGGGACGAGAACTACGGTGCGTTCGGCTTCCCCAACGGGGCGAACCACGAGCTCAAGCACAGCGGCGGTCCGGTCACTATCGAGTACAACCATGCGACCAAGGATGTGGCATTCTCCTGAGGTGATTGGGGGCGGTTATCCACATAGCCCCTGACGCAAGGAAGCGGTGCTGTCCCTCTCGCCTAGAGTCGAGGGACAGCACCGCTAACTTTTTTGGGGGAGTCCATGCCGCCGCCCGTCCGAGCTGCCCGTCGAGCCGGGCGGCTTCGTCGATTCGTCTCGTTCATCGTCGTCGCAGCTTCGGCTGTGCTCGCAGCGTGGCTTGGGGGACTCATCGACCCGCCGGGTCTCGCCTCACCCGCGCCATGGGCGGCCTCACAGATAGGGAGCGTCCCCGGCGAGCGACTTGCTGCTGCCAAGGCCGCGCTCGGCCACATTGGCGTCAAGGGGCGTGCGCCCAAGACGGGGTATACCCGGGAACGCTTCGGGGACGCCTGGGACGATGTCGACCGCAATGGGTGCGACACGCGCAACGATGTATTGGCTCGAGACCTCAGGGACGTCGTCTTCGCCAAGAGTTCGGCCCGATGCATCGTCTCGTCCGGGACGCTCGACGATCCGTACACGGCGAAGCACATCAGCTTTTTGCGGGGGGAGCGGTCCGCGGACGTTCAGATCGACCATGTTGTGCCCCTTTCGGATGCGTGGCAGAAGGGTGCGCAGCAGTGGTCGGCGGAGCGACGACGCGCCTTCGCGAACGACCCAGCCAATCTTCTGGCCGTGGACGGCCCGGCGAATCAGGAGAAGGGCGACGGCGACCTAGCGACGTGGCTGCCGCCGCGGCGGACGTTCCGCTGCGAGTATGCCGTCCGGGTCGTCGAGGTCAAGGCCCGTTACGGGCTCTGGATGACCGATGCCGAACACGGCAAGGCGGCCGCCTTGCTCGGCCAGTGCAAGGTGGCCTGAGCGAGGGAGCTAGCCGAGGTAGGGCTTGACGGCGGCGATGAGCTGGTCGCGGACCTCGACCGAGGAGAGCGAGAGGTCGACGGTGGCCGCCCCCAGACGGTGCCCTGCTGTCACGAACGACTCCGCGACCGAGCAGCCGACTGCCGGGTAGAGCAGCAACCCGCCCGCGGACGCCGCCAACCGATCCAGCGAGGCCTCCTGAGCCCGTACGTAGGTGTAGAGCTCGTAGAGGTGGCCGCTCCGCAGCGTGACCTTCGCGAAACGGCCAGCGGTCAGCGCGGGTGCGAACTTCGTGTCGAGGATGAGCCGACGTCCTCTGCGGTCATCCTCGATCCACACATCGGTCACCATGTGCGGCAGGAGCGCGCCCAGACCCATGGTTGCTTCGCTCGCCTTCCAGTCGACCTTCCTGCCCCGCTGCACGGTCCAGCCACGGGCCGTCCCGTGCGCGGCGTAGAAGCCGCCGACTGCTCGCTCGAACAAGTGGCGAAACTGCCGCTCGGACAGCTCCCCGCGCCCGTGGCCAGGCGTCATGTAGCCGGAGGGCAGAGCGAGCTCGAGGGCGAGCTTCGCGGCGAGCAGCACGGACCGGTCCCGGGCGTCGTTCCGAGTGATCCGCACCTGCGCGTCGCGCTCGCCCGCACGGCGGTTCAGCAGGCCGACCCCGAGCCCGGAGAGCCGCTGGGATTGCGCTCGGCAACGCCGCGAGAGCTCCTCGTCGGAGCACAGCGGCGCGACCGATTCGAGCGCGGTCCGAATCATCCGATTCCGGGGGGTGTCGGCTGTGAGCTCGTCGAATCTGCACGCGACGAGTCCCCGGGACAGCAGCTGGTGCGATTCGGTGCGCAGGGTGTCGATCCCGCCGCGGACGCGGCTGAGGTCGCGGGACGTCCGCGCGAACGACGGCGTGAGAGGGCGCCTCAGGCGGTCCTCGGTGCTCGCCACAAGCAGTTCGGCCAGGAGTTCGGGAAGCTTCTCCGGGTACTCCTCGATCCCGTCGAATGCCTCGGGGCCCGACTGGTAGAACTCAGAAGCGTAGAGCACCAGGAGCCACACGTTCCGGACGGGTATCTCGGCTCCGCCGGCGGGGACGACGCCGGTTCCTCCCGGCGTCGTCATCCACCCCGAGCCCGTCACACGAGTCCTTCCGTCAGCGCTTCGGTCGCCGCCGCTGCCTTCGCCGGGTCGTCGAACCAGTACTCCTCGAGGGTGGGAACGATCTCGGTGTCCACGACCCCGCGGAACCAGTCTGGGAAGGAAGCCACCCGCTCCTCCGCCGGTGGCGTCACGAAGCTGTGGCCGAGGCGGAACTCGCCGCCGAGCGCTGGGTCCTCTGCGATGCGCTCGTTGAGCGCTTGGAAGCGGGTGCGGACCAGCTCGAGGTGCTCGGGAGCCACATTGTGCCGGTTCGACATCCACTCCTGCCACGCCTCGTTGACGTTCGGCTCAAGGGAGACGAAGGCGAAGCGCCGGCGGAACGCCAGGTCCATGATGGCGAGTGAACGGTCGGCCAGGTTCATCGTTCCGATGATGTACAGATTGCTCGGCACGTGCACCGATTCCGAACCCGACCGAGGGTACGCGAGCTGGAGCGACTCGCGGGGCGAGCGCTTCCCTGCCTCGATGAGGGTCAGGAGCTCGCCGAAGACCTGCACGGGGTTCCCGCGGTTGATCTCCTCGATGAGCATGACATGAGGCACGTCGGGGTTCGCGTTGGCGCGCTCGACCATCTCGAGGAAGGGGCCATCCACAAGGGTGAGCTTGCCGTCCGAGCCGGGGCGCCAGCCACGGACGAAATCCTCGTAGCTCGAGTTGGGATGGAACTGGGTTGCCCGGAGGGCGGACTTATTGTCCTTGGTGCCTATGAGCGCGTATGCGAGCCGCCGCGCAAGCCATGTCTTGCCGGTGCCCGGGGGGCCTTGGAGGATGAGGTTCTTCTTGGACCGCCAGCGAGCGAGGTACCCGTTGAGCGCCGGCTCCGGGATGAAGCAGCCGTCGGTCACGATGTCGTGCACCGTGTAACTCGCCTGCGGGGAGACGGGCGTGGGATCGTCGTCGTCCTCGACCTCGGGCGCCTCGGCCGTCTCAGCGTGGGCGCCGCGGCCGTCGCGCTCGAGGTAGGCCGTCCACGAGAGCTCGGGGAACGAATGAACTGCGAACTGCGGATCTTCGAACTTGGACGCGAGCGTGTCGAGGAGCTGCACGTACGCGATGCCGTCGGCCGCGAAGAAGTCCTGATCGAGCATGAGCTCGGTCTTGAGGTACTGGCGCGAGCGGCCGTCGAGCGGAACGAAATTCCAGGGCCGGATCCAGAACAGCCCCATGGTGAGCTTCGTGCCCACGCGGTAGATGTCCCGGGCCCGGCTGTAGGCGTCGGCGAAGCGGAGACGCTCGTGGTCCTCGCTCGAGTCTGCCGCCGCGAGTGCGCCTTCGAAGACGTCCCAGAGGGTGTCGATGTCGTCCTTATGCCGGGTTGCAGCAGTGGGAAAGAACCACGAGTTCTGATTGTTGAGCAGTGGGATGCCGTCAAAGCTCGTGGGTGCGGGTGTCTGCACCCCGAGGAGTTGGGCCCACCCCGCCGCGATCTCGGTGCGCTTCTCAGGCGTCGCGCCTCGGTTGAAGGTGCCCATGACAGTGAAGGGGCAGATGTCGCGGAGCGGCATGGGATTGTCGCGGCGGTCGCGGTCGACGAGGAAGCCGAGTTCCTCGTGCTTCTCCTGCATGTCCTTGAGATGAGCGAGGAGCTCGGGGCGGCGGCTGCGGTAGGCGAGCAGCGCCGTCGCCACCTCCTCGTAGAACGCCGTCCAGGCGAAGCGCTGCTCGGGCTTCGGATCCGCGTCTGCGAAGCGCTTGGCCCAGGCCGGATCGTTGCGGAACCTCTCCACGTCCTGGGGTTCCTTCCAGAACGCGAAGCGGATCAGCGCCTCGCGCATCCAGTGACTTGGGGTGACCTTCCAGATGGTGTGGCGGCCGGTGTAGAAATACCACTCGCGCGGCTTCTTGAGGCGCGTCCAGTCCACCTCAACGCGTCGGCCGTCGCCTGGATTCGCCGTCACGACGCCGATTGCCTTGATGCTCAGGACCGGTACTGCATGGCCGCGGGGGTCGAACGGCAGCCCGTCCTTCCGGACATAGGTGGACTTGATGGCGATCTGATCGCCAGCCTTCATGGACTTGACGGTCTCGAGGTAGCGGTCTTCGAAGCCGTTCTCCCAGATGCCCTCGGCCAGGAACCGATCGGTCTGGTCCTGGGGTTCCCGGTCCGAGTAGTACGAGCCGACGAACCAGTACTGGCCTTCGGGCACGCTCGCGTCCGCCATCATTCCTGCTCTCTGCGCCGTGTGCTAGGGGTGGGCACCCCCAGAATTAGATCACGGGAAGATGACGTAGCGGCTAACGGGAGAGTAGTCCAGCGGACCGGCACCCAAGTGTCAGAGAAGGATCATTTCTGGGACAGTTTGGCTTCGATATCCGCCACTCTGAGCGAGATGATCTCGCGGAGCACTTCGTCCGGGACGGGGTGAGCGGCCGAGAACCGCAGGGTTCCCGTCGCCCAGTCGAAGCCCTCGAGCTTGTCAGCGATTCTGGGGAACACCTGCCCGCTGAAAGGGTAGATCGCGAGGTGCTTCTTGGTCTCGAGAGTGCTGAGAAACGCCTTGCCGTGGACCATGAGCGCGGGCATCGCGTAGCTGGTCCCCTCGGTCGCTTCAGGAACGACCTCCCGAGCGATCGCGACGACGTGCTCGAGCGCCTCGCGGTTCGGCCCGGACAAGGTCGCAAGATAGTCCGTCACGGTTCCCATGAGCCAATGATGAGCACCTTCGGGCCAGAAGCAACCCTCAGCCGAACACTTTGCCCGGATTGAGAATGTTCGCAGGGTCGAAGACTGCCTTGATCTGCCGCTGAAGCTCATACTGCGTCGGGCCGAGTTCATCTGCGAGCCAGGCCCGCTTGAGCACTCCTATCCCATGTTCGCCCGTGAGCGTGCCGCCGAGCTCGAGAGCATAGGTGAAGAGCTCTCCCGCCGCTACCCAGACCTGCTCTGGAACCGTCTCGCCTTGGAACACGAAAGTGGGGTGGAGATTGCCGTCTCCCGCGTGGCAGGCGGTCGGTATGACGAGCCCGTATCGCTCCTCGAGTTCTCGGATCTTGGCGAACGCCTCGCTCAAGCGATCCCGCGGCACGGCGATGTCTTCGACGAGTACATGACCCAGCGTCTCCATCGCGGGGAAGGCCTGGCGTCGGAGGTCGACGAGGCGCTGCGACTCGGTGGGGTCGGCTGTTGCCTCGGCCCTGCCGCCGGCCGCACGGATCGAGTCGCTGATGAGTTGCGCCGTCGTCATTGCGCCGTCGCCGTCGCACTGGATCAGCAGGTACGCATCGCCCTGACCCACCAAGTCTTCCCCGATGAACCGGCTGACGCACTCGAGTGTACGGCGGTCCATGAGCTCCATGATTGCTGGGACATGGCCATTCCTCGTCACCTCGGACGCTGCCGCTGCGGCGGATTCGATCGAATCGAAGAAGGCCCCGATCGTCACGATCTCGCCCCGCACGAGAGGGCGCAGTTTGAGCGTGCATTCGACGATGACGCCGAGGGTGCCCTCGGAACCGATCATGAGTGCGCACAGGTCGTATCCGGTGACTCCCTTGACGGTCCGGTGGCCGACGGAGATGAGGCGCCCGTCAGCGAGCACGACCTTCAGCGCGAGGACCGCCTCACGCGTCACGCCGTATTTCGCGCACAGCAGCCCGCCGGCGTTCATCGCGATGTTTCCGCCGACCGTGGAGATGTCCTTGCTCGCGGGGTCCGGCGCCCACCAAAGTCCGCGTGACGCGAGCGCATGGTTGAGTTCCCCGTTGAGGATTCCCGGCTGAACGACGGCAAGCCAGTTCTCCTCGGAGACCTCGAGGACTTGGTCCATATCCCGCATCGAGAGCGCGATTTCGCCCGGTCCTGCGATCGCCCCGCCTGCCAACCCGGTCCCGGCGCCACGTGTCACGATCGGGGTCCCGGACGACGACGCTATCCGGCACACCGCCTGCACGTCGTCGACGCTGCGCGGATAGACGACAGCGAGCGGAACCCCTGGGGACCTGTGACCGGACCGGTCCGAGGTGTAGGTCAGGAGATGTTCCGCGTCGGTTTCCACCCGTCCGGGCAACGCGGCCCGCAAGTCCTCGACGACGTGAAGTGGCTTAGTCACGGCGGTTGTCACGGACGCTTGGTCTCCTTCATGGCGAGGGTGGGTTTCATGGCCGGAGGCGATAGTGAAGGTGGGCGAAGCCGCTCGCAAACCTGCCTGCGTGGAGGAGCTCCAAGTCCACACGAAAGTCCGGCATTGCGGCCGTTCCCCCGCCGACGGACACGGGCGCAGGGAACAGATGCACCTCGTCGATGAGACCCGCGGCGAACGCCGGAGCGGCCAGAGTGGCGCCGCCGAGAACTAAGTCGGTCTCGGCCGTTTCCTTGAGCTCTCGGACCGCAGCAGGGTCGAAGCGCCTCTCGATCCGGGTGCGGGCCGTGTCCACCTCTGACAGCGTCCCAGAGAAGACGACCTTGTCCGCCGCCCGCCATAGCTGTGAGAAATCGGCTACTGCGGGGGAACCCTCGGCCGCGAACTTCGGGTCTTCCCACACCTTCATGACCTCGAACATGCGGCGCCCGTACAGATAGGTGCCCACCGGCCGGAGGAGGTCGTTGACGAAGGCGTGCAGTTCTTCGTCGGGGACGGCCCAGCCGAATTCAGCGTCGCGGTCGGCGATGTAGCCGTCTACCGACGTGATTGCGGAGTAGATGAGCTTGGCCATGGCCTCCTCCTTGAGGGCAGCGTCGGTGATTCAGAGGGATTTGAGGGCGTCGGTGATGAGCGTTTCGCCCTGGTTGAAGCCGATGAATTTGCCGACGGTATTCGGCATCTCGAGGACCGCTGCGACGACCGCCGCCACATCGTCTCGACTCACGTTGCCGGGGCCCGTGTGATCAGCGAGCTCAATCCTGCCTGTGCCCGGGCTGAGCGTGAGGGTGCTCGGTGCGACGATGGTCCATTCGAGCGAAGTGCCTCGGAGGTACTCGTCGGCGGCAGCCTTGGCCTCGGCATAGGGGAAGAAGGCGTGGTCGGGGGAGACCCCGTGATCCTTCCGCGCCCCAAGGTAGGAGACCATGACGTAGCGACGCACACCCGCGTTCGCTGCAGCGTCCATCGAGCGGATGGCTGCGTCGCGGTCCACGGCGTAGGTGCGCGCAGGGCTTCCACCGCCCGCGCCCGCGGACCACACGATCGCGTCGTGGCCGTGGAGCAGCTCAGCCAGTCGCTCGGTGTCGAGCTGCTCGACATCGGCGACGACCGGGTGCGCACCGGCCGCGGTGACATCCGTGGTCTGCTCGCGACTGCGGATCACCGCGCTCACGAAGTCCCCTCGTCCGGCGAGCAGTGGTTCGAGCCTCAGCGCCACCTTCCCGTGCCCTCCGATGACGGCAATCCGTGCCATGAACGCTCTCCTCCCGTGCCGTGTGCTCGACGACGTTCACGAGCCACGCTAGCGAGTGCGCTGTCCCGCTTCTAGAGGTGCAGAAGCCGTGTCTCGCCCGATCCGCTGCGCTCCGGCCCGTTTGTGAGGCGCCAGGCTCGGTGTCGAGCGAGACTCGCCGCGCTCCCGACTGATTGGGAAAACACAATCGGGCGGGAGCGCGGCGCGTCCTCCTCTCAGCGGCCGAGCTGAGGGTCGCTCGTGAGCGGACGGCCGTTCTCGAGACGGCCTGCGAGCACGCGCACAAGCGCCGGGTCATCAGTCGAGGTGACGGCAAGGTCGTACCACCCGCCCTGCGTTCGAATCACGACCGCCTTCGCCTGGCCCGGATTGAGGGCAACGTTCTGTGATCCGCTCCCATACGCGTCCTGAAGCGCCAGCCGGACAGCCGTCGAACCCTTGTTCTCGAGCCGGAATTGGGCATGCGCGGCATCTCCATCACGCACGACAGTGACTCGGACATCCGCAGCCGCGGTCGTGCCCGCGAATCGGCGATACCAACCGGAAGGCCCGTGCATGTGGACGTCGTAAGTGGCGCCGAGGTCCCACGTTGCGTTGAGGGATGCACCCGCCCCGACCGTGTACGAGTACGGTCCCGTCGCGAGGAGATTCGAACGGACCTGTACGTGCGCGCCCAAGCTGCCGGCATTCGTCCAGTGCGCTGTGAGCTTTCCCGCGTTCAACGCGGCATCGACATCCAGCGCGTAACCGAGCGGGCGGGACGGGCGGACGCCCGGCTCCTGTTTTGGCATGGAGTTGATGGGAGGCGGCGTTGGAATGTAACTCGGGTGCCTGTTCTGGTCTGTGGGCTTGTAGGACGAGGTATCGGGCATTGCCGGAACAGCGGTGCCGGTACCCGCGAAGTCGAAGGCGCTCGTGAGATCACCGCATACGGCACGGCGCCACGCTGAGATGTTGGGCGACTCGGCCCCGAAGCGTGCCTCGAGGAAGCGGATGATCGAGGTGTGGTCGAACGTCTCCGAGCAGACCCACCCGCCCAGGCTCCAGGGAGAGGCGACGATCATGGGCACGCGGACGCCGAGGCCGAAGTGGCCGGGGACGTCGCTCTTCCCGGAGAAGGTCATACGGCCGTCGTAGTACTCATCAGCCGTCGAGACCGTCGAGGCTCCCGGGATCTGCGGTGTGTTGGGGTGTGGTGGAACGGCGTGGTCGAAGAAGCCGTCGTTCTCGTCGTACATCACGAACAAGGCGGTCTTGCTCCACACCTCAGGGTTCGACGTCAGGATGTCGAGGACGTTGGCCATGTACCAAGCGCCGAAGTTCGGGGGCCAGTTGGAGTGTTCCGAGTACGCCTCGGGCGCGACGATGTACGAGACCTGGGGCAGGTTGCCCGAGGCGACGTCATTGCGGAAGATCCGGAAGAGGTCATCTCCGCTCTTCGCGGTCGTCCCTGTGCGGGCCTTGTCGTAGAGCGGGCTCCCCGGCTGCGCGTTCTGGTACTGCTTGAAGTAGAGAAGCGAGTTGTCCCCGTAGTTTCCGATGTAGGCGTTGCTCGTCCAGCCCCAGTAGCCGGCCGCATCCAGCCCGTCGCCAGCGTCCTGATAGACCTTCCAGCTCACGCCCGCCTTCTCGAGCTGCTCTGGGTAAGTGCTCCACGAGTAGCCGACCTCCGCGTTCCACAGATCCGGCCCCCCGCCCGTCCCATCGTTGCCGTCCCAGCCCGAGAACATGAAGTAGCGGTTGGGGTCGGTCGGGCCAAGGACCGAGCAATGATAGTCATCGCAGATCGTGAAGGCGTCTGCCAGTGCGAAGTGGAACGGGATGTCCTTGCGCTCGTAGAACGCCATGGTGGCGTTCGACTTGGCGGGGAGCCACTTGTCGTAGTTGCCGTTGTTGAAGGCCTCATGCGTGAGCTTCCATGAGTGGTCGAGGTCCTCCATGAACTGCATTCCGAGATTCGGCGCGTCCGGGTGGTAGGGGAGAACGTCGCGGGTCCCGTTGTTCTGGTGCCACACTGTCTCTCCGCTCGGGAGGAGGGCAGGGTGCGGGTCGCCGAAGCCGCGGACGCCCTTGAGGGTTCCGAAGTAGTGGTCGAAGGCGCGGTTCTCCTGCATGAAGACGACCACGTGCTCGACATCCTTGATCGAGCCGGTTGCTCGGTTCGCTGGTATCGACGCGGCGCGGGCGATGCTCTCGCCCAGCATCTCTGAGATCGCGGTGGTCGCGGCGGCGGCCGCCGAAAGGCGAAGGAAATGACGACGGTTCAAGCCAGGCATATGCAGTGCTCCTTGTGGGTTCAGTGCTGCTGTCCCCCGCGGGGAGCCTGACATGGCTAAGTGAAGGGCGGGTTGCGTT
The DNA here is from genome assembly GCF_000802235.1 of Sinomonas humi. Classification (GTDB taxonomy): domain Bacteria; phylum Actinomycetota; class Actinomycetes; order Actinomycetales; family Micrococcaceae; genus Sinomonas; species Sinomonas humi. The sequence goes on from NZ_JTDL01000145.1 coordinate 25,039, forward strand.
GGGTTGAAGTCCCGCGATCAGAGCGGCCAGCGGGCGTGAGAGCGGCGTGTGCTGGCTTATCGGTCCGAACCGCCGCGCTCCAGCCCATTTCTCATGCCCCAAGGACGGTGTCAGACGTGACACGCCGTGGCCCCGACTGATTGGGAAAACACAACCGGGCGGGAGCGGGGCAGGAAGCCCGGCGCGAGCCCCGCCGACATGAGGCACAGGGGCCCGACGCGGGGCACGAAGGCAAGGCCTAGGCTTCGAGCCGGGCACTCTCCCACTCGTCGAGCAGCTCGGGCAGCCTGGCCATGAGGAACCGGTAGAACCTGCCCATCTCGTCGACGCGGCTACGCTCTGCCGAATCTTCGGGGAGCGCAGCCGCGGTTGTTTCCGCCAGATCAGCGAGCCGTTCGTACACGGGGTTCTGCCTCATCGACGCGATGTACCAAGCGTTCTCGGGGAGGGCGTAGCGGTCGCGCCGGCTGCCGGGCTGCGAGACACGGTGCACGAACCCGACGGTCTGGAGGTATCGGACCGCCCCGGACACGGCCGCGGGGCTGGCGCTGAGTATCTCGCCGAGCTCGGCTGCGGTCAGTGCCCCGTCGGGAGAAACGACGAGCGCCATCAGCGCGCGGGCAGGCATCTTGGGGAACCCCGCGGCCGTGAGGACGGCCGCGGAGGTCTCGGCAGAATCGGGCATCCTGGCGGGTTCGCTCACGCGGTGCCCACCTCCCTGCGCGGCACAGTCACGAGCGCGATCACGGCAATGACGGCCGCGATCCCCAGCATCCAGAATCCGCCGCTCCAGTCAGTGCCCGTGTCGGTGACAACAGGTGTGTGCGTGAACGGCGAGAGGTCCACGATCTTCTGGTCGAGGCCGACCATTCCGCCATACACACCGAGCACGACGCCGATTCCCAGGAGTGCCCAGCCTGCCGGGATGGTCGCGCGCGGCCACACGACGAAGACGACCGCGGGGACGGCGAGATAGATGAGCGCTGCCGGGAGCTGGGCGACTCCGGTCGCCCAGACGTCGCCGACGGCGGTCGACGTGTCGCCCGAGGCCACGAGCGAAAGCCATGCGCCGAGAGCCGTGAACGCCATCACGAGCACCACCGAGATCGCGCCGAGCCCCATGAAGCTTCCGAGCCAGCGGACGCGCCCAACCGGCTCGGACAGCACGAACTCGGCGGTCCCCGCGGCTTCCTCCTGCCGCATCCGCAGGATGGCTTGGACGCCACAGGCGGCGGCGAGCACGCCCGCGATCTCGAAGAGCGCGGCCACGAGCAGCTGCGTCATCGAGGTGCCTTGCGCCTGGATCATTTCGCGCAGGGCAGCAGTGATCGAGGCGTTGCTGTTGAGGGTCGACTGGATGGCCGAGCCGAGCGACCCGGTGATGAGGCCGGTCGCGAAGCCTCCGGCGCACCATCCGATAATCGACCCCTGCTGGAGGCGCCACGCGAGGGCGAACGGTCCACGCAGCCACGGCCGGGCCTCCCAGCGGCCCCGGCGCCCGACGAGGATACTCGCGCCCACATCGCGCCGCGACATAATGAGGACGACGACGGCGCCGCACACCGTGGCGAGCCCCACCGGCAGCAGGAGCGGCCAGAGCTGGTTGCCCGTGTAGGCGAAGGTCTGCTGCCCCCACCCGATGGGCGAGATCCAGCTTGGCCACGCGGCCGTGACCGTCATGCCGTCGGGGCTCACGCTGCCGGTTGCATCACCGAAGCCACGCAGCAGGTAGGCGACCATCACGAGCGTCGCCGAGATCCCGTTTGCGGCCCGCGACGTGCTGAAGAACTCGGCAGCGAGAAGCCCGACCCCGAGAAACGCGAGGCCAACAGCTCCGGTTGCGAGCCCGGCCACCACCGAGCCGGCCGGAGCGAGGCCGCCGCCCATGAACCCGAGCGCGACGGCCGCGGCGAGGACCAGATTCGCGACGATGCCGTGCAGCACGGTCGCGGCGAACGGAGCCCACCGGCCCGCTGCGGTGGCCGAGACGAGCTCCGCCCGCCCTGACTCCTCTTCGGCCCGCGTGTGCCGCACCGCCATGAACGTATTCATGAAGCCGGCCAGCAGCGCAAGGAACGTGAAGATCTCGAAGAACGTGAACGAATCGAGCCCCGGCCCTCGGGCCAGCCCGCGCAGTACGAGGATCGCGGGCGTCGCGGTCGCGAGCTTCAGGACCTGGGCGCGCGAGGCCTCGTCGCCGAACGTCTTCGTGATCGCTTCAACGGCGAACCACGCGAGCACACCGATAGAGAGCACCCAGCTGAGGAGCTGCCAGCGGTCCCGCCGGAGCCGCTGGCGGTAAAGGACCCAGACCGTAGGCATTTCAGGCTCCCGTCTTCGCAACGGTGCGATGACGACGGCGGTGCGGGGCGCCGTCGTGCGTAGGCTCCGGAGCGGCGGGGGCGACCTGGTCGCCGTAATGACGGAGGAAGAGTTCCTCGAGTGACGGCGGGGCCACGAGGAGACCCTTGACGCCGAGGCTGCCGAGAAGAGGCAGGACCTCGTGGACGCGGTCGGAATCGACGCCGAATTTGATCCGGCCTTCCGCAACGGCGAGGTCGTGGATCTGGCTGAGCGCGGCAAGCGCAGTCGTATCGACGCTGTCCTGCGCGAACGAAATCTCGGTGCGGGTGAGGTGACGCAGGGAATCGAGCGTGCCCCCGTCCACGATTCGTCCCGACCGGATAATGCTCACACGGTCGGCGAGCTGCTCGACCTCGGAGAGAATGTGGCTCGAGAGGAGCACGGAAGCGCCATTCTCACGTGACAGGCGCCGCACCTCGCGCGTGAAGACCGCCTCCATGAGGGGGTCCAGGCCGCTCGTAGGCTCGTCGAGAAGGTAGACCTCGGCAGGCGTGACGAGGGCTGCGATGAGCGCAACCTTTTGTCGATTTCCCTTCGAGTACGCGCGGCCCTTCTTGCTCGGGTCGAAGTCGAAGAGCTCACAAAGCTGCTGCTTGCGCTCGCGGTACGCGGCGTCGTCCACCCCGCCGCGAAGCCTCGAGATGAGGTCGATCGCTTCGCCTCCGGAGAGGTTGGGCCAGATGCTCACGTCGCCGGGGACGCTCGCCACACGACGGTGGAGTTCGACGGCGTCGCCCCACGGATCCTTCCCGAGGACGCTTGCGCTGCCGGATGACGCCCTCGCGAGCCCCAGGAGGATGCGCAGCGTCGTGGACTTCCCCGCGCCATTGGGGCCGAGGAAGCCGTGGATTTCGCCCGCGTGGACCTCGAGGTCGAGGCCGTCGAGCGCCTTGACTGGGCCGAAGCTCTTGTGGAGGTCGGTCGTCTGGATGACGGTGTCCATGCGCCCCAGTGTGCGCTGTTTTCACAAATTTGTGAATGTTCCGAAGGACCCTTGCGAGGACGGCCGCCGAGTGCTTCCCCCGGACGACGACGCCGGGTGCGGCACTGCAAAACCGTCGGGCGCATCCAGCGGGACGACGGGATGTGAAGGGAGGGTTGACGAAGCAGCTGTGGATATCTTGTGACAAGTTATTCGTTGAACCGAGAGTGTCAAATACATTTTCTAAATCCTCATTATCCGGTAAATTTCATCTCGTTGGATAAATTCAAGTCTCTTCGAAAGACTTGCGGGGAAGGGGAAATTATGGGGGACAGCTCTGTCTTTTTTCGGGGCGCACGGTCAGGTCCAGTTCGTGCCGCTTTCGTATTTCTCGCGGTAGGAACTGTCCTGGCGAGTGCCGCCTGCAGTACGCCAGCCGCCGCGAGCAAGGCCGCTGCTGGAGCCAGCGCCTCAGCGACGGCCTCGCCGACTGCAACGTTTGCTTGCCCGTCGCCGGCTCCCACTGCGACGGTGACGGTAAAAGCGAGTTCAGCAGCAGACGCTGCTGCAGCGGGTTCGATCACTGAGTCGGCCACGGCGGCCGATCCCTGCCCGACGTCGACGATGAATGTTGTCGTTGCTCTCTATGCCGATGGCGATTCGTGCGTCACTGTCGGAAGCCGTTACACCCTTGCGGGAGCTGACCTGACGTGTGAGGAGGTCTCGTCGGGGAAGGACGTCTGGATGGCCAAGGCTGCGGCGGATGCATTGGAGGCGAAGAAGAAAGCTGACGCCGCGGCTGCACAGCAGGCCGCCCAGCAGGCCGCCCAGCAGCAGGCTGCTCAGCAGGCCGCCCAGCAGCAGGCTGCTCAGCAGGCCGCCCAGCAGCAGGCCGCACAGCAGGCCGCCCAGCAGCAAGCGGCCCAGCAGCAAGCCGCCGAACAGCAAGCCCAGCAGCAGGCTCAGGCCCAACAGCAAGCGCAGCCCCAGGCGCCGGCCAGTGTCTACTACGCCAACTGCACTGCGGCGAGGGCCGCGGGCGCTGCTCCGATCTATCGCGGACAACCCGGATATCGCCCGGCCTTAGACCGCGACGGAGATGGGATTGCATGCGAGTAAAGCGAGCAACCCCGTTCGCGGGCAGGGGCGTCGGCACTCGGTGCCGGCGCCCCTGCCGCGGCGGGTGACTCACTTCGGCGGCAGCGAGCTCGCGTACTCGACGCCGACCTGAACCCAGCGCCGCAGGTCGTCGTCGGAAGCGACGGCTTCCGGGGAGACCCGCAGCCAGCCGTCCATGGGCCGCCCGCGCATGACGGCGAGTTCGACGCCGGGATGCGAGCAGAGCTCATCGCTCGCCTCGGGATCGGCGCGGAGGAGCATGCCGCCCTGCCCGCTAGCGCTCACGGCCATGTTCCCGCCGATCAGGAAGGCGAGCCCGCCGAACATCTTCTTCTCAGTGAAGCCAGCCGTGCCGGCCAGAACCTGGCCGGCCAAAACGCTGCGGATCCTGCCAGCGAGCTCCTCGTCGAATGCCACGATTCCATCCTTCCAACCCGCCGGTTGCGGGGGCAAGCAACTGGGTATGGGAACGGGTGGAACAAACGAGACCTGGAGGCGCAATGAGCATGTCAGTGGCAGTCCTTGGAACGGGAATCATGGGCAGCGGGATGGCGAAGAACCTCATCAAGGCGGGGTTCGACGTCACGGTTTGGAACCGCCACCGCGAGAAGGCCGAGCCGCTCGCGGAAGCAGGTGCGAAGATCGCCGGCGACCCGAAGGACGCAGTCGCGGAGGCCGACGTCGTCCTCACCATGCTCTTCGACACCGACGCTGTGGAAGGCGTCATGGGGGAGGCGCTCCCCGCAATGCGCGAGGATGCGGTCTGGATCCAGAGCAGCACCGTCGGCCTGCCCGGCGTCGCCCGGCTCGCCGAGCGTGCGGGCTATCAGGGGATCGCGTTTGTGGACGCGCCCGTGCTCGGTACGAAGCAGCCGGCCGAGGAGGGGAAGCTCCTCGTGCTCGCGGGCGGTCCCGAGGATCTGCGAGAGAGAGTCCAGCCGGTCTTCGACGCGATCGGTTCGAAGACCGTCTGGGTCGGGGAGCTGCCCGGCGACGGGCACAAGCTCAAGCTCGTCGCCAACTCGTGGGTGCTCTCGATCGTCGGAGCGACCGCCCAGGCGATCGACCTCATGAAGCGTTTTGGCCTCGATCCGCAGCTGTACCTCGACACGATCGCGGGCGGAGTGACGGACTGCGCCTATGCCCAGCTGAAGGGCAAGGCGATGATTGCGGGCGAGTTCCCGCCGTCGTTCCCGCTCACCGGCGCCGCCAAGGACGCGCAGCTCATCGCGGAGGCGATGGACCACGTCGGGACCCGGCCGGTGATCATGGAGGCCCTCGCCGCCCAGTTCCGGGACGCGATCGACGGCGGCCACGGCTCTGAGGACATGGCGTCCGTCATCGCCGCGTTCGACGGCGGCGGTCAGGACCGCGCGAGCCTGTAGGAGTGTTCGCGGAGCCGGCGCGTCCATTCGTACGTGCCGGCGCTCGGCAGGACGCTCAGGATCGGGTCGAAGCGGAGGGCCGTGTCCTGAACGCGGCCCTCGGCGTCGAGATCTGGTGCGAGGGTCAGCGAGCCGAACCTGCGCCAGGGCCCCAGCGGACTGGCCCAGAAGAGGTCGAGCTCCCACACAGCGTCAGGCCTGATGCGGCCGGGTGCCCCGGGGTCCGCGCTCGTCGTCTTCGCGCCGATCAGCACCGCGCCCGCTCGGCCGCGGTAGGGCATGAGCGAGGTGAGCCGCGCGGCCCCCGCCGTTCGATGCCACGTCAGCGCGAATCTTTCTGGAACGCGCCAGCCGGTCGAAGCGAGCAGGACATCGCCGTCGCCGTCGTCCGTGTGCACACGGATGGCGAGCCCGATGATGTCAGGCCAGGAAATCGGGACGCCGAGGGAGCGTGAGAGCCGGGCAGTGACGGCATTCGTGCCGGCCGTGTCAAGGAATTCAATGCCCGACGCCGCCCCGCCGCCTATGCGTTCAAGCGTCCCCTTGAGCAGAACTCCCTGGGGATGGATGGGCCGGCGAGGCCGATATGTCTTGAGAACGTCGAAGGCGGCGGCGAATAGCTGTCCGAAGGAATCGGTCGGATGCATCACCCCTTGGAGTCTGCCAAAGACGAGCCGCTTGTCATAGGGTCCGTCCCGCCTTTCGTGTGGGGCCTAGGGTTGGGGTCATGAGCATCTCCCGCACCATCCGCGGTGCCGTCCTGAACGCGATGGGCGCAGAAGCGCCGTACGCCGAGAGCCGCCCCATCACCATTGACGAGCTCGAGCTCGCGGGCCCAGGTCCGGGCGAGCTTCTGGTCCGGATCGAAGCGGCGGGGCTGTGCCATTCGGATCTGTCGGTCGTGAACGGCTCGCGTCCTCGCCCGCTGCCGATGCTGCTCGGGCACGAGGCCGCAGGAATCGTCGAGGAGGTCGGTCCTGGCGTTGAGTCTGTGCGTGTGGGCCAGCGAGTGGTCATGACCTTCCTGCCCCGGTGCGGCGAATGCGCGGCGTGCCGCACCGAGGGGCGCTTGCCGTGTTCGGCAGGCAGCGCCTCCAACGGGGCCGGGACCCTCCTGACCGGAACGCGGCACCTCACGAGAGGCGGCGAGCCCGTCGCCCACCACCTCGGCGTCTCCGGCTTCGCGACGTACTCCGTCGTCGACGAGCGTTCGGTCGTCCCCGTGGGCGACGACGTCCCGCCAACCCTCGCTGCCCTGCTGGGTTGCGCCGTGCTCACTGGCGGCGGCGCTCTGCTCAACGCGGGGAGGATCACCGCGGAGACGAGCGTCGCCGTCGTCGGCCTCGGCGGAGTGGGCATGGCCGGGCTCCTGACCGCCATCGCGACTGGGTGCCGCGTCGTCGCCGTTGACGCGCAGGAGTCCAAGCTGACGACAGCGCGCGAGTGGGGAGCGTCGGAGGCGTGGACCCCCGAGGAGGCGGTCGAGCGGGGTGTCGAGGCGGATGTCGTGCTGGAGGCCGTCGGGCACCCGCGGGCGTTCGAGACGGCGTTCCGACTCCTTGGCCTGGGCGGAACGCTCGTGACGATTGGCCTGCCCGCGCCAGGTGCGACTGCGACCATCGAGCCGCTCCAGCTGACCTCACGCGCCCAGATGATTGTGGGGAGCTACCTGGGCTCGGCTGTGCCGAAGCGCGACATTCCCGTGTTCGAGGGACTTTGGCGAGAGGGCCGGCTGCCGCTCGAGCGGCTCGTCTCGCGGGAGATCGGCCTCGAGGAGATCAACGAGGGCATGGATGCTCTGGCTTCAGGTCAGGTGATCCGGCAGGTGGTGACGTTCGACGGCGGAGGGCTGGGCTAGTCGGCGAGACGCCTTACCGCATTCTTAGACCTCGACAAGCGACCTAACCAGCGCTTTTACGTTTTCCGAAGGTTGCCCAAAGGATCAGCCCCAGCAGCGGAGCTGTCCAGATGAGTGCAATCCACAGGATTTTGGATTGCGAGTTCTGCCAGCTCTCCAGAATGCTTGTTGTCACCTTGAAGAGGATGGCACACCATATCAGGAAAATTGTGACGAGGAAGGCAGCTTCGACTCCGCCCATCGCCTCAACTAGTCCTTCCAGTCGAATTAGTCAGCGGCTCTCGACGCCGCTTCTGATACAGAATTAGCGCGTTGAGAACGGCGAGCATGCAGGCCACGAACTGCAGGATTCCCAGCATGATGTGGGAACTAAGGCTCAACACGCCGGATGCGAGCATGAGCAGTGCCGCGATCAGGTTAAGGGCAATCATGCTCGACCCTAACCTCGAGCCGGTCCACGCAGAGGACGCTTGCCCGTGATCTCAGTGGCGAAAGCTTCAGGCTTCCGTATTGCACCCGTGCGGTCCCTGTGTAAGGGGATTTCGGTTCGGCTTCGCCGACGCTATCTGCTTCTCTGGCGGAACTTGCAGGGAAGGCCTAAACTCGCCTACCACAGGCTTATTTGGGGGTGCAGCGTGGCTTACGACGCGTGGGCAATGGCTCGTAACGGGATCCAACCGATGAATTGGGCTTGGTATAGAGCGTTCGGCGGCGCGCATTTCAACGCGACTCCAGATGTGAAGAGAGCGAATCGGAAGATCGTCATGGTAACCGTCGCCCTTATGGCGGTGGACGTGCTTGCTGTCGCGGCGGGAAACGTCTGCATCTACTCGCTGGCGGTTCTGACGCATACGAGCCTCACGGCGTGGAGTCTCCTCACTCTGCTCGTCTTCCTGACAGGACTCGTCGCATTCATCCGGATTCCGATCCGTGGTTCCCATAGAGTACGGGCGAACTACACGGCAGCTGCTAAAGCAGCCCGGGATGCGAGAGTCTTCGGCATCCCAGGGGGCGTTCGATCAGCGGCTGCACGGTTCGGGGCAGGGAAGGTGGAGGCTGGCGCTCAGGGCGAGGAGAGCACTGCCGCGCTATTGGAATTGCTGCTGGGAATTCCGGGCACGGCCGTTTTCCACGGACTCCAATTTCCCGGAAGCCCCGACGCCGACGTGGATCATGCTGTCTCCCACGGCAATACCGTCTTCCTGCTCGATTCCAAGCTCCTGCGCTGGGGGACCTACGAATGGCGGTCGATGGGGGACCGCGACCTTATTGTCCGATCGGACGGCTACGGGGCCCCGCGTTCTAACGCGATGCACGTCGCCGCGGCCGGTTACCGCTACCTTCTTGGCCCTGATGTCGAGGTGATACCCGTCGTCATGATCCACGGCAGGAACACCTCGGTGGGGCCGTTCAGCATTTCCAAGCACGGTGTTCACATGGCCACCGCGGAGCAGGCCATGGAGCGGATCGGCGATACTTTCGCCTTCGCACTCGAATTCTGGCAGGACAACCCTTCGGTCCGTGCTGCATTGGCGAGCAAGCTCAAGACGTTCGGGGGAGCGGAGCAGAGCCCCACGTAGACCGAAGGCTCACACCCACGGAGACCGGATTGGAGCCGGGCCAGGGAGGAGGAGTAGCCGCCTACTCCTCCTCCGCCAGATGCAGCGCAGCAGCCTGGAGGATGCCGTCGATGTCGGCGTCCGGCACGTCCCTCCGATACGCATCGGCAACGGTTTTGAAGCCCGCGGCCATGCCGAGCACCAGCCGTGTGTAGTCAGGTGCGAGGGCCTCGATGACGCCCGCGACGATTTGGGGGAGAACGTCCCGGAGCGCTTCGATCTGCTCCTCGCTGCCGCCCGTGAAGGAAACCGACACCCCCTCGTCGAGCCGGACGAGCGACTTCAGCGATTCCTTGAACATCTTCGTCGCCGCCGGGTCGTCGGGTTCCCACGAGAGGGTCGCCGTGAGGATCCCGATGCCGCGTTGGACCATTTCCGTCTCATCGCTCATTAGCCCATCATTCCGCCTTGCCCCGCCGGGAGTACACCAGCACGACGGCGCGGCGCGGCCGCCGTCGTCGCCCGCGCCTTCGCTGCCTCTCGCCAAAGGGAAGCGTCTGAGTAGACGCTGGGGACTCGCCGTCGGGCCTTTACTGAATCCCCAGAGTGTTCAATACTCCGAAGGGTGCCGAGCGCAGCGGAGTTCAGGCGCCATGCCGAGCGAGCTCCCGCCCCGCCCTAGACCTCAAGCCCAAGACCGTCAGTGATCGGAAGCGAATACGGGATAGGAGACCCAGCCGTGTCTGAGAGTGGCAGCGAAAGCGAGAACCCGGTAATCCCGACTCCGACTCCGAAGGCGAGCCGGCCCAGGACGATCCAGGACTGGTGGCCGAACCAGCTCAACCTTCAAGTCCTGCATCAGCACTCGCCCAAGGCCGACCCGATGGGCCAGGACTACAACTACGCCGAGGAGTTCAAGACCCTCGACGTCGAGGCGCTGAGGCAAGACCTCATCGAACTCATGACCAACTCCCAGGATTGGTGGCCGGCGGACTACGGCCACTACGGTCCGTTCTTTATCCGCATGTCGTGGCATTCGGCCGGCACCTATCGGATCGAGGACGGCCGAGGAGGAGGTGGCAGCGGAGCGCAGCGCTTCGCGCCTCTCAACAGCTGGCCCGACAACGCGAGCCTCGACAAAGCACGCCGCCTCCTCTGGCCCATCAAGCAGAAGTACGGCCGGAAGATCTCGATGGCGGATCTGATCGTGTATGCCGGCAACGTCGCCATGGAGTCGATGGGCTTCAAGACGTTCGGGTTCGGCTTCGGGCGGGAGGACATCTGGGAGCCCGAGGAGGTCTTCTGGGGTCCCGAGGACACGTGGCTGGGCGACGAGCGCTACACCGCTCCCGGCGAGTTCGAGAACCCGCTCGGCGCAGTGCAGATGGGCCTCATCTACGTGAATCCGGAGGGTCCGCAAGGCAACCCGGATCCCCTCGGAGCAGCCCACGACGTCCGCGAAACCTTCCGACGGATGGCCATGAATGACGAGGAGACGGTTGCGCTCATCGCAGGCGGCCACACGTTCGGCAAGACCCACGGCGCCGTGAAGCCGGAGAACCTGGGCCCCGAGCCCGAGGCAGCGCCGCTCGAGCAGATGGGCCTCGGATGGAAGAACTTCGCCGGGACGGGCAACGGCCCGTACACCCTCACGAGCGGGCTCGAGGGGGCGTGGACCAACGAGCCGACCAAGTGGGACAACGGCTTCTACGAGAACCTCATGAAGTACGACTGGGAGGTCACCGAGAGCCCTGCGGGTGCGAAGCAGTTCAGGCCCACGAATCCGGAGGCCCAGAACACCGTTCCCGACGCCCACGATCCGTCGAAGCGGCACGCCCCCATGATGCTGACCACGGACCTCGCCCTGCGGGAGGACCCGGTCTACGGGCCGATTTCCCAGCACTACTACGAGAACCCCGACGAACTCGCCGACGCGTTCGCGAAGGCCTGGTACAAGCTGCTGCACCGCGACATGGGCCCCGTGTCGCGCTATCTCGGCCCCTGGGTGCCCGAGCCGCAGATCTGGCAGGATCCGGTTCCCGCCGTCGACCACGAGCTCATCGGGGAAGAGGATATCGCCGCTCTCAAGGCGAAGATCCTTGATTCCGGGCTGTCCATCTCCCAGCTCGTCTCGACGGCCTGGGCGTCGGCCTCGAGCTTCCGCGGCACGGACAAGCGGGGCGGCGCCAACGGTGCGCGGATTCGTCTCGCGCCGCAGAAGCATTGGGAGGTCAACCAGCCGGCCGAGCTGGCGAGGGTCCTGCAGACCCTGGAGCAGGTCCAGCAGGACTTCAACAACTCGCTTTCGGGCGGCAAGAAGGTCTCACTCGCCGACGTGATTGTCCTCGGCGGCTGCGCGGCCGTCGAGCAGGCGGCGAAGAAGGCGGGCGTTGAGATCACGGTCCCCTTTGCGCCAGGCCGCACGGATGCCTCGCAGGAGCAGACGGACGTGGAGTCGTTCGCAGTGCTCGAGCCGAAGGCGGACGGCTTCCGCGGCTACCTGCGAGCGGGGCAGAAGCTGCCGCCCGAGACGATGCTCGTGGACCGGGCGTTCATGCTGAACCTGACCGCGCCCGAGATGACGGTCCTCGTGGGCGGCATGCGGGCGCTCGGCGCCAACTTCGGGCAGTCCAAGCACGGTGTCTTCACCGATCGGCTAGAGACCCTGACCAACGACTTCTTCGTGAATCTGGTCGACATGGGAACGGAGTGGAAGGCGTCCGAATCCGAGGAGAACGTCTACGAGGGGCGCGACCGGGCGACTGGCGAACCTAAGTGGACGGCCACCGCCGTCGACCTCGTCTTCGGTGCGAATTCGCAGCTGCGCGCGATTTCGGAGGTCTACGCGTGCAACGACGCGAAGGAGAAGTTCGTGCGTGACTTCGTCAAGGCATGGGACAAGGTCATGAACCTCGATCGGTTCGATCTGCGCCGGTAACGGTCCTTCAGTGAAAGGCAGGCGGGCCGTGGCCATCGCAATGATGGCCACGGCCTGCCTTTTCTTGGCCGGGTGCGGCGGAGTGGGCGCGCCCAGTGGGCGGACGACGACGGCGCCGCCGAGCTCCACAGCATCGTCGCCTCCAGCGCCCACCGCCACGGGGACGACATCGGTGCCTCCTTCCGAGCCCTCATCCGGCACGGGCGCGTACGGGTTGGTGACAGCTGGACCGACTTGTCCTGTCGAGAGGGAGGACCAGCCGTGCCCGCCGCGTCCGGTCGCAACGGACGTTCAGGCGCTGACCGCGAGCGGTGTCGTCGTCTCCTCGACGCGTGGTGCCCCCTTGAGGGACGACGACGGCGCGCACCCCGGAGTGCGCGCCGTCGTCGTTCGCTACTCGGTGATCTCGCCCCAAAGGCGGGGTGTTCACATCAAGGCGAGACGTGGTCCAGGTGCCGGTTCCGGGTGTGCGGCGTGAACTGGACGATCACCGCCGAGACGACCATGAACGAGGTGATGAGGAGCAGCGCCCACAGTACGGAGAGGTGCGGCAGCAGGGGAGCGATCGCAAGGACGCCGATGCCGCCTCCGATGTGCCCCACACCGTCGACGAGCGCGAAGCCTGTGGTTCGTGCGCGGGTCGGGAACAGTTCGGCGGTGAGGGCGTAGGTGGGGGAGACCCACATGTTGAAGCCGGCGAAGATCAGCGCCGCGCCGATGAACGCGATCACGATGTCGGTGCCCGCGAGAGCCACCGTGAACGCGCCCGCGAGGGTCACGACCGCGGCGATCGGAAGCCAGACCCGCCGCTCGAGCTTTTCGACGATGAAGGACATGATCACCGCCTCTGCGACGAAGCCGAGCGTTCCGACGGCGGCGATGACGCCAGCCTCCGGCGGGGCGTAATGCAGCGACGTGAGCACAGCGGTGAACCCGGCCGCGAACGAGTACACCGTGATGTACCCGATGAACCACATGACCAACAGCAGGAGGATTCGCTTGAGGTAGAAGCGGTTCCCGAACAGTTCGCGGTATGGCGAGGACGACGACGACCGGTCGCCTTCCGCTGCCAAGGCGGCTTCGGCGTCGGACGTTTCAGGTGCAGCGGCAACCTCGGGGAGCGGGCCCTTCTTGAGGGCGCGCTGCTCCAGGTCGGCGACAGTCTTGTCTGCTTCCTGGAGCCGTCCCCGCTGGGCGAGCCATCTTGCCGACTCAGGGAGTTCGAACCGGAGCAGGATCGCGACGACGGCCAGGATCGCGCCGATGCCGTACATCCAGCGCCAGCCATCCTCGAAACCGGGGCCCGCGGCGGCGAACGGGAGGCCGAGGGGCCACGGCGTCGCCGGGGTCGTGAGCCAGAGGCCGAGCCAGATCCCGAAGAACGCGCCGAGGGCGGACATGATGAAGATGACGGTGGTGAACTTCGCGCGCGAACGCCTCGGTGCCACCTCGCTGATGTAGGTGTTGACGATCGCGAGGTCGGCGCCGATGCCGATACCCGTCACGATGCGGGAGATGGTGAAGTTCAGGTAGTCCGTCGAGAACGCCGTGTACAGGGAGCCCAAGCCGGTGATGAGCATGGTGAACAGCAGCATGTTGCGCCGTCCGATGCGGTCGGCGACGGGGCTGAGAACGAGCGTGCCCACCACGTAGCCGGCGAGGTTGAGTACCACCGGTAGGGGCAGGGCGTCGAGCGCCGTCTCGGGTGTGCAGCCCTTCTGGAGGCTCACGCACGTCTGGATGAACGAGACGTTGATGTCGAAGATGTCGTAGAAGGTGAACAGGAACCCCAGGCCGATGATGGCGATGAACGACGGCGAGAGCGACCAGACCTGGAGACGGTCGAGCCGGGCGTTGATGCTGCGCGCTGAGACCGCGGTCGGTGTGGCGCTCACCGGAGGCTGTTCTCCGGTGGGATGGACGCGAGGACCGGAAGAGACATGAGCTTCCCTCAATTCACATCGTTGTGACTGGCACTGGATCGGTGTTCGATATTAGAACTGGGTGTTCCCATATCGCCTAGACGATAGTAGGGGGTGCTCCCTTGACGGTTCAAGTGTTTTCTGGGGGCCAGAATCCTGGTGCTTGTCGAGGGGGCATCGGACAGGCGCTCCCCAGGGTGGCGTGCTCTTGTGACGGCTTGTACTTGTCGCGGTAGGGGGCCCTTACGGTAGCGACTGGGACAAGGCTGATGCCTTGAAGGGGCTGCCTGTCGCGCTTGGGCGGAAGGCTTGGCTCGATCGGCCCACTTGTATTTCTGACTTCTTCCGGCGCTCTCAGGGGAGGCTCGGCCTCCTCAATTCGTGGACGCTTTGAGCAAGGCCGCGGCTAGGGCCGTGGACGTCAAGAGCAATGAACAGACATGGAATGGGGGCAGGGATGAAGCTCTGGAAACGGGCTGCGGGGACAATGGCTGCGGCCGCGGCGGCTGGTGTCCTGGCGGTCCGCATCTTCTAGGGGCGTTTGAAGGCGGCATGAAGAAGATCATCGCGAGAGCGTCCCTAGTGTTCGTCGGGATGGCCTCAGTTGGGTGCGGGGCCAAGACTGTGCCCAGCAGTTCGTTGCCTATGGCGGACCCCAGCGAGCCGTATAGCGCGTATCTGGCCGACGATCTATTGAGCATTAACTCGGCAACCAGAGAGCTCGAGTACCGATGCTACGCGGAAAATGGATACCCCGAGTTTCTTGAGGTTTTATCTGAACAAAAGGCTAACGAGTTCCGATCTTCGGCCGCGACTCCAGATTTCAAGACGACTTTTAGGTCGTTTTCTAAATCGCCATGGTTTTCCTCTGAGCAGGATGCCCGAACGAGAGGCTACGGGAATACTATTCCCGGGTTGGATGCACAAGTCGTCACTATGGACGATTCGTTCGGCAAGACAGCCGACGCCTGTCGTGAAGCGACCCTGAAACGGACCTCAGGCAATGAGGATGTGCTCCAGGAGTATATCCAAGTGGGAAACGCGCTCGCTGAAGCCCTCGCGGTCATTCCGAATCAGGCCAAGGACTCTGGGACACAAAAAGTCTTCGCATGTATGAATAAAGGCGGATACCCCGTAGACCCAAACGGTCCTAATAAGTCAATGGGCTGGAACGTGGATTTTGGCGTCCCCCTCGGTGTCGAACCTCGGATGCCTCAGGCAGAGGATCTGACCAAGGGAGCAGTGACGAAGGTGATCCCTGCCGAGCCTGCTCTAGAGTATGTCCCCACGGCCAAGGAATCAGAGTCGGCGGCTGCGATGTACCGGTGTTCGGTCGAAACCGGAGCACATGACGACTGGCTGAAAATCGTCAATGATGCCAAGAACGCTGCGCTGGCGAAGAACGAGGCAGCCCTGATTGAGCTGAACCCGAAGATCAAAGAGTTGGCAAAGTCTGCAGCCCGCGCCTTGCAGGAGAAATCGTAAGCCAGTGGGGCAGAGTAAAAGGAAACGACTTTGGGTAGCTGGGGGAGTGGCCGTCGTCGTTATTGCCCTCGTTGCGGGTCTGGCGCTGTTCGTCTTCCCGCAAGTCCGCACGCCACAGCAAATGGCTGCGGAGGCGGCACCGCCCCCGCCGTCACTGATAACGGCGGTGGTGGAAAGGCGTGCGCTGAGTGCGAAAGTTGTCATGCGGGCCACCGTCGCCCCTGGTCCAGCCTTTGATCTCAAACCATCCGATGCACTGGCGACGGCAGGAATGATCGTCACTTCGATTCCGGCGGCATCCGCAACGACGGTGGCATCTGGAACGGTGGTCGTCGAGGCAAATGGAGAGCCGCTCATTGCGATGAACTGGGCCTTCCCTGCCTATCGTGACATTCGAGCGGGTGACGCAGGCCCTGACGTCGTCCAGCTGCAGAAGACTCTCGCGCGCCTCGGCTATGCCACTGGCGGTACCGGAATTTTCGACGCTAGCACCCGCAGGGGCCTCCAACAGCTCTATTCTGACCGCGGCTATAAGGCTCCCGCTGGGCAGGCGTCGTCTGGACAAGGAACGGGCCAAGGTTCCGCAAGTGGGGATCGAGGAAGCAGTTCGTCCGCTGTGTCGATCGGCTCCAACGAGGTGTACTTGGCAGCACGTCAGGTTTTAGTCATCCCTAAGCCAAGCAGCGCGGTGACGACGATACCCATCAAGGTCGGTGAAAGGATCGCGGCCGAGACAGTGCTTGCCAAGCTCGACGGGCAAGCCAGCAGCGTCGTGGCATCAACCACGCCCGAGCGGGCTTCGAAAGTCAAGGCCGGGGCGATCGGGAGGCTCACGAGCGCCGGCGGCGAACAATACGAAGTGAAGGTGACCGCGGTTGCTTCCACCGTTGCCGAGGTCTCCGGGCTGGGACAAGGCGTGAAGATCGACCTGGCGTTTGGGGACTCGGCAAGGGCCGCGCCAGTTTCGGCTGAAGGCACCACCTCGAGACTTGAAATTTCCACAGGATCGACCGCGGAAGGGCTCGTCGTGCCGGTGACCGCGATCTACTCAATGGAGGATGGATCGAGCTACGTGGTTCCCCGCTCGGATGCGAACAAGCGGATAGCGGTGACAGTCGGAGCGAACATTGATGGATCAGTCGAAATTAAGCCCGGCTCAGAACTCAAAGAAGGCGACGTCGTCGTTCTTGGAACAATGCCGTCCCGATGAAAGGCGCGGCTTGTTCTGATCCAGTCATTGAACTGCGAGACGTGACGAAGAGGTATCCGGGCCGTATCGCCGTTCACGCCCTTCAACCCACTAACCTCGCAATAGGACGAGGCGAATCTCTCGCCGTCGTCGGGCCCTCGGGCTCCGGGAAATCCACGCTACTGAACATTCTCGGGTTGCTCGACGCTCCCACTCATGGAACCTACCTTCTGGAAGGGGTGGATATCACGGCGGCTGACGAAGCCGTGCGCGGTGTTGTTCGCGGGCAAATGTTCGGTTTCGTCTTCCAAGCGTTCCACCTCCTGCCTCACCGAACCGTGGTTGAGAACGTCGAACTTGCCATGATGTACGCCACGGTCACCGTCAAGGACCGGCGCGAGCGGGCTCTGGAAGCGCTCGAAGCCCTTGGCCTCATGCATCGTCGAGACGCCGATCCTCGTGACCTTTCCGGAGGCGAGCGTCAGCGGACGGCGATTGCACGGGCCATCTGCCTCAGACCCAAGGTTCTCTTCTGCGACGAACCCACGGGCAATCTTGACACCCGCAACAGCGCGATCGTTATGGATGTCCTGGCGGACCTGAACGAGAAGGGACAGACGCTCGTTATGGTTACGCACAATTTGAGTCTTGCGAGTTCGTTGCTGCGGACGGTCACGGTCGAAGACGGAATAGTCGCGGACGGCGCAAGGCCACCGGCATGAAAGAGAACCGTCGAAGAAGCCGGAGGCATGAGCGGGAAGTCCTGACGCGCCTCGGACTGCGGAAGAGCCGTCTTGGGATTACAGATCTTCTTCGGGAATCGTGGCGGTCCGTGACAAGGGATTTCGGCCGATCGGTGGTCTCGGCGCTAGGGGCACTCTTGGGCTCCGCAGCCTTTGTTGTGACTCTCGGCCTCACGGGGACTGCCAGCCATCAGGTGTCCGCTGCCTTCGATATCCGCCGAGCCACCGAGGTAAGCGTGACGGAACGCGATACGGGCAGGGCTTCAAGCGAGGCGGCCGAGACGACGCCGCGATGGTTTACGCCCCTGGCGGCCCAAAGAGCGGGCGACATGGCCGGCGTCGTTCATGCTGGCCGCATCGCAACCGTGAAAGCGGTCGACGTCCGGCGGTTTTATCTGGCTGCCGGCGATGAGGTCCCGACTGACGTGTACGCCGTCGACCGCGAGAGCCTGGCGGCGATTGAGCCTCAAGGCATTGTGGGCAGGACGTTTGACGGCGGCCATGTGCTCCGCGCGGACGCCGTCGTGTTGCTCTCGAAGTCCGTCGCAGCCCGGCTCGGTGTGGTCCAACCTGGCGCTGCGGTGTTCATCGGAGACCTCGGCCTAACGGTCATCGGTATCTACAGTGACGTCGCCCGCGTACCGGGTGCAGCCGGAGGAATCATCCTTCCGATAACCGTCCAGGAAAATGCCAAGGCCTTCGATAAGCAGATGCCCAGCCGTCAGATCTTCTTCGAGACGGTCCCTGGTGCCGCCTCTCAGCTTGGTCTGCAAGCCGCCCTTGCGGTGTCACCCGCCCAACCGGACCTCGTCGAGGTCAATGCGCCACCAGATCCCAAAACCCTCAGGCAAGAAGTCGAAAGCAGTGTCCTTCAGCTGAGCGTTATTGTCAGCCTTGTCATCCTCGCTCTCGGTGCGATTTCCATCGGAAACACCACCGCCGTCCGAGTCGTGCTCCGCACCGGCGAAATCGGTCTTCGCCGAGCCCTTGGGGCACGCCGGACCGATATCTTCTGTCAGGTCCTCGGGGAGACCGCAGCACTCGGCCTTCTCGGGGGCACTCTGGGGACCGTAATAGGTGTCCTTGTCACCGTCGCGGTATCGCTCGGGAACCGATGGATACCAGTCCTCGACCCTACGATTCCAGCTCTTGCGATCATCGCTGGCGCGGCTGCGGGAGTCATTGCTGGTGCGTATCCAGCAATCCGAGCCACCAGAATCACTCCTGCCCAGGCGCTCAGCCGCTAGCTGGGGTAGGCACTGAGATTTTCTGCTCATGCTCAACCCGATTCGACCCACTGAAGGAAAATGCCGTGAATCGCAGTTCCACCATCTGGCTTTTACTGGCACTCGTACTTGGCTTCTACTCTCTCTACGTATTCTCTTCCGGGCCCCGAGAATCACTTTGGGTAGCGGTTTCGGGAGGTGTCCTCGCCGTCGCCTCCGTAGCGGCGCTGGCAAGCTTCGTGCGCTCCATCAAGTCTCGGGACTAGTGCGTCGGCTCCGGGGTCTATTTCGCGCGCTCCTTGAGCTGCCGTCAGCACTCCGAGCCATCAGAATCACTCCTGCCCAGGGCTCAGCCGCTAGATGCCTACGTCACCTTCCCCTCCCGGATCACTGCTACCGATATTCGGCCCCGTCATTTCATCGTCGAGACGAGCGTGGACTGCAGGGTGCTGAGGGCCTCGGTCGGGGTGGCCTTGAGGGAGAGCAGACTCTGGGCGAACGTCGTCATTGCTGGCGTGCTGTCCACCGTTGAGACATTGGCGAAGAGAGCACTTCCTCCCGGAGCAGCCCAGGTCTTGCAGATCGGCTGCCAGACATTGACCATCTTGACCGCGTTGGGATCTGACTTGAATTCAGGTGTTGAGGCGATTGATTTGAGAACGGGAAGCCCTGGTCCTGTCTTCTTGGTCCACAGCGGGCTCATGTTCTTGTAGTAGTAGGTCAGGAATGCTTCCGAGCCCCGCTGGCTGGAGGTGTTCTTGTACATCATGATGTTGTTCGGGAAGTACAGCGCGCCCTTGGTGCCCCTAGCACTGACCAGTGGATCACCGATCATCATGTCGTTAGCGACGGTTCCACTGAGTTGCTGGGCCAGGCCAGGACTTTCAAAGCCCATGGCGAACCTGTCGTTCTTCCATTGAGACTGGGCGTTGGTGGTCGAGTAACCGACACTGCCCGGATCCATATACCCCTTGCGGACCATTTCTACGATGTAGTCGAGGGCCTGAATGTTCTCCGGCGTGACGCAATTCGGCTTCTGGTTCTCGTCGAACAGCCCGCCGCCGTTGTTGATCATCAGTCCGACGATCACTTGGAACCCGTTGCCCTGTGCTCCAGCAGCGATCCCGAATCCGAACATGCCAGCCTTCTTGAGCGCCTCGCATACGTCGAGGTGGGACTGCCAGTCAGTGGGCGGCTCCACGCCGGCCTTCTCAAGCAGTGACTTCCGGTACCACAGGGCTCGCATGTCCAGGTTGTAGGGCACGGCTACGTGACCTTGCGAGGTCTTCATCGTGTCAATCAGACCGGGGAGGAAGTCATCGTAGAGGCCGGAGGACTTCCAAGACTCGAGCAGGTTGTCCGCCATCGCAATTTGGTTCTGCTCCGCGAACTGGAACGCCTGAGTACCGCTCCCGCTGCTAACGGCCGGTCCTGTGTTCGAAGCGACCGCCGAGGCGAAGGTGCTGGTGAAGTTGGCCCACTGGACGGACTGGTAGGAGGCCGCCGGCAGACCCTGGGCCGGTGCGTACTTGAGGGTGATCTCCTTGTCGAGCTGAGTGAACTCCGTATTTCCCCACGGCATGTTCCAGAACTTGAGCGTCCCAGAGCTTCCAGAGGCCCCTCCGCTCGGCCCGCACGCCGTCAGTGCGGCGAGGGCAGCAAGTCCTCCTGCGCCGGCGAGCAGTCCTCTCCGCGAGATCGTTGCCGCGTGATCGACGGGGGTCATCGTTCCTCCATTCCCGGCGTCGCCGGTGGTCGTCGTTGAGTGCATGGAGCTGTCATGAGGAGTGGAGCTTGGCAAAGAAATTTGCGCAAACTTGTCGTTAGAGCCGTTCAACTTGCCGATCTTGACAGAGCAAATATTGCGGAAACAAGGGAACCGACCAACGAAACTTTTTCGAAATCGAAACTAGGGTATCCTCACCTCATGCCGTCTCCTGGACCTGTGCGCGCGAAGCAGCCGACGCTCTCGGACGTTGCCGCCGTAGCCGGCACAAGCGTGCCCACAGTCTCGAAGGTGCTCAGAGGCGGGACAGACGTTTCTCCTGCCACTCGGGAGCGGGTGATGGACGCTGTCCGCGAGGTGGGGTACGCCAAAGGGGGCTCGCGCCCACGCGCAAAGGTGTCCGTCTCGGAAACCCCGCCCCTCATACACCTGGTCGTCAATCACGTTGACGGAAGCTGGGCCAACCGCGTTCTCGTCGGCGTGGAGCAGGCAGCGACGGCAGCCAATGTCGACGTCGTCATCACCATTGCCCGGGGCGACGGGGAGTGGGTGTCGCGCCTCCTTCGCCGCCCGTCGCAAGGGGCCGTCGTCGTCCTCGTCGATCCCACCAGCGTTCAGCTCGCCGTACTCTCTGCCGCTCGAATCCCTGTCGTGCTCGTTACACCGATGAGTCGGCCCGCTGCGGCGGTCCCGAGCGTCGGGGTGACCAACTGGGAGGGCGGACGCTCGGCGGCCGAGCACCTGCTTGGTCTTGGCCACCGTCGGTTCGGTGTCATTGGCGGCGGGCGGGAGCACCTCTACAGCACCGCGCGCATCGACGGGTTTCGCTCGGCCCTCCGTGAGGCTGGGGTGGAAGACTGCGAGGTCGCGTACGCAGACTGGAGCAGGGAGCAAGCCGCCCAGCAGGCGGCGGCGATGCTGTCAGCAGATGACCGGCCCACTGCCGTTTTCGCGTGCTCAGATGTCATGGCCCTTGGTGTTGTAGATGCCGCCTCCGAAGCAGGCCTTGGCATCCCAACTGAATTGAGCGTCGTCGGGTTTGACGATGTGCCGGAGGCGGAGTGGGCGAGCCCGCCGTTGACGACGGTGCACCAGCCGATCGCAGAGATGGGTGCAGAGGCGGTCGGCCTGCTCTTTCGGTCCCGGGCGTGGCTAGGAAGGCCAGAATCCAAATCGGCTCCGCCCCGCGTCGACTTGTCGACAAATCTGGTGGTGAGGCGCTCCACCGGCCCCGCGTCGACCGACAGGATCGCTGCTTCCTCATGAAGAAGATGAAGCTCCGCTACGCCGGAACGTGTCGGATGTGCAGCCAGCCGCTTCCCGCCAAAACCGAAGCGATGTATGAGAGCGAGACAAAGACGGTCCTCTGCTTGAAGTGTGCCGACGAGACGGGGCTGGTGATTCCGCAGGACCTCGAACCACCGGTGGCCGAGGAGCCCGCATCCATTGCTTCCGGGGTTGCCGGGTCGTCGGCACGGCGTGAATACGAGCGCCGGAAGGCCAAAGACGAGGAGAGGCTGCGGGAGAAGTGGGGCCGACTGGGAGGCTTGGCCGTCGCGCTCTCCGATGAGCGGCAGAGCACCAAAGCCTGGGAGCGCGGTGCGGTCGGCGAAGAGCGCCTGGGCGCGAGGCTGGACTCCCTCGTCGGCGATGGAATTGCCGTGCTGCACGACCGGCGGATTCCCGGCTCGAAGGCCAACATTGACCACATCGCCATAACGCGCGCTGGCATCTGGGTGATCGATGCCAAGCGTTACCAGGGGCGGCCTGAGCTGAAGATCGAGGGCGGTTTCCTGCGGCCGCGCGTCGAGAAGCTTCTGGTGGGTCGCCGCGACTGCACGAAATTGGTCGACGGCGTGCTGAAGCAGGTCGAGGTGCTGCGGGACGTGATGCCGGATGTGCCCCTCACGGGGGCACTCTGCTTCGTCGAGGCCGACTGGCCGCTGATCGGCGGCTTCTTCGCGACCCGGGGAGTTCACGTGCTCTCGCCGAGGCGGTTGGCCAAACGGCTCGAGCAGGAGCAGACCGGCGAGATCGATGTCCCTGCGGTGCTCGAGGTGGTGGCTTCTCGGTTCAAGCCGGCCTAAGGCGCTAGCCGTCGGGGCGCGTGCGGCTCCAAGCCACCAGAATCACTCCTCAGGCACCCAAGGTCCTCAACCCTCCGGAAGCGCCGAGTCTCTCGCTTGCGGAAGCCCGCTTCTCGGCCCAAGCAGCAAGTTCTTTTGATCCCGGCCGTGCTGTTAGGTAGAAGAATCCTTGGGAACGAGGTTTGGTGTCTCCGCCCCACCCAACCAGACCGGCGCAGAATGAGAGGATGTCGCGGACCGCACGTACTTCGTGATCGAACATTCCGTTGTCGGCGCCTCGAGGGAAGAAGCCGGGAAGGATGTTGATGGCGGTTCCGGACGCGCAATTGCCGAACGGACCCGCGCCTCGAACAGTCGAATTGAAGCCGACGAGGGCGCACCTCGAGATCGGAGTTTTCTTCCGTGAAGCTCGTAGTGGCTCCATCGATGGGTAAAGGGACGGCGGCAGCGACGGGAGTCGTGATTCGGATCATCGTTCGGCGGGAAATGGATCGATTAGTGGAGACAACTAACTCTCCTGATCAGAAATTGGATTGAATAAAGAGGATGCTGGGCGCGGCCACTCCGATGGCTCCGAGGATCCAGACCAGCCATGGGGCGGGAGAGCGGCGGGCGAGGGATCGTATGATCAGGAACCATACGAGAAGCAGGACGAGGGGTGGGACAAATCCCAAGAGCGCGAGGGAAGTGGCCCCCTGCACCCCTTCCCAGTCTCTTCTGAAGGTTGTGTCGAGCTTGGCGAGCCCGAGGTGGACCAGCACCAACTGTGTGAAGACTAGGGTGGCCATTCCAGTGGGCACTATCTCGAGCACGCCGATCGCGACGGAGGCGCCTGCAGAAGCGAGCGCAGTCCAGAACGTCCGTGCGGCGTGGGAGCGTTCGTGCGACATCTCAGCGTTCCCGCAGCATACGGTGGTATTTCTCGAAGACCCGATAGACGCCAAGAAGCTCGTAGCCGTACTCTATGGCTGCGTTGCCGATGCCGTTGTACCGCTCGAGCGTGCGGCGGGTGACATCATCGTTGGCGTCCAATCCCGGTCGGCCGAGCCCCTGCCATTTTTGCAGTATGCAGAAGGACTCGTGGCACGGTCTCGACATTCTTGTCATCCTGATTGTGCAGAAGCTGCTAACCCCAGCGACCAGGTGGTACGGCCGTTCTCCTCAACCTTGGTATCGCGCTGGCGTTGTAGGAATTGATCCACCGCTGCGCGCGCAGCACCATCTCGTCGGTCATGGTTTTCCCTGTTGCCTCTTGCCTTGGTTGAGTTGCAAACGTAACTGTGGAGGGTGGACACGGAGGCGCCGCAGGCTCGGGAGGATCCGTGCGCGGGGTCTCGCTCAACCCGTGATGAGGAAAATCTAAGTGGCGCGGCGTGGACTCGGTGTCGACTTGGAGGAACTCGACCTGCACTGGCCCGAACGTCGAAGGAGGGCACACAGGCGGACTCGTAGGCGCAGACCTGTGGCTCAAGCAATGGATGCCCCTGATCCTCAACTCCCGGCCTAGCGGAAGGGGCAGATGCTCGTCGTTGTCACCTGTTCGAGATGTGGAGGGTGGAAAGCCTCGGAATCCGAGGAGGATTGTCTATGAGAGTCGTGGTCCTGCCGCGGGCGATCTTAAGTGGTCGTCGGCCCTCCTCCGGGCGGAATTCAGCTGTGCGCGATCCGCGACGTGACGCATCCCTTCACTGGGCCGGGCGGCTGGACGAAAGCAGTTCGAGGCGGCGCTCGCCGCGGCCGAGTAGCGCGCCTCGACGCCCATCGCGCTTCGTCGCACGACGGATTTGAGTCACCCCCAGCCTCCCTTTGACAGGATCACGGCCTCTGCCACTTTTGCCCCGCCATTTGAGCTTCGGTGCGGTTCAAGTTGCGGAGCCGGAGGAAGGCGACGACGGTGGACCCCAAGATCAGGGTGCCGGACCCACTGTCGGGCCAATCTCGCCAGCACCAAGACCAGCAACTGGCCGGAATGAGGCCGCCATGGATGCTAGCGGTGATCGAAATCGGTGGGCTCTTTCTGCGTAGGAAGCGCAGGGTCCGGCGAGTTTCTTGGCGAGATCTGCCGCTTGATCTGATCAAGCTCTTCTTTGAGCTCCTCAACGGTCGCACTGTACCTTGCAAAGTCTGCGCTTCTCCGCTTGGCAGCGGCGAAATTAATAATAGCTGCGAGAACGGCAATCGGGAAAGCGAGCAGCAAGGCCCAGCCCGAGGCCGCAAGGAAATCCATCGCCGTGGGAAGAGCTTGTTTGAAGGCCAAGAACTCGTTCACCCCGCCGACCAGATTGTTAAGAGCGGAGTCTAGGGGCTTCAGGTATTGACCTATGAGAGGCGTCCCGGAAAACGATGGGGCGCTCAGCGGCGGCTCGCTCCCTGATGTCCAGCGTGAGTCAGCGAAATGGTTCAGAACATAGACCCCGGCCCCCGCATTCAGGGCTGCGAAGAGCAGGACGGCGCCAAGCGCGGCCCAATGAAATTGGCGCGGGCGCCAAAGCCCGGCCGCCAGCGCGAAGGCGGCGGGAACTATCCAAGTGAAGATGTGGAGTTGATCGCGGCTGATTCCAGCTAGCAGATCCAAAGGAGTTCCCGCCCCTTCCTATTGGAGTGAATGAGGTTCGGGTATCGAGGACATTGTCAGAGCGCGACTACGAACTGCTAGGAAATGCTCTGTCAAACGGTCTTGGGGTCGCCGTGCTGTAGCTCGGCGGCGTCGTCGATATCGCTCGCTGCCGGCTCTCCGTTCTTGCCGCGCTTCTTCGACTTGAAGAGGCCCACAACACTTCCGCCAACCGCGTCTGCCGCACCTGCGATGGCACCGCCGACCCCCTTGACCTTCGTGAGGGCCTGCGGTTCATCGGGGACTCCGTCACCGTCGATGTCGACCCTCCGGAAGGGGCGCGTCACAGTATCGGCTGCGCTCGTGACACCTGTGCCGACTGCGAGGGCGCCCGTGGCGACGCCGCCGCTGACAGTGCTTGCGGTATCGGCGATCCAGTTTCCAGTGGCCTTCGCCGCATCCTCCAAGGCAGCAAGAGCCGGGTTCAGCTCAGCCTCGGTATCGTCGGCTCCTGGCTTTTCCTTCAGTGGAACGGCCAGATGCGGAGGGAACACTTCTGGGGCATCGGCAAACGCAGCCCGGGCGGACTCGATGACCTCTCGGCCGAACACGAACCGGGCGACTCCTCCGGCCAGAGCTCCGACCCCATATTCAATCGCGGTCTGTTGCTTCCCGCTTAGGTTCTCGCGCACCGTGTCCAACTGTCCTGTCTGGATGGTTCGCACAAGACTCTGCGCCGCCCCTCCGGGGAGCGTGTCTGCAAGTGTATTCGCCCAATGTGACCAGTCCGCGCGACCGGTCACAATGCTCTGGCCAACGCCGACTGCGCCTGCTGAAGACACGCTCGCGAGGTCCGTAGCCATAGTCGCGATCTGCTGCTGGCTGACGCGTTCGTTCGTTAGTCCATAGACCAGAGCGTGGGCCTGGTCCTGATCGAGGTCCATTCCATGAATATCGGCAATGGCTAGTCCGAAGATCGCGGTGATCTCGAACTGCAGTTGCTGGTCACCCGCAGGCAGGAGCCCAGCGATGCGCTGGGCACCAGTCTTGGCCGCTCCCAACGCCACTCCCTTGGCCGCAACCTTCACGGCCTTCTTTGCAGCTTCCTTGCCAGCCTTCTTCGCAGCTTGACGGCCTGCGCTCTTCACACCCGCCGCCGCTGCACCGACACCCGGGATCATTCCGATCGCGACATCAGCCGCGATCACACTGGCGCTGATGACGGCACCTGCGGCGCTGATGGCGGCACCATAATGGCGCTCCAGTATCTTGATGACCTCGGCTGGCGTAGCGTCGGGGTGCCCGCGCCGAACCCGCATGACGTATTTGCGAGCGACCGAGCGACGACCGCTGACGGCGTGCGCGATGTCCCGCGCTGCCTCCTCATCCACGAGCTCGGCCTCAAGGGTGATGCCTTCAACGTCGCTAATCATTTCTTCAGGCACGACGGCGTGATCCCCCCATGTGCTTAGGTGCGTCCCATCTGTTTGGACCCCTCGGATGGCTGATAGAGCCCGGCGCTCCCCAGCGTCGGGTCAGGGATTTCCAGCCAAATATGCAGATCCAATGCATTTTTATCACAGGGCGTGGCGGCGTGGTGGGCGAATCGGCGAACATGACCCCACGCAGCTTCCGTTCTTATAGATCGGCGACTTGTCGCCACCGGAGATCGTGGACGACTTTGGATGGGAGGGCTATGTCTTCGGGGGAGTCGCATGAGGCCGCGGGGCCAATTTAAGTGGCGGGACTGGGGAAATCAGTGGTTGCTTCGAGTGGGCATCCGTGTCTAGAGCCGCGCCGCTGACCACCGTCTTGGTATGCCCCTCCAGAAGGAGGACGTTCGGGATGCCGGGGTTCAGGGCATGGCATAGGCCATACAGTGAGCCGGCTGTCCCGAGCATGAGACCTCGGACGGTGGTGATTCCCTGCGGGAGCCCGCTGCGTGGCTGCGATCTTTGAATACGGCTGATCACCCGGTTCCGGAAATCGTCCAGGCAGATGTTGGATCCCGCATATTCTGCAACTGGTTGTGAGGCCATCAGATTGCCGAGGCTGCCGTGGCACAGGGAGTCGTCCGATGGAAGCTCATCTCGGCTCGCCTCCCGGGCGCCGATGACGGCCAGGCCTAAGAGTTCAGGTGCTCCGAGAAGCGGGGCTGCGGAGGCGCGAGCCATTGCGATACCCGCCGCGCCATGGCACCAATGGGCAGGGAACATCTCGCCCACCATGAGCGACTCGGGTCGCGCGTCAAGCCATCTTTGCTTGGACGGACGGAACATCGCGTCGTCGAATCGGAGGGCCTCCATAGCGGCGGATGCGATCCTGTCGTCGTCGAGGGCGGAGGCCGCCCGGGCTAAGGCCCAACCGATGCCGGTCGCCCCGTGGGAGAACCCTCCTAGCTGAGCTTTGGCCGCCCCGGTCCGCCATACACGACTGTCGTCGTCGAGGAGCACGCTGCGGCTGATCAGGTGGGCAGTGACGGCCTGGAGGGCACTGCGGCCTTGGGGAGTGTGGGCCTCGGGCATCGAAGCGATGACGGCGCATGCGCCAGCAGCCCCGGCCATGACGTCGAAGTAGGTGTCCTGATCGACGGCTTGTTCCACGCGGGTGATCGCTTTGAGGCGGAGCTCTTGGTAGCGGTTGCCGCTCAGGATCCCGTCATAGTGCGAGAGCGCGTAGAGGAGTCCTGCGGCGCCGCTGTACGCGCCGATGGGAAGCGTTAGCCGCTCCTTGGTCCAGTCGTCGAGGATCGAAGCAATGGCGTGAGCCGTCCGATGCGCGAGGTCGTCGAGGCCGAGATTTGGAAGGAGCCCGTGCGCGTGTGTCGCTGCAAAACTGATTCCCGCGAGTCCGTCATAGAGCGTCGGGCCAATCGGTCGGTACTCAAGTCCGCTGCTGTCATTGCCGCTGCAGACGCTTATCCATGTCGCGTCGTGGTCGCCGAGGATCGCGGACTCGAGTAGAACCCTGGCCTGCTCGCGGGCCAGGGCGGTGATCGCGGATCCTATCTTCTCTGGTGCAATATGAGCCTGACTATCCTCCCGTCTCATCTCAGATTCGCCGGCTCGTGGTGCGGCGGCGAGGATCGACTCGTCAATGAGGCGCAGCGACTCGCGCATTCGCTCTGGGTCAAGGGAGTTCAGCCGCTCGGCGGCATCTTGGAGCGTGGTCTTCTCGAAGTAGTCCGGGATCACTTCGCGTCCGCTGGCGAACAGGCCGCGCTGATCCATGCGGGCGGTGAAGAGCGGGACGTCAAGTTGCCACAGGGATTCTTCCTCTGCGCTGACCAGAGAACTCTCGCCAGGGTGCTCGTCGATGTGTGCCCAGAGGCTGCGCAGAAGGTGGTCGCGATCGATGCCGCTGCGGAGCCGGCTCGGCTGCCGCATCTCAACCAGTAACAGCGAATATGAACGTGTAGCGCGGATGATGTGCCGCAACTCCATCTCAGGCACGGACGCCAGAATCGACTGGATCTGGGGTATGGACGCCATCACTGAAAGGTGGGCCTGCCTGTAGCCCTCGCCGATTTCTGCGCGTTGCTCGCGCACGAGGTCGAGGGTCATTCCACCAGGTTGGTTCTTGGCGCGACCGACCGGCATCTCGACAGCAGCGATACGCATGCCGTCGGTGAAAGGGAAGACGACCTGGTGGACAGTCGCATACTGGGTGGTGCGCTGTAGCCCGCCCGTGGCCACGCTCACGTCGATGCTGGTGGCCTCTCCGGCTGTGAGCTGGACAGGGAGAATTCCTGCTCCAAGCACCGATGCATTCAAATGTTCGATCGCCCTCCGGGTTGCGACCACGTCGGCGCCAGCTCGGC
Organism: Sinomonas humi; assembly: GCF_000802235.1. Classification (GTDB taxonomy): domain Bacteria; phylum Actinomycetota; class Actinomycetes; order Actinomycetales; family Micrococcaceae; genus Sinomonas; species Sinomonas humi. Next base: position 53,936 of record NZ_JTDL01000145.1, read on the forward strand.
TTCTGTTTTGGATCAGTGTCTCCATGTCGATCGGCACTGGCCCCGCGGCTGAAGCGATGACGTTCTCGAGGTGCAGGTCGGATGCTCCGAGGATATGGGCGATGGCAAGGAACGAACCCAGCCGACGCAGATACGTCTTCGGGTCTAGCTTCCCTGCGGCATCGTGGTCGATGAACTCCACCCAGCCGTATCCGTCGCGAGCCAGCGAGGACGGAGCATAAAGTCGAGCGAGCGAGGGGAGCGCTTCGTTAAGGACATCGACGAGCCGACGGTAAACGGTGAAGGGGCTGCAGTCGCGCGGCTTATAAACCAGTCGGTGGTGGTGCGCGAATCGGAGGACGGCCACGGACTGACCTGCATCGTGGCTATCGCCCGAGCCGAGCTCCACGGCCTGCAGAGAGGCGGCGCCGTGCGGTAGGAGACCATTGTCAGCCAATTCCTCCTCGTCGTCGATGAGCCGGTCGAGAACTCGCCCAACGTTCGTCCGCCAGTTTTTCAGATAGACGGTCAGGTCGCGGGCCAAGACGGGGTACTTCGTGTAGAAGCCGATGCGCTTGAGCGGCTCTGATAGGGCCGCATTGAGTCGGTCATACGAACCGGGGGACGACTCGTGCGCGAGCTCGGAGAGAATGCATCGCAGTGACATCGACGCAAGCCGCCCGGCCAACCCGTCGAGGAGGCTGGCGCGCGCGCTGTCGCTCAGCCAAGGCCAACCGTCGAGGTGTTTACCTTGGTTGCTGACCACATCGGCCAGCAAGCCAGGGAAAGGAAGTCCGCTTAGAAGGGTTCCTTCGACGACGAGTCCTCCGTTTCCGGGCGTGTACCCGCGGGCGGTGGGCCTCGGAGGCAGGAGCCAATGTTGGACGTCTACGATCCAGCCCAACGCTCCGTGCTGTGGAGTCCAAGGCACGCCTGCGAGGAGAGCTCCTAGGTCTTTTGCCCCCATTGAATGCTCATCCAAATAACGGCCGAACACTTCTGCCTGGAGCAAGGCCCGGTTCCTCCATGCATCTACCGCCGAGGGATCATGAGCAGAACCGAGATCGCCGTCGGGAACACGTTCCTGGAGAGAAGCTGCCTGGGCCAATGAGACGATCTCGTTCTGTGAGAACATCGGGGACCAGCCCTCCTTCTAGACACCGGCGGACGGCTCAGGCATCGAAACCTGAACCGTCCGCCGAGGGTGCTATCGGCACGCACAAATGAACGTGCCGCACTCGATGGTGAGCGTACAGATCCAGCCGCTGCTGGCCATGTATGGGCTCGCGATCCGTTCGAACTCCGAGTCGATCTGCGCCTGTAGCGACGGAGTGCTGCCGTCAGTGGCGCGGGCATCGGTGTCCCATTGCGGGCTGACGATTGCCCCGAGTTCCTGCTGTTCAAGGATGTTGGCCATGTTCTTTCCTCCTTTCTGAGAATCGTGGGCGGTCGCGCATCGTGTGGGGGCCCGGGAGAAGATTCGTCTCGGCGACGATTCGTGAGTGTTGGGGAAGTAACGCCGGTGAAAGTCCGCTTCTATCTGCTCGTTTTCCTCGATATGAGATCCTCGAGACGCTCTCAGCCTAGGAACGCGAGACGGCGCCCACATCATGCTTGATAGGGATCTTTGACGTGACCCTCCCCCCTTGATCGCGGCCTCCTCCACCACTCGTATTGCCACCTTGGGAGGAGGGCACTGAGCTGAAGCCTGTAGTTGCACGGAGCGGGATCCTCCGCCACTACGCTGAACCCATGTCACAGCCTGGGGGGACACGGCGACGCACTGATTCACGCGTCGCCGCCTGCAGCGTCCTCGCCTGTGCCGGGATGGGCTTGGTGGGCCAGCCCGATTGGATGTGGTCCGCTGCGATGGCGGCGTGCCTCATTCTGCGAAGATCCGCTCCTGGGGGGTTCGCGGTCCTTGTCACAGTGATTTCAGGCGCTCACTTCGTTGCTGATGCAGCGCTGCTAATGCCCGGCGACCTCGTCCTTCTGACGGCTGTCTACTCGGTTGCTGCGTATGCCTCGGAACCACTGCGCAACTTGGGCCTGTTTCTCGGCGGAGCCTTCGTGGCACTGCTCGCGTGCAGGGCTCTTGTCGGCGACAGCGCCCGCGACCTTCGCTCAATTGTGCTACCGGTGGCTCTTGTCTTGGTCAGCATCATCGCCGCGTGGGCCCTCGGCCATCTCGAACGGCGCAAGGCAGGCGCCTTTCGCGACCTTGAACAGCGGCAGATACTCGCCGAGCGCCATGCGGAGGCCAACGCCCGGCTTGCTGCCTACGAGGAGCGAGAACGTATTAGCGACGATATGCACGACGTCCTTGCCCACACGCTGACTGCCATAGTCGTGCAGGCCGAAAGCGGCGGCACTGTCGCCCAGAACCGGGAGACTACTGAGCTGTTCGCTAGCATCTCCACGACCAGCCGGGCGGCACTCCGAGAAGTCCGAAGCTTGCTCTCTCCCGACGCTGGGCCCAAAACCCGCCCGACCCCTGGCATCGAGGATCTCGAGGACCTCATCGAGGGCTTCGCCCTAACTGGACTGAAAATCGATCTGACTCAGACAGGGAAGGCTTCCTCTCTCACTCCTGGAATGGGCGTCGCCGTCTATCGGGTCGTTCAAGAGTCGCTGACGAACGCGCTGCGGCATGGAGCCGAGAGAACGGTACGCCTGGCGATGGTCTGGTCGATGGATGAACTTTCGGTCTCTAGCGCGAATCCCCTCGACGAGCCCGCGCGGCACCGTCCTGTGCAGGAGCATCGCGGCCTTGCAAGCATCCGCCGTCGTTGCGAGCTCTACGGAGGACGGGTGCTGATAGAAGCAGGCTACGACTTCACTGTGAATGCAGCGTGGCCGTTGAGGCCGAAGAGCAGCCGGACGGCATGATCAATCTGCCCCATCAGATCACCGTCCTCGTGGTGGACGATCAGTCTCTCGTCCGCGATGGGTTCACTCGGATCGTCAACTCGCAGCCGGACATGACCACGGTCGGAGTCGCCGCGGACGGCAAGGAGGCGATCGCACGGGCGCGTGAGCTGCATCCCGACGTCGTACTCATGGACATTCGCATGCCTGTGCTCGATGGGATCGAAGCAACACGGACCATCGTCTCAGAAGGGGCCAGCCGGGGCACCCGCGTACTCGGATTGACCACCTACGACGCCGACGCCTACGCCATCCGCATTGTCAAGGCCGGAGCGATCGGATTCATCCTGAAGGACAGCACAGCCGCCCAGCTGGTTGGCGCCATCCGCTCCGCACATTGCGGCACGTTCACCGCTGCAGTCAGCACCAGCCGTCGGCTAATCGCCAGACTTACTGAGCGCCCAGCCGCATCGGCGTCGAATCCTTCCGCCTTGAGCGGCCTGACGAAACGAGAGATGGCGGTTTTCGATCACCTTGTCTCAGGAGCATCCAACCTGGAGATCGCCCGCGAGTTCGGAGTCGCCGAGGTAACCATCAAGACTCACGTTGGACACATCCTGTCCAAGCTAGGTGCCCGGGACCGTGTCCAACTGGTGGTCTGGGCCCACCGGCAAGGACTGGCAGACAGGGGTCCCGACGGTGAGGTTGATGGGAGAACTCCAGACGTATGACGAGCGCGGGCCGCTACGCTGCCTCCTGCGAAGGTAGGAGCTGAAGTTCAGTCCTGAGCGCGATTCGCGCTTTGCGTCACGTGGGCATTATGAGAAGCATGTTGCCGCCGTGCGAAACGAGACTTCGATGAACAATGTCATCGCGACAATGGATCTGACGAAACGCTTCAAAGAGCACACCGTTGTCGATGGGCTGGACCTGCTCGTGCCGCAAGGAACGGTCTATGGCTTCCTCGGCCCAAATGGATCAGGGAAGTCGACGACCATGAAGATGCTCCTCGGCCTCACACGGCCGACAAAGGGCGAGATCGAGCTGTTCGGACGGCCTCTCACGCCTGTCTCGCGAGCGGAGATCCTGCCCTCCATCGGGTCGATGATAGAGGAGCCACCTGGCTATGGGCATCTCACCGGCGCAGAGAACATGCGCATCGTCGGGGACATGCTGGGCCTAGTCGACAGACAGATCGAACGGGCGCTGGCCACGGTCCGTCTGACCGAGCATAAGGACAAGCTCGTCCGGAACTACTCCCTAGGGATGAAGCAGCGTCTCGGCATTGCAATGGCCCTTGCCCGCGACCCCTCCCTGCTCGTGCTCGACGAGCCAACGAACGGCCTAGACCCTGCCGGTATCGAAGAGATCCGCACCCTGCTGATCGAGCTGGCAGGGCAGGGCATTACGGTGATGGTCTCCAGCCATCTGCTCGACGAGATCGACAAGATGGCCAGCGTCCTGGGCATCCTCGCGAACGGCAGGATGATCTTCCAGGGCACTCGAGAACGGCTGTTCAATCAATCGATTCCAGACCTGATCATCGAGACGTCCGCGCCCGATGTCGCGCTCGGACACGTGGAGGGTGCAACAGTAGTGCCCGAGGGGATCCGGCTCAGCGGCATTGAGAGAGACGCCGCCGCCCATTTAGTCAAGCGGCTTGCGACAGCAGATGTGCCCATTTACGGAGTCCGCCGCGCCCAGCAGAGCTTGGAAGACGTGTTCATGGACCTCACCGGACGAGGAGGTCTGCTGTGACGCGCGGGGTGCTTCTGGAATTCCGGAAGATGCACAGGCTTCGCACGCTCCCCCTCCTGATCGTGCTCGTCGTGGCGGTGGCTGCCCTCAGCTCGGCCTCGCTGTTCTCCCGTGGAGCGCATGCGACACTGAATGACTCTTCAGCCCGCCCCTGGGCCGCGCTGCTGCTCAGTTACACCATGATCGCGGCGATGACTTCTCCGATCCTCACTGCAGTCCTGGCCAGCAGGCAGACCGATATCGAGCATTCCGGTGCAGGCTGGACGCTCTCTGCTACGGCGGGACATTCGCCTAGTCGGCTCTGCTGGGCAAAACTCGCAGCACTCGCTTTGCTTCTCCTGCCCGCAACCGGTGTGCAGTCGCTGCTCGTTCTGGGCGCCGGCACGCTCGCAGGAATCACCGTCCGCGTCGACCCAGCTCCATGGGCTCTATACACCGCGCTGCTTTATCTGGTCAATGTTGCCTTCTGCGCGCTGTACATCTGGTTGGCGGCGCGCGTCGAGAACCAACTGATTAGCGTCGGCGTCGGCATGCTCGGCGCGTTCCTGGCTGTGTTCGCATTGCTCATACCGTCTGAGCTCAGCAGGCTCATCCCTTGGGGCTATTACGCGGTGATCTCGCATGCAGGCCAGAACGGTGGAGAGGTCACCTACGTGAGTCCTCCTTACGGCTGGATCCTTGGATTCTTCGTCCTTGTCGGGTCGGCCTTCACCTTGGCCACTCGCCACCTCGACCGCGCCGAGAGGTAACTCACGTGTTCCGAGCAGAATTCACTAAGCTCAAGCGCTCCAGCACTTGGATCATCGCCGTCGTCCTTCCATTGCTCGCCGTGGTGACGGGAACCATCAACCTTGCCAACAACACGGAAACCCTCGATGCGGGCTGGTCCTCGTTCACATCTCAAGTCGTCCTGTTCTACGGCCTGCTTTTTTACTCGATGGGCATAAGCCTGCTAGCGGCTGCCGTCTGGAGGATCGAACATCGCGGCACGAACTGGAATCTTCTGCTCACCAGCACTGAAAAGTCGATTCGGCTCGTGCTTGCCAAACTTGCCGCGATCCTCGTGCCTGTTGCTCTTATGCAGGTGGTACTCATCGTCGGAACGGCCGTCTCCGGGCTGTTCATGCTCCGGCTCGACGGCGGCTTCCCTTGGCAGTTCGCGCTGGTTAGCCTCATCGCGATCGTGGCTGCACTTCCTCTTATAGCGGTGCAGTCTCTGCTGTCCCTGCTGGCGAAGTCCTTCGCGGCGCCGGTCGCGCTTTGCCTGCTTGGCTGCGTCATCGGCGTCGCCTCAGTCACCTCCAGCGCACTCCGCCCGCTCGGCTACGTGCTTCCGCAGGCGATCAACACACGCGCGCTTAATCTCGGTTCCACCGCAATCGCCGAGTCTGGGAGACTAACCGTCGTCGATATCATTCCGATGATGTCGACCAGCCTCGGCATAGCCGCCGCGATTGTAGTTTTGACAGTTGGCGCGATCCGGGCGATCAAACTTCGCTGACGCCGAGGCTCGGCGGCGTTCGAGAGCCCGCAGGCGCCGGTCTGATCGCTTCGATCACCGATAAAAGGTGCAGCCGGACGAGCTATAGGCCAGAGTGCGGTCCCGCCAGTCGGCTCCACCTTTGGCCGCTCAGCTGACGCGATTGTCGTTGTCACAAGCTGCACTCCGAGACATCTCGCCCCTGTTCGTCCACAATTTCAGGCTGAGAGTGGAAGGAGATGATCTGCCTTGTTGAGCCTCCGCCCTCATCTCGGCGGGGAGCCTGAGTAGAACCGGCCAAACTTGTTCAAGAACAAGAACATGACGGCAAACCCCACGACGCTCAACAGAGGGCCAGCCCAGTACATCGCGTCCGAACCGCGCAGCAGGATCGCGATCGCGCCGCCCGTCATAGCGAGAGCACCTACGCCTGGCGCCGCCGTTGCGAAGGTGCTCTGTATTTTCCAGTGGATTTGCCCGTAATAGGCGGCTTGAAGAACAAGGAAGAGGATGGCCCCTGGCACGAACACCAAAGGCCATAAGCCCGGTGTCAGGGCGAGAACACTTAGCGATACTCCATAAACCAGGGAGATACCTAACCAATATGCTCGCGGTGACTTTCTCGGCTCCACGTCAGTCTCGTTCCTTCTTGATTAGCAGCTCATATTAAAGTCGATCACCATCCCGCCCAGTGCAAGTGCGAGAAAGCAGCCCACCGCAGTCCAAGGGCCGAAGAACTCCCAGACTTCACACTCCACGCTACTGTTGGCATATCACTCCCAGAGGCGGCCCACGTAGACGGGGACTGCGGTAGCCCGTGAGCATTCTCATCCACTTTGCGAACCCGACAGGATCGAGGGGTCCTTGCCTTGTCCAGTCTCGATATGGCTACTGCTCGTTGTTCAGGAGTGGGCTCAGCAATTGTCGCGCCAGAGGCAAGGTCTTGGCTCTTCGCCGAGGCTGCCGTAGCAGGAGTTAGCGACACTGCAAGAAGCGCTAACGCTGACAGTGAGCGACGACAAGGTAGGCCATTCCGACCGGGGCAGGGCCTCGGCGACGGCGACGGGCAGGTCACCGATCGTGGCGGGATGGTCCACGACCATCAGCGCGGGCCGTGGACGGTGAGGCCTTCGAGGATTGCCCTGAGCTTTGCCCGTCGTGGGGCAGGGCCCGGTCCAGAAAGCGGGGACTCGCTCTTCTAGCTCGGTTCGTGGTGCGGGTGAATCATTTCGCTATTTTGTCGGCCGCCACGTCGGCGGTATTGGTAGCGGTTCCTTTGGGCCGATCCCTACCGTCCACGCTATTCCAAATTGGTCACGCCGAATCTGGTTAGTTAGGTTGCCAAGCGGCTCTAAGAGACCGAGGGCCCAAGCTTCGCCAGTAGACCTGGGTTCTCCCTCAACGGCGTACGGAGGAAAGGCTACTCGGTACCCGGTAGGCCCAAAAACGCCGTTGGTGTGTTCAAACACGACGCACGCGCTGGAGGGCGAGTCGGCCCACACTTCGTGGACCAACACGTCATGACCCTCCCAGGTCGCGAGTGTTCGCAGTAGGGCTTTGATGACTGTCGATGCTTCGTCCATGGTCCTGGCTCCGCTGTTGTTCGTCCAAGAAAGGGGTGATGCTCGCATCTAAGGACCGGGGGATCAAAATGAGGAAGCTCAGGAGTGTTGTCGCGGTGATGATTGCCGCACTGATGACCGTCATTTCGGCTGGGGCCACCACCGGAGGCCAACCACCGCCAGGCCGCGCAGGTCCTGGCGACGGCAAACCACGCCATGCTCGGTCCAGTCCCCCTTCACACGGGTTTTGCACTCGGCAGCAGAGCGGGGATTCGGTTTCGACAAGCGTGGAACAAGCGGGCAACATTTGGCCGTGGAAGCCATGAGAAAGCTGATGGTGTCCCCGAACTGGTGGACGTAGGCCAACGGAAACTACGGTTGGGCCGTCGTACCCCGCAGGACCGCGATAAAGGCCCGGTTCGGCCGGGCATCCGGCAGCACCCTCTGCACCTCGGCGAGCGCCTCGAGCCCCGACAGTCCACGCACCTTCGCGCCGTACAGCCCCGCAACCCCGGCTTCGGGAGCCGCAGTTTTGTCGGCAGAAGGCTATATCTTGTCTCGCAGATGCTTCGTTTGAGGCGCTGGCCGAGAGCGGGCGTCGGATGGGGGGAAGACCCAATGTCGGGTGTTGTCGAATATGCAGATTGGAACCGCGCGATCGGTGAGGCGTTCTTCGGACCTCATGCAGAGGGCGAGCTCGTCTACCTTGATTCCGATGCTGATGCCTTCAGAGAAGCTTGCCGCCGAGTGGGCGTTGCCGAAGACGAGGCAGGCGATTCGCTGGGCTCAAGCGTCCGCTCCCTGCTGAATCTGAGGGGGTCGCACAGGGCAACCTTCGCCAACTTCGATCAGATGACTACCCAATGGGCCCGTCGTCGAAGGAAGGCTGTCCGCGAAGGCGAGAGGACTCCGTTGCCGCCCGTTATTGGGCTGCTCATGATCTTCTCGATGGCGGCGGAGCGAATGGGCGCTCGTGATCCCGGAACCGTTAAGACCGAGGCGGGCTATTACGCGCAACTGGAGAGGCTCCTCCGGATCCCGGTACCGGATTCAACGAGAATCAGGGCCAGCTTTCGTGCCACTTCCGAGACGTATTGGGAAGCGCTCAGCCTGTGGTTGGAGGATCTGGACGGAGCCTATGGTCTACCGAGCGCTCATGCCCTGACTCACCGATACGTGGGTCTGCCGATTTCGCAGGCCCTGATTCGCGACACCGAGCGTCGCCACATGCATTCGATGTTTGTCGATCAGGGTTTCGTTGTGGGCGTCCCGGTCTCCCATGAGGAGATGCGCGACGCAATCGAGAACTGGATTCATTCCCCTTCGGCCGCCCCCAATGCCGCCTTCCGAAAGATGTGGGCGTCGGAGGAGACGCGGCCGAAGATTGCGGACGCTGCCATAGCTGAGCTGCTTGCATGGGATGGTGGCGGCATCATTGCGGGTCGGGGTCCGGACGCTAAAACTGGCGCTGCCCAAGGACGTTGCTTCCTCACAGTGAGGGAACGCCGCAAGGCTCTAAAACGAAGTTATGCGCTCGGCCTCGCGGTTAAGCAGGTGAGAGGTGTGGCTGGCGACGCCAGGATCAAGCTTGCGGGAAATGAGACTGCAACCGTTGATGTTTCCCCCTTCTCTTCGGGCCTGGCTGACTTGAGGACTCCGGCAGAGATAGCGCCCGATAGTCTGCTTGAAGGCGAAGTGATCATCGAGTGGGCAGACGGATCTCGTGCTCAACGTTCTCCAAAGCGAGTCGTGGTCTTTGGCCAGGACGCGGCCACGGGCAGCTATATCGAGATTGACCGTATCGTTCCTTCACTGGGGAGCAGACTCCTCGTGAAGGACGAGGGGGACCTTGTAGCCGCAGCCGAGGCCATTCTCAAGGATGCTGCCGCTCCTGGATTCAAGCGAATCGATGGCCCGGGCTACGACTTGCCAGTTGGATGGGCCCTTTTCTCAGACGTTCAGTTGCTCCGAGCGCCTCGCAGCGACGAGATTCAGCGGCACCGGGATCTTTCTTGCCTTGAGCCGCGGATGAGTACGCAGCTTGCCATTCAAGGCGGTCTGAGGCTGCCGGGAAGGATTCCCAAGTGGGTGGCCGGGCGCGGGATGCACGTGGTGGTAACGGCAGAGGGTGAGACGCCAGTAGATCTCGTCGCATCTCTACGAATCCTGAGACGCTTCAGGCCGAGGAGCGCTGGCTGGCGCGTGAAGTTGTTCCCCCTGCGTCCGTGCCTTTACTTGTGAGTGAGGAGGGCGAAGATATCGTCCTGTCGCTACGTCGGGGCAACAGCGTGCTTCAGGAACTTAAGGTTCGTGTCCGATCATCTGATTCGCCCCGCGATGCGACCCTCCCCGATTTTGCTTCTCTTTGTCACGATGCTGAGGATCGTCTTTGGCCATTGACAGCTGTGCCGTTCGCAGCGGTACGAGACCTGATTGTTGATGGCATCGTGTGCTCTGGCGAAAGCTGCGAGGTCGGTGAAGTCTCGGTTCCCCGCGTTCCGGATTGGGTTGGCACCAGGGTGCCTATGGCTGAACAGAAGATGTTGCGGGTTCCAGCTATCGATTCAAACTCCTGCTTGATAACCGGCAAGCACAAAATGCAATTGCCGACTTTCGATAAGCGGCCGAGGCATCCATGGATGTATGGAACATGCAGCGAATGTCATATCAGCAAACGTTATCCGACTTGGCCGCGGAAGTCCAAGGAAGTTGAAAATAGGCAGAGCGTGCGGAAAGGTCAACTGCCGCCGACAACGGCACTGTCTTCATGGCCTGATTTGATCGAAGCTGTAACTTGTCTCGGCCGAGGGACATATAGCGATTTCCGCTTCCTCGCAAGGCAAGTGGAGGACTCTGCTTTTTTTGTTCGACATGCGCTTACTTCTCTGGACGGACTGTCCGTTATCGAAGTCGAACGTGATCGCGAGCTTCGACCAATCAGCTGGGAGACTGCGCCCACCTGTGCAGCCGAACTACCCGACGGAGGCTGGATTCTCACAGGTCACTGGTCTCGAGACCTGAGAGGGTCCGTGCTCGATGACGTTGAGGCAGCCGGAGGATGGGTTCGGGCTACGCCCTTAGGCTCCGCGTCCTTGGCAGTCGTTGGCGGAGTTTCCCCGATCGACGCGGGGGAGATATTCGAGGGGCATAACGTAGAGGTGGCACCGTCCGCAGGGCTCACGCTCGCTATGGTCCTGCCGCGGCTGTCCGAAGTACTCAAGGGAGTCGTGGCCGTGCCCATGCCGTCTGTCGCAGAAGCTCTCTTTTTCGATTTGGGAAGCGCTCAATGGCGTCCGATATCGCATACGACGTTACCGGGCGCGTATAAGATCTCAAATCGCTTTAAGGATACTTATCTATTTCGGAGTCGGGAGGACGCCTCCAATGGAACTGCCCGGCGGGTGCTTCCTGAACTCGCAAAGCATTTGGCTGCCATGAGTGCGGCTAGGCCAATAGTTCGTTACGATCCGGACAGTGAGTTGCTAAGAGTGCCAGCCGGGTGCGAACTCCCAGGGCTTTTCGCTCGGTCTGCAATTATGTGCAGCGGGGAACTGCCTCAGTTTGAGGCAAAGTCGGCATCGCTCGCATACCCGAATATATCAGCTGAAGTAGCAGGCTTGCTCATTGGAAAGGTCATGTCGTGAATAAACCCACGCCCCTAACGCTCGCGGCCGATCTGAAGGAAGCCCTCTTGCGGTACGTCAACTCCAACTACCGCCTACGTTCGCCCGGTCTCCGTGAAGAACGACTCGAACTATTGTCAGCAGATGGAAGAATCTTTGCGGAGCCCTTGGTCGAGCCCGTCCTGCCATATCCGTTGACAGATGATCTCGGAGAGGTCGCATCAGCGGCTGGCTATTCTGCCGAGACCGCGCGAGTGGTGGGCGATGCCCTATTCCGTCAGTTCGGAGCGGAGCGCCCAGGCATCCGGCGACATCAGGCTGAGGCAATAGGTTGGAACGCTGGCAGTGCGAGTCGACCTCCTAAGCATGTCGTGGTCACCTCGGGAACTGGCTCCGGTAAGACGGAAGCGTTCCTGCTGCCGATCCTTCTCCGTCTTGTAGAGGAGGCTCGGGGCTGGGAAAAGCAGCCTCTGCCCGTTCAGTGGTGGGAAGGTGCAGACGTTAAGACGTGGACTCCTCTAAGGAGCGGTGAAGGTCGACCAGCCGCTCTTCGAGCCCTCATCCTCTACCCCACCAATGCACTCGTCGAGGACCAGCTGTCTCGCCTGCGACAGGCCTTCCGCCGAATAGAGCAGTCGTTGCCACAAGCCCGCCTGTGGTTCGGGAGGTATACGAGCGCAACCATAGGCCGCAATCGGATCCCTTCGTCTGGAGATGCGTCGGTGAAGGCTGCTGCCACCGAGATACAATCCCTCGCTCACGAATTCCGACAGCTGGCCGACTCGGGCAAGGCTTCAGAAGCTGATCTCGCGCTGTTTGCCGACCCAACGAATCATGAAATGGTCTGTCGCTGGGACATTGTGCAATCACCGCCAGATATCCTCATTTCAAACTTTGCCATGTTGAACGCGGTGCTTATGCGCGAATTTGAGAATGACATCTTTGCGCGAACTCGGTCATGGCTGGATGAGTCAGCGGAGAATACTTTTACTCTCGTTGTTGACGAGCTTCATTCATACAGAGGTGCTGCAGGTAGCGAGACCGCTCTGTTGATCCGGAGATTACTAGATAGACTAGGCCTCGGTGAGGGCAGTCCTCAGCTAAGGATCATCGCCGCTAGCGCTTCTCTGAATGACTCGAAAGAGGGGCGCGAATATCTTGAGGAGTTTTTTTCGGTTCCTCGAGAGAGCTTTGGGATATCGGCAGGTCAACCACGTCAGATCCGCGCAGTCCTGCCACTGGACCGCCAACAGGTCGTCGATCCAGCTCCGCGGATCTCCATGTCCTCCAGTGAACTCTCGGAAGCTGTAGCAGCCGCTTGCTATCAGCCCGACGAAGGACGATATCGCGCACAGTACCTGACAGAGCTAGCGCGCAGATTGTTCGGGGAGCGAGACGAGGGTCTCCTGGGCCTGGACAGAGTCTTTTCAGCAATTGCTCGTGATGGCGTGAATGGTGGAATCCCTCTTCGTGGTCACATGTTCGCACGAGTCTTGCCTGGCCTGTGGGCCTGTTCAAACATTGACTGCTCCGGTGTATCTCCGGCACACCGCGATGAGCATCGAAACGTCGGACGTCTATTCGCTGTTCCTGCCTCTGTCTGCGAATCCTGCGGCGCACGAGTCTTAGAACTGATCTACTGCCAAGAATGTGGCGACGCCAGCCTTGGCGGCTACTTTCTCACTCAAGGATCCGACGGGATGGAGGTCTTGAGTTCGACCCCCGCTGGGGTTTCCGTCGACACCGCCAGTCTCGTCAGTAGCCGCCAGAGACGTGATTATCGTTGGGTCTGGCCATGTCGCACAGAGGAGGCTCCTCTCGGAAAGACGACGTGGAGCCACGGCGAGGTCGAAATGTCCTGGCAACCCGCGGTGCTGTCTTCTACGGGCCAGCTAGAAATTGCCGCCGCCGAGGGTTCCAACGCATGGGTCGTCCAAGCTGGATCCAAGGGAGTTCTGGCGCACGAGTTGCCGGCCCTGCCTGGGCGCTGCCCGAGATGCGGTCACTCCGGTCGGCAGCAGACGGCTTCATTCGTTGCGGGTCATATATCGTCGCCACTCCATGGCCACGCTACGTCGGCATCGCAAGCGGTCTCTGTGTATCTTCGCCAGCTCTCACGTTCATTGGGAGAAAAGCCGTCAGATTACAAGACAATTGTATTCACCGATAACAGAGACTCCGCAGCGCGGACGGCGGCGGCGTTGGCCGTACGTCAGTACCACGACATTCTGGTCCAGGTGTTGCGGCGAGGACTCGATGAGGGGGCTCAGTTTGACCTGATCTCCTTGCTCGAGATCTTCGTCAGCGACAAGGCTCAACTCAATGCGTCCCAGCTGGCGACGGTATCCGCTGCCCTCACTAAGGACCCGGCCCTTCTCTTAGCTGTGATGAAGCTCTCGCAGGGAATCGCCGACCCCGAAGACGAGGAATTGCTCGCATCGGTCCGGCATAGTGATCGTCAAGGCATCAATTGGAGCGATCTAAGAACTAATGCGGAACGGCAAATGGTCGAACTGGGCGTAAGTCCGGCCGGAGCCGGTTTCAGTTCCCTGATGAGTCTCGGAGCCGATTGGTATAAATACTACGATCCTCCTCAGCCCGGTATGTGGGTACAAGAAAGCCTGACAGAAATCAGTCTAGGACGGGACCTGATCCGAAGAAAATTGTCGGAAGAGATGTGCCGAACAATTTTCGATTCGGGACGAAGGGACGTCGAGTCGGCAGGACTTGCCAGAATCTTGACGCCAGTGCAGGAGCTGCACGGTGTGGCACTCGCGAACAACGTTGTCGCTGAGTGCATTGCAAGTTGCGTACGGATTCTTGGCCTCGATGCCTACTATGACCAGTCATTCAGATCCCAGCTCTCCAGTGGAGGTACGCCTTCCAGCATCAAACGATATCTGGAACGAGTGGCTAGGGTTCATGGTGTCGCAGCGGATCAGCTGGTGAATGCGGTTTATATCGCGCTTCGCGACAGTGGTCTGGTCGAGGAGTGGATTCTTCGAACAGATAAGTCGGATATTCCTTTGAAATTTGGTCCCTGCGACGATGATTTCTGGGAGTGTCAACAGTGCGGCTTTCGCCATGCTCACCCGTCTGCAGGGGTTTGCGCCAATAAGGGCTGCAGTTCAGTAATGCTCATGCGTCGACTTTGGCGGAATGTAGGCCCGGAGTACCAAGACTGGCTGTCAGATCAGTCAGTGCGACGTATTGCAGTTGCCGAATTGACAGCTCAGACGAAGCCTGCAGAGGAACAGAGGAAACGACAGCGGTGGTTCAGGGGCGTGAACCTGCCAGAACCCCAGGAGAACCCGCTTACTTGTGCGCTCGACGTCCTTAGCGTCACGACTACCATGGAAGTTGGAGTCGACATTGGCGCCCTGAACGCGACGTTGATGGCAAATATGCCGCCCCAGCGATTTAACTATCAGCAGAGAGTGGGTCGGGCGGGACGTGCCGGCCAGCCGTTCTCGTTTGCCATAACGGCATGTAGGCCGAGTGCCCATGACGAATATTACTTTATCAATGCGAGTCGCATGACGGGCGATCTTCCTCCGCAACCCTTCCTCGATATGAGACGTTTGCGCATTGTTCAAAGGGTCATCGCGGCGGAGGTCCTTCGGCGAGCCTTTCTGGAGATGCCTGGGCGTCCCGAGTGGTCGCCTGAGTCGCTTCACGGAAGCTTTGGCAGAAAAGGCGAGTGGCCAGCGCGTAGGTCGTACGTGGGAGACTGGCTCCGTGAATCGGGGCAGGTGCGGCAAGTGGTTGTACTGCTTGCGCAGAAGACCGGTCTGGGTAGGGACGAGGTGGATGAGCTAGAAAGTTGGGCTCGGAAGGACCTGATCGGGCAGATCGATGACGTCTTGAAAGTTCCGGAGCTCGGCGGTTACGAAGAGTTGAGCCTCTTACTAGCGTTGGCGGGGGTGCTGCCGATGTACGGCTTCCCCACTCGCGTCCGGAAACTTTTCTACAAGCAACCTGGGCGCGACCTGGAAGAAGCAGTTGTTTCAGACCGTCCATTGGCGCTGTCCCTTACTTCGTATTCTCCTGGCTCGTCGACGGTGAGAGATCGCGTCGTTCACACGGCTGCCGGATTCGCCCACTACACCCGCGAAAAGGGCCGATGGCTCGCGGCTGATCCGCTCGGCGCCAAGCATGCCGTTGCCCGTTGTCGGCAATGCGTAACAACCTTCGTAGATCAAAAGGTTTCCGGTGTCTGTTCCTCGTGTGGCGGTGCCATCGAGAGCTTTTCGATGTACGAGCCACTTGGCTTCAGAACCACCTACAAGGCCGCAGAGTTTCAGTTGGATGAGCCGCGCCCTGCTTCGAGAAGCCTGCCGACCTTTGCGGCCGCGCAGATGGAAACGTCGCTAATACAAATCGGAGCGGTAGATGTGCGCGTATTCGAAAGGGGCCGCGTACTCCAGTATAACGACAATAGGGGTCGTCTCTTCCGACTCCTGCGGCAGGATGATAAAACGGTGGTAGCGTCCGACTCGGCGCTCTATCCTAAAGGATGGAAGGCGATGCCTACGACTGGGCAGGACTTGGGGCCTTGTGCGATCGGAGAAGTCCACACTACCGACGCTTTGACCGTTGACATCGTCCGCGCTCCTACTGACTCCGGCCGGCTCTTCTTGAACGATGCGCAAATTCCAGCCGCCAGGGCCGCATATTGGTCTCTCGCCGAGGTCTTGCGGAAGGGAGCTCAGCATCTGTTAGATATTGATCCTAGCGAGTTGCAAGCAGGTCTTGAGTATTTCAGTTCAGGCTTGGATCCCGTTGCACGCGTGTTTCTAGCCGACGCTCTCGACAATGGCGCCGGTTATGCCGTTGAGATCGGGACAGAGCAGAATTTCTCACGTCTTCTTCACGAGACGAGGACGGAGCTGTCCAAGGCCTATGAGTCGATCGAGCATGTGAGCTGCGGTAGTTCCTGCCCTGATTGTCTCCGGGCCTGGGATAATCAGCGGCTGCACGGCGCACTGGACTGGCGTCTGGCCTTGGATATGCTTGACATCGCCTCCGGTCACCCGCTGAAGCTGGAGCGGTGGACAGTTCGGACCGGCGAACTTAATGCTGTTGTCGGTCACATCGGCGAAGGTCTCTTCATAGACGACTCTGGTCCAAATGGAATCCCGATAGTCGTCTTCGACGAAGGAGGCAGCGGTGCCGCTGTCGTGATCGGTCATCCTCTATGGAACCACGCCCCAGATCACTTCAACCCGGTTCAGCTGGAGACACTGGAGTACGTGCAGTCCCGTTACTCTCATCTCAAGGTTTTCATGAGTGACTATTACGAGTTTGATCGAAGGGCGATTTCCGTTTTGGATGCTGCGATCAATGGGTGAGTTCATGTCTCAGTCTTGTGGAAGGTGTCGGTTTGAGTAACGAGTATGTGGCCGCGGTACAGGCTGCGGGGCACGGACCCGCGCCCGAGGTGGAGGCTGCCGGGCAGGCCATCATCCATGCGGGTATGCGGCGGGAGCAGTCTCCATACTGGACGGAATGCACGTGGACTGAAGAGAACGCGACAGAGCTGATTCGCCGGATCTATGAAAACGCCGACATGGGCGCCGGGAGCTTCCGTGAGAAACTGAGGAAGCAGCTGGATGGTGCACCGAAAGCGGTATTTGTCTTGGCTGCCGAACTTATCTCGATTCATCTCCTCCCAATCTCGACAACCTTGGGTGCGACCAAGCGGTCGAGGATTGAAGAGGTGCTTCAGTGGGCAGACACCGACTACACCATTCCCGAGGTAATCGAGCGGGCCTTTAGCGCCCCCGGATCTTTCGGGAGTGGCACCGGGTACAACACGAGCCAATGGGAGCATGTCGTCTGGCTCGCAAAGTTCGTCCAGCTGGTGAGCTCGTTGTCCCAGTCCCAGCGTGACGAGGCGCTCACGGCTCCCGAGGCGTTTGCCCGACTGACGGATGCTGTGGAGCATCGTGTGCAGGGAATCAGATTCGCCCTCGAGTACCTGGCTTGGCCGAGTTACTTCCCACCGGTCGTGAGTAGAGACCATCGAAGGAGGATCAGGGCCGCCTTCTCAGCCCAGATTGGCGGCGTCAGCGGAGACAGTGAGTTGGCGATCAGCCAAGATCTCGCAGCGATTCGTCTCCACCAAGAGCAGGAGTTCGGCCGAGGACAGGTCGAGTGGTACGACTCACCATTCCGCGAACAGTGGGATGCAGAGAAGCAGACGTCCAAGCTCGAAGAGATCGAAGTTGCGGCAGAGCGTTCTCACCCAACTGAATCGCAGAGGACTGCCGGCTCAGACGGGTTGCTGTTCGACGTTAGTGATGAACTCGCCGACTCCTTGTTTGTGGACCGCGAGGGCCTGCAGGAGGTCATCGAACTGCTGAGGACGCGGAAGCAGATCGTCCTCTACGGCCCACCCGGGACGGGGAAAACCTTCTTGGCGCGTGCACTCGCTCGGCATCAGACTGGTGAGTCCAGCCAGGATCTCGTGACGACGGTCCAGTTCCATCCGTCCTACGCATATGAGGACTTTTTCGAAGGTTATCGACCGACGTCCGACGGCAAAGGGAACGTTGGCTTTCGACTCGACCCAGGCCCGCTACGCCGTATCGCTGCTGCAGCTGCTAAGCCTGAGAACCGCGACAGGCCTTTCTTCCTGATCATCGATGAGATGAACCGCGGGAATCTCGCGAAGGTATTTGGCGAGCTGTATTACCTGCTCGAGTATAGAGATGAGGCGATCGCTCTTCAATACAGCCCCACCGAGTCCTTCTCTTTGCCGCCCAACCTGTTCCTCATAGGAACGATGAACACAGCTGACCGCTCCATTGCAATGGTCGATGCGGCTATTCGACGACGATTCGCATTTGTGGAGCTCCACCCTCAAGAGGGGTTGATCGCGAACATGCTCTCGCGTTATCTCACGGCCAACGGTATGAGCCAACTGCGGGCGCAACTCCTCGACACCCTTAATAAGGAAATCGACCCCTCGGGGCGAGACCTGATGATCGGCCCCTCCTACTTCATGAAGCGCGACGCCGATTCTGAGGACGGGCTCAGCCGCATCTGGAAGTACGAGCTTCTTCCCTTACTAGAAGAGCACTACTACGGTCGGCTCGAACGAGCGCAGGTTCACGCCCAGTTTGGACTTGAAGGCATTCGCCGGCGAGCTACCATCTCTGCGCAGGCTCGGGACAGTGAGGGAGACGACGATTCAGTCGAAAGCTGAACCCCGTACCCACCTGGTGCTCGATGAGCTCGAGCGCGTGCCCCAGCGAGTGTTCGTCGATCCCTCGACTGCCCGCAAGATCGCTGGCTTGGGTCTCGTGACTATAACACCGGCTTGGGAGGGCGGCATGGACCTCTTACCCACAGGGCGGGTGGGTGCGATACAGGTCGAGGATCTTCTCATCGAGGTCAGACCGAAGGCAAGGGTTGGACTCGACCGCATCTTGTTCTTGCTAGGGTACGCTGCAGATCCGGGGTTTCGTCCAGATGACCTTGCCGGCGCGACCTTCGATGATCTTTTCAGTGCTCTGGCCGAATCAGTGGCGCGACAAGTCGAACGAGCTCTCACGCTCGGTCCGATATCCGGATACGTGCGCGTTGAGGAGGCTCTGCGATCAGTTCGGGGCCGAATTAGGGTAGGCGAACAGATCGCGCGCCACCCCGGAATGCTGCTGCCCCTCGAAATGACCTTCGACGACTACACCGCCGATATACCAGAGAATCGGATACTCCGCTCGGCGATACGTCGGGTTCGAGGGCTTCCCAGACTAGCTCCGGATTTGTCCCGGCGTCTAGGACATTTGGATGCGAAACTCGATGGAGTTGGCGTGCTTGCACCGGGGGAGCCTTTACCGGCATGGCACCCGTCACGACTCAATGCCCACTACCTCCCTTCATTGCGGATCGCAGAACTCGTTCTCAGAAACTTGTCTTCTGAAGCCGGGATCGGTGGGCAAACTATCGCCTCCTTCATTGTCGACATGGCGAAGGTTTTCGAGGACTTCGTGACGGTGGCTCTGCGCGTGGAACTGGGCAATCGAGGATACGCCGCTCAAGCGCAGTATCCGATTGTGCTCGACCAACCGCAGCCAGATGGAAACCAAGTACGGATGTTTGCAGACGTGGTTCTGATGGCGAAAGGGCGCCCAGCGGGTGTATTTGATGCGAAGTACAAGGCGTCCTGGCGTGGATCGTATTCCAATGCCGATCAATACCAGATGCTGGCATACTGCACAGCGCTCGATGTCCGAATAGCATGGCTTCTCTATGCCGACTCTGGCGTTAGCCGAGCTCGGCGGATCGTCAATACGGAAGTGTCGGTCAATGAGGTTCCCATCGATTTGTCTCGCAGCCCGAGCGAGCTGTTGGCCTCGATCGGCGACTTGGCGAAGGTAGTCCTGTCCTCGGACGAGTGGGGACAACCGTTGACGCGAGACTCGATCGCCTGAGAAGTCGGAAACCCCTTGCCCCACCATTGTGACCCATGCCATACTCTCTCTCGATACGCATCGACGATACGGTTCGACGAGCACGAGGAGGTGACTGCGATGCCAACAAGCAAGGACGTAGCTCGCCTAGCCGGCGTCTCGCAGAGCACCGTCTCGTACGTCATGAGCGGCCGTCGGCCCATCTCCGAGAAGACCCGCAAGCGCGTAGAAGACGCGATGGCGCAGCTCGCTTTTCAGCCGAACGCCGGCGCCCGCGCCCTCGCCAGTCGACGCAGTCAGGTCATCGGCCTCGCGATCCCGTTCGTGCCCGATCTGCACCGCGGCTCGATGATGGGGTTCATCTCCGTCATTGCCGCCTCGGCACGGCAGAGCGACTACGACATCCTCCTCGTCACCGATGACGAGGGCCCACAAGGCCTCGAGCGCGTCGTCGGCCAACAGCTCGTCGACGGGCTCATCATCATGCAGGTCGAGGGCGACGACGCCCGCGTTCCCGTGATCCGCAACCTCCCCGTCCCGAGCGTCCTCATCGGTATCCCCGAGAAGCACGAGGGCCTCAAGTGCATCGACGCGGACTTCGAGCTCGCCGGCCAGATGTGCGTCGAGGAGCTCGCCAAGCTCGGCCACGAGACGGTGACGCTCGTGAACTGGCAGGACGCCGTCGTCCGACGTCGCGTGAACTACGTCAAGCGGTTCCACCACGGCGTCGACAAGGCGGGCGCCGCAACAGGCGCCAAGATCATCCATGTCCCGGGCCGCGCCACGATCGCCGGCATGGAGAAGGCCGTCGCCAATGCCCTCGAGCAGACCAAGGGCGTCCCGGCCTTCATCGCCCCCGAAGCCGCCAACCAGGATCTTCTCGTCGAGGCCCTCAACAACTTGGGCCTCGTCCTCGGGAAGGACGTCTCCGTCGTCGTCAATTGCTCCGACAGCCTCGCCGAACGGCAGCGCATCCCGCTGACCACCATCGACTTCGAGCCCGACCAGGTCTCGCGCCGGGTTGTCCAGATGATCGTCCACGACCTCACCGAGCCCACGTCCAGGTCCCATGAGGCCCTGGAGCTCATCCGGCCAGTGTTCAAGCACCGGAAGAGCACCATCCGTCCGCGCCCCCAGCGCTGACATTCCTTACCCCTGCGAGCCGTTCCACCCCGGCAACAATCGATACGCATCGTCGATACGCATCGACAACCCAAGAAGTGAAACATCCCCTAGAAGCGAAGGAGCTTTTCTGTGAAGAATTCACGCGTTTTCGCCGCGCTCGCTGGAGCGGCCTCCATCACGCTCGCCTTGGCGGCGTGCGGGTCGGGATCCAGCACCGCCTCCTCGGGCGGAAAGCAGACGCTGACGATCGAGGACTACTACACCAGCACCTACGATCCGCTCTACAAGGACTGCGGCCAGCAGGTCGGCGTGAACGTGAACCCGGTGCACGTGGCCGGCGCGGCGCTGATCGCGAAGGTCCTCCAGCAGGCGTCCTCGAGGACGCTGCCCGACGTCCTGATGCTCGACAACCCGGACGTGCAGCAGATCGCCGCGACCGGCGCACTCGCGCCCCTCAAGGACTTCGGCGTCAGCGCGCCCGCGGGCGACGTTCCCGGCGTCGTCAACGCCGGCACTTACAACGGCCAGGTCTACGGCCTCGCACCGGTCATCAACTCGATCGCGCTGTACTACAACGTTGACATGCTCAAGGCCGCAGGCATCACGCCGCCCAAGACCTGGGACGAGCTCAAGGCGGACGCGTCCAAGCTGACGGACGCGAGCAAGGGCGTCTACGGCTTCGCGATGAGCAACATCAACACCTACGAGGGTACGTGGCAGTTCCTGCCGTTCTTCTGGACCAATGGGGGTGACGAGAAGAACATCAACAGCCCGGGCGCCCAGCAGGCGCTGCAGCTCGTCGTCGACCTCCAGAACAACGGTTCGATGTCGAAGAGCTCGGTCACGTGGAGCCAGCAGGACGTGAACAACCAGTTCATGGCCGGCAAGGCCGCCATGATGATCAACGGCCCGTGGCAGCTGCCCGCGCTCAACGGCACGAAGGGCCTGAACTTCGCGAGCGTGCCGATCCCGACCCGCACGGCCGACCAGCAGATCGTCTCCCCACTCGGCGGCGAGACGTTCAACGTCCCGCAGACCGGCGACAAGACGAAGATGGGGCTCGCAGCCAAGTTCGTCAACTGCCTCAACACGCCGGCCACGCAGGTGAAGATCGCGGGGATCTCGGGCAACGTGCCCGCGCAGGAGTCGGCGGCCGCCGACTGGGCGAAGAGCCACCCGCAGGTCCAGTCGTTCGTCGAGACCGTGAAGACGGCCCGCGCCCGCACCGCCGAACTCGGCCCGAAGTGGCCCACGGCCGCGACCGCCATCTACACGGCGGTTCAGAATGCGCTCACCGGCAAGGCATCACCGGCGGACGCGCTCCAGCAGGCGCAGGCGCAGAACAAGTAGACCGGGCACGCCGGGGGCGGACAGCCCCGCCCCCGGCACCCGTTCCGCAAAGGAGCGTGACATGACCTCAGTGAGTGACATGACCTCAGTGGGCGGCCGCCTCGATCGGCGCGCGCGCCCGACGGCGGGCGGCCCGACGGCGCCGCGGCGCAGGCCCCGGCTCGGCCGCCAAGTGGCCAGGTGGCTCTTCGTCGCACCGGCCGTCATCTTCGTGCTGGTCTTCTTCGGCTATCCGATCGTGCAGAACGTGATGATGTCGCTGGAGAACTACACGACCACCACCTTCTACACGGGCGAGGCGCCGTGGGTCGGCTTCGCGAACTACGTCACCGTCTTCACGAACCCGCTGTTCACGACGACGGTGATCAACACCGCGCTGTTCACGGTCGGCTCGATCGTGTGCCAGTTCGTACTCGGCCTCGGGCTCGCGCTGTTCTTCAAACGGCATTTCCCGCTCGGCGGGTTCCTCCGCTCGCTGCTGCTCCTGCCGTGGCTGCTTCCGCTCATCGCCTCGGCTGCAGTGTGGAAGTGGATCCTGGACCAGGGCTCGGGAGCGCTCAACCAGTTCCTCGGCCTGTTCGGGGTGAGCCCCGTGCCGTGGCTCGTGAGCCCGAGCCTCGCGCTCGTCGCCGTGATCGGCGTGAACATCTGGCTCGGCATCCCGTTCAACACCACGATCCTCTACAGCGGCCTTCAGGCCGTGCCGGAGGAGCTCTACGAGGCGGCGTCGCTGGACGGGGCCGTCGGGTGGAAGGCGTTCTGGCACATCACGTGGCCGAGCATCCGCTCGGTGGTGGGCGTCGTCGTCGTCCTCGGTGTCGTGTACACACTCAAGGTTGTCGACATCATCCTCGGCCTCACCGGGGGAGGGCCCGCGAACTCGACCCAGACGCTCGCGACGTGGGCGTACCAGAACTCGTTCGTGCAGTTCCTGTTCGGCCAGGGCGCCGCCGTGAGCAACGTGCTGATCGCGGTCTCGCTCGTCTTTGCCCTGGTGTACCTCTCGATGACCCGCAAGGAGGTCGACGAATGACGACGGCGACGCAAGCAATCCTCGCGCCCGGCGGCGTGCGGAAGGACCGCAACCGGCCCTCGCGGAAATGGCCGATGACGGTGCTCGGCATCATCTTCCTGGCCATCATGATCTTCCCGGTCTACTGGATGATCAACAGCAGCCTCCAGGCGAACTCGGGGGCGGTGAACACGGACTGGTTCCCGATCCATCCCTCGTTCGCCGGCTACCAGACCGCCTTCGCGCAGCAGGGCACGAACCTCGTCACGAGCCTCATCGTCTCGGTGAGCACCGTAGTGCTGACCCTCGCCGTCGCCACCCCGGCCGCGTACGGGCTCGCGCGGTTCAAGATGAAGGGAATGACGGCGTTCGTGTTCGTCCTGCTCATCACCCAGATGATCCCCACGATCGTGATCGCGAATGCGCTCTACACGCTCTTCAACAGCGTGGGGCTGCTGAATTCGTACCTCGGCCTGATCCTCGCGGACAGCGCGGCGCAGATCCCGTTCTCGATCCTGCTCATGCGGGCGTTCATGACGTCGATCCCGCCCACCCTGGTGGAGGCGGCGCTGGTCGACGGCGCGAACAACTTCCGTGCGTTCGTCTCGATCGTCCTGCCGATCAGCAAGAACGCGATCATCACGGCGGCGCTGTTCGCCTTCCTCGGGGCGTGGGGCGACTTCCTGTTCGCCCTGACGCTCACGAGCACACCCGACGTCCGCCCGATCACCCTCGGCATCTACAACTACCTCGGCGCGAACGTGTCCCAATGGGGGCCGGTCATGGCTACGGCCGTGATCGCGTCCATCCCCGCTGGGGTGCTGCTCGTCCTTGCGCAGAAGTACATCGCGGCCGGCGCCCTCGGCGGCGCGGTCAAGTGAAAGACGCGGTCAAGTGAAACGCGGCCGAGTGAAACTCGGCCATGTGACAAAGGAGAAACACATGAATTCGACGGCTGGACGACCACTGCGCGTCCTCGTCTGGGGAGAGAACCGGCACGAGCAGGCTGAGCCGCACGTCGCCGAGATCTACCCGGACGGCATGCACAACGCCATCAAGGAGGGTATCGAGGAGAACCTCGGCGAGCGGGTCAGCGTCACGACGGCGCTGCTGGACGACCCCGAGCACGGGCTCACCGAGGAACGCCTCGCCCAGACGGACGTGCTGACCTGGTGGGGCCACGCGGCCCACGCCGAGGTCTCGGACGAGGTGGTCGAGCGGGTGCACCGGCACGTTCTGGCCGGGATGGGCCTCGTGGTGCTGCACTCCGGCCACTGGTCGAAGATCTTCCAGAAGCTCATGGGCACCACGTGCACCCTGCGTTGGCGCAGCGAGAACGATCGCGAGCTCGTCTGGACGGTTGACCCGACCCATCCGATCGCGCAGGGCGTCCCGCACCCGATCGAGATCCCGCAGCAGGAGATGTACGGCGAGCAGTTCGACATCCCGCGGCCCGACGAGATCGTCTTCATCAGTTCGTTCTCCGGCGGCGAGGTCTTCCGCAGCGGCATCACGTTCCGGCGCGGCCACGGGAAGATCTTCTACTTCAGCCCCGGCGACCAGGACTTCCCCGTCTACCACCACAAGGACGTACGCCGCGTCATCGCGAACGGCGTCCGGTGGGCCGCCAGCGACCGGCCGGAGCGGGAGATGCCCGTTCTGCTGCGCTACGAGACCGGCGACTTCTTCAATGGCCATGGTTACGAGGGCGCGATGCGTGACAGGGTCGGCAATTGATGGGCTCGTTCGCCGTCGTGCCCGACGACGGGCCCCTGCGGCTTGTCCTCGTGGGGGCGGGAAACATGGGGCGCGCGTGGCTTCGGATGATCGCGGGCACGCCGACCGTGCGCCTCGTCGGCCTGGTCGACCTGGACCTCAACCTCGCGCAGCGGGCGGCGGCGGAGCACGGGCTCGACGTCGTGATCGGCGACTCGCTCACCGCGGTCGCCGCGGAGTCCGGCGCTCAGGCGGTCATCGACGTGACCGTGCCGCCCGCGCACCACGCGGTCAACACCGAGGCGCTCCTGGCCGGGTTGCCCGTGCTGTGCGAGAAGCCGATCGCGCCGACGGTCACCGAGACGCTCTCGCTCATCGCGACCGAGGAGGTCTCCGGGCAGCTTCTCATGACGAGCCAGTCCCGCCGGTACTACCCCGCGCTGGCGAGGCTGAAGAGCATGACGGCGACGCTCGGCGATATCGGGATCGTCACCACCGAGTTCTTCAAGGCCCCGCACTTCGGCGGCTTCCGGGACGAGATGGAGCACCCGCTGCTGGTGGACATGGCGATCCACGCGTTCGACGCGGTCCGCTACCTGCTCGACGCCGATCCCGTCACCGTCGACTGCCGCACCTTCAACCCCTCGTGGAGCTGGTATCGCGGCGACGCCGCGGCGAATGCGATCTTCACGTTCGAGGGCGGCACGCGGTACACGTACACCGGCAGCTGGTGCAGTCCCGGGCTCGAGACGTCGTGGAACGGCAGCTGGCGGGTGAGCGGGGCCCGCGGCACGGCGGTGTGGGACGGCGACGGCGAACCCGCCGTCGTCCATGCGGAGGACGACGGCGCCCGGCCGGCCGAGGTGCCGGAGATCCGTTCCGAGATCGCCGGGGCGCTCGACGAGTTCGTCACGGCACTGCGCAGCGGGGAGACGCCGTCCGGCGACGTCCACTCGAACGTCCACAGCCTCGCGATGGTCGAGGCCGCCGTGCTCTCCGCCTCGACGGGGCGCACTGTGGAGCTCGCAGCCGTGCTCGAGGACGCCTACCGCAAGGCGCTTGAGAACGAGCTGCGCGACGACGTGCGCGAGGCCCTGCGCTCGTGGGGTTCGCCGGCAAGGGAGGCATGATGAGCACGAGTCCCAAATCCGTCACGGCCGCACCTGTGGCCGCGACCGCTTTCGGCGTCGTCGGGTCGTCAGGCCAGGGCACTGCCTTGGGCGACGGCGTGCTCGGCCGCTGGCAGAGGCGCAACCGGGAGCGGACGATCCCGCACGGCCTCGAGCAGCTCGAGGCCGTCGGGAACATCGACAACTTGCGTGGCGCAGCGGGGCTTTCGAATGCGCCGTTCCGCGGCCCCGTCTTCGCCGACAGCGACGTGTACAAGACACTCGAGGCCGTCGCGTGGGAGCTCGGACACGAAGGCGACGAGGCTCTCCGGACCTTCTACGACGACACCGTCGCGCTCCTAGAGAAGGCACAGGAGGACGGGGGATACCTGAACTCCGCGTATCAGCTGGCAGATGCGGGAGGCACTCCACGTCGAGACCACGCCACGGTGCGCGAGCGCTGGAGCGATTTCGCGTTCGGGCACGAACTGTACTGCGCGGGCCACCTGATCCAGGCTGCGGTGGCCGCCGCGCGTTCGCTCGGCGACGACCGACTGCTCGAGGTCGCGACCCGCTTTGCCGACCTCATTGTGCGCGAGTTCGGGGGACCGGAGTCTGCGGTGTACCCGGGGCACCCGGAGATCGAGTACGCGCTTGTCGAGCTCTACCGCCTCACCGGGAAGCGGGAGTATCTCGAAACCGCTGCCGCCTTCATCGACCGGCGCGGCGCCGGGTGGCTCGGCGACGGCGTCTTCGGGAGGGCCTACTACCAGGACGACGCCCCGGTCCGGGACACGGAGATCATGCGCGGCCACGCCGTCCGTGCCATCTACCTCAACAGCGGCGTGGCCGACGTCTACCTCGAGACAGGCGACCGACCGCTGCTCGCGGCCCTCGAGACGCAGTGGGACGATATGGTCTCCCGCCGCAGCTACGTCACGGGAGGAACGGGGTCTAGGCACCGCGACGAGTCGTTCGGCGACGCGTACGAGCTGCCGAGTGATCGGGCCTACGCCGAGACCTGCGCCGGAATCGCGGCCATGCACTGGGCGTGGAGGATGTATCTGGCCACCGGCGGGGCGAAGTACGCCGACTTCTTCGAAACCGCCCTCTACAACGTCGTCGCAGACGGCCTCGCCGAATCGGGTGACGCCTTCTTCTACAGCAATCCCCTGCAACTGCGCGCGGATCACCTCTCCGTGCAGGAGGAGGCGGCGGCAACCCGGCTGAGCTGGTACTACTGCGCGTGCTGCCCGCCAAATCTCATGCGCACCTTCGCGAGCCTTGAGGGCTACCTCGCGGGCGTGCGCGACGGCGAACTGCAGCTCGTGCAGTACACGCGGTCGCGGATCGAAGCCGAGGTGCAGGGCGGCCGTTGCGTGCTCGACGTCGACACCGAGTACCCGGCCGACGGCCGCGTGCGCATCACCGTGGCCGAGGCCTCGCGCGGCGCCGGCTCCCACGATGGCCCTCTCGGCGCGCTCTCGCTGCGGGTTCCTGCCTGGTGTGGGGGAGTGCGCATCGTCGTCAACGGCGCGGCCGTCACTGCCGAGCCCGCCGACGGCTGGATCCGGCTCGACAACGCGCTCGCGGAAGGCACCGTCGTCGAGCTCGACTTCGACCTGACGCCGCAAGTGCTGCTCCCCGACGAAAGGATCGACGCGATCCGCGGCTGCGCCGCCGTGCGCCGCGGCCCAGTCGTCTACTGTCTCGAGCAGCGCGACAATGAGGCAGACGTCGACCGAGCCGCCCTTGACCCCGCGGCCCTAGATCGCGCCACCCGCGACCCGGACGAGCCCCTCGTTGAGACGGACATCTCGACCGAGCTCGGACCGATACTCGAGACGTCCGGCGCGGTGAGGGAGAGCGGCGTCGGCGAGCTGTACGCGCCGAGCGGCCGGAAGCGGCCGACCTCGGAGCGCGCTGTTCTTCCCTCAGGGCGCACCGTTCTTCCCTCAGGGCGCACCGTTTTTCCCTCGGAGTGCACAGTCCTTCGCCTCCGGCCGTACGCGACGTGGGGCAACGGCGATCCGGGCGCCATGCGGATCTGGATCCCTATCGCCCGCTGAACCCGCCCTCACGGAGGCCGCGTTCGGGCGCCGGCTACATGCGACGGCGAGGATGTGGGAATCCTGTTGCGGAATGTCACGCATTCAACCCTTTTGAATGCGTGACATTCCGGGGGACTGCTGGTCGGGTCTCCACTCACAGCCCGTCCTAAGCCGCAGCGGGCGGCCCGAACCAGCTGGTCATTGCCTCCTGCAGTCCGTTGCTTGAGCCGTCGCCGACCCATGCGACGTAGCCATCCGGGCGAACCAGAACGGCGCTGGGAGCGCCGACCGTGCCAAGGACCGGAAGCTCCCAACGGCCGCGGTATTGGGCGTCGACCAGCTGGACTCGCTCGGCCCAAGGGCTGACGTCGAGCGCCCCGGGCTCGCCGAGGTTGAGCAGCACGGGCCGCGCCGAGTGCAGCAGGGAGAACACCCGGACGGGCCCGTTGGCAGTTTCGAGATCGAGGTCCGGCACGCGACGGCCGAGCAAGGGGTGGCCCTCGCCGAGGTCGTAATGGATATCGAGGCCGCTCATCATGCCGGCGATCCGCTTGCGCGGCTCGTCCATGGCCAGCAACTCGGTCACGATGTCGCGGAGGGCGTCCGTTCGTTCGTCGGTGCGGCTCAGGGCGACTTGGGCCATCGTGTTGTGCAGCACCCGGGCGGCGACTGGGTGCCGCTCAGCGTGGTACGTATCCAGCAGGCTCTCCGGCGAAGTCCCCTTTACCACCTGCGCGAGTTTCCAGCCGAGGTTCACCGCGTCCTGAACGCCGACGCCCAGGCCTTGGCCGCCCATCGGGGAGTGCACGTGAGCGGCATCGCCTGCCAACAGCACGCGTCCTTTTCGATAGGCGGCCGCCTGCCGGGTCGCGTCGGTGAACCGCGAGATCCAAGCTGCATTTCGCAATCCGAAGTCCGTGCCGTAGACGGCGATGAGCGCCCTGCTCAGGTCCTTGAGGGTCGGGTTTTCGGTTCGCCCGGGAAGCTCCTCGGTCACCATGCAGCGGACGGATCGACCGCCGGATGTGCCTGTTCCCTCGACCTTTGACAGTCCGTGGAGTCCAGGGCCCTGACGGCGCAGGCCCCACTCGGGCTCCTCGTCCATCTCGACCTCGGCGATCAGACTGCTCGTTGTCGCCTCCCAGCCAACGAATTCGATGCCCGCCGTCTTGCGCACCAGGCTGCGACCCCCGTCGCAGCCCACGAGATATTCGGCGCGCACCGGATCGCCGTCGCTCAGTCCGACGACGACACCGCCGGAGTCTTGCGCGAAGCCCGTCACCTCGCGCCCGCGGTGGGTCGGCACTCCAAGTTCGTCGACCCAGTCGGCCAGCGTGTGCTCGATGTGCTGCTGCGCGAGGCCGAGACCGTAGTTGTGCCGAGTCGGGAAGTCGCTGATGTCGAGGCGGATCCAGGCAAAGCCGCCGACCTGCCCGGTCTGGCCCTGATCCAGGAACCGATCCGCGATCCCGCGCTGATCCAGCACCTCGATCGTGCGCGACGAGAAGCCGAGGGCCCGTTGGCCGATGAGGGCCAGGGTTTCGCGCCGTTCCAGGACCGCGACGTCGACCCCCGCGAGCGCCAATTCTCCCGCCAGCATGAGGCCGGTTGGACCCGCGCCGACAATCACCACTTGATGTTCGGTCATGAAACTTGAGAGCTTCTCATCTTGATTCCATTCCCTGCAACTTGTGTCGCCTGCAATGGTTCCGCGTTTGCTTCACTTTGGGTGTTCTGCCTAGCGTTGACCCGCGTTCGTGACCAAATCGTTATCGCGGACAACGAATTGTAGGCGGGCGGGGGCGCCGTTGAAGAAGAGGACGACCCCATGAAATCCGATGTCTTGATATCTCGCAAACGTCACCTTGTGGTGCTCGCAGCAGCGGCCCTGGCCCTCGCGGGCTGCGCCGGATCGGGGACGAGCCCGACGGCAGCGC
This sequence comes from Sinomonas humi, assembly GCF_000802235.1. Classification (GTDB taxonomy): domain Bacteria; phylum Actinomycetota; class Actinomycetes; order Actinomycetales; family Micrococcaceae; genus Sinomonas; species Sinomonas humi. Next base: position 83,923 of record NZ_JTDL01000145.1, read on the forward strand.
CCACGAGTTCGCCGTCGGTCGCTGCGCTCGCCAAGACGGGAGGTGGGGCGATGCCCACTCCGAGCAGCACGCCGACCTCGGCCAAGCCCACGACCAGTGGGGCCCCGACGCCGGGCAGCACCACTAGCAGCGCTCCGATCTCGAACGGAACCGCAAGCGGGACGACGGCGTCCGCAGCCGCTTCGATGGCGAACTCAGCGCCCGCCGGAGGTTCGGCGCCCGCTGGGGGTTCGGTGCCGGCGGCGGGAACGGCGTCGTCGCCGATCGCCAACGCGGTTGCGGCAAGCACGACCGACGGGTCGCAGGCTGCCCTCACTCAGGGCTGGGGCCCGGTCACGGCAGGCGACGAGTTCAACTATTCAGGGGCGCCCGACCCGATGAAATGGAGCGTCTACAACTCGGCCGGAAACGCCGGACAGGGACTCCGTTCCCCTCAGGCGATCAGCGTGAACAACGGCATGATGACCATCTCGGGAAACTCCGCGGGAACCACTGGCGGTATGAGCGCCAAGTTCTCGCGCCAACAGTATGGCCGGTACGAGGTCAGGATGAGGACCAGCGCCAACGAGCCGCAGTACCACGCCGTGTCTATCCTGTGGCCGGACACGACATCTGCGAAATGCTCTGAGATCGATTTCGCCGAGCAGAACGGAAATCTCGCCGGTATCAACTTCTTCCTCCACTACGGCTGCGCCAATGGGGTCCAGACCTATGCGACCAAGCCACTCGATCTGACCCAGTGGCACAACTATGCAGTTCAGGTTTGCCCCTCAGGTGTGACGGGCTACGTTGACGGCCAGGCCTGGTTCAAGGACACCAATCCGGCGCACCAACCCGGGCAGTCCATGCATCAGACACTGCAGCTCGACTGGTTCCCGACCGGGCAGCCCACCAAACCGGCAACGATGAACGTTGACTGGGTGCGCGACTACAGCATCAACGGCACCGGAAGCGGCGCTTCGGGGACGGTGGCAGCAACGCCCCAATGCTGAGCCGGGTGTCGAGGCCTAGCCGCTTAGGGGCCGCTTAGCCGCCGGGAACCGGGTCGTGGCGTAGATACTCCCGGCGGAAGCGGCCGGTGCCGGCGGTGAGGGCGCGGAGTTCGACGGCGTACCGGAGGAGCTCGACGTCGGGCACCTCGGCGCTGATCTCGGTCAGCGGTTCGCCGGACGAACTCCCCGAGCCAGCGGAGGTCGTGCCCGTGAGCCGGCCGCGGCGTGAAGAGAGATCGCTCATGACGGCGCCGACGTAGTCGTCGGGGACGCTGATCGTGACCGATGAGACGGGCTCGAGGAGCTGGATCTTCGCCGCCGCGGCCGCCTCCCGGAGCGCGAGGGCGCCCGCCGCCTGGAAGGCCGCGTCCGAGGAGTCCACGCTGTGGGTCTTGCCGCCCACGAGCGTGACGCGGATGTCGACGACGGGGAAGCCCTTCGCAACGCCCTTCTCCATCTGCGACCGTACGCCCTTCTCCACCGAGACGATGAACGGCCCAGGGATCACGCCGCCCACGATCTTGTCCACGAACTCGAACCCGCCGCCGCGCTCGAGCGGCTCGACCTCGATGTCGCAGATCGCATACTGGCCGTGCCCGCCCGACTGCTTCACATACCGCCCGTGGCCTGCCGCGCCCTCGGCGAACGTCTCGCGCAAGGGGGTGACGACGTCGACCGTCTGAAGCTTGACCCCCTGCTCGCGGAGCCTGTCCAGCACGACCTCCGCGTGTGCCTCGCCCATGCACCACAGCACGAGCTGATGAGTCTCGGAGTTGCGCTCGACCCGCAGCGTCGGGTCGCCAGCCGCGACCCTTGCGAGGTTCTTCGCGAGCGCGTCCTCGTCCCCGTGGGATGCCGCCTCGACGGCCACGGGCATGAGCGGCTCCGGCATGTCCCATGCCGCGACGAGGAGGGGCCGCTCGCGCGAGGACACCGTGTCGCCGGTCTCGGCGGAGACCCGCGCGATCGCGCAGAGATCGCCCGCGACCGCGTACTGCACCGGCCGGAGGTTTGAGCCGAACGGCGAATAGAGGTGGCCGAGGCGCTCGTCGCTGTCGTGGTCCGGGTGGCCACGTTCCTCGAGGCCGTGTCCCGCTATGTGCACCGGCGTGTCCTCGTGGAGAGTCCCCGAGAAGAGGCGCACGAGGCAGACCCGTCCGAGGAACGGATCGACGGTGGTCCGGACGACCTCGCCCACGAGCGGGCCATTTGGATCGCACGTGAGATCCTCGACCGGGTTGCCGTTCAGCTCGCTCACTTCGGGAACGGCGTGTTCCGCCGGCGAGGGGAAGCCTCGCGTGAGGACTTCGAGGAGTTCGGCGGTGCCCAGGCCATTCGTCGCCGAGGTCGGTATGACGGGGAAGAAGGAGCCGCGGGCGACGGCGGTCTCGAGATCCCCGATGAGCGTGTCGAGGGAGATTTCCTCGCCTCCGAGATACCGGTCCATGAGGGTCTCGTCCTCGCTCTCGGCGATGATTCCCTCGATGAGTTCGCCGCGTGCAGCGTCCCACTCCGCGAGCTCGCTCTGCTCCGCCGGACGGAAGGTCGGCTGCAGCTCGTCTCCCGAGTAATCCGACACCGTGCCAGAAAGCAGCCCGAGCAGTCCGGTGACAGCGCCGTCGTCGCGGAGGGGGAGATAAAGGGGGAGCACCGACTCGCCGAAGGCTGCGCGGCATTCGGCGAAGACGCCGTCGTAATCCGCTCGGGGATGGTCGAGCCTGCTGATGACGACGGCGCGCGGCATGCCAACCCGTTCGCACTCGGCCCAGAGCGCCGTCGTCGTCGCGTCGACACCGTCGACCGCCGAGACCACGAACAGCGCGCCGTCGGCAGCGCGCAGGCCAGCGCGAAGCTCGCCCACGAAGTCCGCGTAGCCGGGCGTGTCGAGCAGGTTCACCTTGATATCGCCGACGACGACGGGAGCCACCGAGAGCGTCACGGATCGCTGCTGGTGCACGGCCGAAGGATCGGAATCACTCACAGTCGTGCCGTCCGCGATCGACCCCATCCTCGAAATGGCGCCCGTCGAGGCGAGCACGGCCTCGAGCAGCATGGTCTTGCCCGCGCCCGAATGGCCCACGAGCACCACGTTGCGGATGAGTTCCGGTCGGTCCGGTGCTGCCTCCGGGCTGACAGTCCCTTTTGCTGGGCCGTTCGTGCCTTTGGCCGACATGCTCGCCTCCCTGTTCCGGGTCCGGGCCTTAATCGTGCTCCTTTCGGACGCCGGACGGCGAGGACTTACGACAAAGTCATATGCTGCTTCGCCCTCCGCAGGGGCAGGCGAAGGGTGAAGACGCTTCCCACACCGACCTCGCTCGTGCACTCGAGTTCGCCGCCGTGCTGCTCGGCGACCTCCTTTGCGAGCGCAAGCCCGAGACCCGTGCCGGGAATGCCCGCTCGGACGGCGGCGTCGCTCCGCTGGAAGCGGGTGAAGAGGCGCTTGAGATCCTCGGGGTCGATGCCGAGTCCCTCATCCGCAATCTCGCATACGGCCCACGGGCCCTCCTCCCGTGCGACGAGGCGGACTGTGGTGCCGGGCTGCGAATACTTGAGTGCATTGGAGACGAGATTGTTGAGCACGCGGACGAGACCCGTGCGATCGCCGAGAATCGGGAGGGCCGTCTCCGTGGAGAGATCGAGCGTGATGCCGTTGTTCGACGCCTCGGGGCTGAACGAGACGCTCGTCTGCTGAACAAGCTCTGCGAGGTCGAGCGGAAGCCGGATTCCGGCCGCCTCGTCGCCGGTGAGAGAGGCGGCGAGGATGTCGTCGACCATGTGGTTGAGGTGACGCGCGTTGCGCATCATGATCTGGAGGTCGGATTTCGCGGCGGGGCTCAGGGAGGGATCGTCCTGGAGCAGCTCCGCGTAGCCGAGGATATTCGTGAGGGGCGTGCGGAATTCGTGGGACATTGCTGCGAGGAACTTGTCGCGCGCGTGGACCGCCGCAACTACCTCCGTGACGTCGGTCGAGGCGAGGACGGTGCCAGCCGTGTCGCCCTGGACGTCTGCGAACTGGCGCCCGGAGATCGAGACGGTGCGGGCGTCGCTTCCCCGGCCGAGCCGGTAGACCTCATGCGCGATCGTCTCGCCCGAGAGGACCTTCGCGAGGGGACGTTGCTCCGCGGGGAGCAGCTCCTCGCTGCCGTCGCGATAGATCAAGAGCTCGGACTCGAGGGTCGTCTGGACCCCCGGGGGGAGTGCAGCAAGGTACAGCTCGCGCTCCTTGGCGTTCAGGTAGGTGTTCTGGCCGTGGTCGTCGAGAACGAGGACGCCGACGTCGACGGTGTCGAGGACTGTATTCAGGAGGCGCTCACGGGTCTCGGTGCGCGCGAGCAGCTCCTCGACCCGCGCCTGCTGAGCCATGCCGCTGAGCGTCATGACCGAGGTACCGACGCCGATGGCGAGGAGCAGGAAGGGAACGAGGAGTTCGGCGGCGAGCCTGCTCGGCGTCGCGGTGCCGGCCAGGATCAGGGGAGCCCAGACCATGAGGAGCGCGGCGAGGCCGCCGAGCGGGACCATGGTGCGCGGCTTGATCCCCGATCCTGCGAGCCACATCGTGGGGAAGACGCCGAGGAGTGAGAGCCCGTTGAGCGAGCTTCCGCTCGCGTAGTGAAGGAGGCTGAGCGGGGCGAAGTCGACCAGTGGGATGACGAGGAAGATCCCATAGGGGAGCCGGTCCCACGGGAGCGCGACGCACACTGCGAGGATCGCGAGCTCGGCTCCCTGCCCGATGAGGAATCTCGCGTCCGTGAAGACGATGGGATCGGCGATGGCTGCAATGACGCACACGTGCCTCCAGATCCCCATACATGCCCCGGAACTTCCCCGGCAAGTCAATTGTGTGACCGGGAGCGTCACGGGGCCTAGATGTGACTTCAGGGCTGGGCGGCGGTTTACTTCCGCGGTCGGCTCAAGAAGTCAGGTGGGCGGCTGCCGTAGCAGCCGCCCACCTGACGTCCCGTGCTTGCTCAGGCCCTCACGGCTTCGCGCAGCCGCACCTCGCCGTCGAGCGCTGTCCCGAGCACCGCCGAGGCGGCGAGCTCGTCCGGCTCCGCGGTGAGTGGGTCCAGCTCGAGGAACGTCAGGTCCGCGCGCTTGCCGACCGTGATCGAGCCCGAGTTTGCCCACGTGCCCGCGGCCCGTGCCGCGTGCGAGGTGTATCCCTCGAGGGCTTGGCGGGCGGTGAGGGCCTGACCGGGCGCAATGGGTTCTTCACGGGTCCCGGCGCGGCGCCGGAGCTGCGCGTCGGCCATGATCGGCAGCGGCGGAAACGGGGCGATCGGCCAGTCGGAACCGAGCGCGAGCGTCGTGCCGAGGTCGCGAAGGTCGCGGCAACGCCAGGCCCGCTGTGCCCGGACCGGGCCGAGGCGGACGCTCCAGTTGTCGCTGTGATCGGCGCGCGAATAGTGGGTGCAGTGGGTCGGCTGCATCGACGCGACGACGCCGGAGCCGACGAAGCGTTCGACGACGGCGTCCGGCACGGTCTCGATGTGCTCGATGCGGTGCACGGCCCGAGCGCGGACGCCGGGGTCGAGGGCAAGAAGGGCATCGAGCACGAAGCCGACGCCGGCGTCTCCGATCGCGTGCGTGGCCGTGGGGACGCCGCGCTCGGCAAAGAACGCGACAGCCCGGGCGTACTCGACAGGGTCGGGCCAGTAGGCCGCCGTCGATTCGCCGAGCGTATCGGGCTCGTGCAGCCACGCGGTGCCGTTGTCGATGGTTCCGTCGATGAAGAGCTTGATCCCGGCCACCTCCCAACGCCGGCCGCCCGTGCCGATCGAAGCCGCCAGCGCCGACCAGTCCTCGGCTCCGGTGCCCGGGGAGCACCACGGGGAGCACCGCAAGCGGACGGGCAGTTCACCGCGTTCCTCGAGCGCCCGGTACAGGGCGGCCGATTCCTCGGCGTGATCCATGACGTGCACCCCGGTGAGGCCTGCGTCGGCGAAACTGTCGAGCACATCGGCGAGGCGCTCCCGCCGCTCCTCGAACGTCTCGGCCGGAAGGTGCCGCGCCACGAGTTCGCACGCAGGGAACTCGAGCAGGAGCCCGGTCGGGCTGCCGTCGGCGTCGCACACCACGGAGGCGGCGCCGTCGAACGATCTCGGCCCGTCGACCCCCGCGATCTCGAGGGCCCGGGAACTTGCGAGCGCCGAGTGGCCGTCGAACAGCCGCACGAACGCGGGCCTGCCGCCGAGGACGCCGTCGATCGCCGCCGCGGAGACGGGCGCGCCGCCGAACGCGTTCGGGTCGAGGCCCCAGGCCTGGACCCACTCGCCCGAGCCCACCCGCAACGCCTCCGCGGCCAGCCGCCGTCGTACTTCGTCGAGGTCCTGCACCCCGCTCAGGTCTGCGCCGGCGGTGATGTCGAGGCCGAACACCGGATGGGCGTGCCCGTCGACGAGCCCTGGCACGACGGTCGCGGAACCCAAGTCCACGATCTCGGTGTCAGGGCCCGCCCAGGAGGCGGCGTCGTCCTGCGTTCCGACGGCGGCGATCCGCCCCCCGCTGACGGCGACCGCCCCCAACGGGGCGGGGTGTGCGGGGTCGAGGGTGTGGATGGTGCCGGCGAGGATGATGCGATCAGGCGAGGTCATGGATTTCAGTGCTCTCAGCTTCGGTGCTTCCGTCATGGGCTTCGGTGCTCCCGATGCGCGCGTAGGCGGCCGGGCGGGCGCGGCGCAGCCATCGGGCGAGGAGGAGGCCGACCACGAAGACCACGGGCGCGATGGACATGAGGACCGCGTTGGTCACCGCGTCGGCGAACGTGAGGAGTTCGATATTGATGCCGATGAGCACGACGGCGGCGAACAGCAGGACCGCGCTCGCTGCGGTGAGCGGGACCGTGAGCCGGTTGCGAACCGCCTCCGGATGGCGGCGGAAGTAGACGAGGGCCGCGATCGCAACGAGCCCCTGGAGGCCGACGATCCCGAAGATCCCGGGCGTATTAACCCAGATGAGCAGCTGCTGGTACGGGTCCGCGCCGAGCACGGCGCACAGGCCGATGACGACGGCGGCAAGCAGCGTCTGGACCTGCCCGGCGCGGTGCGGCGACTTGTGCCTGGGATGAGTGTGCCCGAGGAATGCCGGGAGCACGCCGTCCTGGGCGAGCATGTAGACGTAGCGGTTGATGGCGTTGTGGAAGGCGAGCTGCGAGGCGTAGACGCTCGTGACGATGAGAATGTACATCGCGACCTCGGCCCAAGGGCCTACGTACTGCGCGATGGTCGCGAAGAACATCCCCTGCTGCTGGCTGTTGGCCGCGTCGACCGCGCCGGAGTCGCCGTACGCCTGGATGACCGTCCAGACGATGAACGCGTAGAACACCGACATGAAGCCGACGGCGATGAACGTCGCGCGGGGGACGGCGCGGTCAGGGTCGCGGGCCTCCCGGCGGTACAGCACGGTCGATTCGAAGCCCATGAACGCGGCAAAGCAGATGCCGAGGATTGCGAGCACGCCGGGGCTGAACATCGTCTGCGGGGCGAACGATCCGATGGTGATTCCCTTGGCTCCGCCGTGGGCGAGGATCCCGACGCCCATGACGGCGAGGATCGCGGTCTCCGCGGTGAGCAGGACAGCGAGGACTTTGGCGCCGACGTCGATCCCCCGGTAGCCGAGGAACCACACCGCCGCGATCGCGGCGAAGGCGACGACGGGCCACGGGACGTTGAGGCCGAACACGAAGGAGAGCATCGCCTGGGTCTGGACGGCGAAGAGCCCGTACACCCCGACTTGGAGGCAGTTGTACGAGACCACGGCGACGATCGCCGCGGCGAGGCCGACCGTCTTGCCGAGGGCGATGGTGATGTAGGTGTAGAAGCCGCCGGCGGCCTTGGCATGGCGGGTCATCGCCATGAAGCCGATCGCGAAGAGGGCGAGCACAATGCCGGCCGCGAGGTAGCCGACGGGGGCGCCAATGCCTCCGCGGCTGATCGCGACAGGCGCGACGCCGGCCATCACCGTGAGCGGTGCGGCTGCTGAGATGACGAGGAACGCGATGCCGAAGGTGCCGATCGCGTTCCGCTTGAGTCCGTCGCCGGGAGGGGCGTCCGGTACCGCGGGCGTGCCCGGGGTGGTCTCGGTCTGGGCCATGGGGAGTCCTTGGGTAGGTCTGGGATCTGGGGTTGGGTTCTTGGGCTGAGAAGAGATCTCAGAGGCATAAATCGAAAGCCTTTCGGTTTAGTATGCGGCACGGTGACGTGCAGCACAAGAGGTAGGGTCGAATGGCCGGCTGGACCGCACTGGAAACCGGCGGATTGGAGTTGTCGTGGCGCGCCCTTCGGAGCCCCTCATCACCGTGGAGGCCGTCACTGACGCGGCGCTCGAGCTCGTGGACGAGAGCGGCGACTTCAGCCTCCCGCGGGTAGCGAAGCGGATCGGCGTGACCCAGTCCTCGATCTATCACCACGTGAAGGGGCGCGACGAGATCGTCGAGCGGATGCGGCGCCGGGTCATCGAGTCGACCCCTCGCTCCGCCGTCGACGGCCTCCCCTGGGACGATGCCCTCCGAACCCTCATCCGGGCCTACCGCGACGGCTTCGCCCGGCATCCGCGCCTCGCGCCGCTCCTCGTGCAGCAGACGGTTCAGGACGAGCTCGTGATCGGCCTCTACGAGGACATCGCCCGCACGCTGGAACGGGCCGGATTCTCGGGCGCTGAAGTCCTCGCGGCGATATCGACCATCGACTCCTTCGCCATCGGTGCAGCCCTGGACCTCGCCGCGCCCGACGTCGTGTGGGCGCCGCCGGGGGAGGGGTACCCGACGCTCTCGCGCGCTCTGAGCCACGCCCCCGCCCCGGCCCAGCGCGCGGAGGAGGCCTTCGAGTTCGGCCTGAGCGTGTTTGTCGAGGGGCTGCGCGCGCGGCTCGGGGCGCGGAACACGTCGCGGAACGGCTGAGGCAAGCAAAAGGCGCCGCCCTCCGGTGAGGACCGGACGGCGGCGCCAGCTTGGCTGTGGTTCGGCTACGCCTGCTGGATGCGGACGGTGTTGCCTGCGGGGTCGCGGAGGGCAGCGTCGCGGACGCCCCACGGCTGGCTCACCGGCTCCTGCAGAACCTCCACACCCGGTGCTGCGGCGGCCTTCTCGAACGTCGCGTCGAGGTCTTCGGTGCTGAAGTTGATGCCGCCCAGCTCGCCCTTCGCGAGCAGCGCCGCGATGGTCTCGCCGTCCTCCTTCGAACGGCCAGCCTGCGGCTGGGACAGCACAATCTGGATCTCGGGCTGGTTCGGTGTGCTGAGTACGATCCACCGGAAGCCCTCGCGGGCGACCTCGTTCTGGACGGTCAGGCCGAGGGTGTCGCGGTAGAACGAGACGGCCGCGTCCGGATCGTCGACGAGTACGTGAACGGTGCTGATGGAGACTGTCATGGAAATGATGCTAGGTCGGCGTTGAAACGAGTGCTTCTTCGAAACTGCTCGATTCGGGGTTGGATTCCCGAGCGGGTGCCCCCGTCTTCCGCGGGCGCGTAACGACCATAATGTGGCAGCTCGGGAGGACCCGCCAATCCTCGTGATTTCCCGCCCGATATGAGGACGGCGATTCTCCGACGAGTTCCGTGAACCGAGAAGAGAACGAGCCCAAACTCGTACAGCCGACAGCGAAGCAGATTTCAGTCACGCTCAATTCCCCATAGCGCAGGAGTGCCTTGGCCCGCTCGATCCGCCGAGTCATGAGATAGGCGTACGGCGTTTCCGAATAGGCCTCGCGGAAGCGCCTGCTGAAATGCGCCGTCGACATGAGCGCCGTGCGAGCGAGCGAGGCGACGTCGAGCGGCTCGGCGTACTCGCGGTCCATTCGATCGCGGGCACGGCGCAACCTCTTCAATTCGTCGAGATCAACACCCATGCGTTCAGTGTGCCTGAATCAGAGATTCCGGACGAGCCCGCCGTCGCACCTGAGCGCGACTCCCGTGATGTACGACGCCGGAGCGCTGCAAAGGAAGGCGGCGGCGGCGCCGAATTCCTCGGGCGTGCCATAACGGCGGGCGGGAATGCCCTCGCGGGACTCGTGCTGGACCTCGTCCACGGAGATGCCTCGCCGACTCGCAGCATCGGCGTCGAGTTCGGCCACGCGGTCGGTCGCGATGCGGCCCGGCAGGAGAAGGTTGACCGTCACGCCGTCGGCGGCGACCTCGGCCGCGAGGGTCTTGAGGTAGTTCGCGAGGGCGGCGCGGCCGGCGTTCGACGACGCAAGGTTGGGCAAGGGCGCCACGATGCCGCTTGATCCAACCGCAAGGACGCGGCCCCACCGCCGCTGCCGCATTCCTGGAAGGACCCGCGAGATGAGGTCGTGCTGCGGCCGCACGAGCCGGTCGAACGCGATAGCCAGCTCCTCGGAGCTGAGTTCGGCTGCAGTGCTCGGGCGGGGCCCGGGGCCGTTGAGGACGGCGATGTCGATCGGTCCGAGCCGTTCCTCGGCCTGGTCGACGGCCGACGCGATGGCACCAGGCGCCAGGAGGTCCGCACCGATGGCGACCGCCCCTGGAAGGGACTCCGCTATCTGCTCGGCGAGCTCCCGCCGTCGTCCGGTAATGGCGACGCGCGCTCCCTCGGCGGCGAGGGCGCGCGCGACGGCGAGCCCGAGACCGGACGTCGAGGCCGAGACGAAAGCAGTCTTCCCTGTGATTCCGAGGTCCATCAGTCCATTCTTGCGGACGAGCAGGCCGTCCTTCCTGAACCGCCCTGCGAATCCTCAGTCGATCCGCTCGCGGCCTCCGAGCGGATGCCGATCGAGCGCCGCCGTGAGCCGGGCGACCTGCTCCGTGAGCGCCTCGACCTTCGCCTCGAGCGTCTCGTCGACGGCCTCCACCTCAGCTTCCACCTCCGCCTCGACCTCGGCCGCGGTCTCCGCCGTGATGTTCTCGACGAGCCACGCCGCGATCGACGCTGTCACGACGCCGAGGACGGCGATGCCCGCGACCATGAGCACGGCCGCGACGCATCGGCCGACGAAGGTCACGGGGTAGTGGTCGCCGTATCCGACGGTCGTGATCGTCTCGAGTGCCCACCAGACCGCGTCGCCGAAGGAGCGGATGTTGGAGCCGGGCACGTTCTGTTCAACGTCCTCGGCAGCTAGCGCCCCGCAGTAGAGGATCATCCCCGCCGCACCGAAGACGTACAGGAGCAGCCGGCCCCGCAGCGCGTCCCCGGCACGGATCTGCAGCACGCGCAGGAACGTCACGAGTCGGAGCAGGCGCAGGGGGCGCAGAGCAGGAAGCGCGAGGATCGCGAGTTCGTGCAGGTTGCGGATGAACCAACGCCCGCGGTTGGGCGCGAGCGCGAGCTGAACGAAATAGTCCACGATGAACACAGCCCAGCACGCGAAGACGAGGACATCGGCCCAGATGCCCTCCCTTTCGGGCAGGTCAGCGATGACCTGCACGGAGTACGCCACGAGGAACACGACGGCCGCACCGATCATGGGCCACTCGGAAAGCCTCCGCCACCGCTCCAGAGTCATGGCCGCAGGGTACTCCAGCGCGGGCAGGATGGGGCCCGAGTGAGCGGCACAGCTTTGCGCCCCCGGAAATCCGAGGCGGGTTCCTTCGGTGAAGTCACGATTCGGCAGCGGAGGCTAATGGCCCTATCCAAGCCAATGACGGCGACCTAGTCTGGGCCGCATGAGCGCCGTGGACGCCGAGCTGTTGACTCGCCTCCTAGCGCTCCGTGCGGCATGGAGAACTCATGAGCACTGGAGTCCTGCGCGCATTGCCTCCCAGCAGACCGAGGCCTTCCAGCGGCTCCGGTCTTACGCCGTCGCCCGCTCGCCCTTCTACCGGGAGCGCTACGCGGGCCTCGAGGGAGCGCCGCTCACCGCCCTGCCGCCGGTGACCAAGGACGAGCTCATGGACCACTTCGATGAGGCGGTCACCGCTCCGAGCCTTCGCCTGTCCGACATCGAGGAGCACCTCCACAACCTGGTGGAGAACGACGCCGACCCGTCAGTCCCGTGGCGCGGACGCTGGTGGGCCGCGGCGAGCGCGGGGACGACAGGGCGGCGTGGGATCTTCATCTGGGATCACCGCGAGTGGGCGGCTGTCATCGCCTCCTACGCGCGCGTGCCGAGCTGGGCGGGGATCTTCAGCAGGATCAAGAGACCAGCGCGGGTAGCGATGGTGACGACGCGCCGCCCGAGCCACCAATCCGCCATCATCAGCGCAACGTTCAACTCCCTCCTCTTCCCGACGTTGCGGCTGGACGCCAGTGACAGCCCGGCAGACCTCGCCGCTCGCCTCGGCGCCTTCCATCCCGATCTGCTCGTCGGCTTCCCGTCTGCACTCCGCCCCCTCGCGCTGGAGCAGCTCGCCGGTCGCCTCGACATTGAGCCCCGTGCCGTCGTCGCGACCTCCGAGATCCTGGGCGTGCCCGAGTCGAGGGACCTCGAAGCGGCGTGGGGGAGCCCTCCCGTGGACATCTACGCCACGACCGAGACCGCGTGCATCGCCTCGACATGCACGGCTGGGCGACGGCACGTGTACGAGGACGTCGTCATCGTCGAGCCGGTCGACGCCGACTACCGCCCCGTACCGCCCGGCATCACCGGGGAGCGTCTTCTCGTCACGGTCCTGTTCTCGCGCACTCTTCCGCTCATCCGCTATGAGATGTCCGATCGCGTCCGGTTGGGTGAGCGCGGCTGCCCGTGCGGGCGGTCGTTCAGGCTGCTGGAGGGAGTCGAGGGCCGGACCGAAGACATCCTCCGGCTCCCGGCTGCCGGGGGCACTGTCGCAGTCCATCCCAACGTGTTCCACGAGATCCTCGAGGAAGCGCCCGTGACGGGCTGGCAGGTGGTCCAACGGGAGGACGGACTCGATGTCCTCGTGGCCGGCACGCCGCTCGGCACCGATCTGCAAGGCCTGCGGGACGCGATTGCGCAGCGCCTCACGGAGCAGGGCGTTGTCAGCACACCGGTCCGCGTCTTCCCGGTCCACGAGGTGCCGCGCACACCCCTCGGCAAAGCGAAGCTCGTGCGCGGCCTGGGCCCCTAGGGGCAGCACCTGGCCTGCCCGTGGACAGGCTTCGGCCGCCGCCTTACCATCTATGGCAAGCGCTGGGGAAGGCCTCGGAGAGCGTCATGTCCACAGCACCCATTGGATCCGCCCCCGCGCTCGAAGTCCTCGAGCTCCGCGTCCACGGCGTCCGCAACACACCACCCCAGGAAATGCTCGGCACCCCCGTCGACAATGTCGAGCTCGCGCACGACGGCGTTATCCCCTTGGGGGACAATCTCGCCGGCTTCTACACCCCCAAGACCTCGCTGCCGGGCCAGAAGACCCGCCTCGAGGCCTACAGCTGGGGCAACCTCGACCGCTTCTCGAAGGGGAACACCCTCCTCGGGAAGATCGGCAGGGTCCTCTACAACCTGGGCTGGTTCCTCATCGCGCCGTTCGGCTTCGCCAACGCCGCCTACTGGGCCCGCGCGTTCCGGCCCGACCCGAGCCGCGAGGGCGGCCTCCGTACGGGCAGCGGAGGTGCGATGGTGCGTTTGTTCGGCCTGCTCCTGACGCTCTTGCTCGTCGCCGCGGTCTCCACCGTCGCGTTCGACCTCGTGGCAGTCCAGTGCTTCCAGCCCACGGGAACCCCCGGCACGTGGAAGGTCTGCAGCGCGCTCCCGTCGCAGTTCGACGGCCTTCGAGACCTCACGCGGGGCCAGCGCCTCGCGGCCCTCTCGCTCGCGCCGATCCTCGCCGTCGTCCTCGTCGCGCTCCTGGGCCTCGTGAGCGACGTCCGCTTCCGCACGCGCGCGGGCGACGCCGCCCGCGCCCTGGCCAACCCGACCCAGGAGGATGCGTTCGCGCTCGCGGTTCCGAGCCTCTGGGTCCGCCGGCGCATCAATTCGCCGACCGGGATGCTGCATCTCGCGGCGAGCATCCACCTCGTCGTCATCCTCCTCATGGCGGACGCGTGGCCTCGGGACGGCGCGAGTGCGCCTGCGCTCCTGTGCGTTGCAGGCGTGCAGCTCGTGGTCGTCGCGGGTGTAGTCGCGGCGTGGGCCCGCTCGGTGCATCCGCCGATCGTCTCGGACTTCTGGTCGAGCCGCTACCTGTGGGCCGGACTGCTCGTGGCCGCGGCTCTCCTGACCTACCTCGCATGCGTCGTGACCGAGGTCCAGCTCCCCAACGAGACCCCGAGGGCCCCGTTCACGTCCGGGCAGCTCACGCCGACGATCATCCTCGTGTGCCTCACGATCCTCGCGACGGTCGGCTGCGTCGTACGCTCGGGCTACAACGAGTGGATCGCGACGTCGGTGCTCACCGTCGGCGTCGCCGCCCTCGTCGTCGCCGTGGGCGGCTGGCTCGACCCGCTCGGGTGGGCTGCCAACGCAGCGGCGCTCGCCGTCGTCGTCCTCTCCGGGCTCGGCTTCGTGGTGCCGTTCGTCGTGCTGCGCCGGCGGGACCCGCACCGGCGAGAGCACGCGTGGCACGGCGCTGGGCCGGGGGTCTTCATGTACCTCGCGCTCGTGGTGGCCGCGTTCCTCGCTTCCGCCGTCGCCCTCGGCATCGGCTCATACCTCCGCGCGGGCCGGCTGCAATCGACCCCCGACCGGTCCGACCCGCTCTTCCGCGACCTCACGATCCCCGCGGGCGCCCATGACATCGCCGTCCCGACGGCCTTCTGGGCCTTCGGGGGAGTGCTCGCGCTCATCGTCGTGTTCGTCGCGGGGCTGCTGTGCGTGCTCGCCTGGTTCGGGATGCGCAAGGCCGTCATCGCGAGCCCACCCGTCGACCCGTCCGAGGCGGTCTTCGCCCGCGAGATCGATGCTGTTCGCCGCTCGAGCGCGTTCATGCAGCGCGCCGAGCCGCTCCTGCACACCCTGAGCTGGGTCGTGGGCGTGACGGTCACGGTCTCGCTCGCCTTCACGGTCATGCGGCAGGCGCAGGGCGTCACCGGCCGTTGGGCCTGGGTGCAGAGCGTGCTGGCGGGGTGGTTCGGCGGCCCCGCGGGGGTCGCGGGGTTCTTCGCCATCGCCCAGTGGGTGGTGCTCACGAGCGTCGTGCTCGGCGCGCTCGCCGTCCTCACCGCGGCAGTCACCAATGCCGCCACGCTCGGGCGCGGGCGTCCGCTCGGGCTCCTGTGGGATCTCATGGCGTGGCTCCCGAGGGCGGCGCATCCCTTCGGCCCCGCGTGCTTCTCGGAACGCGCCGTCCCAGAGCTCGCGGACCGCATGATCCGTTGGCTCGAGCCGGACGGGATCCCCGCGCCACGACGCCGCGTGCTCCTCGCGACCCACAGCCTCGGAACCGTGCTGGGCGTCGCAGCGCTGTTCCACTTGGCGGCGCTCGGCCGGATGGACCTCCTCCGGAAGGTGCGCCTCCTGACGTTCGGCATGCAGCTGCGCCCGTACTTCGGCCGGTTCTTCCCCGAGCTCTTCGGGCCCGAGGTGCTGGGCACACCGGGTGTCGCCGGGCCGTCGTTCTGGTCCGCGGATCCTTGGGCTGGCAAGGACCTGGACGGCCAGGCTCTCGGAACCGCCTCGGGGCGCGGGCCTGGGCGGAAGCTGCGGGCGGTCGCCAAACCGGCGCCGGCAGCGGCGAACGACGGCGCGGGGTCGCCTCCAGCGGCTTCGGTCCCGCTCACGGGGCTGCTCGACATTCCCGCGGGCGCGTTCAGCCTCGTGCCCCGCCCGCAGCCCGTGTGGATCAATCTGTGGCGGCGCACCGATTACCTCGGCTTCCCCGGCTACTCGTATTCGGCCGAGCCGAACAACCTCGACCGGCTCGCCCTCGAGATGGAGCCCGATTCGTACATGGCTCGCGTCGCAACCCACGGCAACTACCTTCCGACGCTCGCGTACCTCCAAGCCCGGGACGACCTCCTCGTGGGGTGGTGAGGAGCCTTCGCCCTCTAAATGTCGCCCGGGGGCGCTATCGTGGCCGCGTGACTCACACAGCCGCCGGCTATGCCGCCGCCGTCGACCGCCTCGACCTCCTGACCCAGCGCTTCGCCTCTGCCGCCGAGCGGGTCTCGGACTGGGGAGCGCCTGTACCCGCGTGTCCGAGGTGGACCGCCCGCAAGCTCGTGGTCCACCTGGGGCTCATCCACGCCTGGGCGGCCTCGGCGATCGGCGCGAGCCATGCCCCGCCCGAGGCCCAGTTCGACCTCGGTGACGCACCTCTGCCCACGTGGTACCGCGCGCGGGCCGGCGAACTCATCGCGACGCTGCGGGCGTCGGCGCCAGACTCGACGGCCTGGACCCTGTGGGGCGAGCGAGTGGCCGCGTTCTGGGCGCGCCGGCAGGGGCACGAGACGATCGTGCACACGTTCGACCTCGCGCAATCGCTTGGCGCTGGAGCGGGGGAGCCCCGGGCTGACCTCTGGTCGGTGCCCGAAGACCTTGCGCTCGACGGTATCCGCGAGGTCGTCGAAGGGTTCTATCCGCGGCAGGTGCGGCTCGGGCGGTCGGCGGGCCTGCCCGGCGTCGTCCGCATCGAAGTGCGCACGGACGACGGCGCGTTGCTCGCAACGCTCGATGTCCCCGCCCGCGACGGGAGCTCCGATGGGCCGCTGCTCGGCACTCTCAGGGGGAGCGCCTCCCAGCTGTACCTCGGCCTCTGGGGCCGCGCCCCTCTCCCGGGCGCCGACGCCGAACTGGCTGAAGCTATCCACGCCGCAAGGCTCACGCCGTAGGATGTGGGCGCCGGCCATACCCGAGCCGCCCCTGTTAGAAGGAGGACGCAGTCACCATGGTTCGCCGACCCGAGGTCATCGTCTTCGACGTCAATGAGACCCTCTCCGACATGTCGCCCATGGGCGAGCGGTTCGCCGAGGTGGGAGCACCTGCCACGCTCGCGAAGGTGTGGTTCGCCTCGCTCCTACGGGATGGATTCGCGCTTGCCGCTGCTGGCGACAATGGCGACTTCGCCGAGATCGGCGCTGAGGTCCTGCGGGGCATCCTGCGTGGCCAGGAGCTGAACCGATCTCTCGAGGAAGCCGTCCAGCATGTGATGTCCGGGATGCTCGGCCTGAGCGTCCACCCGGACGTGGCCGACGGCGTCCGCGCACTGGCCGAGGGCGGGTTCCGGCTCGTGACGCTCACCAACGGCGGGACCCTCGTCGCGAAGCAACTGCTCGAAGGGGCGGGTTTGCGGGACTCGTTCGAGGCGCTCCTCTCGGTCGCGGATGCGCCGTTGTGGAAGCCTGCGGCGTCGTCGTACGCGTACGGCGCGACGGCCTGCGGGGTATCGGCCGAGGACATGATGCTCGTCGCTGTGCATCCATGGGACATCCATGGCGCTGCGAAGGCGGGGCTCCAGACTGCATGGATCAACCGGGCAGATGCTGCCTATCCCTCCTACTTCACGGATCCGGGCGTGGTCGCGCCCGGCATCGACGGCCTGGCCGAGCTGCTGGGGGCCGGATGAGGGACGGCGAGAGGGCTCCCTGGAGTGGTTCGAAGGGCTGACAATCGCTAGGCAGAAAGCCTCTTGACAGGCGCGTCACGGAGTTAATAAAATCGAAGGACAAACAACCGAATCGGTCCTGATTCCCCCAGCGTCTGGACCGAACGCGCCAGCCGGGCATCGGACCCGTCCTTTCAAAGAGGCCTCCTCCTTGCGGGGGTCGAGCTGCGAACCCGGCTGGATGCGCACTTCCGCCCCTGCGGCCCGCATCAGCTGCGGCCGGTCCCGGCCGCCGTGCAAAGGTCTCCACCCATGACCACTCCCACCACCTCTCATGGCACTCACGGCTACGGCTGGGTGCCCGACGTTCCAGACCAGCGCGACTACCTCTTCGCGGCGCCGCCCGAAGTCCTCGGCGCCCTCCCGGCGTCGACCGATCTCACCGCCCAGTGTCCGCCTGTCTACGATCAAGGCCAGCTTGGCTCGTGCACCGCGAACGCCATCGCCGGCGCCCTCGAGTTCGATGCCGACAAGGAGGGCATCTCCGGGTACACGACCCCGTCGCGTCTCTTCATCTACTACAACGAACGAGTCATGGAGAACACGGTCTCGAGCGATTCGGGCGCGCAGATTCGTGACGGGATCAAGTCCGTCGGCGCGCAAGGCGCGTGCCCGGAGGCGGAGTGGCCGTACGAGATTGCGAAGTTCGCGGATCAGCCCAGCCAGCAGTGCTACACCGACGCGAAGGAGCACCGCGCGGTTGCCTACCAGCGCGTGGCCAGGAGCCTCCAGCAGATGCAGGGCTGCCTTGCCGCCGGCTATCCCTTCGTCTTCGGCTTCACCGTGTACGAATCGTTCGAGAGCCAGGAAGTCGCACAGTCGGGCGTCGCGCCGATGCCTGCTCCGAACGAGCAGGTCCTGGGTGGGCACGCCGTCGTCGCCGTCGGCTACGACAACGCAAGCCAGCGCTTCCGTGTGCGGAACTCATGGGGCACGGGGTGGGGCCAAGGAGGCTACTTCACCATGCCGTACCAGTACCTCCTCTCGACGGGCCTCTCGAGCGATTTTTGGACCATTCGAATGGTCAGCTAAAGCCGAATAGCGGGGATTCGGGATGGATCGGGCGTGCTGCGGGTGCGCGCCCGATCCTTTTTCTTCTTGCAGTCCGCCCGACCCCTGCGCGCTCTCGGTTCGTGGCGATCCCGCAAGCCGGGACTCTTGGCCCTTGGGCCCTCCCGGTGGGCTCGGCGATCCTGAAATGGATCCCCCCCGCACGCATCCCATCAGTCGTGGTCGCTATGAGAGCCACGGGAAGGAAATCCATGATCGTCTCGTCTCTCTCGGCCCCTGCTCCATTGCTCAGGAAAGATGCGCTTCTGGCCCGATGGGCAAACGTGCGCACGTCACTCCTTCTCCAAGGCGCGCCTGCGAATCGTGCCGCCACCGAGGCTGCGTGCGCGGGAGCGCTCGAGGCGTGGGAAATGATCAATGGATTGCGCCGCCGCGAGCGGGCAGTGGGAAGCGTTGCAACAGCCTCGACGCTCGAGGCAGCCTTGCGTCCTCTCCAGGACGTCATCATCCAACTGCTTCACAGTCCCGGCGACCCCGAAGGGGCCGACGAGGCGGTGCGGAACGCGCAGCGCAGCTTCGAGACGGTCGCCCGCAGTCGGGCTGCCCGCACTGATCCGCGTGCGCTCACGGCCGTCGGCGCGGTGTTCGGTTCCCTTGACGAGCTTCTCGATCCCCTGGGCGCGGCGGCAGTCTGACGGCCGCTTGACGGAGCCACGGCAGTTTGAAGGCGTGAAGGCCTGTCTGAGGCCCTCACGCCTTCTTTCTTGCAGTGTATTTGAATGATCAAATCCGGTAGGGTCTTGAGAATTGGCAGACGGACCGAGTCGGCGACCACCACAGGGAGCGATCTACCCATGCCCGAGAAGCTGCAGCCCTTCCTCCACGACCTCGAAGTCGTCCTTCGGGCCCCTACGCAGGCGTGGTCCGGCCGCGACGGACAGATCCGAGCCGCCTCGCCCGGCAACGCAACAGTCCAAGGGGTCATGCATTCGGACGTACGCGTGCTCAGCGAAGCAGTGCTCGAGGTCGGCGGCCGCGAGCCCGAGCCCGCGGGCTCGTGGCACGACGACGACGGGCGGCTCGTCGTCGTCGGCCTTCCCCGCAACCTGGCTGCGGCCTGGGGAGACCCGGTTGCCCGCATCCGCCGCACGCGTCGCGTCGAGCCGGGTGTTGTGGAGGAGGAGATCGAGTTCTCGTCCGCCACGGAGGAACCGGTCTCGGCTGACGTGAGTATTCGGCTCGCGGCCGACCTCGCTCCCATGGAGGCCGTGAAGTCGGGCATTCCCACCCAGCCGATAGCAGCTTCCGAGGCCGACGGCGCGCTGAGCTGGTCCGCGGGCGAGGTGACGGCCGCCGTGGAAGCGCCGGGCGCCGTCGTCGACCTCTCCGACCCAGCACACCCGGTGCTGCGATGGTCGCTCACTGCGTCCGCTTCAGCACCCGCCCGCGTCTCATGGCGGGTCAGGGCGGAGGACCGGATCGCGGTCGTGGTGGGCGCGGCCGGTCCCGCGCCGATCGATTGGCGGGGACTGCGGCGTCCCTCGGACGTGCGGCTCGCGCGCTTCCTCGAGCAATCGCTCCGTGATCTCGACGGACTCCGCATGTCGCTACCCGACCTTGAGCGCTGCGAATTCCTGGCCGCCGGAGCACCGTGGTTCTTCACGCTATTCGGGCGGGACTCGCTCTGGGCCGCCCGGTTCCTCCTGCCGCTCGGTACGGAGCTCGCCGAAGGCACGCTCACGGCACTTGCCTCGTTCCAAGGGGCGAAGATCGATCCGGAGTCGCAGGAGGCGCCCGGGAAGATCATGCACGAGCTGAGACGGACGGCGCTCACGCTGCACGGCGAGAAGATCAGCCTCCCGCCCATCTACTACGGGACTGTCGACGCCACGGCTCTGTGGGTCTGCCTCCTCTACGACGCCTGGCGCAGCGGAATGGCAGTCGACGCCGTTGAGCGGCTTCTGCCCCACGCCGAGCGCGCCCTTGCCTGGATCGCGGACGGTGTCCTCGACGGGTACCTCAACTATCTCGACACAACCGGGCACGGGCTCGCGAACCAAGGCTGGAAGGATTCTGCCGACTCGGTGCAGTTCCGCGACGGAAGACTCGCCAAGGGGCCGATCTCGCTGTGCGAGGTGCAGGGGTACGCCCACGAAGCCCTCGTGCACGGGGCAGAACTCCTCGAGGCCTTCGGTCACGTCGGCGCTCAGGCCGGGGCTGCCCCCGCGCAGCTGCGGGATGCCGCGGCTGCGCTTGCCGAACGCTTCAGGGCGGACTTCTGGCTCGAGGACGAGCGCGGGCCATATGTCGCGATAGCACTCGACGGTTCCGGGACGCCGGTGGACACCGTGGCGTCGAACATGGGCCACCTGCTCGGAACGGGCCTCCTCAGCGCGGATGAGGAGGCGATCGTCGCACGGCGGCTTGTGGACCCGGAGCTCGATTCGGGCTACGGCCTTCGGACTCTTGCAACCTCGAGCGCCGGCTATTGGCCCCTCAAGTACCACGGCGGTTCAGTCTGGGCGCACGATACGGCCATCGCGATCCTCGGGCTTGCCCGCTCCGGCCACCGGGACGCTGCCGTCCAATTGGGGGAAGGGCTGCTCAAGGCAGCGGAGTCGTTCGATTACCGGATGCCGGAGCTGCATTCAGGTGACTCGGCGGCCATTGCGACTCGTGCCCTCCCATATCCCTCGGCGTGCCGGCCGCAGGCGTGGTCGGCGGCCTCCGCCGTCGTCATTGCGGACGTCCTCGGGGAGCTGGGCTAGCCGCCCCTCCCGTTTGGTGGTCACCTCCGGACGGTGCGCCTCCGTTTGGTGGTCATCTCCTGACGGTGCGCCTTGGTTTGGTGGTCACGTCCCGACGGTGTGGGTTGGTTTGGTGGTCATGTCCTGACGGTGCGGGTTGGTTTGGTGGTCATCTCCTGACGGTGCGCCTTGGTTTGGTGGTCATCTCCTGACGGTGCGCCTTGGTTTGGTGGTCATCTCCTGACGGTGCGCCTTGGTTTGGTGGTCATCTCTCGACGGTGCGGGTTGGTTTCTTGGCGACTCCGCACCGTCGGGAGGTGACTTCTGGATGGGCTGGGACCGTCGTGAGGTGACTTCTGGATGGGACGGGACCGTCGGGAGGTGACTTCTGGACGGATTAGGGGCGTGCCCACTTCGGCGCGTGCTCGGGGAGCGGCCCGATCCCCACAAGCCGCGCGGGGACAACCCGGAGCGCCGGCACGGCGTCGAGCAAGCGAAGGGGGAGCGGGGTGCGCTCGGAGGTCGTCCAATCCGACCCTTTTCCGGCATCCTCGTCGAGCACTTTGCCCACGACGGCGCGGTGCGCGAGCTGCTGGAACCCTTGGATCAGCACAGTGGGCCACCATCGGCGCCGCTGCACGCTCTGCAGCACGGCCTCAGGCACGGCGCCGCCGCGAGCGAGCGCTGGCCGCAGGATGCGCGCAGCCGCGACCGCGTCCTGAACGGCGAGATTGATTCCGACGCCGCCGACCGGGCTCATCGCGTGGGCCGCGTCCCCGATAGCGAGGAACCCCGGGAGATGCCAGCGGGCAAGTCGATCGAGGCGCACGTCGAGCAGCTTGACGTCGTCGAACGACGCCGGTGCCTCGCCGAGGCGGTCGGCCAGCCACGGCTGGACCTCGCCCAACCGGTCGCGGAAGGCCGCGATGCCCTCAGCGCGGAGCTTCGCGTCGGCTCCCTTCCGGATGATGTAGCCGCACTGCCAGTAGTCTCCTCGGTCGATCATGATGAGGAACTGGCCACGGTGGATCCTTCCGAGAGCGCCCTCCGGATCTGACGCCTTGCGGGGCACTCGGAACCACCACACGTCCATCGGCACCCCGAACGTCGAGGGCTCGAGCCCCGCGGCGGAGCGAACCCTGGAGCCGCGACCGTCACACGCGACAACGAGGTCTGCTTCGAGGCGGTGCTCCGTTCCGTCGTCCTGGCCCTGTTGCCCGTGCGCCGCTCGGCTCCGCCACACGACGCCGGTGACGCGCCCGCCGTCGGGCGCCCCGCCGTCGTCGGCCCCCTCGCGAAGTAAGCCCGTCACCTCGGCCTCCCGCAGGAGCCGGAATCCCGGTTCCTTGTTCGCGGCCTCCGCGAGCAGTTCAAGCAGGTCCCGCTGCGGGACGAGGGCGATGTAGTTGTGAGGACCGTGGAGGCGGGAAAGGTCACCCAGCTGGGCGGGGCCGGAATCGAGGTCGGCCCCGACCCATGTGATCCGCCGCTGGGGGAGTGCTTCGAAGGCGGGCCCGAGCCCGAGCTCGTCGAGCAGCGCCAGGGTCGAGGGATGCACGGTGTCGCCACGGAAGTCCCGCAGGAAGTCGGCGTGCTTTTCGAGGACCGTGACCTCGATCCCTCCGCGGGCGAGCAGCAGCCCCAGGAACATGCCGGCGGGGCCCCCGCCGGCGATCGCGACGCGCGTGCGCTCCATCGCAGCCATGGCCCCAAGCCTAGCGGCGGGGAGAACGGCGGAGTGAAGCTTGAATAGAAGCGAACGCCGCACCGTGACGCGGGGCCATCCGGGTGAGATGGGATGCGTCTCGGTGCGGCGTTCGCACTCGGGAAGGTGGCGGGTACTGCTGCCTTACGCGGCTGGTTCGACGATTGGCGCTTCCTGCACAGCAGCTTCCGGAAGGGAGGGGGCCGGCCAGCCCACTACCTTCTTGGGCCGGGGCTTCGCGAAGGTGCGGACCTTCGACGTCGTGAGCCCGAGGCGCACGAGGGACTCGGCGGCGGCGACGGCGGCAGCGACGCCGTCGACCACGGGGACCCCGCAGCGTTCGCGGATGCGTTCCTCGAGCTCCGCCATGCCACCGCAGCCGAGCACGATCACCTCGGCCTTGTCCTCCCGTACCGCCCATTCCGCCTCGGCGACAATCGCCTCGACCGCGCGCTGCGGGTCCGCCTCGAGCTCGAGGACCGCCATCCCCGAAGCGCGTACCGAGGCGCACCGTGCGTCGAGCCCGGCGAGCTTGAGCCGATCCTCGATGAGCGGGACGGTGCGATCGAGCGTCGTGACGACCGAGTACTTGTGGCCGAGGTACATCGCGGTCGCCGCGGCGGCTTCCGTAATGTCGACGACGGGCACATCGAGCAGCTCCTGGAGCCCCTCTCGCCCGTGCTCGCCGTAGCCGGCCTGGACGACTGCGTCGAACTCGCCGTCGTACTTCGTCACGGCGTCCATCACGGCGATCGCGGCGAGATAGCTCTCGAAGTTGCCCTCGCACGAATCGGCACCGAACCGAGGCGTGATGCCCACGATCTCCGTGCCCGGCAGGGCCGCGCGGCGGGCCTGTGCCGCTATGGCGTCCGTCATGGACTGGGTGGTGTTGACATTGGCGACGAGGATGCGCATCGGAAACTCTCTGGGTCGTAGCGAAGCCGGGAGGCGAGGAAGGCTGGTGTGGGCGTCTAGCGGCGGGTTGGCCGTGGCCCGGGTCAGTGGACCACCGGGACGGCGATCGCCTCGCCGTCGGCGTCGTGGAACTGGCGACGGCGGTCGGCCACGAGCCAGTACGCGATGGCGCCGAGCCCCGCGCCGAAGAACCAGGCGAACTCGGAGAGGACGTTGAGCGCTGGGACGAACGCGATGGCGAGGGCGACGGCGGCCGCGGGGACGAGCGCGACGATCGCCCGCGGGTTGACGCCACGGCGGTAGTGGTACTCGCCGGTGGACTCCTCCGTGTAGAGCTCACGGACATTGACGCGACCGCGGCGAACGAGCCAGTAGTCGGCCATGATGACGCCGAACAGCGGGCCGAGCAGGGCACCGAGGCCACCCAGGAAGTACACGATCACCGTGGGGTTGTTGTAGAGGTTCCACGGCAGGATCACGAGGCCGATCACCGCGGAGACAAGCGCGGCCTTGCGGAAGTTGAGGCGCTTCGGGAAGAGGTTCGTGAGTGCGTACGTCGGGGCGACGAAGTTCGCCATGAGATTGACCGCGACCGTTAGCACGAGGAGTGCGAGCGACGCGCCAGCGAGGAGGAACGTGTTTGGGATCGCCTGGACGACGTCGGACGGGGACGTGATGATCCGGCCGTCGATCTTGAACTGGGCTCCGGCGAGGACAACGCTGATCGCGCCGAACAGGAGCATGTTGATGGGAATGCCCCAGAAGTTGCCCTTGACGATCGACTTCTTGGACTTGGCTGCCCGAGTGAAGTCGCAGAAGTTGAGGACGAACGTGCCGTAGATCGAGACCCAGAGGGCACCGCCGCCGAAGATATGCCCCCACATCGCCGGTCCCGTGAGGCTCGTGTTCGTGTGCCAGGCGATGGAGAAGCCAGCGCGGCCGAACATCCAGACGGCGAGGGCGAGCATGGTGACGAGGATGATCGGGCCAGCGAAGGCCTCGTACTTGCGGATCATCTCCATTCCGTAGCTCACGATGATGACCTGCACGATCCACAGTGCGACGAACGCGATCCAGCCGAGCGGGGAGAGGCCGAGGATGTCGCCTTGGTCGAGGGGCTTGAGGCCTGGCGCGAGTGCCACGAGGAGCACGCGGAGGACGACGGAGGCGAGGTACGTCTGGATGCCGAACCACGCGATGGCGACGCCGCCGCGGATCAGCGCGGGGATCTGCGCGCCGTGGATGCCGAACGAGATGCGGCTCATGACGGGGAACGGAACGCCTGTCTTCTGCCCCATGAAGCCCGAGAGCGTGAGCAGCCCGAACAGGAGTGCGGCGCCGAATCCCAGCGCGCCGAGCACCTGCCAGCCGCCGAGCCCGAGGGCGAAGAGACCGATCGCGAACGCGTAGTTGCCCAGGCTGTGCACGTCGTTGGCCCAGAGGGTGAAGATGCTGTACGCGCTCCAGCTGCGGCCCGACCGCTGGGTCGGGGCGAGGTCGCGGTTGTAGAGGCGTGGGCTGAGGGCGACGGGGATCGAGCGGGACGGGAAGGACGACGACGGCGACTGGGCCGTGCCCGTCGGCTCCCCGGGGGTCGGGGTTGATTCGGGGTTCGTGCCGGTGCTCGTGCCGCTGGCTGCGGCTTGGGCGTCGACGTTGGGGGCTGTCAGCGGTTGGACGGCGATGTCCGGATTGCTGTTCATTGTTCTCTTTCGGATCGGTACTGGCGGATTGGGGGTCCGCGTTTGGGGATCCGCTGGCCTGTTCTGGCTGTGAGGCTCAGCTGTCCGGCTCGATGGCCGGTGTGCGAGGAGTCTCGGTTTGGTGTGACCGGCCTCTCATCGCTTGGTATACAAACTACTCTGGGATACCAAAGCTGGCAAGAGGTCGGGAGAAAGTGATATTTGAAGTTCTTTTGCTGGTTCTTGGGATACCGGAACTTGCGGTTGGTGAAATGCTCCGTCCCGCCGCCCCGGTCACCTTGAAACCGCCCATAATGCAGCAAACGCCGCATCTTCCGCTTCCGTCGAAGACGGAGGCGGCCGATGCGGCGTTTGCGGAGTCGGCGCTAGCGCGCTGCCGGCGTAGGCCTCGCTCCTGCCCGGGCTCGAGAGCCCTTCTGGATCGAGACCTGCCGGACCGAGCCTTACTGGGCCGGGAGCTGAAGGACCTGGCCGGGGAAGATGAGGTTCGGGTTGGCGATGACGCTCGCGTTGGCATCCGCGAGGCTCTCCCAACCGCCGGTCACACCAAGCTGCTGGGCGATGGCGCTCAGGGTGTCGCCAGCCTTGACCGTGTAGGTCTGGCCCGAGACGGGAACCTGCGCGACGTGGCGCGGGGCAGCCTGGACGGGCGCGACCTGAACCGGGGCAGCCTGGACGGGCGCGGCCTGAACCGGCGCAGCCTGGGGGGCTACGGCAGCGGCCTTGGGGGCCACCTGAACGGGAGCGGCCTGGACAGGCGCGGCCTGGACGGGGGTCGGGTTCGCACCGGCCGTGCCGTAGAGACCGAGCTTCGCGGAGCAGGCAGGCCATGCGCCCCAACCCTGGCTCGCGAGAACGCGCTCGGCGACGGAGATCTGGGTAGCCGGGGAAGCCTGGTTCGGCATCCCGGTTCCGCCGTAGGCCTGCCAGGTGCTCAGCGTGAACTGGAGGCCACCGTAGTAGCCGTTGCCCGTGTTGATGGCCCAGTTGCCACCGGACTCACACTGGGCGATCGCGTCCCACGTGGACGTGCTGGCCGCGTTGGCAGCAGGGGCCGCGAGTGCGGCGCCGCCGATGGCAGCACCGGAGATGGCGGCGAGGGCGAGAGAACGACGTGCAG
Source organism: Sinomonas humi (assembly GCF_000802235.1). Lineage (GTDB taxonomy): Bacteria > Actinomycetota > Actinomycetes > Actinomycetales > Micrococcaceae > Sinomonas > Sinomonas humi. The sequence goes on from NZ_JTDL01000145.1 coordinate 110,513, forward strand.
CAGTTTTGAAGGTCTTCTTCATGAGTTCTCAGATGCTCGGGACTCCATCGGCACTCGTTCCGTCCCCGGAAGTCGACGTGCGCCGCCGGTCCCTGACAGTTTGAGGTCAGGACGATGGTGACTGCGCAAACGGCGGCGAGCGATGGACGGCAGTACCCGGCATATGCAGCCGAAGGCGCAAAATGCCTCGGCGTTGTGCCCGCTGGGTCGGGCGGTCCGTTACCGAACCTTGACCTACCCTAGAGTACAAATCCTTCGTTGCCAAATCGTGATCGAGGGCCGCCCGACCTCGGCGCTCACTCGATGAGGCTTCGCACATCCTCTGCCTTGAGAGCGGAGGAGAACATGGCGTCGTCGTCCATGACGGAAGTGAAGAGCGCGGCCTTCTTCTCTTTGAGCTGCATGACCTTCTCCTCGATCGTCCCCTTGGCCACGAGCCGGTACGTCATGACAGCGCGCTCCTGCCCGATCCGGTGTGCGCGGTCCACAGCCTGGGCCTCGGCGGCAGGGTTCCACCACGGATCTAGGAGGAAGCAGTAATCGGCCTCGGTCAGGTTGAGGCCGAAGCCCCCCGCCTTGAGGGAGATGAGGAAGACTGGCGCGTCACCTTCCTTGAAGGAGCGGACGACGGCGCCCCGTCGCTTCGTGGAACCGTCCAGGTAGGCGTAGGGGATCCCAGCGGCATCGAGACGTTCGGCCGCCTTGCGAAGAAACGACGTGAACTGGCTGAACACGAGTGCGCGATGGCCCTCGGCGATCACGTCGTCGAGCTGCTCGAGCAGCACGTCGAGCTTGGCTGGGGAGACGCCCTCGAGTGCTGGGTCGACGAGGGCAGGATCCAGCGCCATGAGCCGCAGGAGCGTGAGCGAGCGGAAGACGATGAACCTGTTCCGGTCCAGGTCCTCGACGAGCCCGAGCACTTTTTCGCGTTCACGCTGAAGGTACTGCTCGTAGAGCCGTCGGTGCTTCGGTGCGAGGTCGACGTCGAGCCGCTGCTCGACCTTGGCCGGCAGTTCGGAGGCCACCGCTTCCTTGGTGCGGCGCAGCATGAGAGGCCGAACGCGCCTCCGGAGCCGGGCGAGGCGCTTGGCGTCGCCATTCTTCTCGATGGGTCGGGCAAACTCCTGCGCGAAGACGCTGGCCCCGGGAAAGAGCCCCGGCGCGACGATCGCGAAGAGGGACCACAGCTCCATGAGGTTGTTCTCGAGCGGCGTGCCGGTCAGCGCGAGCTTGAAGGGGGTTTCGAGGTCCCGGGCGAACTGGTGGGCCTTCGTGGCTCGATTCTTGAGGAACTGGGCCTCGTCCATGATGAGGCCGTCCCACGGGAGCGCGGAGTAGGCATCGGCGTCCAGGCGGAAGAGGGCGTAGCTGGTGACCACGACGTCGGCACCCGCCACGGCCTCCGAGAGCGGTAGCCCGGACGCCCCTTGAGTGTCGGTGACCGCGACCGTCCGCAGCGACGGCGCGAAGCGCTCGGCTTCGACGGCCCAGTTGGGCACCACCGAGGTCGGCGCGACGACAAGGAAAGGCGCCCGCCCGGCGTCGTTCGCCGATTCCGGAGCCGCGCCGCTCGCCGCGTCGCCTGCCTGACCGCCCGACTCCCGCGCGTGAAGCAGCAGCGCGAGCGTCTGCAGGGTCTTGCCGAGCCCCATGTCGTCCGCGAGGACCCCGCCGAGGCCGTGCCGCCACAGGAACGCGAGCCACTCGAAGCCCTCGTGCTGGTAAGGGCGCAACTGAGCGGCGAGGCCAGCCGGGACCGGAACCGGGTCCAGGGCCTCGGGCTCGAGGAGCCCGCGCACGGTCTTGCGCCATCGAGGTGGCTCGACCGTCTCGCCCGCGAGCTCGGCGATCTCATCCCACAGCCCCGCTTGGTACAGGCTCAGTCGGGGTGGCTTGGGCGCGCCGCCTTCGGCCTTCCACTCGCGCAGTTCGTGGGAGGCATCGATGATTTCCTTCAGGCGCAGGATCTCCGGCGTATCGATCCTGAACCACGACTTGTCCGGGAGCATGATCTTCGTCCGCCCCCGCGCGAGCGCCACGAACACGTCCTGAAACGCGACCTGCCGCCCCTCGACCGTGATCATGAGCCCCAGATCGAACCAGTCCCGCTTGTCGCTCTCGACCGCGCTCAACACCAGCTCGGGCGCGCCGTCGAGCCGCCGGTAGGCCGGCTTGTCCCCGCGCAGGACCACCTCGAGGCCCTCGACCTTCCTCAGCTCGGGCAGCGTGCGCTCGGCGAAGTCCGCGGTGTCGAGATCCGTGAGGGTCGCGTCGCCGAGTGCCCTCCGGCCGAGCGCGCTGTCCTCGAGGGCGTCCGCAACGCGGCCGACGACGGCGGCCTCCTCGATCTCGTCCCTCGCGTGCCGCTCGTCCGGGGCGGCGTAGAGCGCGAGCTGCCGTACGTCGTCGCCCGTTCGGTACTCCCAGTGCCACGCGAGACGCAGCCGGTCCTTCGGCTCGAACGTCGCGGTGAGCACCAGGACGGGCGGCTCGATCGGCGGGAGCTCGACGCTGCCGTCGCTGCTCGAGACGGCCAGGCTTCGAGCAAGGTCCGGGTACAGCTCACCGAAGAACACTTCGCGGTCCTCGTCCGGGACCAGAATCGGTTCGCGATGCCGCAGGAGTGCCCGCTCGCGATCCGTCAGCGGGTGCGAGGCAGGGGCGAGCACGATGAGCTCGTCCTTGCCGTTCCGCAGCGCGGCGTACGCGCCGTGGTCGCCGATCGGACCGGCCGACGACGCCGGAACCTCCTCGCCGTCGAAGGCGAGCGACGGGGCCACAGTCAGCCCGCCGTCGTCCGCCTTCCGGACGTCCACGCTCACCTCCGCGACGCCCGCCACGTGGATCTGTACCGTGTTCTTTGCCCCCACGAGCTCGATCCCGGCGCCAGCCGCCTCGTTCAGCACGTTCCACCAGAGCGGGCTGTTGAAGTCGTCCACGTAGATCCAGGGATCGTTGGGACGCCAATAATTGCCCCCGTCCGCGAGCTGGAGCGGCTGAACCTGCTGAAGGACCCGGAACTGGGCGGGCTCGAAGCTGCCCGCGTAGTCGCGGCGGCCGAACGTTGACCAGCTGAGGCTTCCGCGGTTCCATCGGCCGGTTGCCGGGTCCTTGCTCACAGGCCTGATGCCGAGCTTGATGCCCTCGCGGTGCTGCCTCGCGTATTCGAGCCCGTACTTCTTCCTCTTGTGCGCGTCGAGGTCGCGCAGTTCGAACTGGAGGGCCAGCCGGCTGCGTTGCGCCGAGCCCGGCGTCGACCCGGCCGGCGTCAGGATCTCGGCGAGGGCCATGCGCCACGCCGGTTGCTTCTTGCGCTTCGCGGCTGTGGGGGAGGCGACGCCCATGCGTGCCCGCACGGTCTGCTCGTTCGCGGCGAGGACTGCCGCGAGCATGTGCTTGCAGTCGCTCCCGACGGGGCACGTGCACCAGCCGCCCTCGTAGAGGTCCCGGCCAGGTGCTTGACGAATGCGCACGAGGCACTCGTAGGGCTCGGGCTCGCTGCCTTGCACCTCCGCGGTGAGCTCGCCGCTCTTGGCGTTCCAGTCGAAGCTCAGGACGTGCCCCCCTCGCGCGTACGCCGTCGCCCGCGCGAGCGTGGTCGGGCCTACGGTCCGGACGAGCCCGTGGACGTCGACCATCGGCAGGTCCGCGGCACGCGTTCCGTTCGTCGCTGGCTGACTTGTCTTCGGCTCATCAGCGGGGGAGAAGGGCACAATGCCATCCTCCCACGCACCCCCGACACTCCTCGGCCCGCTTCGGGCAAGCGCTACAGCGATGCGGCCGCCTCGGGCACCTGCAGTCCGGTGCCGAGCCCGCGCACGGTCCACCCGGCCTCACGCCACACTTCGCGGTCGAGGACGTTCCGCGCATCGACCATCACGGGCTGGGCGACGAGCTCGGCAATGTCGTCGGGGCTCAGCTCCCGGTACTCGGCCCACTCGGTCAGGAGCAGGACGAGCTCGGCACCCTCGCAGGCGGCCGCAAGCGTGGCCTCGAACTGGAGCTGCGGGTACCGCATGCACGCGTTGTTGATGGCCTTCGGATCCGTGACCACCACGTGGGCGCCCGCCTCCGCGAGCCGCAGGGCGACGTCGAGCGCTGGCGAGTCACGGATGTCGTCGGTGTCCGGCTTGAAGGCTGCGCCGAGGACGGCGAGGCGCCTCCCGACGACCGAGCCGCCGCACAGCTCGGCGGCAACAGCTGCGACCCGCGTCCGCTGGCCCACGTTGATCGAGTCGACGAGGCCCATCCATCCATCCACCGAGTCGACGCCGAGCTCCCGGGCCTGCGCCCGGAACGAGCGGATGTCCTTGGGGAGGCAGCCCCCGCCGAAGCCGAGCCCTGCCGCCAGGTACCGCTGCCCGATCCGCGGGTCCAGCCCCATCGCGGCGGCGAGCTGCGTGACATCCGCGCCGGCCGCATCACAGAGCTCGGACATAGCGTTGATGTACGAGAGTTTCGTCGCGAGATAGGCGTTGGCTGCCGACTTGATGAGCTCCGCCGTCGCGAAGTTGCACACGAGCCGCGGCACGCCCGCGTGCAGGAGCGGCGCGTAGACCTCGTCGAGCGCGCGGAGCACTGCGGGGGCGGCAGCATCGCCGTCGTCCACCCCGTACACGAGGCGATCCGGCACGAGCGAGTCCTTGACCGCGGTGCCCTGCCGCAGGAACTCGGGGTTCCAGGCGAGCTCGACCTCCGCCTCGCCGAGCCACGCCCGCACCCGCCGGACCGTCCCCACCGGCACAGTGGACTTGCCGACGACGACGGAGCCCGCCTTCGCGTGCTCCGCGAGAGAGCGGGTGGCGGCCTCGAGGTACGTGAGGTCGGCGAGTTCGCTCGTCTTCGACTGCGGGGTGCCGACGCAGAGGAAGTGGACGTCGCAGTCCCGGACGAGGTCCATGCTCGTGGCGAAGTCGAGGCGGCCGGTTGCGCCGCCCTCGGCAAGGAGTTCCTCGAGGCCAGGCTCGAAGAACGGCGCGAAGCCGCGCGCGAGCTGGCTGACCTTGTGGGAGTCGGTGTCGATGCCTACGACCACGTGGCCCATCGATGCGAGAGTGGCGGCGTGGACGGCCCCAAGGTAGCCGCATCCGATGACCGAGATTCTCATTCAGGTTCCTTTCGGGGAGTCGGCTTCAGCGCACGGCGAGGGACGCGCGGGCCGTGATGACGTCGTCGTAATGGCGCACTAGCTGATCGCAGATCGTGGACCACGTGCGGCCCTGGACGCTGCGCAGGGCCGCTTCGGCGAACGCGGCTCGCTTCGCGTCGTCGCCGATGAGGTCCTGCACATACGAACGGAGCTCGTCGAGGTGCCCCGGCGTGTAGAGCCACCCAGTCTTCGAGTTCTCGACCAGGTCCAGCGGGCCTCCGCGCCCCGTCGCGACGACCGGCACCCCCGAGGCCATGGCCTCCTGGATGGTCTGGCAGAACGTCTCGAATTCGCCCGGATGGACGAAGAGGTCGAAGCTAGCGACTATTCGCGCGAGGTCTTCGCCGCCTTGGAATCCCGTGAAGTGGGCGCGCGGCAACTGGGCCTCGAGGGCTGGCCGGAGCGGGCCATCGCCCACGATGACGAGCTGCGTGTCCGGCAGATCGGCGAGCACGCGGAGGTCCTCGACCTGCTTCTCGGCGGCGAGCCGGCCCACGTAGCCGATGATCTTCTTCCGCCGTCCACCCGCGCCGCCCGTCATCGAAGCCCGCCACGCGCCGTCGCGCTTCGCAGGGTTGAAGCGCTGGGTGTCCACGCCGCGGCGCCACAGCTCAGCGTCGAAGATCCCGCGGCCCCGCAGCTGGTTGAGTGCAAAGGTCGACGGCGCGAGGGTGCGGTCCGCGAGGAGGTGGATCTTCTCGACCCGTTCCCACGCCCAGTTCTCGAGGAACGGCACTCCGTACCGGGCCGCGTAGCTGGGCACTTCGGTCTGGTAGATGGCCACCGTGGGGATGCCGAGGCTGTGGGCGGCGCGGACGGCGCGCCACCCCAGCTCGAACGGCGAGGCGAGGTGCACGACGTCGGGCGCGAACCGCTTGAGGATCCGACGGACCTTCGGCACGGCGCCGAACGCGACGCGGACCTTCGCGTAGCCCACCATCGGCATCGACGGCAGGCGATGGACGAGTGCTCCGGAGACGTATTCCGGCCCCGTCCCCATCTCGCCCGCTGGGGCAATCACGAGCACCTCGTCTCCGCGCTCCTGAAGGTGCTCCAGGACCCGCAGAACCGAATGGACCACTCCGTTCATCTGGGGCAGGAACGATTCGGCGACTATCGCAATCCTCACGCTTCCACGGTTCCGCGCGCGACTGACGGTCGGGCGGAAACGGCGTGACAGCGAGGGGAAGGCTTGGTTAACGCGAGGATTTGCCCTAGGCGTTTCGGGTACGCCTAATCGCGCTCTGAGCCGTCTCGGGTACGGATACTCCCGCCCTGAGCCGTCTCGGGTACGGATACTCCCGCCCTGAGCCGTCTCGGGTACGGATACTCCCGCCCTGAGCCGTCTCGGGTACGGATACTCGCGTTGAATCAGCGTCCGGCCAGGGAAATCCGCGGAGTGGCGGGCGCCCGACTCAAGACGACGGGAGGCTGGCCCTTCTCGGCGCCGCTGCAGAGAGGGCAGCCACGACGACGGCGAGAACTCCGAGCCCCCATCCAATCCCCGCCCCAGAGGCGACGGCGCCGACGAGGAGCGGCCCTCCGGCGTCGCCCATTTCACGGCCTAGCTCGGCGCTGCCCATGGTGCGCCCCAGACGCTCGGGGGGCGTCGCGTCGGCGAGGTGGGCGAAGGCGATGGGCGTCGCAACTCCGATCCCGCCGCCCACGAGGAGCGCCGCGATATACACAGCGAGAGCGGTCGCGCTCCCGCCCGCCAGAGGGAGGAGGGCCGCGACGGCTGCCCCGAGCGCGATTGAGAGGAGCCCGCCGGTCATGCCCACCCGGTCCGCGATCCGCCCTGCATCGCGAAGTCGCCCGACGCGCGGCTGGACGAGCGAGGACGCGAGCGCGAGGACGGTGACGACGGCGATGCTCTCCAGGGTTCCGAGGCCCGCCCGGGCCGCGAGCGCGGGCAGGAAGCCGACGGCCGCCCCGAGCGATCCGGTCGCTCCGGCGAGCACGAGGGTTGGGCCGAGAAACGAGCGGTCGGTCAGCTGACGCGCGAGGTCCGCCACGGTGTAGCGGGGCCGAGGGAGCGGCTCGAGCCGGGGCACGGCAACGGCCACCCAGACGGCGACGACGAGAGCCAGCGCCGCGAGAACTCCGAAGAGGGCCGGGAAGCCGCCCACGATGAGGGCGCCTGCGCCGAGCAGCGGCCCAAACGCGTAGCCGAGCCCCTTCCATGATCCGTAACGGCCGAAGTAGCGCCCGGTGTTCTTGCCGGCAAGCCGTGCGACGCCGGCGGACGACGCTGGGGAGAAGGCGGAGGCCGCCGCCCCTTGGCCCAGCCGGGCAAGCGCGAGGACGAGCGGCTGGCCCGACCAGAGCCCCACGAAAGATGCGACGGCGAAACCGATCAGTCCGCCCACGATGACTGGCTTGGGGCCGATCCTGTCCGAGAGCGAGCCGAAGACGGGCTTGAGGAATACCTCCGCCACGTCGTACAGGGCGAGCAGCACACCGAGGACCAGAAGATTGAGGCCAAGATTCCCAGTGCTGCTCTCCGCGCCAAGGGCCGCCGCGATGCTGTGGGCGCCGAAGGCGGTCGTGAAGCCGGCCGCGTACAGGGGCACGACGGCGGTGCTCGCCGCCGGGGGGTGTGGTTGGCTCACCGGTGAATTCTACGGACACGACGACGGCGCGGACTCCGCCGAGTTGGTCCGCGCCGCCGGTTTCGGTTGGCTCGTGGATTGACCTGTCGCTTTCAACCCGTTCGAGAGGGCGGGCGCAAGTCGCAGCATCAACGTCTTAATTTTACGTCCTGTAGTGGACTCGGTTATGTGCAGAAGATCACATCTGGTGAGGAGGAAGGGCGGAATGCCAAGAGGTTCAGAGCGGTTGCCGCCAGCATGACCCTTGAGAGCACCGAAACCGGCCGCGCCACCCTTGCAGACCTCTTCACCCCTGTCGATCTCGGCGCCCTCCGCGTTCCCAACCGCTTTGCGATGGCGCCGATGACGCGCGAGTTCTCGCCCGAAGGGACCGTTACGGACGAGGTGATCTCCTACTACGCCCGCCGGGCTGCTGCCGGCGTCGGCCTTCTCATCACCGAAGGCGTCTACGTCTCCGAAGACTCGGGTCCAAGCATCCGGGTTCCGCGTCTCTTCGGCGAGCCCCAGCTCGAGGCGTGGAAGCGCCTTGTCGAGGCCGTCCACGCCGAGGGCGGCCTGATCGCCCCGCAGCTGTGGCACCTCGGGGCCGAGCGCGGTGATCACCCGCAGTACAACTCCGATCTGCCGACCCTGAGCCCGTCCGGACTCTCGTCGTCCGGAAAGACACGGGGGCGCGCGGCGACAATCGCGGAACTCGAGCGCATCCGCGACGACTTCGCCCGCGCCGCGGCAGCAGCAAAGGCGGCCGGCTTCGATGCCGTCGAGCTCCACGGCGCCCACGGCTACCTGCTCGACCAGTTCCTCTGGGAGGGGACGAACCGCCGTGAAGACAGCTACGGCGGCTCACTCGAGGCCCGCACCCGCTTCCCAGCCGAAGTTGCCGCCGCGGTGCGCGCTGCCGTCGGGCCCGAGATGCCGGTCATCTTCCGGTTCTCCCAGTGGAAGTCCGGCGACTACACGGCCCGAATCGCCAAGACACCCGCTGAGCTAGAGCTCCTCCTGGGTGCGCTCGCGGAGGCCGGCGTCTCGGTGTTCCATGCCTCGACCCGCCGCCATTGGGAACCGGCATTCCCGGAGGCCGAGGGGCCCGAAGCACAGCTCGGGCTCGCCGGCTGGGCGAAGAAGGTCACGGGGCTGCCCTCGATCGCGGTGGGTTCCGTCGGGCTCAACCAGGCCTTCCAGGTCGCGTTCCAAGAGGGCGGCCGCGCCGAGACGGCTGGCCTTGAGCCGCTCCTCGACCAGTTCGCCCGTGGCGAGTTCGACCTGATGGCCGTGGGCCGTGTGCTCCTGAGCGATCCGGCCTGGGTCGCGAAGGTCCGCGATGGCCGGTTCGGTGAGATCCGTTCCTTCCACGCTGAGGACCGCGAGACGCTCAGCTGAGTTCACCCGCGCTCCCGCCCGCTTGTGTTTTCCCAATCGGTCGGGGGCGCGGCGTGTCTCGCCGCGACGCCTTCCCGGAGCATCAGAAGTGGGCCGGAGCGCGGGCGTCCAGCCAGTCGTAGTCGCCCAACCCCCGGTGTGCCTGATCCGCCTTGAGCACCGTCCATGGCACAGTGGGACCCGATGAAATTGCGCTCCGACCAGTCCGGGATCCGCGGCCTGCCGATGCCTCTGTGGCTCCAAGGCGGCGCGGAGGCGCTCCAGGCTGTGCTCATCTCCGCAGTGGCCGCGCTCGTCCCCATCGCGGCGGTCTGGCTCACCGGCGGCTTCGGTTCGCTGCAGCCCGCGGATGCAATCCGGCTCGGCGGCCAGGCATGGCTGCTCGTCCACGGCGTCCCGCTCTACCTCTCCGAAGCGGCTCCGGCATCCGACGGCGGCGCGGCGCCGTCCGCGCCCACCGTCCTGAGCCTCATTCCCCTGGGCTTCGCACTCCTGCCGTTCCTGCTCTCGTGGCGTTCGGGCCGCCGCCTCGCCCGCGCTTCGTACGCGGAGACCCTGTGGCAGGGCCTCCTCGGAGCAGCGGCCCTCTACGCGCTCGCTGGCTTCGCGACCGCATTCGTATGCAGCACGAACGCGGTCAGCGCAAACGTGGCCCTTGCGGCGTCGGTTCCGCTCATCCCGGTCGGGTTCGGGCTCATTGTCGGTGCGCGCCGCGAAGCCGGCTCGTGGAGCCGACTCATCGGGGTGGACGCGGTCGACTGGATCGCGCGCACGGGTCAGTATTCGCGCTGGGCGGGCAGTTATCTGTGGGCAGTCGTCCGGGCGGGGTTCGTCGCCGCGGTTGCCGCCTTTGGACTTGCTTCGGCGCTTTTGGCACTGGACCTGGCCATCCGCTGGGCGAACGTGGTCACGGTCTACGAGGCCCTCGGGGCCGGCGGCGTGGGGGGTGGCGCGCTGACGGTGGCACAGTTGGGCTACGTGCCGAACCTCGCTGTCTGGTCCCTCGGCTGGTCCTCGGGAGCCGGGGTGATTCTCGGCGCGGGCTCGAAGGCCAGCGCACTTTCGACGGCGGTCGGTCCGCTGCCGCCGATCCCCGTCCTTGCCGCCCTCCCTACGTCGTCCGCGTCCGTCGCCGCCGCCGCCGTCGTGCTCCCAGTCCTCGCCGGCGTACTGGGCGGCTGGTGGTTCCAGCGTGCAGGGGAGGACCACTTCGACGAGTGGATCTCCATCAAGGTCCCCGCACGCTGGTTCTCCGCATCGGTCTCGGCCCTCGTCCTCGGGGCCCTCGTCGGCGCCGTCGCCGGGGCGTTCGCCGCGGTCGCAGCATTTCTCTCGGGCGGCTCGGCGGGGATAGGCCGCTACTCGGCCGTGGGCCCGAACCCGCTTTCGATGCTCGTTTGGGTGGGGATCGAAGTGGCCATCGGGACGATCGTGGGCTATGCGCTCGCGCCGTGGCTCGAGCGCGGCCAGCTCGCCCGCACCAACGCCGAATCAGTCAACGCGTGAACCAGGCAACCAACCGGCCGCGGGATCTCGCCTATCGTGGATCCATGCGCATCGTGGTCCTCGTCTCCGGCACCGGCTCGAACCTCCAAGCGGTCATCGACGCCGTGAAGGCGGGCGAGCTCGACGTCGAGATCGCCGCTGTCGGAGCGGACCGCGAGGGGACGTACGGGATCGAGCGCTCCGAGGAAGCCGGTCTCGAGACCTTCGTAGTCAACTTCAACTCGTTCGAGACCCGCGCCGAGTGGGACGCCGCGCTTGCGGAGAAGATCGCTTCCTACGCCCCCGATGTCGTGGTCTCCTCGGGATTCATGCGGATCGTGAGCGCCGACTTCATCGAGCGCTTCGCCGGCCGTTACCTCAACACGCACCCGGCCCTCTTGCCCGCCTTCCCGGGGGCGCACGGGGTCCGCGACGCGCTCGCCTATGGCGTCAAGGTCACGGGCTGCACTGTTCATTGGGCGGACGCCGGGGTGGACACCGGGCCGATCATCGCCCAGGAGGCACTCGCCGTCGAAGCGGACGACGACGAAGAGTCCCTCCACGAGCGGATCAAGGTCGTCGAGCGCCGGCTCCTCATCGACGTCCTGCGCCGCCTCGCAGCGGGCGAGATCGAGACGCCATCATCCGATGGGGGGATGCGCACTTCCGCCTTTTGACGGGTGCCGGAGTGCGCCTGAGGGCGTCATGCTCGAAGCTATGAGAGCAAATCCTTCCGACCTTGCCGTCCGCGTCCGCGGGCTGCGCAAGGTCTACGGCGACCTGAACGCCGTGGACGGCATCGACTTGGACATCGCACGCGGCGAGACGTTCGCACTGCTCGGTCCCAACGGTGCCGGAAAGTCGACGACTGTCGAGATTCTCGAGGGCTACCGGCACCGCACTGGCGGGGAGGTTAGTGTCCTGGGAGTCGACCCCGCCCACGCGAGGCTTGACTGGAAGGCCCGCCTCGGCATTGTGCTCCAATCGACGGGGGAGAGCGGCCAGTACACGGTCCGGGAGCAGCTCTCCCATTTTGCGCGCTTCTACCCGAATCCCCGGAAGGTCGGGGAGGTGATCGCGGCCGTCGGCCTCGAAAGGCAGGCCAACACCCGCATCGGCAAGCTCTCGGGAGGCCAGCAGCGCCGCGTGGATGTCGCGCTCGCCATCGTCGGGCGCCCCGAGCTCCTGTTTCTCGACGAGCCCACCACGGGCTTCGACCCCGAAGCCCGTCACGAGTTCTGGGGTCTCATCGAGGAGCTCAAGTCCGAGGGAACAACGATCCTCCTCACCACGCACTACCTCGACGAGGCCGCTCGGCTTGGCGATCGCGGAGGGGTGATCGTGGGCGGCCGGCTCATCGCCGTCGGGCGCATCGACGAGCTGGGCGGGGCTGAAGCCCGCATCCCCCTCGTGCGCTGGTACGACGAGGCGGGGGTGCGGCGCGAGGAGCGCACCGAGCGCCCTGCCGAGCGCGTCGTGGAGCTCGCGCGCCAGCTGGGCGAGCCGCGCGAGCTCGAGGTGATCCGGCCGAGCCTCGAGGATGTCTATCTTGGCCTCGTCCATGCAGCGGGCTCGCCCTCTCCTGCGCCCGAATCGGCCAAAGAGGAGGAACCGGCATGAGCATCCTCTCCCACGGGGTGGCCCGCACGGGCTACGAGACGAAGGGCTATTTCCGCTCTCCCGACAGCGTCTTCTTCACCTTCCTGTTCCCGATGCTCATGCTCGGGATCTTTGCGGCCGCATTCAGCTCTCGAGGTGACATCGGGCTCGGGCCGGGTTCGAGCGATCACGTGTCCGTGGCCGGCTACTACCTCCCCGGAATGCTTGCCGCCGGCATCCTGCTCTCCGGAGTGCAGAATCTTGCGGTCGACATTGCGGGCGAGAAGGGCGACGGGACGCTCAAACGCCTAGGTGGGACGCCCCTTTCGCCCATCTCCTACTTCCTCGGCAAGCTCGGCCGGGTATTCGTGACGGGCATCCTCCAGGCCGCGCTTCTTCTCGCGGTCGCTAATCTCGCTTTCGGCGTCTCACTGCCGAGAGCGTGGAGCGCATGGGGAACATTCGCGTGGGTCTTCGTGCTCGGCACCGTCACGTCCGCGCTTCTCGGCATCGCGCTCTCGGCGCTTCCCCGCAGCAGCCGGAGCGCTACTGCCGTGGTCGTCCCGATTGTCCTGGTCCTGCAGTTCATCTCGGGCGTGTACCTTCAGTTTTCGATGCTTCCCGCCTGGATGCAGAATCTCGCGAGCGTCTTCCCGCTCAAGTGGATCGCCCAGGGCATGCGCTCAGTGTTCCTGCCCGACGGGTTCAAGGTCCTCGAACAGAACGGGACCTGGGATCTGGGGTGGGTCGCCGTGTGGCTCGTGGTGTGGCTCGTCGTCGGCCTCGTGATCAGCCGCCTCACCTTCCGGTGGATCCGGCAGGACGCGTGACGCGACCCGCGGATCCAGCGGCTGCGGCGAGCGGCTCTAGATGCCGGCGCCCGGATCTGCCGCGCCGGTGCTTCCGGTCTGGGTGTTTCCGGTATCCGTGCCTGAGCCGAACACCTCGCCCGACTGCGGGGCGGAGTCGACCTGGCCCCTCCACGCGCCGGTCTCGGAGTCGCGCGACTCGATGAACTCCTTGAACTTCTTGAGGTCGGACCGGACTTGGAGGTCGTCAGCACCAAAGAAGGATCCGAGCTTCTCGACAGCGGAATCCGGATCCCATTGGAACTCGACGTTGACGCGCGTGGTCTTGGGGCCCAGGGAATCGAACGTCACCACACCGGCGTGCTCCACACCGTCGACGCTCTTCCAGGCGACGCGCTGGTCTGGCTGCTGCTCGGTGACGATCGTGTCGAACTCGCGGGTCTGGCCGCCCACTTTCGTGGTCCAGTGGAGGTGCGTGTCGTCCCGCTGGACCACTGACTCGACCCCTCCCATGAATTGGGGGAAGGACTCGAACTGGGTCCACTGGTTGTAGGCCTGGGAAACGGGGACGTTGACGTCGACAGACTGGCGGACGGTGGCCATGGCGCTCTCCTTGGCTTGGGCTGCGTCGGGAACGGGGACCGCGGTCGCGTCCCCGAAGGACTTGTGCGGTTGGCCATTGCTTGACCTGGCCGTGCCGTGGCTGGCACGCGTCCACCGTAGGCACGGGCCGTCGGGAGGGTCAACGGCCCGTGCAGCGGTCTCAGGACGCCTTGGGCTTCTTGACAGTCTTCACGACCGTGCGGCGCTTCCGGTTGAGGACGAGGGCGACGCCGATAGCCGCGAGCCACGTGTCCTTCGCCATGGCGACGCCCGCCTGGGTCGGCCGGATCCCGTCCGCTTCGGTAAGCCCAGGCGTCTTCGCGTAGACAGCGACGAGGGCTGTTCCGAACGCGGTCAGGCCCAGGCCAGCGAGCTTGGTCGGCACGATGGGAAGGACGAGTGCACCCCCGAGCGCGATCTCGCCCGCGGCAAGGGCCTTGCCGAACGTCGCAGCGGGAAGCTGCTTGACCTGCGGGATGGCATTGGCCGCCATTCCTTGGAGGGCTGCAGCCCGTTCCTCGTCAAGCGAGAGCTTCGAAACGCCCGAATTGATCAGGTACGCCCCCGTGACGAGGCGGAGGACGGCGTGGCTCGGCGAAAATCCCATGGTGGTCTCCTTCGTTCCCGGCGTGCGGCATGCGCCTCCAGCCTATGGAGGCCCAGCCTGATTGTCAGCCGTGTGGTGTGGGCGTGTGTTTGGCGAGGTGCGGTCTAGGCGGCGTGACGGCGCCGGAGCAGCGTGCGGATGCCGAGGACGACGAGGGGCCCTGCAAGCCACGGTCCTGCCACGATGAGCGGGTCCATCCAGACGTGCGAAAGGTCCGAGCGATTCTGTCCGAAGCGCGACGAAACGGGGTGGTGCCCGGCTTCTGCAAGGATTCCGGTCTCCGTGATCGGGTTGTCGGGCCGAGTGCTCACGAACGAGCGGGCGTGCGATTCCCACGCGTCGACGCGGTCGCCGAGGATGAGGAGGAGCCAGTGGGCGGCGCGTCCTTCGCTGAACTTCGCGTACGCCAGTCTCCGGATTGCTCCCGAGAATCCCTTGAGGGGAACGGAGGTCCCGAAGACGGGGGTGACGAACTTGTGCTCGATCGAATGCTCGCGGGTTTCGTCCCCGGGCTGGCGGTCCGGGAAATCCCAGTGGGCGCCGCTCGCTCCGGGATCGTACTTCTCCCGGGGCACCGAGGGCCTGTCCCGGGGATCGAGGTCCGCTCCCCAGCCCGGGATGCGGGCCCTGAGCTCCTCTGAGGAGGGATTCTGGTACGGCTTCTCTGCTGTGTAGGGCATGGCGCATTCCCTCTCAGGCGGCGTTCGGGAGGATGAGCGGCTTGATGCAGCCGTCGAGCTTCGCGGAGAAGATGTGGTAGCCCTCTGCGATGTGCTCGAGCGGGATCCGGTGTGTCACAAGCTCGCTCGGCTTGAGGTACCCGTTCCGGATGTGCTCGAAGAGCCTGGGCCACTGACGCTTGACGGGGCATTGATTGGCGCGAATTGTGAGGCCCTTGTTCATCGCGTCGCCGAACTTGACGGCGCTGAAGATCGGCCCGTACGCGCCCAAGACCGAGACCGTCCCGCCCTTGCGGACGGCGTCGATCGCCCAGTTGAGCGCGATCGGCGAGCCGCCTTGGAGCTTGAGCTTGGCGGCCGCGACGTGTTGGAGCAGGTTGCCGTCGGCCTCGGCTCCCACGGCATCGATAACGACGTCCGCTCCGAGATATTCGGTGTCCTTCTTGAGCTGGAGCACAATGTCGTCGTATTCCGTGAAGTTGTACGTCTCGGCGTGGGCGAACGTGCGCGCCTTTTCGAGGCGGTAGTCGAGATGGTCGACGACGACGACGCGGCCCGCGCCCATGAGCCAAGAGGATTTCGCGGCAAAGAGCCCGACCGGACCGGCCCCGAACACGACCACGGTATCGCCTTCGCTGATATCGCCGAGCTGCGCTCCAAAATAGCCTGTCGGGCACGCGTCGGTGAGGAGGACTGCATCCTCGTCGTCCATCCAATCCGGAATCACGCTTGGCCCGACGTCGGCGAACGGGACGCGCACGAACTGGCTCTGGCCGCCGTCGTACCCGCCACAGGTGTGGGAGTAGCCGTAGATGCCGCCAATCGCCGTTGCGTTCGGATTCACGTTGTGGCAGTTCGAGTACAGGCCGCGCGCACAGAAATAGCACGAACCGCAATAGACGTTGAAGGGGACCATCACCCGGTCGCCCTTCTTCAGATTCTGTACAGACGGCCCTACTTCCTCCACGACCCCAATGAATTCGTGGCCGAAGGTCGTGCCGACGCGGGTGTCCGGCATCAGGCCGTGAAAGAGGTGAAGATCCGATCCGCAGATTGCGGCGAGGGTCACCCGGACGATGGCGTCGTTCGGATGCTCGATCTTGGGGATGTCCTTTTCCTCGACACGGACCTTGTAGGGTCCGCGGTAGACCATTGCTTGCATGGCATCCGCCTCCTCGCGCATTGTTGGCCGGCCCCGGCCCCAGAGTCATCCCCCTTCGGCCGCGGAGGGAAACAAGCGCCTTGGGCGGAGGGCGAGGGGACGGACGACGGCGCTCGATAGAATGAGCGCGAACTGCCCCCCACACCGTGCCTCATTTCGCTGCCGCCCAGCGATATGCCGCGCGCGAGAGAGACGAGTGACTGTGATCCAGCTTGACCGTGTTCCCATCCGTCGCGCCCTGATCTCTGTCTACGACAAGACCGGCCTCGAGGACCTCGCGAAGGGGCTGCATGCCGCGGGGGTGCGCATCGTCTCGACCGGTTCGACGGCGAAGAAGATCGCCGCAGTCGGGATCCCGGTCCAAGAAGTCGAGGAGGTCACGGGTTCACCCGAGATGCTCGACGGACGCGTCAAGACCCTTCACCCCCGCGTGCACGGCGGGATCCTCGCGGACCGACGCGTCCCGGAGCACATGGAGACGCTCGAGCAGATGGGGATCGAGGCGTTCGACCTCGTCGTCGTCAACCTCTACCCGTTCGTCGAGACCGTCCGTTCGGGAGCTGAGCTGGACGCCGTGGTCGAGCAGATCGACATCGGGGGGCCGGCGATGGTCCGTTCGGCGGCGAAGAACCACGCGGCGGTCGCCGTCGTCGTCGACCCCTCGTTCTATGGCGAGGTAGTGACGGCCGCCGCGGAAGGCGGCTTCAACCTCAAGACGCGGCAGCGGCTCGCGGCGAAGGCGTTCGCGCACACTGCGGCCTACGACACCGCGGTCGCGACCTGGACCGCCAGCCAGTTCCTGGACGAGGACGCGGAGGGCGTCGTGAAGTGGCCCGCCTACGCGGGCCTCGCGCTCGAGCGCTCCGAGGTGCTCCGCTACGGCGAGAACCCGCACCAGCAGGCCGCGCTGTACGTCGACAAGGCGGCACCGGCCGGCATCGCCCAGGCGGACCAGCTCCACGGCAAGGCGATGAGCTACAACAACTTCGTGGATGCGGACGCAGCCCTGCGCGCGGCTTTCGACTTCGCAGATCCCGCAGTCGCGATCATCAAGCACGCGAACCCGTGTGGCATCGCCGTCGCGACGCCGGGAGCTGAGGACCCGATCGCCGACGCGCATCGAAAAGCGCACGCCTGCGACCCGGTGTCCGCCTACGGCGGTGTCGTCGCGGCCAACCGGACAGTCACGAAGGGCATGGCCGAGACGCTCTCCGGGATCTTCACCGAGGTTGTCGTGGCGCCTGACTTCGAGCCTGAGGCTGTCGAGATCCTCTCCAAGAAGAAGAACATCCGCCTTCTCGCGCTTCCGGAAGGCTACGACCGCTACCCGACCGAGTTCCGGCAGATCTCCGGCGGCATGCTGGTGCAGTCCTCGGATCGCCTGGACGCGGAGGGCGACGAGCCCGCGAACTGGACGCTTGCGAGCGGCGAGGCCGCTGACGAGGCCACCCTCGCGGACCTCGCATTCGCTTGGCGCGCGTCCCGGGCCGCGAAGTCGAACGCCATCCTGCTTGCGAAGGATCGGGCATCGGTCGGCGTCGGCATGGGCCAGGTCAACCGGGTCGACTCGTGCCGCCTCGCGGTCGAGCGCGCGAACACGCTCGGAGTCGCCGTCGAGTCGGACGTCGACGCCGCTGGCGGCGCCTCGGGCGGGGACGCGAGTTCGGCCCCCGAGCGCGCCCGCGGCGCTGTCGCCGCTTCGGACGCGTTCTTCCCGTTCGCGGACGGCCTGCAGATCCTCATCGATGCCGGGGTCAAGGCTGTCGTCCAGCCCGGCGGTTCGGTGCGCGATGAGGAGGTCATCGCGGCCGCGAAGGACGCTGGCGTGACCATGTACTTCACAGGGTCGCGGCACTTCTTCCACTGACGGGCGGTCCCCGAGCCTGTCGGGGATGCTCGGGGGAGCGGTTCCACAAAGAGGGAGGGACGGCCTTGGCGGCCGCCCCTCCCTCTTTGTGGTGATGATGCTTGTGGCGATGATGCCCTTGCGGCGATGATGCTCAGCCGGTCAGCTGTTACTGGATTACCGCGATCGTCTGGGTGGCGTGGCTGGCCGCTGCTGACCAGAGGGCGGCCACGTTGGCCGCAGTCGATGAATTGAACGCTGCCACGCCCGCCCAGTTGACGACTGCCAGGGTGTCGCGATCCGGCAGAGCCTCCGCAGTTTCCGCAGCGAGTTCGGCAGCTGTGATCTTGGTCATTCTGATCATCTCTCCTTTGCGATTTCGGTTGTTGTGATTTCTAGGGTCGTTCGTCACTGTTGGGCGAGTGCCTTCGTCAGTGTTGGGCGAGTGCCTTCGTCAGTGTTGGGCGAGTGCCAGCCACTGGCCGGCATTGGCTGTCGCCGTCGAATTGATCGTCGCGGCGTTGACTGCCAGTGCGAAATTGAACGCTATGACTGGTGCGACGTTGATGTTGATTCCGCTCGACAGGGTGTCGCGCTCGGGAAGCATATCCGCGCGCTCTTCGGCTAATTCAGCAATTGTGAATGGCATCATGGGTCTTCTCCTTCTTGCAGGGCCTCCCGCTTCAGCCGAGACACCCGGCCTCAGCCGAGGCACCCGGCGCCGGGCGGGGAACCGACGCCGGGCGCGTCTTCAACTTTGATTCACCCGGGGGATTGGGCCCAGGTGGACGATTGGTCCTGGCGATGTAGTTTGCGCCGGATATCACCCTGCGGCGGTGCGTTGGCAGGGGAGAGGCACGGGCGTTTGCCACGGAGACTCTCGTCATTTCGGGTCGCCTCCTTTCCGATGTCAGCTGGCCCTGCGGGGCCGCTCTCAGTCAGAAGTGGTAGCCGAGCCGGAACAGCCCGGGTGTAGTGGCGTGGCGGGGCTTGTAGCGGACCACGGGCGGTGCCATCCGGCCGGCGGCAACCCGAATGATGGAGGCCGTCAGTCTCGCGATGATCAGCAGCGAGCCCACAGCGGGCAGCGCCAAGAGCGCCATCGCGAGGATCGACATCGCGGCGTCGAACGGCTGCCCAAGAGCCAGCGCCACCGAGAGGCGACTCATGTGGGTGACGCCGGCTGTTGCGGTTTCGGTGAGGATGGCCGGCAGGCTCACGGCAAGCCAGGCAAGGACGCCGGCGAGGAACGGCACGACGGCGAGTACCCAGGCTGTGACGATCCGCCTGGCTGTGGGCCTGAGCTCCCGAACGCGAGGGTCGGTCGGCCGCCCGGGGATCAGGCTTCGGAGCACGGGTGCCACTCGTGCGAAGAGGTCGGGTATTCCCGCGAGATCAGAGAGGACGAAGTAGCCGTCGAGCCGAATCGTCGGCGGGAGCTGCTGGGCCATCTGGAGCTGCGTGGCGATGACGAGGAGGAGGAAGAGCGGGCTGCCGGTGAGGAGATACGCACCGCCTGCGCACAGCACCCACCAGAGATGGAAGTACAGGCCCCCTAGGTCGGTCCGGATCCTTCCTGCCCGGCTGAGCCGGTAGGAATCGGTGACGTCCGTGAAGAACGCTGGGAAGACGAGATACAGGCCCACTCCGATCACGCCGGGAGTGCCGCCCCCATAGCGGCAGGCGGCAGCGTGCCCCACTTCATGGACCAGGCCTCCGACCGTAACAAGGGCGAAGAGCAGGAGAAGCAACGCCGGGGTCAGGAGAACCGACGCGAGTGCACCCACGACGTCGGTGCCAAGGAAGAGGCGGGCGTCCAGGGCGATCAGCGCGAGGCACGCGAGGACGACGACGGGGGGTGCGTAGAGCTTGCTGAGAACAGACGCGATGCGCTCGACGTGGTTGGCGCGCAGCACCGTGGCCTTCACGGTCAGCGCGAGCAGGGGTGCGGCCGAGGGCGGCGGTGCGGCGGGGCTCTTCCCGGGGCGCTCGAGGAGGCCGAGCGGCTCGAGTTTGCTCTTGGCCAGTAGCGTCAGCCCTTCAACGTCGAGCTCCCGCCCGAAATTGCTGCTGACCCTCCGGGCGAGCTCATCGGAGGGAAGCGGCCGGGCAGCCTCCCTCACGATGCTGTGCAGGAGTTCGGTGAGCTGTACAACCTGTCCGTCCGCTCGCCGAACGAGGTAGGTGCTGTGGTTGAGGCCGGAACCATTCACGAGTCCAAGCAGTTGCACCCCGCTTGCCCGCTGCCAACGCTGTGGCGCGGATGGCGGTGTCGCCGTCATGGTCATGTGGATCCTCCTCTTTCACCCCTTGTGCATCGGGCGCGGCGCCGCCGTTCTGGGCCAGCGGCGCCGCGCCCGAAGAATCGATCGCTTCCTTGTGCCTGCTACTGCAGGACCAAAATGGTCTGCGTCGCGTTGCTGAGGGCTGTCGAATGGACCGCGAGAAGGTTCAGCGCAAGCGACGAGTTGGAAGCGTCGATACCGGCCCAGTTGAAATAGTTGGTGGAAAGCGTGTCCCGATCGGGGAGCAGCTCCACGGTCTCGGCAGCGAGTTCTTCGGCGGTGAGCTTGGTCATGAAACTCAACTCCTTGGTCTTGGCTTTTCTGGGGAACGCGATTCGGAGTAATCGCTGATGAGAGTCAAGCGGACACTCGTTATTGCTGTGTTACTGGGGCGTTATCGGCTCGACGTGGGAAAACGCCCGTCGTCTCGGGCCAGCGCATAGCAAAGCCCCCGCCCAGCTGCGAGCGGGGGCCTGCCCTATGCATTCATATCCGGATGCATTCTCGGATTCGATCAACCGCAGGGAATCAATTAGTCCCCTGAGTCGACCTCGACTTTGGTCCTTACGTCTGCCGCCTTGGTGTCCTTCGTGATCGCTGATTTTGCTTGGGCTGCGGCATCATCGGCGTCCTTCTGCACGCTAGTCCGATTCTGGGGTCCGCTGGAGAGCATGACGCCGAGCTGCTGCTCGATCTGCTTGATGAGGGCCCTCGTGGAGGCGGAGAGGGCGCGCTGGGAGCTCCCTATGACGACGAACTGCAGGGCGACCGCCGTCGTCGTGCATGACGTACAGGCGACGTTGAGTGCAAGCGAGCGGTTGTTGACGGTGACCGAGGACGCGTTGCTTCCAGTGACGATCTGAACCGACACGGCGGACGACGAGCAGTTCGCGCAGCTCGACCAGGCCGTGGCCGCGTTGTCCGCCATGGCTGGTCCGCCGTTCAAGACGTTGACTGTCTGGAGAGTTGTCGCGCTGCCCGAACAGCCGTTGCAGTTGCTTGTGGAGACTGCGGTCGCGACGGCCTTCCCGCTTCCGGGGCCAAGAGCTGTGTCAGCCCGCGCGGAGTCCGTGACGAGGGGCTGCGCGGCTGTCGGTATGGCCGAGGAGGAGACGTCGAGCGACGCCGATGCCCTGACGTCGTCCGAGGGTCCACGGCCTTGTGCCGAAGCCGGGCCGGCTGCCGAACTGCCCGCAAGTGCGAGCGCGAGAAAGGCAAAGATGAGAGCAAGGGTCTTCCATCTCGGGCGGCGTGCCATCATTCACAGCTCCTTAATCAGTTGGCGGTGTGCAGCCAGCCGGCTCCTTTGCGGGGCCGGCAGGGGAGCGGGCAGTTCGAGAAGGCCACGGGAACCGCCGGTCAGTGCAGCCTTGAGCCGGTCAGACGGTTCGAGGCCGAGTTCGTCGCGAAGGCGGAAACGGAACTCTTCAAGGGTCCGGTAAGCTGCGGCGGCATTTCCCACGTGGATCTGCGCACGGATGATGAGCGCACACGCGGACTCGCGCAGGGGTTCGATCGCGGCGGCCTGCTGGGCTGCGACGATGGCCGCGTCGGCTTCGTCCCGTGCCAGGTGCTGCCGCGCGATTGCCTCGAGAGTCGCCACACGCAGGACGCGCAGGCGCTCCTGCTCGAAGATGATCCAGTCCTCGTACCAGCCGGGGAGCAGTTCGGCGCTCGAGAGGAGGTCCTCGAATTCCGCATCGAAAACCGCTCCCGAGCGGACGAGTTCCGCTTGGCGGCGCAGGCGCCGCACATCGACAGCGATGCTCGGCCCGAGGCCTATTGGTTCGAGGCTGTCAGAGAGCAGTCCGGGGAGCTGGTGGCGGACCTTGAAGACGGTTGCGCGAAGGCTCCCGGCCGCCTGCTGCTCGGCGGACTCGGGCCACAGGAGCCCGGCCAGATACGAACGCGGCCGTTGGCCCATGAGGGCGAGGGCGGTGATGAGCCTCTGCTGTCTGCTTCCGACAGGCGTGGGACGGCCGTCGCACATCAGCTGCCAGCACCCCAAGAGACGTAGATCCCATTCCATCCCTTGACCCGCCCCCTCGATCGCTGCTGTCGCCGGGGGTTGTGGGCTTCGGTCAAACGACGTGACCCCCGCGGTACGCGCCTGCTGAAACGAGTACCAGCATGACGAGGAGGAGATAATCCAGTCAATGGATTTATTGCGGTTGACTGGAACTTTCGGGCAAGCCTGAGTGAACTACCGGGACCGTGAAAGGAGCGGTCACAGAGTCTGGTCGGAACCCGTTTCCCGACGCTCGGCGGTGGCTCTGGACGCAAGCCAGTCGCTTACGCTCTTGACAGCAGCCCCGGCGTCCGAGGTGACCTTCAGAGCGGATGGTTCCCACGCGCCGTCGGACGCAAGGATGCGGATGCGGAGATCTCCGCCAGCCCCCGGCTCCTTCCACACGCGGAGTACGAGGGTCCCGAGTTCCTCGAGCTCCGGTTCGTGCTCGTCCGTCCCGTTCGCGGACGCGGAATGCTGTGCCATCTTCTCCTCACCTGTGACGAGCGCCCCCCAAGGCGCGCATTACGCAAGAGCGTCTCCGTGCAGTCTAGGGGCTTTCGGCCCGTTGTCAGGAAACGGCGGATGACGCCGACGGGGCCCGCCTTGGCGGTGTTTTGACTTCATGATCTTCGGCTGTCCCTAGGCTCCGGTAAGTTAAGGACGTTGACATAGCAGCACGCATGCACACTGCGGCGAACGCTGAAGCGAACCGGCGCCGCGGTCTGCCGACCTCCAGGGAGGCGCCACCCATGGCCACGATCATCTATACCCACACGGACGAGGCGCCCATGCTGGCGACGCACTCGTTCCTTCCGATCATTCAGGCCTTCGCCTCGACCGCGGGCGTCGACGTGCAGACTAGGGACATCTCCCTCTCGGGCCGCATCATCGCTGTGTTCGGCGACTACCTCACCGAGGAGCAGTGCACCTCTGATGCGCTCGCGGAGCTCGGTGAGCTCGCCAAGAAGCCAGAGGCGAACATCATCAAGCTTCCGAACATCAGCGCATCGGTGCCGCAGCTCAAGGCCGCGATCGCCGAGCTCCAGTCGCAGGGCTACGCTGTTCCGGACTACCCGGACAACCCTGCCTCCGATGAAGAGACGGACATCCGCTCGCGCTACGACCGGATCAAGGGCTCGGCAGTAAACCCCGTCCTGCGCGAGGGCAACTCGGACCGCCGCGCGCCGCTGTCCGTAAAGAACTACGCCCGTAAGAACCCGCACTCGATGGGTGCGTGGTCGCCGAACTCGAAGACCAACGTCGCGACCATGGACGCGGCCGACTTCCGTCACAACGAGAAGTCCGTCGTGATCTCCCAGGACGATACCCTCACGATCCAGCTCGTCCTCGAGGATGGCACGGTCAAGGACCTCAAGAAGGGCCTCAAGGTACTCGCCGGTGAAGTCGTCGACGCGACGTTCATGAGCGCCGCCGCACTCGACGAGTTCCTCGCCGCCCAAGTGGCACAGGCCAAGCAGCAGGGCGTCCTCTTCTCGGCGCACCTCAAGGCCACCATGATGAAGGTCTCGGACCCGATCATCTTCGGACACGTCGTGAAGGCCTACTTCAACGAGCTGTTCGGGACCTACGGCAAGCAGCTCGCCGCCGCCGGTCTGAGCCCGAACAACGGACTCGCTTCGATCCTCAACGGCCTCGACGAGCTCCCCGAGGACGTCCGCGAGGGCGTGAAGGCGCTCGTTGCGAAGGGCCTCGAGGAAGGTCCAGCCCTCGCGATGGTGAACTCGGACAAGGGCATCACCAACCTCCACGTCCCCTCGGACGTCATCGTGGATGCCTCCATGCCGGCCATGATCCGCCTCGGCGGCCACATGTGGGGCCCGGACGGCAAGGAACACGACACGCTCGCGGTCCTTCCGGATTCCTCCTACTCGGGCGTCTACCAGGTCGTCATCGACGACTGCCGCGCGAACGGCGCCTACGATCCGACGACGATGGGCAGCGTCCCGAATGTCGGCCTCATGGCGCAGGCAGCAGAGGAATACGGCAGCCACGACAAGACGTTCGAGATCCCCGCTGCCGGCCGCGTCCAGATCGTTGACAGCCGTGGCAACGTACTCCTTGAGCACGAGGTGGAGCAGGGCGACATCTGGCGTGCATGCCAGACGAAGGACGTCCCGATCCGCGACTGGGTCAAGCTCGCCGTGACCCGTGCCCGCGCTTCCAAGACGCCAGCCGTGTTCTGGCTCGACGAGACTCGGGCGCACGATCGGAACCTCATTGCCAAGGTGCGCGAGTACCTCAAGGATCACGACACCGACGGCCTCCAGATCGAGATCATGGCGCCCAAGGACGCCACGGCGTTCTCGCTCGAGCGCATTCGCCGCGGCGAGGACACGATCTCGGTGACCGGCAACGTGCTCCGCGACTACCTCACCGACCTGTTCCCCATCCTCGAGCTCGGCACGAGCGCCAAAATGCTCTCCATCGTTCCGCTCATCAACGGCGGCGGGCTCTTCGAGACCGGTGCCGGCGGCTCCGCTCCGAAGCACGTGCAGCAGCTCCTCGAGGAGGACTACCTCCGCTGGGACAGCCTCGGCGAGTTCCTCGCCCTCGCGGTGAGCTTCGAGCACCTCGCCAACTCGACCGGGAACTCGCAAGCCCAGGTCCTCGCCGAGACGCTCGACCGCGCGACCGGCACGTTCCTGCTCGAGAACAAGTCCCCGGGCCGGAAGCTCGGCACGATCGACAACCGTGGCAGCCACTACTACCTCGCTCAGTACTGGGCGAAGGAGCTCGCCGAGCAGACGGACGACGCCGCGTTGGCAGCAGCGTTCGGACCCGTCGCCCGTGCGCTCGTGGAGCAGGAGGATGCAATCCTGGCCGAGCTTCTCGGGGTCCAGGGGCACTCCGTTGAGATCGGTGGGTACTACCACCCGGACGAGGAGAAGACCTACGGCGTGATGCGTCCTTCCCGGACACTCAACGGCGTCATCGACTCGCTCCGCGGCTGACCCTCCTCAGCTGACGGGCTAACCGGCCCTCCCGGCGCCCCGCACCAAGCTAGGTGCGGGGCGCCGTCGTCTGTTGAACGGCGTCGCCTGTTGAACAGCGTCGTCTGTTGAACGGCGCCGTCGGCGGGAACAGCGCCGTTTGTTGAACGGCGCCGTCGGCGGGAACCGCCGTCAGCCCTTCCCCCAGCGAAGGACTGACGACGGCGGCCTGTCGGAGTTTCACCACCTTCTGGGGCCTGAGCTCCGGCGTGTGCGGCGAATCGCCGTCTCCCCGGTTCCTTCGGCCCCTAGATCATGGTGAAACTCCCGCGAAATGAACTCCAAGGGACGGCCTCGCCGGTCAGCTCTGCCCAGATGGACTGCGCCAACCGTCCCTTGGAGGGTTCTTCAGGAAATGGCTGCCCGCGGCATCCGGCGAGCAGCGACCCCACCGGCGATACCGAGGCCGCCCATCGCGAGGCCGACTCCGATGCCGAGGAGGAGCACCGCACCTGCGAGCAGGAGCGTGAGAGCCGTCGGCGTGGTGCCGGCACCGCTGATGAAGGAGCTCAGGCCGAGGCAAGACCCGGCTCCCGAACCGCTGCCGGTGTTCGTGCCGGAGCCCGTTCCAGCCGCAGCTCCTGTTCCAGCCGCAGTTCCCGTTCCAGCTGCAGTTCCCGTTCCAGCTGCAGTTCCGCTGCCCGTCGCGCCCGTTGTGCCGCTGATGTTGTTCTCAGCGCCCACCATGGCCCCGCTGCCTGCGCCGGTGGCCGCCGCAAAGCCGGCACCGAGTGCAGGCTCGCCGCCGATCGAGGCCGAGACGTCGGGTACCGACGCGCCGATGCCTGTATCAGCAGTGCCAGTGCCAGCGGTGCCAGTGCCGGCAGCTACAGTTCCAGCGGTGCCGGTGCCCGCCGAACCGAGATCCGCGGTGCCGGTGCCAGCGGTGCCCGTCCCCGAGGTGCCCGTGCCCGAGGTGCCGGTCCCCGAGGTGCCAGTGACGGTGCCGCCCACGCCTCCGACGTCGGCGGGTTGCCCGAGGCCGATGCTCGCGTAGATTCCGCCGAGGAGATCGCCTGAAGCATTCCCCGTGCCTGCGTTAGCGCCAGTTCCTGCTCCGGTCGAGCCGGTGCTGGTCCCTGGTTGGGCTGCGTTGAGCAGGAGCGTCGCGCTGCTGCCGTCCGCGACGCCTGTGGCCGGAAGGCCGACAGAAACCACGCCAGAGGCAGGAACCGGGGCATTGACGGCCACGGTCGGAGCGAGCGGGCTGAGGCTCGTCAGAGGGCTGACGCCGCCTGTTCCTGCGCCGCCTGTTCCTACGCCGCTGATTCCTACGGGAAGGGTGCTCCCGGAGAGAACGCCGGACGGAACGCCGATGGCGGGTTCGGGAGCGGACGGCACCTCAGGAACCGCGGAGGCTCCGGAGGTCACCACGGCCGGAACCCCGATAGAGACCGCGGGCGCTGTACCGAGAGTGGCCGTCTGGCCGTCAGAGCCGGTGAGGCTCACGGCGGTCGGTGCGGCGACGACGGCCGCGGGGGATGTCGCCGTCGTCGTCGTGTTGCCTGCGCTTGGGCTATTCACGACGGCGGGGGCGCCCACCGAGACAGCCGGCGCCGCGGCCACGGTGAGGGATTGAAGGCTCGGCGCTGTTGCGCCATCAGCCCCAGCAGGGGTGCCCAAGGCACTCCCAG
This sequence comes from Sinomonas humi, assembly GCF_000802235.1. Lineage (GTDB taxonomy): Bacteria > Actinomycetota > Actinomycetes > Actinomycetales > Micrococcaceae > Sinomonas > Sinomonas humi. The sequence continues at coordinate 137,386 of NZ_JTDL01000145.1, forward strand.
CCGTTCCGGTTGGGAGGGCGAGGGCCGGCGTGGTCACGGGCGCCGGGTCATCGGTGTCGGTGGGGTTGGGGACCGCGACGGCGGGCGGCGCGACGACCGGCAGGGAAACGCCGGGGAGAGCGCTCGTCGTGCCCGGGGTTGAGTCGGTGTCCGAGGCCGGGGCGGTCGAACCGCCGATCTGAACGGTCACGGGGACCGTGGCATTCACGAGGGGATTGGTAGCGACGGTCGTGCTGTCTGCCAGCGCGGCCGCCTCGCCGAGGCCCATGAGACCTCCGGCAACGACGGCGCCGAGGAGAACTCGGCGGGCAAGCTTGTTCACAGTTCACTCCTGATCTGAAAGGGTGCGCGCGACGGCGCGCCTGGACGGTCTTGTCTGCCGCGCTTGGGGCAGACCCGTCCCCAGTCAGTCGGGGGTTGAGCCGGGATCGAATGCGGGCGAGGCCGGCACGAGTTCGCGTCTGGGCCGGGCCCGGCCCAGGAGGAAGAAGAGCGGGGCGAGCGAGAATTCCGCGGCGAGAGCCGCGTTTCCCTGCACGGGCGGCGTCGGGCCGCTTGATCCGCCCCCAGCGGAATCTGAAGGGCCGGCGGGCGGGGCCACAGGCTGCGTCAGGGGTGGAAGGTCGAGCGGCGTCTGGGCAACGGTGCCGAGGCTGTTCGGCAGGACTGAGGCCCAGAACGCAGCCCAGCTCAGCGCTCCGACGCCGGAAGAGCCCGTGGCGAGGCTAGCGAAGCGTTCGACGGCGGGAGCCTGAGTGGCGGGTTGGCCTGCCGTGGGTGCCCCGTCAGGGCTCGCCTCGACGGAAGGATTTGCGACATTCGGCGAAGGCGCGGCAAGCACGGGGGAGGCTGGCGCGGGAGCAGCCGCGGGGGTCGACGCCGTCACAGGGCTAGGCAGGTTGACCGCCACCGGCGAGGGGGCGGCAGAGACTGCGTTGCCCACCTTCGCGACAGTCTGGCCAAGCCTCGAGGCCGTGTGCGTGACGACCGGTTCGAGGGGTTCGAGCGGACCCTGCAGAACCGGGGCCACGACGCTAGGCGTCGCTGCAACGGCCGAGCTGAGCGCCGTCGTCGTGCTCTTGACTGCGGAAGCGACCTCGTTCTGCACCTGCGGCACAGCATCCTGCGCGGGGGCCACCAGCTCCTGCACGGGCGCTACCGGCGGAAGCGCTGCCGCCACCGGCTTGACAGCCGTGGCGGTCAATTGGGCGGGGGCGTTCACGACGGGTGACGAGAGGACCTGCGATGACACGGGAAGAGGCGGGGTGGGGTCCGAGGAAGCAGACGCAGACGATCCCCCCAACAACAGCCACCCAACGCCCAGCCCGGCGGCAACAGCCGCGTGCCGCGCGAGGGAGAGGACGCGATGCCGCGCCTCTGGTGCCAACCGCATGCCCCCTCCTCCCCAGCGTGAAGGACCCGGTTGAAACGCTCGCAGTGATGGTCATGGTATGTGACAGTTTTTACTGGGGGAAGACATCGCGGCGAAAAATTGCGTGCAAGGACTCAGCGGCTCGCCCGCTCGTCGTTGGGGTAGCGAACGCCGAGCTGCTGGCGAACCCCGTCGAAGAGGCGCATGGTGCTCAACGAGTGCGACCACGGCATCGTCGGGCTCTGGGCGAGACCCTGCTGGACGCAGCGGGTCACCTCCCGCAGTTCGTAGACGTAGCCGCGCCCGACGACGTCGAACGCCTCCGTGCGCGCGGGGTCCCATCCGCGCTGCACCCGGAGCCCGCTCGGATTGTTGATCCCACCCACCGTCGTGAGGACGCCCTCGGAGCCTGCGACCGTCGCAACGCGGGGACCCTGCGCGAGAAGCGACGAGGTGAGCGTTGCGAGCTGGCCCCCGCTGTACCCGAGGGCAAGGATGTTCTGCTCGTCCACCCCCTCGGCGTTCAGGGTGCCGAGGGCTGTGAGCGAGTCAGGGAACCCGAGCGTTCCAACCGGCCACAGGAGCGTGTACACCGTGAGGTCGAGGAGGGCGCCGCCGCCGGCTCCGACCGCCCAGATGCGGTTCATCGGGTCCTTCGGCGCCGGGAATCCCAGATCAGCCGAGACCCACTGGACGTCTCCGAGCTCGCCGGACCCGGCGATCTCGAAGGCCCGCTGAATCGAGGGGAGGAACCGTGACCACACCGCCTCCATGAGGAACACGCCCCGCGCGCGAGCCAGATCCACGAGCTCCTGGGCTTCGTGCGCGTTGATTGTGAAGGCCTTCTCGACGAGGACGTTCTTGCCCGCCTCGATGACAGCCTTCGCCACTTCGTAGTGCTGGGCGTGCGGCGTCGCGACGTAGACGACGTCCACATCCGGATCCTGCGCGAGCGCGGCATAGCCGGGGACCCCGCCGTCGTCCGCGTAGTGCCTCCGGAAGCCGAACTCGCGGGCAAACTCCTCTGCCCTGTCCGCGAAACGTGAGCTGACTGCGTGCAGGGTCGCGTCGGGGAGCATCGCGAGGTCGCGGACCACCGTGCGCGCGATCCCTCCCGTTGCGACGACCCCCCAGTTGAGGGGGCGGCCGGTCGGGGTACGGGGATCCGTGCTGTCCTGTGACGAAAGCCACGAACGTTCGATATGGCGGGTCATGCGTCCCATCCTTGCACGGGGTCTCGCTGCTCCTCAGGTGCCCGATGGTGGCCGGGCTCAGGCCCAGTACGGCCGGGCGCGTTCCGCCGCGGAGCGGAGGAGGGCGCCGTCGAACTCCATGGACGATTCGCCGATATCCGCCGCTTGCCACTCGGCCACTAGCCGATGTGGGCCGGGTGCAGGAAGGGGCCAGAGCCAGAGGCTGAGCTCGGTTGTCCGGTTCTGCTCGCCTCCTGAACCGGAGCCGCTCGCGTGACGCAGCACGGCGCGCGGCGCCGGTGCTTCCGCGATCGGCCAAGCTGGCTCGGCGTCGGTGAGGGCTTTGCTGCCGTCGGGATACAGGATCCCAAACCTCAGGCTCGTCCGATCTGCTAGGCCAGCAAGTCTCATTCCCGGGTGATCGTGCGCCTGCGCCGCCCACTCGCGGTCGGACTCGTCCGTGCGCCGGCGCACGCATCGGACCTCGAGAGTCGCTCCGTTTGCATAGACCCTCGCGCACTCGACCGCGAGGGTGACGCGATCGGTCTGCGCGAGGACGACGTCGAGCGGGACCACCGCCGGCATCTCAAGCGACGGCGGCGCGAACCACTCGGGGAGCTGAGGCTGCGGCGGGTATGTACGACCGGATTCTGATACCGGCGGGAAGAAGCCCATGCGGCCCATGGTGCCAGCAGCGCTCGGCTTCCGCACGGACGTCGCTAGCGTCAGCCGGCCCCGTTGGCCTCTCGGTGCGCCCGCGCGAGCTCCTGATAGTGCTCCGCATTACGATGCACTCCCGCTACTTCCTCATCCGTGAGCTCACGCCGCACCTTCGCGGGAACCCCTGCAACGAGCGAGCGGGGCGGGACGACTGTCCCCTCGAGGACCACTGCCCCCGCGGCGACGAGCGAGTCGCTCCCGATGACTGCTCCGTTCATGATGGTCGCGCTCATACCGACCAATACGTTGTCCTCTACCGTGCATCCGTGGACGACGGCGTTGTGACCCACTGAGACGCCCGACCCGAGCGTGCACGGGAATCCGGCATCGGCATGCAGGACGACGTTGTCTTGGAGGTTGCTGCCGGCACCGACTCGGATTGTCGCGGTGTCGGCGCGCACCGAGACCCCGTAGAAGGCGCTCGAACCCTCGGCCAGGTGCGCATCGCCGATGATGCTCGCCGTCGGCGCGACAAACGCGCTCGGATGGATGTCAGGGCTCGAGCCCCCGAAGTCGATGACAGGCATGCGCACAGACTATCGCCGCCCCCCGTTTGTTGGTCACCTTCTGGGGGTGCGGGTTGGTTTGTTGGTCACCTTCTGGGGGTGCGGGTTGGTTCGTTGGTCACCTTCTGCGGGTGCCCCTCCGGAGCGACCGTCCTTAGGTGACTACCGAACGGGGAGCGACCGTCGTTAGGTGACTACCGAACGGGGAGCGACCGTCGTTAGGTGACCATCAAACGGGAGGGAGGGAGGGAGGGAGGGAGGGAGGGAGG
>NZ_JTDL01000146.1 GCF_000802235.1 Sinomonas humi
CCACCCCCCCACCCCCCGCCAACCCCCGCCCCGGCGATGCCGGCGGCGGTTGCGGTCCCGCCGATGCCGCGGGCGCCGGCGTCGGGGCGGCGGGGTCCTCGGCGTCCGTTGCGGCGGCGGAGGAACGGACCCTGTCCCAGCTGCGCGCCGACGCGCTCGTGCACCGGCTCCTGGGCGTCCCGGACGAGGCCTTCCCCGGCCCCTTCCGACCCCACATCACCCTCACCATCCCCGTCCGCACCCTCTTGGCCGCCCAGAGCAGCCAGGCCGGCGGCCCGGCCCGCGACGAGGAGACGGGCTGCGACGCTCTCGGCTGCGACCTCGCCGAAGGGGACAGGCCCGAGGGTCCCCAAGAGCCCGAGCGCCCCCAAGAGCCTGCGGGCCCGGAGGGGCTTGTGGGATGGGTGGGGCCGGTGGGGTCGGGGTCCGTGGGGTCGGGGTCCGCGGAGCTGGAGGGCTACGGTCCGATCGACGCGGCCACGGCCCGCCGGCTCGCGGCCCTGGCCCCGAACTGGGACCGGCTCTTCACCGACTGGGACACCGGGGCCGCCCTGGGGGTCGGGCGCACGGCCTACCGCCCGCCCAAGGCACTGCGCCGCTACCTCGCCCACCGCGACGGCGGATGCAGGTTCCCCGGCTGCACCCGCCCCGCCCACGCCTGCGAACCCGACCACACCACCGAATGGCAGGACGGCGGCACCACCGACCCCTACAACCTCGCCATTCCTTAATACATCCTCAGTGTGATGGGACCAGTCATGAAGTGTACGGTTCAGTCATGTCGATTGATCAATTCAGCATTGAGAGTCAGTGCTTCATCAGCTATACCCGAGCGGACAATGACCAGTTCCATCAGGTGGTGGATCGGCTCAAGTCGGATTTGGAAGGGCGGTTCGCGGCGGCCACCGGCCGGAGTCTGAAGATATTCCTAGACCGGGAGTCAATTGGGTGGGGCGAAGACTGGCGCGCAAAGATTCGCGGAAGCATCGAATCCGCGACATTTTTCATCCCAATCGTCACGATGCGATATTTCCTCAGCGAACCGTGTCGAGAGGAGCTGCTTGCTTTCTATGAAAACGCCAAGCAGCTGGGAGTCACCGAACTGATCCTTCCGGCGATCCTCACGGGTGCCTCGAAGATCTCGGCAGAGGACCCCCGAGAAGAAGTGCAAATCATCGAAAAGCTAAATTTTCGAAATATCGAAAATGAGTGGCTTGAAGGATATGATTCGCCCGCCTGGAAAAAGATGATTCACCGGATGGTTGCAGATCTTGAGAGTGCGATGGTTCGCTCTGAGGCCGCCATGGCTGAGCGGGAGCAGTCGGCTGCGAACCGCTTGGAGTCGGAAGAAGCAGGCGAGCTCCCCGAAGAGGAGCCTGACCTTTTCGTACTCAATGAAACCTTTGAACGGATAACCAAGCTGACGACCGAGTCAGGCGCGGCTTTGAACGACTTCGCCGCCGCAAGCAGCCGAGCGTTGGAGGGAGATATGGCCGCTCTGTCTCCAGCCCAACAGCAAGCGCGCATGGTCAAGGCAGCGGGGGAGATCAAGGGCTACGCAAGCAAGCTTTCGGACGTGGCCACCCGCTTCGAGAAGGAAACCGTGGGCGCTGATGCACAACTGCGGGCCTTCGTTCAAGAAGCAAGAACTATCAATCATGATTTAGTCCGGGAAGCGCTTGGAAATTTGCTAGATCCCTTGAAATCCATAGATGACATGAGTGAAACCCTCGACACGATCGACTCAATCGTCGGGGTTCTTCAGTTCGCGTCTTTGGCGAATATCAGCCTTCGCAAGGCTGTGCAGCCGGGGATCAAGGGAGTCAAGTCGCTCCGTAATGCACTCCAAACAGCACAAAGCTGGAAGAAGCTCTAGCCGGACGTGGGCGCCGAAGGCGCCCACGTCCCTTCACTTGAAGTAGCAACATAACTCGGGGGACTGAATGGACCGGGGGGACGGTAGACGCCAGCGGTCGGGGAGGGTCGCCGTGGATGGCGGAGGCCTCGTTTCGAGGCGGCCTGCCGCCGGGCCCGGCCAGAAGCGGGAGCGGACGGTTGGACTTGACCTTCTCCCGATGCTTCCCGCCGTCCAAGGCCAAACAGAGGTGACCACGACGGGCGGTGACGGTCGATCCGGGGTAATGACAGCGGTGTAGTTCGTGTGCCATCATGGGGGTGCGTCCAGCGAGGCGCTGGGGTGAACCCGCCCAGGACCCCAAAAACAGACAACTAATGCGAGTGGCTCTCCTGGGGAGCAGAGCAGCGTGGTAGGCCCGCGTCCAGGAATGCTCATTGGGTTAGACGACACGAAGGGCCCATCCGGAGCGAGACCGGATGCTTAGGCCGCGTGTTCCCAGATAGTCCTTTCTTCCGGTGAGTCCGGGGCCTAAGCGATTCCATGTCGAGTCGTCTCCCCGAGGTTCTGCGATGCCTTCCGCGCCACTTCTGTCGCCGTCGCTTTCCGCTCTCGCCCGCCCGGACGCGGGCTGGTCGTTCATCCTCTACCCAGATGCCGCCGAGGGCTCGGGGCGTTTTCGCTCCTCCGATCAGCCCAAGCGGGTGCGGGTTCCGAAGGGCTCCGCCGCAGACCCAGCTCGTGCCGCAGCGGAGGGCGGGCGCCGCGCGAAGTCCAAGCTTCGCCGCTACTGCGCCGCCAACCGGCTCAACCGTCTCGGGACCCTCACCTACGCCGGGGACGGGTGCCGCGATCCTAAGGCCCTGCGGGGGCATCTTGGCGAGTTCTTCCGGACGCTGAGAGGGCATCTCGGCGGGGACCCCTTCCCCTATGCGTGGGTGCCGGAGTGGCACAAGAGCCACGGCCTGCACGCGCACTTCGCCATCGGCCGGTACGTGAAGAAGTCGGCGATCGAGAAGGCGTGGGGCCGGGGCTTCGTGCACATCAAGCTTCTCGGGGACCTGCCGGTCGGGTCGGGAAAGCTCTCCGAAGCGCGGCGCGCGGCCGGCTACCTGTCCAAGTACGTCGCCAAGACCTTCACCGACCCCCAGTTCCGAGACCTCGGGAGGCACCGCTACGACGTCGCCCAAGGCTTCCAGCCCGCGTCCCTGCATCTGAGTGGGACCTCAGCTGCTGAGGTGCTCGGGCAGGCCTCCCAGTTCCTGGGCTCGCGCCCAGAGAGGCGCTGGTCCTCCTCGGACGCACAGGACTGGGCCGGGGCTCCGACGATCTGGGCCCAGTGGGGTGCCTGATGGTCTCCGGAGGAGCTGGCGGCGTGGGTGGCCGAGTCCTGCCGTGAACAGGGGGTCCCGGTACGGGTGACCGACCCCGGAGTCCTCTCCCGTGTCGGCACGCTGCTGGGCACGGCGGCGGAGCGGACGGACGCGGCAGCGGCCGGAGCACCGCGCCGGGCTCACAGCCGCCACGTGGGAACGAGCCGGGACGGGTCCAGAGACCGCGCTCCCCGCGTCCCCGGACCCACGGTCGCATAGTCCAGGACGGCCTTGACGATGGCTGCCTGCCGCTCGAGGTTCAGCCCGTCCCACCGTTCCCGAAGCTCCCGTCCCGCACCCACGAGGCCCTCGAGCTGGCTGGTCCCACTGAGGTGCGCAAGCTGCTGCTCGGCTCGCCGGATGCGCGCCTCGACGGGTTCTCTCGCGGTCTTCCACTCGGCGGTGCTGATCGCACGCGAGCTGGCCATCAGGGCGAATTCCTGCAAGAGGTCCTTGTCTGCCTCAAGCGCTGCCCACAGCTCGGCCTGCCGCTCGTCGGCGGCGCGGCGTCCGGCGAGGGCGTCGGCGAGCTCGGGGGTGTCGAGCCGGTGCAGAACGGCGGCGCTGATCCACTCCTCCACCGGTCCCGCCACGATTGTGAGGCGTCCGCAGCCGCCATGGTCCGGGCCCGAGTGGCACACGTAGCGGCGAGTGTCCACCCGCAGCGACGAGAACAGCCGATTCCCGCACTTGCCGCAACGCAGCAGACCCGAGAGGAGATAGCGCCGCGGGGACCGGGTGCCCGAGACCCTCTTGGCCTCCATCCTGTTCAGCACCTGCTGGCGCTGCTCGGGAGTGACGATCGCCTCCCACACCGCGTCTCCCACGATCTCGCCCTTGTGCTCCCGGAGCCCGGCGATGCGCCCGGAGCGCAGGACCTGCCTGAGCGTCGTGGTCATCCACGGCCCGCCCGCGACCGTGGTGATGCCTTCCTCGTTCAGCCATGTGCACAATGACCGCGCGGACTCACCGGCCAGGAACCGGGCCACGAGCGTCCGGATGACCTCCGCCTCCTCCGCGCGGACGGCCACCTTGTCCTCCTCGAACCCGAACGGGCGAAGCGGGCCACCGTGGGGCTTGCCCTGCTCGGCCAGCTGGAGCGCCTTGCGCCGGATGCGCGCCGACTTGCGGGCGGATTCCTTCGCAGCGAACGCGGCCAGCAGCCGGGCCATGAACAGCCCGTCGTCGTTGCCCATGTCGATATCAGCGGTCACGGTCGCCACCTGCGAGACCCCGGCCCTTTCGCACAGCTGGACGAACTGCTCCAGCTCCATCGGCATCCGGGTGAGCCGGTCGAGGTTGTAGATCAACACCCCGTCCCGGTGCCCCGAGGCGAGGTCCGCCAGCATGCGCTGGTACTCGGGCCGGGCCTTGCCCTTGAAGGCGCTCAGATCGTTGTCCACATACTCCTCGCCCACCGTCCAGCCACGCTCGGCAGCAAGCTTGCGGCAGTCCTCCAGCTGTCGCCGGACCCCGAGGCCCTCCCCGGTCTGGTCCGAGGAGATGCGAGCGTAGATGGCTGCGGAACGTGGTGGCGGTATGGGGGTCATACTAACGACGTGTCGGTAACCTCGCCCTCCTGTGCCGAAAACACCACGCCCTCAAATCCATCGACGCCTGGACCTACCACCACCAACCAGACGGCCACCTCCCACCAGACGGCCACCACCCACCAGAAGGTCCCTACGAACCCGAGGGCACCCTCCGCTGGCGCTCCCCGCTCGGGCGGACCCATGTGAGCGAACCCGGCCGGGGCGCGATTGCCGGCCGAGTCGAAGCGCCAAGGGTCGGAGCGCTGCGGGATTTCGCACCCGACGGGACTGGACCCGACCACTTCGCGCGCAGTGGGCGCGGTGGGACAGAACGTGGGGATCTGGTGCCCGGTGAGACAGGAGCCGGCGACGTGGTGTGCGCTGAGTCAGGACGCCGCGAACCCGGGCGTGGCGAGGCGCTGCCGGAAGACTCAGCGGGGAGTGCCAGCCCGCAGAGTGCCAGCCCGCAGAGTGCCAGCCCGCTGAGTGCCAGCCCGCTGAGTGCCAGCCCGCTGAGTGCCAGCCCGCTGAGTGCCAGCCCGCTGAGTGCCAGCCCGCTGAGTGCCAGCCCGCTGAGTGCCAGCCCGCTGAGTGCCAGCCCGCTGAGTGCCAGCCCGCTGAGTGCCAGCCGGCAGATTACCAGCCCGCTGAGTGCCAGCCGGCAGAGTGCCAGCCCGCAGAGCGGCCCTCCGGCGGCCCCGCCGCCCGAAAGCGTGAAGCCCCAGCATGGCGACGAACCCCCGCCGTTCTGACCCGACCGTTGCTGCACCGCACGCTCCACCGCGCGTTTTCAGCTTCCATGCTCGCGTTTCAAATGCTGCTGAGCGCCAATCCACGGCGTCGCCCATTTCAGGTCATTTGCTGCCCAGGGCGCCGCCGCCAAGGCGCCGCCGCCAGTGTGCCCCAGCCTAGAGCGCCGTCCGGATCGTCTTTTCGAATCCCGTCACGTGCTCAAGGGCGAGCTTTCCCGCCTTCTCGGCGTCGCCGTCGGCAATCGCTCGCAACAGGTCGGCGTGCTCGCTCACATGGCCGGCGACTGAAGGGACGCGGTCCAGCACGAGGCACCAGATGCGGGTTGCGAGGTTGTCGTAGCGGATCAGCACGTCTTCGAGATGCGCGTTCCCGGCAGCGCGGTAGATGAGTCTGTGCACGGAGAGGTCGAGCCGCATGAGCTTGGTCTGGTCCAGCTGGGTTTGGCTGACGTTGCTGATCTCGTCGGCCTTTGCCCGAATTTCCGCGCGTAGCGCAGCGCCTGCATTCTCGGCTGCCCGGCGCGCGGCGAGCGGTTCGAGGAGCTCGCGGATCTCCGAGATGGCAGCGAGTTCAGTGATGTCGACGATGGTCGCGAACGTGCCCCGCCGAGGGTATGACACCACGAGGTGATCCGTCTCGAGCCGTTTGAGTGCTTCGCGGACGGGTGTGCGCCCCACGCCGAGCTCGGCGGCGAGCTGCCCATCGTTGATGGGCTCCCCGGGCCGGATGTCGAGCATGATGAGGCGGTCTTTGAGGAGCTGGTAGGCGTGCTCGGCGAGCGAGAGGTTTCCTCCATGCTCCCCGGTTATCAGTGTTCCCTGCGCCGTCATCCCCAGAGGTCCCTTCTTCCGCAGCTGATGGTTGACATGCCCTTCACCGTCAATCATACTCGTGCTCAGGCTTTGATATATCAGTCTCATACTAGTTCTAAGTCTGAACGACCAGCAGAGAGGACACAATGGTGAACGTCCTGACCACTCACCTCGCCGAGGCGGACCCCGAGGTCGCGGCCGCCATCGACGAGGAGCTCAAGCGCCAGCAGGGCACACTCGAGATGATCGCGTCGGAGAACTTCGCTCCGACGGCCGTCATGGAAGCCCAAGGCTCCGTCCTGACCAACAAGTACGCCGAGGGCTACCCCGGCAAGCGCTACTACGGCGGCTGCGAGAACGTCGACGTGATCGAACAGCTCGCGATCGACCGCGTGAAGGCCCTCTTCGGCGCTGAGTTCGCCAACGTCCAGCCCCACTCCGGCGCACAGGCCAACGCCGCCGCAATGTTCGCTCTGCTCGACCCAGGCGACACCATCCTCGGCCTCTCGCTCGCCCACGGGGGGCACCTCACGCACGGTATGAAGATCAACTTCTCCGGCAAGCTCTACAAGGTAGTGCCTTACGAGGTGAGCCCGAAGGACTTCCTCATCGACATGGCCGAGGTCGAGCGCCTTGCCCTCGAGCACAAGCCGAAGCTCATCGTGGCCGGCTGGTCCGCGTACTCGCGCCAGCTCGACTTCGCGGAATTCCGGCGCATCGCAGACCTCGTCGGCGCCTACCTGATGGTGGACATGGCGCACTTCGCTGGACTAGTCGCCGCGGGGCTCCACCCGAACCCGGTCCCGCACGCGGACATCGTGACGACGACGACGCACAAGACCTTGGGCGGGCCGCGCGGCGGGGTGATCCTCACCAATCGGGCCGACATCGCGAAGAAGGTCAACTCCGCGGTCTTCCCCGGACAGCAAGGGGGCCCGCTGGAGCATGTGATCGCGGCGAAGGCCGTCGCGTTCAAGTTCGCGGCAGAGCCAGCCTTCCGCGACCGTCAGGAGCGCACACTCCAAGGAGCACGCATCATCGCCGAACGCCTCCTTGAGGACGACGTCGCAGCCTCCGGCGTCTCGGTCGTCAACGGCGGCACAGATGTGCACTTGGTCCTTGTCGACCTCCGAAACTCCGACCTCGACGGCCAACAGGGCGAGGACCGCCTTCATAAGATCGGGATCACAGTCAACCGCAACGCCGTCCCGTTCGATCCTCGGCCGCCGATGGTCTCCTCAGGGCTGCGCGTCGGAACACCGGCTCTCGCAACCCGTGGCTTCGGTGAGACCGAGTTCCGCGAGGTCGCAGACATCATCGCCACCGCCCTGAAGGCAGACTTCGACGACGAGGTGGCCGCGGGTCTGCGCACCCGGGTCGCAGTCCTTGCCGACAAGCATCCCCTTTACCCGAACCTGACCCAGGACGACTCGAACGGAGCCAAGTGATGGCGGATCTCCTGCCGGAACACCCGGACTTCCTCTGGCGCAATCCCGACCCGAAGCCGTCCTACGACGCCGTCATCGTCGGCGGCGGCGGCCACGGGCTCGCCACGGCGTACTACCTCGCCAAGAACCACGGGATGACCAACATCGCCGTGCTCGAGCGCGGCTGGCTCGCGGGCGGGAACATGGCCCGCAACACGACGATCATCCGCTCGAACTACCTCTGGGACGAGTCGGCAGCGATCTACGAGCACTCCCTCAAGCTCTGGGAGGAGCTTCCCGAGGAGCTCGAGTACGACTTCCTGTTCAGCCAGCGCGGTGTGCTCAACCTCGCGCACACGCTTCAGGACGTGCGCGAGTCGGTCCGCCGCGTGAGCGCGAACAAGCTCAACGGGGTCGACGCCGAGTGGCTCGACGTCGACCAGGTCAAGGAAGTCTGCCCGATCCTGAACACGAGCGACAAGATCCGCTACCCCGTCCTCGGCGGCACGTTCCAGCCCCGAGCGGGCATTGCCAAGCACGATCACGTGGCGTGGGCCTTCGCCCGCAAGGCCGACGAGCTCGGCGTGGACCTCATCCAGAACTGCGAGGTCACGGGCTTCGTCAAGGACGGCAACCGCGTGGTCGGCGTCCAGACGAACCGCGGCACGATCAACACCGGAAAGGTCGCCCTCTGCGCTGCGGGCCACTCGAGCGTCCTGGCCAAGATGGCTGGCTTCGACCTTCCGATCCAGTCCCACCCGCTCCAGGCGCTCGTCTCGGAGCTCCACGAGATCGTGCACCCGACGGTCGTGATGTCGAACCACGTCCACGTGTATGTTTCTCAGGCTCACAAGGGCGAGCTCGTCATGGGCGCTGGCATCGACTCGTACAACGGCTACGGCCAGCGGGGTGCGTTCCATGTCATCGAGGAGCAGATGGCCGCCGCGGTCGAGCTCTTCCCGATCTTCGCCAGGGCGCACCTGCTCCGGACATGGGGCGGCATCGTCGACGTCACGCTCGACGCGTCCCCCATCGTGAGCAAGTCCCCAATCGAGAACCTCTACGTGAACTGCGGCTGGGGCACCGGCGGCTTCAAGGGCACCCCGGGCGCGGGCTGGACGATGGCGCACACGGTCGCAACAGGCGAGCCGCACCCGCTCAACGCCCCGTTCTCCCTCGAGCGCTTCGTCACGGGCGCCCTCATCGACGAGCACGGCGCGGCCGCCGTCGCCCACTGAGCCCCCAGACGCCCAGCTAGACCTACAGAAGGAGCCAGCGATGCTGCTCATCAGCTGCCCGAATTGCGGGCCCCGCGACGAGACCGAGTTCCACTACGGCGGTCAGGCCCACGTCGCCTACCCGGAGGACCCCAACGCCCTCACCGACGAGGAATGGGGCCGCTACCTCTTCTATCGCGAGAACCCCAAGGGCCTCTTTGCAGAGCGCTGGGTCCACTCCAGCGGTTGCCGGAAGTGGTTCAACGCCGTTCGCGATACCGCTACGTACCGCATCGCCGCGGTCTACCGCATGGGCGAGACCCAGCCGAGTGTTACAGGAGGAGCCAAATGAGCCGCCAACCGTTCCGCCTCCGCCAGGGCGGCCGTGTCGACCGCTCGACCGAGCTCGAGTTCACCGTCGACGGCCGCGCCTACACGGGGCACCCGGGGGACACGCTCGCGTCGGCGCTGCTGGCCGCCGGCGTCATCGAGACCGCGCCGTCGCTCTACTTGAACCGGCCCCGCGGCATCGTCGCCGCAGGCGTCGAGGAGCCCAATGCGCTCGTGAAGCTCCGTCGGCCCGGCCAGTCGACCACGGAGTCGATGCTTCCGGCGACGACGGTTGAGCTCGTCGAAGGCCTCGAGGCCGAGTACCTCTCGGGTCTCGGCCAGCTCGACCCCGAAGAGGACACGTCCGTCTACGACAAGAAGTACGTCCACACCGACGTCCTCGTCGTCGGCGCAGGCCCCGCCGGGCTCGCCGCGGCCCGCGAAGCCGCTGCCACGGGTGCGCGCGTCATCCTTATCGACGATCAGCCCGAGCTCGGTGGATCGCTCCTCGCGGAGCAGGAGGCGACGGTAGCCGGAGCACCGGCCCTCGAGTGGGTCGCCACAGTGCGTGCAGAGCTCGACGCCGCCCCGGAGGCCACGGTCCTGACTCGCACCAACGCGTTCGGCAGCTACGACTCCAACTACGTCATCGCGCTCGAGAACCGCACCGATCACCTTGGCGCGCAGGCTGGGGGCCCCGAGTTCGACGGCGTCTCGCGGCAGCGGCTGTGGCACATCCGTGCGCAGCAGGTCGTCCTCGCGACGGGAGCCCACGAGCGTCCGATCGTCTTTCGCAACAACGACCGCCCGGGCGTCATGCTTGCCTCCGCGGTCCGCACCTACCTGAACCGCTACGGCGTGGCGGCAGGCTCGCGCGTCGTCGTCTCGACGACGAACGACAGCGTGTACCCGCTCGTCGCCGAGCTCACCCGGGCGGGCCTCCAGGTGGCCGCCGTCGCGGACGCCCGCCCCGAGCTCTCCTCCGCCGCCGAGGCAGCGAAGTCGGCCGGCGTCGTCGTGCTCTCCGGCGCGACCGTCGTAGACACTGCCGGCAGCCCGCGCGTCGCCTCCGCACGGATTCGCCGGATTGACGACGACGGGACCCCCACCGGGCCTACCCAGGAGATCGCCTGCGATCTCGTCGCGGTCTCGGGCGGGTGGAGCCCCGTGGTCCACCTGCACAGCCAGCGTCAGGGCAAGATCCGCTGGGACGACGACCTCGCGGCGTTCGTGCCGTCGGGGGCCGTCGAGGGCCAGCAGATTATCGGTGCGGCCCGCGGCAGCTTCGCGCTCGAGGACTGCCTCGTCGAGGGCACGAACGCGGGCGCCGTCGCGGGGTTCAACGCGGGCTTTGTCAACGAGGGCGGCGCGCACGCGATCGCCGTCGCCGGCACCGCCTTGCACGTGACCGGCAAGACTCGCCCGCTCTGGGTGGTCCGGGGCGAGGACGGCAGTCTCGATGGGCTCGACGAGCACTTCGTGGACCTCCAGCGCGACCAGACCGTCAAGGACATCCTCCGCGCGACCGGTGCTGGGATGCGCAGCGTCGAGCACGTCAAGCGGTACACGTCGATCAGCACCGCGAACGACCAGGGCAAGACCTCGGGCGTCAACGCCATCGGCGTCATCGCGGCAGCGCTCAACAACGGGGCAACCCCCGGCGAGATCGGCACGACGACGTACCGGGCCCCGTACGCGCCGGTGGCCTTCGCGGCCCTCGCCGGCCGCGAGCGTGGTGAGCTCTTCGACCCGGCTCGCCTCACGTCGATCCACCCGTGGCACGTCGAGCACGGCGCAGAGTTCGAGATCGTGGGCCAGTGGCTGAGGCCTTGGTACTACCCGCAGCCCGGCGAGGCGATGGACGACGCCGTGCTCCGCGAGTGCGCGGCGGTCCGCACCTCGGTGGGCATGATGGACGCGACGACCCTCGGCAAGATCGAGGTCTGGGGCAAGGATGCGGGCGAGTTCCTCAACCGGATCTACACAAACGCGTTCAAGAAGCTCGCGCCAGGCTCGGCACGCTACGGCGTCATGTGCACCCCGGACGGGATGATCTTCGACGACGGCGTCACCCTCCGCGTCGAGGAGAACCGCTACTTCATGACGACGACGACGGGCGGCGCCGCGCGCGTCCTCGACTGGCTCGAGGAGTGGCACCAGACCGAGTGGCCCGGGCTCGACGTGAACTTCACGTCCGTCACCGAGCAGTGGACGACGGTCGCCGTTGTCGGCCCGAAGTCCCGCGCGGTCATCGCCAAGATCGCGCCGGAGCTCGATGTCGACAACGAGGCGTTCCCGTTCATGACGTTCCGCGAGACGACCCTCGCCTCGGGCATCCCGGCCCGCGTCTGCCGCATCTCCTTCTCCGGCGAGCTGGCCTTCGAGGTCAACGTCTCCGGCTGGTACGGCCAGCAGGTCTGGGAGGACATCTTCGCGGCCGGTGAGGAGTTCGGCATCACCCCCTACGGCACCGAGACGATGCACGTGCTCCGCGCCGAGAAGGGCTACCCGATCGTCGGCCAGGACACCGACGGGACGGTGACCCCGCAGGACGCCGGCATGGAGTGGATCGTCTCGAAGGCGAAGGACTTCATCGGCAAGCGCTCCTACTCCCGTGCGGACAGCGCGCGCACCGACCGCAAGCACCTCGTCTCGCTCCTGCCCGTGGACCCGGCGTTCCGGCTCCCCGAGGGGACCCAGCTCGTCGAGTCGGGGATCAGCGTGAACCCGGCCTACGGCCCCGTGCCGATGCTCGGCCACGTGACGTCGAGCTACCACTCGGCAGCGCTCGGGCGCTCCTTCGCGCTCGCCCTCATCAAGAACGGCCGGAACCGAATCGGCCAGACCCTCGTCGCCCCCGTGGGCAACCAGCTCGTCGACGTCGTCGTCGCCGACACCGTCCTCTACGACCCGGAAGGGAAGCGCCGTGATGGCTGAGCACACCCTCATCGCCCCTATCACTGAGCAGCGCGCCACTGAGCTGCGCCGCAGCCCCGCCGAGCACCTTGCCGCCCAGTTCGCGGCGGCCGAGGTGACCGGCCCGCACAGCCTCGCGCTGCGCGAGGTGCCGTTCCGCACGATGGTCGGCCTCCGGGTCGTCCCGGGCACGGACGCCGCCCGCCGGGTCGAGGAGCTCCTCGGCACGCCTCTGCCTGGCAGGTGCGGGGGCGTCGCCATCTGTTTAGGCAATTCCGTCGCAGCCGGCTCTTCTGTCCTGTGGCTCGGGCCGGACGAGTTCCTCGTCGTCTCCCCTTTGGGCAGCACGGTCGGCCCTGCTGAGGCGACCGCCCGCTTGGTCGAGGCGCTCGGCACCGACCCGGGCTCCGCCGTCGACCTCTCCGCAAACCGCACGACGTTCGAGCTTGCGGGGAAGGCGGCCCGCGACGTGCTCGAGAAGGGCTGCGCGCTCGATCTCCACCCGCGTGCGTTCGCCGTCGGCTCCGCGTACGTCACGCAGCTCGGGCCGGTGCCCGTCCTGCTCTGGAAGACGGGGAGCGAGACGTGGGAGATCTTCCCGCGCGCCTCGTTCGCCGACTACCTCGGCCGCTGGCTCCTTGACGCGATGCGTGAATTCCATGGCGCCCGCTGAGTACGTCCTCACCCTCGACTGCCCGGAGAGGCCCGGGATCGTGTACGCGGTCTCGGGCTTCCTGGCCCAGCACGGCTGCAACATCCTCGACATCAAGCAGTACGGCGACCGGCGCGGCGGGCACTTCTACATGCGCGTGCACTTCGAGGCGCCCGGTCGGCTCGAGTCGGAGTTCGGCCCGATCGCCCACGAGTTCAGGATGACGTGGCAGCTGCGGCCGGCGGGGGAGAAGACCCGGGTGCTGCTCATGGTGTCGAAGTTCGGGCACTGCCTCAACGACCTGCTCTTCCGGGCGCGGATCGGCGAGCTGCCTGTCGAGATCGTCGCGGTCGTGTCCAACCACGAGGACCACCGCGGCCTGGTCGAGTGGCACGGCATCCCGTACCACCACATCCCTGTCACCGCCGAGTCCAAGCCCGAGGCGGAGGCAAAGCTCCTGGCCCTCGTCGACAGCTACGGGGTGGAGCTCGTGGTGCTTGCGCGCTACATGCAGGTGCTCAGCGACGCGCTTGCGACCCGCATGACCGGCCGTGTGATCAACATCCACCACTCGTTCCTGCCCTCGTTCAAGGGCGCGAAGCCGTACCACCAGGCGTGGGAGCGCGGGGTCAAGACGGTGGGCGCGACCGCGCACTACGTCAACGCCGAGCTCGACGAGGGGCCGATCATCGCCCAGCAGGTCATCGAGGTCGACCACACGCACTCGCCCGAGGACCTCGTTGCCGTCGGACGAGACGCCGAGTGCAAGGCGCTCAGCAATGCGGTGCGCTGGCACTGCGAGGGGCGGGTCATCCTGAACGGCAACCGCACCGTGGTGCTCCGCTGAGGGAAGGAGGCCGGTTATGGCACTGAGCGCACTCGACATGTTCTCCGTGGGCATCGGCCCGTCGTCGTCGCACACGGTCGGGCCCATGCGGGCGGCGGTCCTGTTCACGGATGGCCTGCGCGCTGCGGGGGTGCTGGGCGCCGTCGAACGCGTCCAGGCCGAGCTGTTCGGCTCGCTGGGTGCGACCGGGCACGGGCACGGCTCGGACAAAGCCGTGATCCTAGGCCTTCAGGGCGAGCGGCCCGAGACCGTCGACACGGACACCGCCGACGCCCGTGTGGCCCAGGCCGGGGCCGAGGGGAAGCTGCTGCTCGCGGGGGAGCGGTACATCGCGTTCACCCGAAGCGAGGACGTCGTGATGCACCGGAGGCGTTCGCTCCCAGCTCACCCCAATGGGATGGTCTTCAGGGCGTACGACGGCGCGGGGCAGCTTCTGCGGGAAGGCACCTTCTACTCGGTGGGCGGCGGGTTCGTCGTCGACGAGTCTGCGGTCGGCGCGGACCGGATCGTCCAGGACTCGACGCCGCTGCCGTACCCGTTCACGACGGGGGCGGAGCTGCTCGCCCACTGCGGCCGCGAGGGCAAGCGTGTCAGCGACATCATGCTCGCCAACGAGCTGTCCTGGCGTACTGAGGAGGAACTCCGCGCCGAGCTCCTGCATATCTGGGCGGTGATGCAGGAATGCGTGCGCAACGGCTGCACGCGAACCGAGAAGCTCCTCCCCGGGGGGCTCAAGGTCCCGCGGCGTGCGCCCAAGCTGCTCGCCGACCTTGAGGCGGCGAACGATCAGACCGACCCCATCCGAGCGATGGACTGGGTCAACCTGTTCGCGCTCGCGGTCAACGAGGAGAACGCATCGGGCGGTCGGATCGTCACCGCGCCGACGAACGGGGCGGCGGGGATCGTTCCCGCCGTCCTGCACTACTACATGACGTTCGTTCCCGGAGCGGACGACGACGGCGTCGTGCGCTTCCTGCTCACGGCGGCGGCCGTGGGGATCCTGTTCAAGGAGAACGCCTCGATCTCGGGCGCCGAGGTCGGGTGTCAGGGCGAGGTGGGCTCGGCGTGTGCGATGGCGGCCGGCGGCCTCTGCGAGGTCCTGGGCGGGACGCCTGAGCAGGTCGAGAACGCTGCCGAGATCGGCATCGAGCACAATCTCGGGCTGACGTGCGATCCGGTGGGCGGCCTCGTGCAGATTCCGTGCATCGAGCGGAACGCCGTCGCGAGCAACAAGGCCATCAACGCCGCGCGGATCGCGCTGCGCGGGGATGGCAGCCACAAGGTCTCCCTCGACAAGGCCATCAAGACCATGCGCGAGACCGGGGCGGACATGAAGATCAAGTACAAGGAGACATCACGCGGCGGGCTCGCCGTGAACGTCATCGAGTGCTGAGGGGGAGTTCTGCATGCGGCAGACAACCGTGGTCAAGACGCGGACCGGCCGCGGCCGGCGTGACGACTGGTCGCAGCTGGTCGGTCGTACTGTCGAGGTGTGGTTCCAGGGCGAGCAGGTCGCAACGGGTGTTGTAGACCTTGCCGCCTCGGACGACACCGTGCTCTGGCTCGCAGCCCAAGGGATCCAGCGCCGGAAGCTCTACGACAAGCTCGCGGGGTACGAGGTGTGGGCGTAGGAGCGGCGACACCCCGGAGAAGGCCGCTGCCCCTTTCCTTGCGTTTGTCCAGCTTCGCTGAGGGTATTGATTTCGCACGACGCCTGACTACCGCGTGTGGCCGTCCGGCCGTCCCTTGTGGCGATGAAAGCGGGTAAAGGTGGCAGAACACGTGCGGGGCGCTCATTCTCTGGGTGCCAGCTCGCTCGGCGGGAGATACAGGCTTCTTGAGAAGATCGGAGCGGGCTCGATGGCAGTCGTCCATCGAGCCTTCGACGAGTTCCTGGAGCGCGAGGTCGCAGTCAAGCTCATCCACTCGACCGCTGCGGACGAGGCGGAGCTGCGACGCAGCGACGTCGAGGTCGAGCTCCTCGCACGGCTCAGCCACCCGGGGCTCGTGACGCTGCTCGATGCCGGGGCTGAGTGGACGGCAGAGGGTGTGCCGCGCATCTTCCTCGTCATGGAGCTCGTCTCGGGCCCCGACCTGCGGTCGCGGCTCAAGGAGGGCCCCCTCCCGGCGACCCGAGCGGCCGAGATCGGCCACGATCTCGCGGAGGCGCTCGGCTACATCCACGACAAGGGAGTGGTGCACCGGGACGTCAAGCCCGCGAACATCCTCCTGCTGGACGACGCCGTCAAGGGCACGCGTGCGCACGCGAAGCTCACGGATTTCGGCATCGCGCGGATGACGGAATCGGTCCTCACGCTCGAAGACGCCGTCTCCGGCACACCCGCCTACTTGAGCCCCGAGCAGGTGCGCGGAGACGTGGCCAGCCCCGCGAGCGACATCTATTCGCTCGGGCTCGTCCTCCTGCAGTGCCTCACCGGCGAGCTCGCCTTCCCCGGCGCCCCGCTCGAGAGCGCAATGCGCCGGCTCACGCAAGGACCGCCGATTCCCGACGTGGTAGACCCGCTCTGGCGCGAGCTCGTCGTCGGGATGACTGCCTTGGACCCAGCCCAAAGGCTCACTGCCGTCGAGGCTGCCGCCTCGCTCTACCGGCTTGCCGCGCTGGGCACCGTCGGCGCACTCGCGCCGTTGGGCCAGCCCCTGAACCTGGCTGCTCAGCCAGCCGCGAGCTGACCGAGCAGGCTCGTCGCGAAGGCCTCGAGGAGCTTGTCCGGGCCGGTGTAGACCTCGGCTGCCCCGGCTTCCTTCAACTCGGCCTCGCTGGTTCCTCCGCACGTGACGGCGATCGTGGGGATGTCCAGCTTCGAGGCTGCGTACACGTCCCAGACGGAGTCGCCGACGTACACGACATCCTCCGCGCGGAGGTCTCCTGCTTCCAGGGCCGCGACGAGGATGTCCGGCGCGGGCTTGCTCTCCTCGGCGTCCGAGGAGCTGGTCGCTGCAGTGATCGCGTCGTCGGCGTCGAGCGCCCTCCGCAGCACACGGAGTTCGCGCTCGCGAGCCGAAGAGGCCAGCACGACGGCGAGTCCCGCCTCGGCGCACTTCCGCACGAGGCCGCGGGCGCCGTCGAACGCTACCAGCGAAGGCCAATAGGTGCCGAAGACGGCGCCGTGGGTCGCCTTGAGCTCGGCATCCTCGCTCTCGTCGCGGTCCTCGCCCAGCAGATGGGCAATGAGCTTGTCGCCGCCCATCCCCACGGCGCGGTGGATCGCGGACATCGGGACCTTGTGCTCGAACTGCCGGAAGGCCTCCCACCACGCGAGAGCGTGGAAATAGCTCGAGTCGATGAGCGTTCCGTCGACATCGAAGAGCACTCCGCGCGTTTGTGCGTCCATCCGTTCCGCCTTCCGTCCTCGGGGTAATGCTCCAGTGCCCGAACCCCAGCAACTCAAACGCAAGGAGGATGCCATGGCAGACAAGAACCAGGACGGCGGCGTGCGCAAAGGGAGTGAAAGCTCGGATTCGCTCAAGTATTCGCAGGAGATCAAGTCTCCCGACGACAAGCCCGAGCGCGAGGGGCGGAGCCTCGTCACCACGAACCACGACGTCATCCGGCAGTGGGCAGAGGAACGCGACGGCACCCCAGCCACCGTGGAGGGGACCGAGCACGGTGACCACCTTGGCGTCCTGCGGATCGACTTCGGCGCCAAGAACGACAAGCTCCGGCACATCGACTGGGACGAATGGTTCGCGACATTCGACGAGCGCAAGCTGAACTTCATCTATCAGGAGCAGCGCAGCGACGGCACCCAGTCGAACTTCTTCCAACTGGAGAATCCGAACCGGGAAGACGCCTAGCCAACGCGGCGTTTCTGCGAACCCGGGAGCCTCCTGGGCGGGGAGTAGTACTCGTGGCCGGTGGGGGTGACGGTGAGGATGTCGCCTCTGGTCCCCACGGGCCGAGTTTGATCTGGGGGATCCGTTCCGACGACGGCCCGTTCCCAGCCGGTGGATTCCTTGACATGGTTGCAGGCCTCGCACAGGCCCTGCCCGTTCTCCGCGCTCGTCTCCCCGCCGGAGGCCGCGGGGACTATGTGGTCGATGTGCCGGATCGGCGCCTCGCAGTATGGGGTGCGGCAGACCTGGTCGCGGATCTCGATGAACTGGGCCATTGCCCTCGGGAAGCGGCGCAGCTTGCTGTCCATGGCGGCGAGCTCGCCGGTGCTCGGATCGAGGTACAGGCGACGCAGCCACACCCCCGCCAGGGAGGCGGCGCCAGCAGGTAGGACCCTGGTGCTGCTTGCCGCGGTGCTGCCGGCGGGCATGCTTGTCGGCGCTGTTGCGGCGTGGGTCACCATGGTCCGGGCCTGGGCGGCTGGGATTGTGCCGTAGCCCTGCAGCAGCGCGGGCTCGCGGGCCCCTCGGAAGAGGGAGGATTCCGTCATGACCAGACCCACGCGCAGGGGCACGGCATCGGCGTGGGCCTGACCGGTTACCCGCTCTACCAGAGTGTCGGCGGCCACCTGCCCACTGGTCCGCGGGTCTCCCGTGGCCTTGGCCGCCCGGCCTGCTGCACGCAGTGCCTCTGCGGCCGCCGCGGCTTGGGCGACGGGAAGGATTGCGGTGAGCTGTGCCATCGCGTCGGGCAGTCGCCTGACCGTGACGCGGCGCCCCTCCTCGGCCTTGCGTACGCGAGCTGTGGCCGCGGCGTCGTCGATCGCGTCGACCGCGGCGCGCACCGCGTCCTGGACGCCCCGGTCGCCGAGGCCTTCAAGGCGCTGCGGATGCCCGCAAAGGTCCTCATCCACGGCCGCCCGAGCGGAGGGGGAGAGGACTTCGACACCTTCGGCCACGAAGATCGCCCGTTCCTCGGTCAGCTGGCCCCCCGCAAGAGCTCGCAGCGTGCACGGGAGTTCGGCCACGAGCCGCTTCGAGGCCGAAAGCAACTTGGCCCCACGGGCCGGGGAAACCTTCCGGGCCAAGGCGATCTGGGCTGAAGCCGAGCGTTCCCTGGAGCGGGCGGAGTCGCGGCCAGTCTTGGACTCGAGGGCGGCGGCGCGCGGGTCCATCCCTGCCTCGCACAAAGCGGCGAACGTCGCTTGAATGCGTGCTTGCTCCGCCGCCGCGGCTGCCTTGAGCCGCTCGAGCGCGTCCAGGCGGTCGATCAGCTCTGGGCCACCGAGGTCCCTTGGCCCTGAGGAGAGTGCCAGACGCGCGACGAAGGAGGCGACCTCCTCCGTCGACGGCCCCGGGGCCCGGCTCAGCAGCCCCTCGAAGGCCTCTCGCCAGCCACCCTCCGAAGGGCGGCACTCCTCGGCAGCGCGCGTCGGCACCTTCTCGAGCGAGTCGTTCGCCCGGCGCTCGAATCGGTCCCCCATCCCCACCATGGAGACATTCTATCGAACATATGTTCGAAAAACAAACAACCAAACAAATATCCGAAAGGCGGACTAACTGACGCTAGCTCAAGCCTGAGCAGACGTGGCGACGAGCACGACCTCCGGCCGGCCCGCATCGGAAGGCGCCATTCCCGAGAAGGCTGCGCTGAGGCTCGGTTCAAGGTGCTTCACGACCGTTCCTCGCGCCGAATCACGAAGCACGATGGCGCGCGCGCCCACATCCGCGGCGTGCCGGGCCAGGACGTCGGCAGCTGCGGCGCGATCGCCGACGCTGTGCAGGATCAGGCCGCGGGCTGTGAGGCCATCCAGACCCCCATCTCCGAGCCTGGCGAGGTGAGCTGCGACGGCGGCCCGTGCCTCGTCTTCGCTTTCCGGGCTGATTGCGAGCTCTTCGAGCACTTCGGTCTCCCGGACGTGCACAATCTCGAGCGGCGCACGCTCGGAGCGGGCGAGGGCTGCAGCGCGGTCGACGACGGCGGTCGCGGCGGCGTTTGCGCTGACGGCGGCGACGACGGGCCGGGAGATCGGGGCGCCGGACGTCGGTGTGCCTGGCGTCGCTGTGCCGGACGTCGGTGTGCCAAGGGCGAGCGGCTCGAGCGTGGGCGTCGAGAGCCCGGGTTGTGCAGCCCCGGGTTGTGCGCCCCCGGGCTCGACCGACTCAGGCTCCACGGACTCAGGCTCCACGGCTTCCGGCGCCGCCTCGCGCTCGGCGGCGGCGACGAGGCGGTGGCCCGCCGCGAGTACGGGGATCGCGAGGAGGAACGCGAGGGCCCCCACCAGGAACGCGACACTCTGGTTCGAGGCCTCTGCGATCTTGCCGGCGGCAAACGGGGCGAGGCCGCCGCCGATGAACCGGACGAAGCCGTACGCCGAGGAGGCCACTGGGCGGTCGACGGGGGCCACGAGCATGACTGCCTGGGTCGTGAGCGTGTTGTTGATGCCGATGAAGGCGCCGCTCACGATGACGGCGACGATCACGACGCTCGGCGTCGCCACGCCGAACGCGATGACGGCCATGACGATGCCGAGGCCGAGCATGTTCACGTAGAGCACGGGCGCTGTGCCGAAGCGCCGCTGGAGCCGGGGCGCGAACACGACCGCGAACAGCGCCACGAGGACGCCCCAACCGGTGAAGACGAGGCCGAGCTGGTGCGGGTCGAGCTTCATCGGGTACGGCGCGTAGCCGAGCATTGTGAAGAAGCCCCAGTTGTAGAGCAGCGCCATGATCCCCATGATCAGGAGCCCGCGGTGGCGCAGCGCGAGCAGCGGGGCGGCGAGAGAGGTCTTCTTCGCGGGTTTGGGCTGCTTCGGCACGAAGATCAGGGTGGCAACGAGCGCGAGGCCCATGAGCACGGCGACGCCGTAGAAGGGCCCGCGCCAGCTGATGCTGCCGAGCTCGCCGCCGAGCAGGGGCCCGACGGCGATGCCGATGCCGAGCGCTGTCTCGTAGAGGATGATGGCGCCCGAGAAGCCGCCCTTTGCCGAAGACACGATGACCGCGAGGCTCGTCGCGATGAACAGCGCGTTGCCCAGGCCCCACCCTGCCCGGAATCCGACGATCCCGCCGATCGAGCCCGACGTGCCCGCGAGTGCCGCGAAGACGACGATGAGGAAGAGCCCCACGATGAGGGTCAGCTTGGAGCCGATGCGGCTCGAGACCCAGCCGACGACGAGCATCGCGACGGCGGTCACCACGAGGTAGCTCGTGAACAGGAGGGAAACGTCGCTCGGCGTGGCGTGGAGGCTCGAGGCGAGCGCCGGCAGGATCGGGTCGACAAGACCGATGCCCATGAAGGAGATGACGCAGGCGAAGGCGACCGCCCACACCGCGCCGGGCTGTTTGAACGGATTGGTCTTCGTGCCGTGAGGGGCGCTCATCGCTTTGCCGTTCCTCTCTGTGAGTTCTGCGGCGGTGCCGCTTCTTGTGCTGCTGCCGACACCAGGCGTTCGAGGGCCGGAAGAGCGGCCTCGATCGCGGCGCGATCAGTGGGTTCTAGGGTTTCGAGGAGTTCCCGGAGGTGGGCGTCGCGCCGCTTCCGACGCTGCGAGAACACCTCGCGGCCCCGGGGGGTGCTGGCCACCAGGACGCTCCGCCGGTCGTCGTCGGGCGTCTCTCGCGCAACGAGCCCATCGCTCTCCAGGCGCCCGACCAGCTGGGTCATGGCCGGCTGGGAGACCCCTTCGGCCCTGGCGAGCTCCGTGATCCGCAGGGGACCCTCGGCCTCAAGCCGAGCGAGAGCCGAGGCCGCCGACGGCGAGATGCCGCCCACGGCAGCGACGCTCCGCAGGCGGCGGGTGAGCTGTTCGATGACCCGGGAGAAGCGCTCGACCGGGTCCCGGTGGGTCGCCTCTGGGAAATTCATAAGCCCATTATTACATAATTTGCTTATGATCTCCGCAAACCTGGCTGCGCTTGTCTAGCCAGCCGCCCTGGTATCGGCTCCGGCAGTGACGAATTCCCTGCCGCGCGTCTCCGGACCGAAGGCGATCAGCACGGCGATGAAGATCGCGATGATCCCGGCCACGAGGGCCATCGCCAACGCATAGTTCCCACCGGTCGACTGGGCGATGAGGGCCTGGATCGTCGCGTTCGCTGCCGCGATCACGTTGCCGACCTGGTAGACGAAGCCCGGCAGGACCGCACGGGTGCCTTCGGGCACGAGCTCGTTGAGGTAAGCCGGGATGACGCCCCAGGCGCCCTGGACCATGAACTGGATGAGGAACGCGCCGATGCCAAGGGCCACCGAACCGGTCGAGAACGCCCACAGCGGGATGCACGGAAGGGCGAGGAGCGCGAAGACGATGATGGTCCGCTTCCGGCCGAAGCGCTCGGAGAGCGAACCGGCGATGAGGCCGCCGATGATCGCCGCGATGTTGTAGAAGATCGCGATGAGGCTCACCGTTCCGGCACTGAAATGCCGCTGGACGGTGAGGAACGTCGGGTAGAGGTCCTGGGTTCCGTGGCTGAAGAAGTTGAACCCGGCCATGAGGAACACTGCGAAGATCAGGATCGGCCAGTTCGCGGCCACGGCCGGCCAGAACGCCGCCTTGCGCTCGCCGTCTGCAGCCACGCCGTTGCCAGCCACGCCGTTGCCAGCCACGCCTCGACGTGCCCCGCGCGTTGCCGTCCAGACCGGGGATTCGTCGACCCGGAAGAAGATGTACACGGCGAGCAGGATCGGAACCACGCCGATCGCGAACATGCCGCGCCACCCGACGGAGTTGATGAGCAGGCCGTAGACGATCGACGCGATGAGGTAGCCGAGCGGGTAGCCCGCTTGGAAGATCCCGGAGACCAAGCCGCGCGAGCGCGTGGGGATCGATTCCATCGTCAGGGCCGAGGCGACACCCCAAATGCCGCCCATCGCTATCCCGTAGAGCACCCGCAGGGTGAAGAACGTCTCGAAGTTGGGGGAGAGGGCCGACCCCAGCTCTATGAGCGAGAACACGACGATATTGATCACGAGGATCGGCTTGCGGCCGAACCGTTCCGCGAGGGGCCCGAACACGAGAGCGCCGACCGGGCGGAGGACGAGGGTGAAGGTGATCGCGAGCGTCGCCGTGACGATCGTGATGTGGAAGTCCTTCGCGAGGGACGAGAGGGCGAAGACGAGGACGAAGTAGTCGAAAGCGTCGAGCGTCCAGCTGCCCGCCCCGGCGAAGAGTGCCTTGCGTTGGGTGGGAGTCCACGGCTCCCGAGGCTGCCGTTCTCTTGGCTGGTTCGCATCGCTGCGTGACATTGGCCTCCCCTTCTTCCGCCTGCTCCTTTTCGGCCCTTTCCCAGCTTCCTGGGTTTCAAGCGAACTTGCGTCTCCCCTGCCTCGGGATGCGACGCTAGGAAAATGGCGGTCACAAACCGGTCACGCACTTTCCCATCCCGCGCAGCCCTCGGCAGGGCCCGCACGGCCGCGCTCTCAGGGCTGCGAACCGCCATGGCGCGGAGCCGGCTCGAGCTCGCAGGCAAGACCGCGCTAGCCGCCGGACTCGCGTGGGCGGTCGCGCCGCTCATGCCTGCGCCCGCCGCGCATTACCCCTACTACGCCCCGCTCGGCGCGCTGGTCACGATGTACCCGACGGTCGCCGACTCCGCAAGGAAGGGCCTCCAGAGCCTTCTCGGGCTCGGGCTGGGGATCGGCGTCGCCTTCGCCGTCGCGTCGTTCAGCGGTGCGAACGCTGCCGCGGTGGCCGCCGTGGTCGGCCTCGGCGTCCTGGTAGGCGGGATGCCCCGCATGGGGGCCGCGAGCGACTGGGTGCCCATGGCAGGGCTGTTCGTCCTGGTCATTGGGGGGCAGCGAGCGGACGCCTTCTCGCTCGGGTACGTGCTCCAGATGGCGGTTGGAATCGCGATTGGCTTCGCCGTCAATTGGCTCATCCTGCCGCCGCTGCACTTCAAGGCCATCGGTTCCGCCTTCGCGCGGCAACGCCGGGCTCTCGCTCGGCAGCTCGAGGACATGGCCGAGGCCATGGAAGAATCCTGGCCGCCCGACCACAGCGACTGGGCCGAGCGGGACGAGCAGCTCGCGCGCACGGCGAGCGAGGTCCGGCAAGCTGTGCACCGCGCTGAGGTGAGCGCACGGGCGAACCCGCGGCGCCGTCGTCATCCGCGGGATCTCGGGGAGGACCTCAAGGACCTCCGTGCCATCGAGCGCCTCACGTTCCAAGTCCAGGACATCACGGACGTCCTCTCTAGCGCCATCTGGGAGGAGCGGGCCGGGACCGCGGTCCCTCCCGAGCTGACCGGCGAGCTCAGCGTGGCTCTCCGGGCTTCCGCCGCCGTGATGCGCGCCTGGGGAGAGGACGACGTCGAAGCTCCCCTTGACGAGGCCGAGCAAGCCCTCGATGTGCTCACGAGAGGCTTCGCCGACGTCATTTCACGAGGTGTTTCCGTCAACGCCACCGCCTCAGTCGCGATGAGCCTGCGGCGCGCCGTCCAGATCGTCAGGAGGCGCTCGTCAGCCAGGGCGTGAGCGGCCAGACCGTGAGCGGCCAGGGCGTGAGGGGCTAGGGCGTGAGGGGACGGTGCGAGGTGCGCGGGGGAGAGGACCGGGGCCTGGGCCCGGCCCGCGGCGCCCGGGATCGCCGTCGCTCCCCGGCCGCGACCAGATCCGAGAGGCTGATCTCGATCCCGAGCCAGGGATTTCCCCGGTTCGGGATCACGAGCTCCGCGAGCGGGACGTCTCGGCGTTGAGTCCGGCCGGTGCCGCAGACCCACAGCACCTTCGCCCGCGTTTCACCCACGGCGACGAGGTAGCCATGGACCTCGGCCTTGCCCTTCCGGACGATGACCTTGCGGCTCCCTGCCATTGCAAGGACCAGTTCCTCGCGGCTGGGACCGCTCTCAACAGTAGGCTCCACCACAGCACCCCCTGAGCAGAGGTTCCTACACAGGTACAGGATGGACCGTCGGGGGATTCGGCGCCAGAGGCTTTCAATGCCATTTCGCGGGCCAGCCGTTCGGCACTCGGCCCGGTTCCGGGCATAGACGAGCCGGAGGATTCCCCGGCTCAGGGAGTCCTCCGGCAAGCTTTTGGATCAGGAAAGCCTGGCGGCTGGGATCAGAGGAGCTTCTTCTCCTCAAGCCGCAGGGCGATGCCGATCGCAAAGAATGTGGGCGCCCAGTGGCCCACGAAGATGCCCCAGCGATCGGATTGGGCGCGGTCGTGCCGGGGGTTGATCCGGCTGAAGGTCCAGGAAAGGACCGAGAGCCCGATGGACCCGAACCCCGCCATGTAGGCGTATTCGCTCTTCATTCCCATGTCATGCAGTTTCTCCAACATGAGACCTCAATCCCCACTGTCGGCGGTTTGAATCCAGTAGTCACTCATGAGGGACCAGTCATGCGATTGACCAATCAGGGCCGAGGATTTCCTCGAGCACGCTGCGGCGCTGCTCGCATAGGGTTCCACTCCGGGCGTGCCCCTTCTGGAGCTCGAGCCACCGGCCCATAAGCGCTTCCTCTGAGTCGGGGCAAAATGCCTCCGGCGCACGGCCTTTTGCAGAAAGGAAGTTCCTGAGCCCCTCGACGCTAGCCAAGAAGGCGTCGTCATTGGCCTGCGGCGCGTCAGAGATGTCCGTGATCTGGCGCGAAAGCACCCGTCTCATGAATTCGTCCATGGATCCCCCCACTGGTTGTACGTGCCGTTGTACATGTCCGATCCCGCGGATTATTCACGGTCAAGCTGGGAGCCAGCTGTCAGATTTCACCCTTGGAACGGCCGATAGGATTGCCGGATGGTTCGTACCCGGCTGTACCGCGACGGCAAGCTCGAGCGCGAAGACCTGGCGCTCGGCGAGATCGAAGGGCTGCTTTCCAAGGACGGAGCCGCCGTATGGATCGACTACGAATCGCCCAGCGAAGAGGATCTCGGTGCGATGGAGACGATCCTGGGCCTCCATCGGCTCGCGGTCGAGGACGCCGTCCACGATCACCAGCGGCCCAAGCTCGATCGGTATCCGAGCCATCTCTTCCTTGCGGCCTACGAGGCGGCTCTCGCCCCGGAAGGAAGCGATCTGACCGTCACCGAGGTCAAGGCGTTCATCACGCGCCGTGCCCTCGTCACCGTCCACGGTGCGGACTTCGCCGTCGAACGGCTCACCGAGAAGTGGGACCAGGAGAACGACCTCGCGGGGCACGGCGTCGCCTTCCTGCTCTGGGGGCTCATGGACCTCCTCGTGGACGGGCACTTCGACGTGGTCCAGGACCTCGACGAGCGCATCGAGGGCCTCGAGGATGCCCTCTTCGACGATCATTCGTCCGATCACGATCTGCAGCGGCGCTCGTTCGAACTCCGCAAGAGCCTCGTCCGCCTCCGCCGGGTGGTGCTTCCTATGCGTGAGGTGCTCAACACCGTGCTGAGGCGGGACCTCGATATCGCGGACCCGTCAATGCAGCCGTTCTTCCAAGACGTCTACGACCATGTCCTGAGGGCCTCGGACTGGACCGAGTCGCTGCGCGACCTCGTCGGCAGCATCCTCGAGACCCATATCAGCATCCAAGGCAACCGCATGAACCTCGTGATGAAGAAGCTCACTAGCTGGGCTGCGATCATCGCGGTGCCCACGGCAGTCACGGGCTTCTTCGGGCAGAACGTCCCGTTCCTCGGGTTCCAGAGCACCTTGGGGCTGGTCCTGTCGCTCAGCCTCATCACGGCCGGTGCCCTGGGGCTGTACTGGCTCTTCCGGCGCAAGGAATGGCTCTGACTCCGTCGGGATGTTCAGTTTCCTTACTATCGGGTAACATAGCTGGCTGTGGGTGATGGGGCTCACACTTCTCTTCGATGATCGGGGCATCAATGGACGTGAGCACGATTCGTGAACTGGCACTGCAGATCAGCGGCATCGACATGATCGTCGCGCTCTCGCCTTCCTCGGGTACTCCCGCCGAGACCTCCTCAGGGGCGGAGGCCCCAGCCGACGACGACGGCGAGATCCCTTCGGCGCAGTCCGCAGCCCTCTAGGGGCGTGAGGCCCACTCGTCGATGAGCGCGTGAAGCTCGGCTTTGCGCTCGCTGCCAGCGAAGGATGCATCGACCGAATTGCGGGCGAGCCGTTCGAGGGCACTCTCTTCGAGAGACGGGAACGCTGCCGTGAGGCCGGCCATGTTGTCCGCCAAGTAGCCGCCGAAGTAGGCGGGGTCGTCGGAGTTGACGGTGACCATGATCCCTTGATCGAGCAGATCCAGAATGGGGTGCTCGGCGAGGCTCGAGATCACGGCGAGCTTGACGTTCGAGAATGGGCAGAGCGTGAGTGGGATGCGTTCGCGCCGAAGGCGTTCGATGAGTTCGGGATCCTCGATTGAGCGGATGCCGTGGTCGATCCTTTCGGCGCCGAGGAGGTCCAACGCCTCCCAGACGTAGGCGGCCGGTCCTTCCTCCCCGGCGTGGGCGACCACGCGCAGGCCGAGTTCCTTCGCTCGGGCGAAGACGGGGGTGAAGAGTTCGGGCGGGTAGCCTACCTCCGCCGAGTCCAATCCCACCGCGAGGAGGTCACCTGCCCGGTGGGCAAGCGACTCGAGGGTCTCTAGCGCTTCCGGCACGGGCCTGTCCCGGAGGAACGAGAGGATGAGCCCGCCGCTGATCCCCTTGCGCGCTCCGGTGTGGAGTGCGTCGAGCAGGCCGTCGAGCACATCCTCCGCGGCGAGGCCTCGGGCGGTGTGAGCTTGGGCGTCGAAGAAGATCTCCGCATGCCGGACGCCCTGTTCGTAGGCCCGTTCGAGATAGCGCTCGCCGAGGGTTCGGAAGTCGTCCCGAGTCTGCAGGACCGCCATGCACTCGTAGTACAGGTCGAGGAACGATTGGAGGCTCGTGAACTGATAGGCCTCGCGGAGATCCTCGACTGACTGGAAGGGCAGGCCCACGTTATTGCGTGCGGCGAGCTCGAAAACCATTTCGGGTTCGAGCGTTCCCTCGATATGCAGATGCAGTTCCGCCGTGGGGAGTGCCGCGACGCGCGCGGTCGACGTTGCCATACCCTTCCTTCCTGTGCGTGTTTGGTTGGAGAAACCGAGGGTACCAACCATTCAGGCGCCGCCGAATTGGGAGATCAGGCGGCGTTGGTGATGGTGTTTCATGGGTGGATGCCAGGGGAGAGATGGCGGGCCGAATTCGGCCCGCCATCTCAATGTCCCGGGCCATCTCAATTTCCCCGCCATCTCAATGTCCCGGCCATCTCAATGTCACTGACGCTCGAAAAGGACAGCCATGAGCGACGAAGACCGGCGGCGCGAGCTCGGCAGCAATGACGCTCCGGTCGAGGCGGAAATCGAGGAGTCCTTCGACCGCATCGTGGTCGAGGGGGCGCAGCGACTGCACCGCACCTGGCCTTCGGTCCTCATCACCGGATTCTTCGGCGGCGTCGAAGTCGGACTCGGCGTCATGGCCTACCTCGCAGTCCTGCACACGACCGGGAACAAGCTCCTTGCCGGACTTGCGTTCGGCATCGGGTTCATCGCCCTCCTGCTGGCGAAGAGCGAACTCTTCACGGAGGGGTTTCTGGTGCCTATCGCCGCCGTCGTGGCCCGCGAGGCGCGAGTTGGGCAGCTCGTCAAACTGTGGACAGGAACGCTTGCCGCCAACCTCGTGGGCGGCTGGTGCTTCATGTGGCTGGTCATGCGAGCGTTTCCCGAATGGGCTCCAACCGTCACCGAATCGGCTCGGCATTTCGCAGAGGCGCCCCCAAATCTCCAGTCCCTCTGCCTGGCGGCCCTGGGTGGCAGCACGATCACCTTGATGACCCGTATGCAGCAGGGGACGGAGTCCGTGCCGGCCAAGATCGTCGCGGCCGTCGCAGGAGGCTTCCTGCTCTCGGGACTACCGCTGTTCCACTCGGTCCTCGATTCCCTGCTGATCTTCGGGGCCCTCCACGTGGGCGCCCCCTTCGGTTACGGACAGTGGTTCGGCTGGTTCGTCTACACGGCGGTCTTCAACGTCCTCGGCGGCTTGCTGCTCGTGACTGCGCTTCGGCTGCTCCGCAGCAAGGAGCTGCTGAGCGAGCGGCGCAGCGGCTCCTCCTGAAGGCGCCGTCTCAGACCACGCCCTCTCAGACCACGACGCCCTCCCAGACCACGCCCTCCCAGACCACGTCCTCTCAGACCACGCCCCGGTGCTGGAGGACCCTGAAGGCGACAATGCCGGGTACTACTGGCAGCCAGTAGGTCAGCAGCCGCGAGCTGAGGACGGCGGCGACGGCGTTGGAGGGTGCCACACCGATCGCCGTCAGCCCCGCGATCATCGCGGCCTCGACCGCGCCCAGCCCGCCCGGAGTAGGAGCGAGCTGGCCGAGCGTGGAACCGACCACGAACACGGCAAGCACCGGCACCACGGGGAAGGTCGGGGTGAAGGCCGCGAGGGTTGTCGCAAGGGCCGCTGCCAGGAGCAGCAGGTATCCCACACAGCCCAAGGTAAGCTGCGCCGCCCGGAGCGGACTGCGCAGCAAGGGTGTGAGTTCCTGCCTGATCTCGTGAACCCAGGCGATGCCCGGACGCACAATCCTGCGTCTTCCGAACGGTGAAGCCAGGAAGAGGACGATCGCCAGCAGCAGGGCCGCCGCGCCGGCTGCTACCGGCCAGCTCAGGACCAACCCGACTTGGCCCACGGGAACAGCCCCGCCTATGACAACGAGCCCGAGCACCGTGCCGACGGCACTGACCAGCCCGGTGACAAGCCTGTTGATGCCTATCGCAGCCACGATCTGCGGCCCGCGGAATCCAATCCGTTCGAGATAGACCCAATTGATCCGGTAGAAGCCGATCCCCGCGGCAGTCGTCCGGCCCGTGAAGGCCGCGGCCGCTTGGACCGCGATGGTCTTCCTGATCGGGAGCCTCGGAACGCATGAACCGAGGAGCGAGACAGCGGAGGCCAGAATTGCGAGGAAACCGATGACGACGGTCGCAGCCAGCCACCGGCTGTCTCCCCGTTCCAGCAGCACGAGCACCTGGTCGATGTTGGAGAACTCGGGCAGCAGGAGGTATACGGCCAGGCCGCCCACCAACAGCACGATGATCGTGGACGGTCGGACCGGCAGCCGGAGTGATGGCACCGGCGCCTCGATCTGCTCCGCCAGTCCTTCCCGGAGCCTGGCCAACACACCTGCCCCTGGGGGAAGCTGGCGGCGCAGCCGGCGGTGCAGCACCATTCGCTGAAGGTAGGGGAGCACCTGCAAAAGCGCCGCTCGGGGGAAGGCGCGGAGAATGCTCGCGACGGCGCGGTCCGGGCCGACGACGGCGGCCAGCGAGACCAGCATCTCCGCCGCATCCTGCCGGTAGCCTCCCGCAGGGCCGCCGACGCGGCTGAACGTGAAGCTCGAGATGCGAGGCCGCCCCGCATCGTCAACGATGATGTTCTGCGCGCGCAGGTCGTGGTGGGCGATGGGGACGCTTTCCAGGGCTTTGACATTCGCCCAGATGGCATCGAGCAGGGATTCGCTGATGTCGTTCGCGGAGAGGCTGGAGAGGGGATGGCCGCCGATGGCTCGGGAGATCAGGAACGGGGGCCCGTGTTCGATTTCTCCCGCCAGGACCACCGGTACGGTCCCGACGCCGGCCCGCTCGGCGAGCAGGGTGATGTAGGCCTCGTGTTCCACTTCGTGCAGCGGGGTTGAGAGTCCTGCTCCGTGTTCGACGTCTACCGACGCGAACGCGTTGCTGAGCTTGTGCAGGGGGCCGGCGCGACGGTGGAGTCTGCGCACGGTCTTCATCCGGAACAGCGTTCCGTCCTCAGCGGTGATCTCGTACTCCTGCGGGCTCAAGAGGCCGCGGTGTACGGGGACGATGCGGGCTCCGCTAAGGCCGGCCCGCTCCACCGCCTGCTGGAGCGCCGATTCTGAGGCCCGCCGCCCGGGGGCGCCCATCACGATGTGGAAGAGCTTCCCCATGCCCCAGCCGAGCACGACGCCCGCAAACACCCCGACGGGCAGATTCTGTCCCAGGAAGACATCGGCCGCGGCCACAAGGACCACGAGGATCCAACTCGTATTCCGCGCGACCCGGGTCAGGTAGGGGGTCGAGACCGAGGCGAGGGCTGCGATGACGGCACTGCGTGAATCGGGGAATGCAAAGGCGCCGGCACCGGAGGCGTGGAGGAGCCCGGACTCGACCCCGGGCGGCACCAGCCGTGCCGGAACGGTCCAACTGACGACGACGGCGAGCAGCCAGGCGGCGGCGGCCGCGAAGGCCAGCGATATCCCGAGGCGGATCCGTCCGATGTAGAGGGCAAGTCCGACGGCGGCCACAATCCCGGGCCAAGAGCCCAGCCAGGTCAGGCCCTCCCAGATGGGAGCCGACCAGCTCGGCAGGCGCTGCAGCTGCGATGCGATGGCCGCTTCTACCGGGTTGGTGCCGGGGGCGACGGCGACGAGCCGGCAGGCGAGCACCACGCCGGCAGCCACCGCCATCCTGACGACGTCGGAAGGGTGCCGGCCGATCGAGAGCCTCAGGCGGGCGTAGCGGCTCATGCGCTTGGGGCCGGAAGCATCGTGCCCGGTGTCCGGGCCGCCGTCCTGGCCGGTCCGCTTCGCCGCCATGCTTTGGATACTGCCCCCGTCTCGTGAGCACGTCAACGCTCCAGCGACCAGTCAACGCCACCGTGAGCATGGATACCCCTTGCGGATGGGCTGGTGTTGGTGGGCATCATTGGTCCATGCCGAATCCGACGGGATTCCTCAATGAGGGGCGAGTCAGCGCCGAGGATGGTGCTGTCCGGCGGGTGCTGACGATCTCCGCCAACATGGGCGGCGGCCACAATGCGACGGCGGCCGGGCTGGAGGAGGCCGTCCGGGGACTGTGGCCGGGCAGCGAGATCCGCCGTCTCGACACCCTCGACGATCTCTTGGGGCCGCCGGTCGGTTCGCTCTTCCGGCGGATCTACGTCACGAGCGTCGAGAAGGCGCCGACCCTGTACGAGTTCTTCTATTCGGCGCTCTGGCGGCACCGTTGGTTCGCGCGCGCCTCCAAGGGGTTTACCGGCGTCTGGTGCGGCTCGCGACTGGCACCGCACATCGACGGGTTTGATCCCGACCTGATTCTCTCCACCTATCCTCTGGGCAGCTCCGGTTTGGCCTGGCTTCGCCGCCACCGCGGCCTGAGTGTGCCGTCCGCCGCCTGGATCTCGGACTTCGCCCCGCATCCGTTCTGGGTCTACCGCGACCTCGACGTCAACTTCGTGATGCACGAAGTGGCCGAGCCGCACGCGCGTTCCGCGGATCCCGGTTCGGAGGTCCAGGTCTGCGCCCCTCCCGTGATTTCCGCGTTCAGCCCGGGGGACAAGCACGACGCGCGGCGGCGCCTGGGTCTGGGAAGCGACGCCTTCGTTGTGCTGGTCACCGCGGGCGCCTACGCGTTCGGAGACGTTGTGGCCACGGTGCGTGCCCTGCTGGCTGCCGCGCCCGAGGTGCAGGTGGTCGCGGCGTGCGGTCGCAACGCCGTGACTCTCGCCAGACTGGAAGGACTTGGGATTCCGAGGGAACGCCTCGTGGCGCTGGGGTGGACCTCGGAGATGGAGGACTACGTCCGCTCGGCGGATCTCGTCCTGACCAACGCCGGGGGCGCCTCCGCTCTCGAGGCCCTCGCGTGCGACCGCCCGCTGCTGATGTGCCGCCCGATCGCCGCTCATGGAGCAGCCAACGCCCAGCTCATGGTGGTCAGCGGCTTGGCCGATATCTGCGCGGACGAGGAACGCCTCGTCGACTACATCCGGACCGGTGTTGCGGATCGCGAGACTTTTGAGACTCTCGAGCGCAATGCGTCAAAGCACCGGCAAGAGAGGGATCTGCACTCGGCGCTGACTGGCTTGGTCGAGCCCCGAGCCACGCCGCCCGCAGTGGACAGGCCGTGGCCGCTCCGCCCCGCCGACGCATTCTTCGCCCATGTTGAAACCACCGGTGTGAGGCAGGAGATTGGGGCTGTCCTAGCGCTGGATCCCCTGGAGCCGGGCCGCGCCCTGGACGTCGAGACCCTGCGGAGCGACCTGGGCCCGCGCGCCCGAGGGCTGGCGCCACTGCGTCGCCGTCTGGTGCGTGGACGGAGGGCTGGCTGGCTGCTCGAGGAGTCACTGGACATCAGCAGGCATGTGTCCGAGTGCGTGCTCGCCCCGGGAGCTGGGGACGCCGAGGTCGACGACACCGTCGATCGCTTCTGGTCGGTGCCCCTGCCGGAGGACCGCCCGGGCTGGCAGATGCTGCTGGTGCGCGGTCAACCGGGTGGCAAGGCGGTGTTGGCGGTGAAGATGCACCATGCGCTGGGGGACGGCGTCTCCGCACTGGGGCTGCTCGACCGGCTGCTCGCAGCGGACGGCGGGGATCCACTGCCTGAGCGTGGGGAGGCGGCGAAGCCGTTGGCCGCGCGGCGCTCGGCAGGCCGCTCCCCGACTGGGCAGGGCGGTGACCGGCTTTCTTCCCTGGGCAAGGCGGCGGGCAAGGCCGCTCTGGGGCTGTGGAGCCTCGCTAGCCGCGGCACGGCGCCCCGGCATCCGCTCAACCGGGACGCTGTTTCCAAATCCGAGCGTCAGTTCGTTCCCGTTGCCCTGCCGAGGGACACCCTCCGGGCGGCGGCGCGTTCCCTCCACGCTCAGCCACACGAAGTGGCTCTGTCGGTCATTGCGGACGCGCTGAGCCGGCTGCTGGCGGACCGAGCGCTCCTGCTGGGGGACACTCCCTTGCGGGTGATGGTGCCGATGGCGATGCGCGCGCCCCGACTCGACCGCATTTTCGGCAACTGGACGGGGAGCCTCGCACTGGATCTGCCCATGGGTCCCATGGAGCCGAGCCGACGGGTGGCCGCGGTCCGGAACGGGCTGCGCCGCCAGATCGAGAGAGGCGAGCCGGCCGCGGCTCAACTGGTCATGCAGATCGCCGGCAAGCTGCCTGCGGCGGTGCACGGCGGTTTCGCCCGTCTGGTCTACAACCGGCGGTTCTTCAACTCGATCGTCACCTATATGCCGGGCGCCCGCGGCCCGCGCTGGTGCGGCGGGGCTCGAGTCACAGCGATGTATCCGGTCCTGCCTCTGACCGAGGGAGTCCCCATCACGGTGGGCGCCGTGCTTGCCGCTGACACTGTCGGCGTCGGCGTACTCTCCGACCCTGCCCTCGGGCTGGACAGGGGGCTCGTGCAGGAAGCGCTGAGGGCGGCGCTCGAAGATGCCCTGAA
Organism: Sinomonas humi; assembly: GCF_000802235.1. GTDB lineage: Bacteria > Actinomycetota > Actinomycetes > Actinomycetales > Micrococcaceae > Sinomonas > Sinomonas humi. Next base: position 33,710 of record NZ_JTDL01000146.1, read on the forward strand.
CGACGCGGGCTCAACCCACGACGACGTCGGCACCCAAAGTGCCGCGAGTTCGGCGGCGGGCTAAGTGGAGACAGCACAGATCTGGGCGGTGCTTCCGGCCGTCGGCGCGGCAGCTTCCTTCGGCTCGGCCGGGCTGCTGCAGCACCGTGTGAGCCGGCAGGCTCCGCCTTCCGGCCCGCTGCGGCCGCGCCTGCTCTGGGACCTGATCCGGATTTCGGCCTTTCGCTGGGGTGTGCTGCTCGGCGCACTCGGGTTTGCCCTGCAGGCCACGGCATTGTCCTTCGGTCCGCTGAGCCTCGTCCAGCCCATCCTCGCCACAGGCGTGCTCTTCTATCTGGGAATTGCCGCCGCCGTCATGCACCAGGCGCCTGACTGGCGGTTGGTGGGCGCGGCGCTGCTGACCACGGTGGGAATCAGCGGCTTCCTTGTCGCGGCAAAGCCCGTCCAGAGCGGCGGGCATCTGCACGGGCTCATCTGGCCTCTCGGCGCGGCCTTCGCTGCCGCCGTCGTCCTGTGCCTCGTCATCGCTACCAGACTGGCCCACCGATTCAGGGCACTGCCCTTGGCGGTCGCAGCTGCGATCTGCTACGGCGTGACAGCGAGCCTGGTGCGCAGCCTCGTCTCTTCGGTGGACCTGGCAACCCTGTTTGGCCAGTGGCAGCTCTACGCGGTGATCGTCCTCGGCCCTGCTGGCTTCCTGCTGAACCAGAATGCCTTCCAGGAAGGCCGCGTAGGGTCGGTTGCGGTGGCAGTCATCACGGTGGGCGATCCGGTCGTATCGATCATCGCCGGCGCCGTATGGCTCGGAGAACCCCTCGCCGGCGGCCCGGGGCCGACGACTGCGCAGGTGATCTCGCTGCTTGTGATGACAGCCGGAATTGTGCTGCTCGCGCACAGGGCGCAGGCAGTCGGCGAACGCATCCGGGGTGAGCAGGGAGAAGAGTCGGACATGCCGGAGGTGCAGTGAAGCGGCCCGAACGATGCGCCTAGGCGGAAGCAGAGCGCTCGTGACCGGGGCGTCGTCGGGCATCGGCAGGGCTATCGCCCTCGCCCTGAGTGCAGCCGGATGCGAGACCCTGCTCACGGGCCGGGATGGCGAGCGGCTTGCCGAGGTGGCCGCGGAGACCGGCGGGAGAACGGTTCTCGCCGACCTCAGCGAGCGGAACGGACTCTCGCGCGTCATCGAGGCTGCGACCTCCTTCCCGGTGCCGGACCTGTTGATCCACGCTGCCGGGATCGGCCGCTTCGCGAGGGTAGCGGAGCGAGCAGACGCCGCGCTTGACGCCGACGCCGCGGACGACGGCGCGGACGACGGCGGCGCGGGCGACAACAGCGCTATTGACGACGACGGCGCGCTACTCGCGATCAACTATCTCGCGCCCGTCCGGCTGACGCGGGCGTTGCTGCCGGCAATGCTGAGCCGAGGCTCCGGGCGGCTTGTCTTCGTCGGCTCGATCGCGGGCCTGCTCGGCGTAGCGGGGGAGTCGGAGTACGCCGCGTCCAAGGCAGCCCTGGGCACCTTCGCTGCCAGCTTGCAGGCAGAGCTCAGCGGCACCGGAGTCGGGGTGACGACGCTCATTCCCGGAGTGGTGGATACCCCGTTCTTCGAGCGCCGCGGCGTCGCCTACGGGCGGCGCTTCCCCCGGCCGGTGCCAGCCGACCGGGTGGCGACGGCGCTGCTGGGGGCCTTGGAGCGGGAACACGCGCAGGTCGTCGTCCCCGGCTGGCTGCGCGTGCCGATCGCACTGCAGGCCTGCAGCCCCCAGGTCTATGCGCGCTTGGCTGGACGCTGGGGCTGAAGGCCCATCGCTGGCTGCGGGTCGTTAACTGCCGGTCGTTAGCTGCCCGTCGTCACCCGCCCGTCGTCGTCATCCCCGCATGGCGCGCAGGGACTCCCGGAGCGAGCCCATCGTGGCCATTACCGCCGTAGGTTCGTAGCCGCAGTGCGCCATGCAGTTGGCGCACCGGGGATCGCGCCCGCGGCCGTACTTGTCCCAATCCGTCTCTTCGACCAGTTCCTTGTAGGTTGCGGCGTAGCCATCCGACATCAGGTAGCAGGGCTTCTGCCAGCCGAACAGCGAATAGCTGGGGATGCCCCAGGCCGTGCACTGGAAGTCCTGCTTTCCTTCCAGGAAATCGAGGAAGAGCGGCGTGTGATTCAACCGCCAGCGCTTGCGGTTGCCGTTCGCGAAGGCCTTGGAGAACAGGGTCCGAGTTTCCTCCACGACCGGGAAATGCTCCTGATCCGGTGCCTTCTCATAGGCGTAGGCGGGGGAGATCATCATCTGGTCCACTTTGAGGTCATCGTTGAGGAAATTCATCACATCGATGATCGTCTGGGGCGTGTCCGTATTGAAGATGGTCGTGTTGGTCGTGACCCTGAATCCCCGGTCCTGCAGCCATCGGATCGACTCGACGGCCTCATCGAAGACCCCGTCTTGGCACACCGACTTGTCATGCCGCTCGCGGAGCCCATCCAAGTGAATGGTGAACGCGAAATACGGCGAGGGCTTGAAATCGAATTTGTGCCACCACTTGCGCACGAGCAGCGCGTTGGTGCAGAGGTAGACGAACTTCTTCTGCGCGACGAGCTCGTTCACGATGCGGTCGATCTCGGGGTGCATGAGGGGTTCACCCCCGGCGATGGACACCATTGGTGCCCCACATTCCTGGATCGCGCTCACCGCCTGCTCGACGGGCATTCGTCGGCGCAACTGGTCCGCCGGGTGCTGGATCTTTCCGCAGCCGGCGCAGCCCAGATTGCAGGCGAACAACGGCTCGAGCTCCACCAGCAGTGGGAACTTCTTATTGCCTTTGATCTTCTGCGCGGCCAGATAGCCGGCCATCCGCAGATTCTGGCGCAAGGGCACGCTCATGGTGGCGCACCTCCTTCGGTAATGTGAATTGGACGTGTTCTTCTGTGATTCCGTTCTCCAGGACGTCAACAGCGCCAAGGCCGCGTAATCCGGCAATGACTCCATCCACCAATTCCTGGGGCGCGGAAGCTCCCGCCGTGAGTGCAACCACTCCGACCTCGTTGAGCCATTCAAGGTCTATGTCGGCCACATCGTCGATGAGATGTGCCGTGGTGCCAACCCGCTCTGCCTTTTCCACGAGCCGTTGGGAATTCGACGAGTTGGTGGAGCCGACCACGAGGGCAAGCCCAGCGTCCCTGGCGACCTCTGCCAAGGCCAGCTGGCGGTTGGTGGTTGCATAGCAGATGTCATCTGAAGCGGGTTCCCTCAGGTTGGGGAACCGAGCCTGCAGAATGTCGACCAGCTCGGCCACCTCGTCGGCGGCAAGCGTGGTCTGCATGATGTACGAGACCCTGTCGGGATCCGCGACCGCGACGGTGCGAGCATCATTCGGGGTTTCGACGAGCAGCGTGTTCGCGGGGCGCTCACCCATGGTTCCCTCGGCCTCTTCATGGCCGGCATGGCCGAGGAAGATCACGGTGTCTCCCGCGTCCGCGAACCTCCGCACCTCCGTGTGCACCTTCTGAACCAAGGGGCAGGTGGCATCGATGACGTCCAGGTTGCGGCGTTCAGCCTCCGCGCGCACAGCAGGTGAGACCCCGTGGGCCGAGAAGACGACCGTGGCGCCCGAGGGGACCTCGTCGAGCTCGTTGACGAAGACGGCGCCGCGGGACGCGAGGTCCTGCACGACGTGCTTGTTGTGCACAATCTGTTTGCGCACGTAGATCGGGGCACCGCGCTGCTCGAGGGCCAGTTCGACGACGTCGATTGCGCGGACGACGCCCGCGCAGAAGGAACGCGGACCGGCCAGGAGGACCTGACGGGGACCGACTGCCCTGCCCCAGATCTGGAGTGCGGCTCCGACCCGGGGGAGGACGCGAAGGGCGGTGGCCATCCGGCCGACGGTGGCAGGCCGCAGCAGAGGGGTGCCCGCGGGGTCCGCGATGACTCGCACCGCTGCGACCGAGGCGTCCGGGGCAGCCGCGAGCACCTGGGCGGATTCCATGTCGACGCAGATTGCCCCCGTCGCAGCCAGTTCTTCGCGCTCGGGGGAGACCACCACGTGGTCCACACTGACGATGGGCCCGGTGACGACCTGCAGTCCTTGGCGGCGGAGCGTGGCCGCGAGCAGCGGCGCGCTTGGGCACTCGATGGTTCGGTCAGCGCCGCGGACCTCGGTCGCGACGACGACGTCCCCGGGCACGAGGTCCGGGCGCAGGCCTCCGCCGATGCCGGCGACGGCAACCGCAGAGGCACGATGGATCTCCCGGTCGGCCAGGGCCCATGAGGCTGCCTTCCCGCCGATGCCCGTTTGCACGACGTCCCCGCTCCGCACCGTTCGCCTGAGCGCGGCGGCTTCGAGCCGGCTCGGCGCACACAGCATCATCTCTGTCATCGTGCAGACCTCCTCAGGCAACGGCCCAAAGCACTGACCGGAAAGACCAATCGGTACAGGTGGTAGTTGATGTAGAAGTCCCCGGGGAAGCCGGTTCCGGTGAACTGCGGCTCGTCCCAGCCGCCGTCCGGGCGCTGATGGCCCACGAGCCAGTCCACCCCGCGGCGAGCCGCGTCGCCGTCTGCCTCGTCTGCAGCATGCAGGGCCAGCAGCGCCCACGCCGTCTGCGACGCCGTCGACTCCCCGCGCCCGGCCCAGCCCGCGTCCTCGTAGGAGCGGAGATCCTCGCCCCAGCCGCCGTCGTCGTTCTGCTGCGCGCAGAGCCACTGCACCGCCCTGCGGACCGGGCCCCTGTCCCGCGGAAGGCCGGCCAACGTCAGGGCCGGGACCACAGCCCCTGTGCCATAGACATAATTGGCGCCCCAACGGCCGAACCAAGAGCCATCGGCTTCCTGATGATCGAGCAGCCAGCGCACCCCGCGCTCGAGCGCCGGGCCTTCCTCGCCGCGCCGCGCCAGCATTTCGACGACGTGCGCTGTGACGTCCGCGCTCGGAGGGTCGATAACCGCCCCGAAGTCGCAGAAGGGCAGCTGATAGGCCAACTCCCGGGTGTTGTCGGCGTCGAAGGCCGCCCATCCGCCGTCCCGGCTCTGCATCCCAAGGATCCAGTCCCGGCCCCGCGAGGCGGCGCTTCCGCGCTCCGGTGTGGGCTGGGTGCAGTCGAGGCCCATGATGACCTCGGCCGCGTCGTCGATGTCCGGGTAGCCGTCATTGTCGAATTCGAAGGCCCACCCGCCTGGGGGAACATCGGGACGGCGGAGGGACCAGTCTCCGCGGACCCGGATCTCCTCCGCGCAGATCCAGTCGGCGGCTCGCTCGAGAGAAGGGTGTCCCGGCGGAAGGCCGGCATCGGCCAGTGCGGTGAGCGCCAAGGCGGTGTCCCAGACGGGGGACTGGCAGGCCTCAATTCTGCGCACCATGCCGGCCTCGGTCTCTTCCGTGATGGTGAACCGCTCCCAGCCGGCCAGTCCCTTCGCCAGAACCGGATGGTCCAGCGCGTACCCGAAGGCGTGCAGCGCCATGAGGGAGTAGACCCACGGCGGCTGGATTCCACCCCACGAACCGTCCGCCTCCTGGCGTTCGACGATCCACTCGACGGTGCGGCGCAGCGCCGTCGCCCGCATTCCGCGCCCGGGGAAGTTCTCGTGGCGTTGCCGCGTCGTTTCGTAGCGGTGCAGCACCGTGTCGAGCAGGCCGAAGGCGCGCGCCGCGGGGGAGGCAGCCGGTCCTGCAGGCTCGGGGGCCCGCTCGCGAGCAGGGTCGGCGCGCAACTCATCGAGGCCGAAGCCCAGCTCGGCCCGTGGGCGCAAGGCAGCCAGAACGGTCAGCGGGGCGATCGTCTGGCGGGCCCAGCACGCAAAGTCATACAGGTTCAGCGGGAATTGCGGCGGCAGGAAGATCAGCTCCGGCGGCAGCGCTGGCACCTCATCCCAGCTCCACACCCCGAAGAGGGCCAGCCAGATGCGGGTGAAGACCCGCGTCTGCTCGAGTCCGCCATGCTCGAGGACGACGGCGCGGGCCCGCCGCATGTGCGGCTCCTCCGGCGCGTCTCCCGCGAGTCGCAGCGCGACGTAGGCTTCCGCCGTCGTCGATGGATCGGGCGGCCCGCCGTAGAAGTTGGCCCACGAGCCGTCGGCGCGCTGCTGGCTGCGGATCCACCGGGCAGACTGCGCCGTCTGCTCCGCTGTCCGCACACCGAGGAACTGCCGCATCAGCAGGTCTTCGGCGTCCATCGTCACATTCGTTTCGAGCTCGCCCTGCCACCAGCCGCCATCGTGCTGGAGGCCCAGGAGGTGTTGGACTGCGGCGTCGAGGCAGGCCTGAGCGGCTGCGGAGTCTGCCAGTTCGGGTGCCTGGCGCAAAGTACTAGCAGACACGTTTCCATCGATCGTCGTCATCGGTTCGGCTGCCCCTCTCCCATGCCCGGCTATCCTCAGCGGTCCCGGTGGCTGAGCTGCCGGGCCAGCGTGGTGAAGTCTTCCGCAATCGGCCCCGGGAGGAGCAGGGAGTCGATCCTCGCCAAGGCCGCCTCAAGCTCCTCGTCGGCGCGCTGCTCCGTCCAGTCCTTCCCGCCGGCCTCCGAGACCAGCTCTGCCGCCTCGTGCAACTGCGCCTCGTTCAGCTCGTCAGGCTGCGCATAGAGCACGGCCAGACGGTCTCCGGCGGGAGTGCCAGAAGCCAGCGCGTACACCACCGGCACCGACTTCTTCCGGGACCGGAGGTCGGACAGGACGGGCTTTCCTGTCCGTTCGGGGTTGCCCCAGATTCCCAGGATGTCGTCGGCCAGCTGGAATGCCAGGCCCAAATGCTCGCCGAACTCGGCCAAGCCCAAGGCCAGTTCCGCGGGCGCGTCGGCGAGGACGGCGCCGAGCGACGCCGAGCAGGCCATGAGCGCGCCAGTCTTGTCGGCAGCCATCTTGAGGCATTCGGCGAGACTGACCTGATCCTGGGTCTCGAAGGCGAGATCTGCGGCCTGCCCGGCTATGAGGCGGCGGGTGCTCGCCGTGAGGCACCGAACGGCCCAGTCCTTGGTCGCCGAGGGCGCCTCGGCCAGCACCTCGCTTGCAAGCGAGCAGAGCGCGTCTCCGGCAAGGATCGCCGCTGGGACGCCGAACTGGGCCCAGGCCGTCGTCCGGTGCCGGCGCTCGGTGTCGTGGTCCATCACGTCGTCGTGCAGGAGGGAGAAATTGTGGATCAGCTCGCACGCGACAGCGGCCGGGATGCCAATTTCGTCGCCCGCGCCCGCGGCCCAGGCCGAGAGCAGCGCGAGGGCGGGCCGGATTCCCTTTCCCGTACCCGAGATCGGGCTCGCATCGCTGTCCCAGAAGCCCAGGTGGTAGCCGCAGACGTGCCGTGTCGCGGGATCCAGACGGTCCAGTGCGGAGCGGAGCGGTGCGTCGATCCGCCGCTGCCCTTCGGCGAGGATGCTCACGGTCGCGGTCATGCAATCACTTCCCTTGTCTGTGCTTGGGGCTTGAACGAGGTAGCGAGCGTTTCGACGGCGGCCAGTCCGCTGCGGACGGCGCCCTCCATCGTGTCCGGCCAGCCGGTTGCGGTCCATGCGCCGGCCAGCGCGAGAGAAGGCCAGCGCGTGGCGGCCGGCGGTCGAAGGGCGCCGGTTCCGGCTCCTTGGCGGAACGTGGCCCTCGGTTCACGGGTCACGAAAGAGTCGACCACGGAGGCATTGCGTGCGGCCGGGAAGACCGCAGCCAGCGCGGAGAGATGGCGGGTGCGAATCTCCTCCGTGGGCGTCCCGATGAGCTCCTGGGCGGCGGAAAGCGAGGAAACGAGGTACTGCCCATGAGCGGCGCCCGCGGCTTCGGTCCGGTCGAATACCCACCAGCTGCCGGAGCCCAGCACAGCGGCGAAGGGGAGGGCGGTCACCGGGCGGTCGTAGAGGACGTGGACATTGACGATGGCGGCGTCCCCCAGCTCATTCCAGCGCTGATCCGGCACCGCCGCAGCCGGGGCCAGACGCGCCGCGGCGGCGTGTGGGACGGCCAGCACCACGGCGTCCGCGTCGACTTCCCCTGTGTCGGTCCGTACGGTGAGGCCGGGGCCGGACTCGCTGATGCCGCGCACTCGCTCCCCGGTGTGCAGGCCGATGCCGAGCCGCGCGAACGTCTGCCGTGCGGGCGCGTCGTGCAGCCTGGACAGGGGGACCCGGGGCACCCCGATGTCCCCGGCCCGGACGTCGTCGAGGAGCCCGGTCCGGAACACTCGGGCCGCGAGCGCGAGCGAGGCCTGCTCAGGGACGATGTTCAAAGCGGCGATGCACAGGAGTCCCCAGAGCCGGTCGACGGCGGCAGGCGTCTGGCCGTGGCGGCGCAGCCAGGCGCCGAAGGTGATTGCGTCGCTCGCCGGATCATCGGGGTCGACGCCGCGGAGTGCGCTGGCGGCGAGCACAGCCCGGATCCGGTCTGCCGTGGGCAGAGCGCGGTAGCCGGCAAGCGCGGGAAGGAGATGGAGCGGGGCGGGTCCGTGGAGGCCGCGGCGCAGCCGGGTCGGGCGGTGATGGGGCGAGATCACCGGAACGTCGAGGCGGTCCTGGATGGCGATGTCGTCCGAGGCCCCCAGCCGGGCCAGGAGCTCTTGGTACCGGCTGTAACAGCGCAACAGCACGTGCTGTCCGGTATCCGCCGTCAGGCTATCCCTCTGGAAGGAGTAGGTGGCGCCGCCCAGCCGTGGGCGCGCCTCGAGCAGCGTGACCCGAGTGCCCCGCTGGGCCAATCCGATCGCTGCGGTTATACCGGCTAGGCCGCCTCCCACCACCAGTGCACTGTTCGGCCCGCTCATGCCCGCCCCCTCACTATGGCACGGAGCGCCACCCGCAGCTTTGACGACGTCGGCAACGAGAGTCGCTGCCCGCGCACGACTTCGGGGTCAACGGCTATTCGATCGAGCAGCTGTCGGTAGATCCCCGCCATCGCGGCGGTACAGGCAGCGCTTCGGTGATCCAGGAGCGGGAGCAGCGTCAGGCCATCTGCGTACCAGGCTTTGGCCCGTGCCGCCTCGAACCGGACCAGAGCCGCAAACCTTTCCGGTGGGTCCGCGAGGTTGCCCTCGCTGTCGAGCTCGAGGGTGCAGCCGAAACGATCGAGGTCCTCGCGGGGCAGGTACACCCGTCCCACCTGACGGTCCTCGCGGAGGTCTCGCAGTATGTTCGTGAGCTGGAGCGCGACGCCGAGGGCATCAGCGAGCGGCCGGGCTCGTTCGGGCTCGGCGGGGCCATAGACGCCCAAGGAGAGCCGACCTATGGACCCCGCCACGCAACGGCAGTAATGCACCAGTTGCTCGAAGCTCTCGTACTGCCGGCCCTCAACGTCCGCACGGCAACCCTCGATGAGTTCATCGAAGGCCTCCAAAGCGATCGGGAGCCGGGCAGCGGCGTCGGCCAAGGCCACCAGGACGGGGTCATCCTGTGCCGCTGACACACCGTCCCGGATCAGGTCCTGCAGGCTCTCGGACGTGGCAGAAAGGGCCAGGAGCTTTTGGTCGGTCGGCATCGTACCGTCCCCGATGTCGTCGATCCGCCGGGCGAGGGCGTAGATCGCGCACATCGCCTGGCGTTTGACGGGGGGCAGCAGGCGGATCCCGTAGGAGAAGTTCCTCGCTTCCCGGCGGGTGATCTCGGCGCACGTGGCGTAGGCGGCTTCAACGCTCATCCGGGCCACCTGACGGTCGCCTCCAGCCAAGCCCTCGCGACGTCCCGCCCGGATGGCTTCTGGGTGAGCATTGGGTCGTGTCCGCTGCGCCGCAACAGCGAGGCGGCCGCCCTCCCGCCTGCGATGTATCCGGAGACGGCCAGCCGCGGCCACCCTCTGAGCGTCGAGACCAGCGGTGCGCCGGCGTCGAGCCACGCCAGCGCCCTGTCGGTCTCGAAGGCGATGAGGGATCGGAGCTCCTCGGTGGCCACCGGGGAGTCCAGAAGGGTTTCCGCGACCTTGAACCGCCGGAGGTCGCACTGCGGCACGTAGATCCGTCCGCGGCTGTAGTCCTCGCCCACGTCCTGCCAGTGTTCCAGCAGCTGGAGGGCAGTGCAGATCCTGTCCGAGAACGCGATGCGGTCCGGGGTCGCGCAGCCAAAGATGTGCAGGACGATTTCTCCGACCGGGTTGGCGGACAGCCGGCAGTATCCGAGAAGGTCATCGAACGTCTCGTAGCGGGCCACCCGCTGGTCGACGAGGTTGGCCTCGACGAGCCGGAGCCATACTTCGACCGGCGGCTCTGCCCGGGCGACGAGGCCGCCAAGGCCCGACACGACCTCGTCCTGAGCGCGGCCGGTCTCGTACAGCAGGCGGATCTGGGCTCCCACCCGTTCCAGCTGAGCGGTCCTGTCACCGGGCGCCTCGTCCCCGAGGTCGTCAACGTAGCGGGCGAATCGGTAGGCCGCGATCAGATCGGCGCGGACGGGCTTGGGCAGCACAGCCAGCGCCACGGGGAAGTTCTCGCCCGCCATAGCGTCCGCCGTTCCTGCCCGCTCAGCGCTCGCCGTCGTCGACCGCAACCGGTCCTCCTTTCGCCTTCTGCTCACGCCATCACCGCGGCCCGCTCTTGGAATGCAGCCGCGTCAGCACCGGCCGGTCGATCTGGGCGCGGATGGCGCCGGCGATCCCGGAGGCGTCCAGTCCGTAGCGGGCCAGCAGCTCAGTGCGGCTGCCGTGCGGGATATACGCGGTGGGCAGGCCGAGGTTCACCACGGTCGTGTCGGCGCCCGTGGCCGCGAGTGCCTGAGCGAGCTGGCTGCCGACTCCGCCTGTGCGCACCCCGTCCTCCACGGTGACGGTCACGGGGTAGCTCGCGGCGAGGCCGACCAGCGGCTCGGGGACCGGCAGCACCCAGCGCGGGTCCACGACCGTGCATTCGATGCCCTCCGCGGCGAGAGCCTCGGCCGCGCCCAATGCGGCCACGGACGTCGCGCCGACGGCGACCACGAGGACGCCGGCCCGGTCCGCGGTCCGCAGGATGTCGACGCCGTCGTGGTGGCCGATAGCCGGGATCGCGGGCCCGAGGTTGCTCTTGGGGAAGCGCAGAGCTGTCGGCCCTCGCTGGTCCGCGACCGCTTCTCGGAGTTCTTCGGCCAAGGATTTCGCGTCCCGGGGGGCGGCGACCCTCATGCCCGGGATATTTCCGAGCATGGCCAAGTCCCAGATGCCGTGATGGCTCGGACCGTCCGGCCCCGTGATGCCAGCGCGGTCGAGGCTCAGGGTGACCGGAAGCCGGTGAAGGCCCACGTCGAGCAGGAGCTGGTCGAAGGCGCGGCCAGCAAAGGTCGCGTAGAGGGCTACGACCGGATGGGCTCCGCCCATGGCCAGGCCGGCTGCTGAAGTGATCGCGTGCTGCTCCGCGATGCCCACGTCGAAACATCTTCCGGGGAAGCGATCCGCGAAGGGCTGCAGTCCGGTCGGCCCGAGCATCGCCGCACTGATCCCGACCAGCTCCGGATAGCGTGACCCAGCCTCGAGCATCGCTTCCGCGAAGGCGTCGGTCCAAGTCGTTGCCCCCGTCAGGGTCGTCTGTGAGCTCTGCGGCGGCCGCCCAGTCGCGACGTCGAGCACGCCGACGCTGTGAAGCCGATCGGCCTCGTCGTTCTCCGCCGGTGCGTAGCCTCTGCCCTTCTCGGTGAGGCAGTGCACCAGCACAGGGGACCGACGCCCCGCGGCGTGGGCCAAAGCGCTCTCCAAGGCGGTCAGGTCGTGCCCGGGCACGGGGCCGAGGTATTCGAATCCCAATTGAGTGAAGATGGATTCCGCGAAATCGGGCTCCCGAGTGCCTCCTTGCGCTCCGGCACGCCCCAGCATGTCGACGACGGCGGAATAGCCTGCGCGGTCGTGGAGCCGGTGCAGATGGCGGGGCAGGCCTCCCGCTGTGGGGGAGTACGAGCGTCCGTTGTCATTGAGCACGACGATCACCGGACGCTTCGAAACACCCAGATTGTTCAGCGCCTCCCAGGCAAGGCCTCCCGTTAGCGCGCCGTCACCGACGACCGCCACCACCGTGCGGTTGCTCCCGGAGAGCTCGAAGGCCTTGCTCAGGCCATCGGCATAGGAGAGGGCCGTCGAAGCGTGGGAATTCTCCACCAGATCGTGCTTGGATTCGCTCCTGTTCGGGTAACCAGACAGCCCACCGGCGGTGCGCAGCCTGCTGAAGCCGTTTCTCCGTCCGGTCAGGAGCTTGTGGACGTACGCCTGGTGTCCGGTGTCGAAGATGATGGGGGTGAAGGGTGACTGGAATACCCGGTGCAAGGCCATCGTGACCTCGACGACGCCGAGATTCGGGCCGAGGTGGCCCCCCGTTGCGCAGACAGATTCCACCAGGAACTGCCGGATCTCCCGGGCAAGCGCGGCGAGTTCGGCTGCCGTGCATGAGCGGAGTGCGGCGGGTCCGTCAAGCTCATCGAGCATGCTCATCATGAACCTCCGTTGGCCATGCAAGGGCGGCTTCTGCTTAGCCGCACAATGTCCGGGCTTCCCAACGGGCCGTGAATATATCGCGTTGCGAGGCTCCGTGTGGTGAGTCTAAGCCGAGGGCGAGCCCTCTGTGTAGAGTCCCGGCAGGCGTTGGAGGAAGTCAGCCGAAAGCTGCTGGAGAAAATCCTCGGAAATATGGAGCATGGACGCTGCCCGTTGGAGCTCATCAAGATGGGCCCGGCTGAGGCGTTCTAGCATGGCCCCCGCTTCCGGAGTCAGGCTGAGTCGCACCACTCGTGCGTCTCGGGGATCCCGGTGGCGTTCGAGCAGGTGGGTGGACTCTGCTCGCCGGACCAGGCCGACGGCGCTGTGGTGGCGGATCCGCAGGGCGGCGGCGACGTCGCGCACGCTCGCGCCGCCCTTGTACGTCCGCACCACCAGCAGCAGTTGGTGCTGTTGGGCGGTCAATCCGGCCTTGACAGCCTCCTGTTCGCTCCACACGATGAAGGCGCGCAAAGCGTTCCGAAACGTCAGTAGCAGGCTGTATTCGGCGTCGGTCAGATCCGACATACGCACATGATACGCGCCGGGCCGCTCATGCTCCTGGGCAGGCATCGGGCTAGCTCGCATGCCTGCGGGAGATGCGCACCATGTCTTGGCGGGGGACGACTTTGACGCGTTCGCGCTGGACCACGGTGCCGTGTTCGGCGGACTCGGCGGTGAACTTCTCCCCGAGGGAGCGCTCGTGGGCGTCGAGCTCGTTCCAGCCCTCCCATGTGGTGTACTCGACGCCGCGCTCCTCGAGCAGGGCGATGATGGCGTGCTCGTCGGGCTCCTGCGCCGGGGGGAGCGAGTCCCGGTCCTCGAGCAGGCGCCCGATCGTCTCGGCCGCGTCGCCTTTGGTCTGGCCGATCAGGCCCACGGGGCCGCGCTTGATCCACCCCGTCGTGTACACCCCGGGGACGGGGTTGCCCTCCGCGTCCAGGACCCGGCCCCCGTCGTTGGGGATCACGCCCCGGTGCACGTCGTACTCGAGCTCGGCCAGCTCCGAGCCGTGGTAGCCGATCGCCCGGTACACGGCCTGGACCGGGTAGTCCTCGAACTCCCCCGTGCCCCGGACATTGCCCGTCCCGTCCAGCTCCATCCGCTCGAACCGGATCCCCGCGACCCTCCCCGGG
>NZ_JTDL01000147.1 GCF_000802235.1 Sinomonas humi
CACCTCCCCGCCCGAAAAGCGCGGAACGGCGATGGCCCTCTGGGGCGCGACAGCCGGCTTCGCCACGCTCGTGGGCCCGATCCTCGGCGGCCTGCTCGTCGACGGCTGTGGGCGAGGAGCTCTTCTTCCGTTCGCTGCGGGCCTTCGCATCCGACTACCGCCACGGCAACGCGTCAACGCCCGACCTCGTCGCGGTGCTCGACCGCGTCTGCATCGAGGTCGCGGACTTCGACGCCGCGCGCATACTGGACCGCTGGCTTTACTGCCAGGAGCTCCCTGCCCTGCCCGAGGGCGTCGTCAAGGCTTGACGACGGCGAGTGCCGCCACGAAGCCGCCCGGGAGCCCGAGCCCGCTCGTGGAAAGATCCGCGATACTGGGATTGTCGAGAGTCTCGACGGTGGCGGGGTCCGTGCGCAGACCCTCCCCACGGGCCTTGAGAAGGGCCTCCTTGCGAGCCCAGAGCCGCGCGGCCTCGGCGCCCCGGTCGGGGACTTGGGACAGACGACGGCGCTCTGCCCGCGAGAAGGCCGCCTCGGGAACGGCGTTCCGTAAATCCGCGACGGCCGCGAGGTCGACGCCGAGACGCACCCGCTCGCCGTCGTCGGCCGGCGCGACTGCGAGCAGAGCCCAGCCGCCCGCCCGGGACGCACTCGCAGCGATCGGCAGCCCGACCTGCCCGCCGTGATCGCGGTACAGGGCAAAACCGGGTGAGCCGTGCTCTCCTTGGCCGCAATCCGGGCACTCATAGGCCGGGAGGATGACCTGCGGCGGTAGCCCGAGCACACTCGCGACGAGGCCACGCAAGGCGAGGCGCGCGAGCGTGAACTCGCGCGCCTTGTCCCGATCCGCCATCGCTCGCGCACGCTGGGCCTCCCCCGCCGTCGGCTCGCCCGTCGGCCAAGGAAGGTCGGCTCCCCCAAGCGGCACGGCTCGTAGGATCAGCGTTGAACGGCCCCGAAACGTTCGGCGGCGCGCGCGACGGCTGCTGCCCTCGCCTCCGAGGCCTCGTCCGCGGTCAGCGTGCGGTCCGAAGCTCGGAACCGCAGGCCGAACGCGAGCGACTTCTTCCCCTCGCCGATGCCCTGGCCCGCGTACACGTCGAAGAGGTGCACCTCCTCGAGGAGCTCGCCTGCTCCCTCCCGCAACGCTTCCTTGACATCGTCGGCCGGGACCCCGGCGTCGACAATGAGCGCGACGTCCTGCGTCGCCATCGGGAACGTCGAGATGTGCCGCGCCACGATCACGTCGGGGGCGGCTTCGAACAACATGTCCGCGTCGAGCTCGAGCGCGACCGAACGCGCTGGCAGGTCCTGAGCCGCCAGGAGCTTCGGGTGGAGCTCGCCGGCGAAACCGACGACCTCGCCCGTGCGAAGGGCAAGCTGCGCCGTCCGCCCCGGGTGGAAGGCCTGATGGACGCCTTGGGTCACGACGAGCTCGACCCCCAGGATGTCCCCTGCCAGACGCGCTATGTCGAGAGCGTCGGACCAGTCCCAGAGCCTGGGCGCGTGGTTCGCTGCGGCGGGCGAGTCGTGGCCGGTGAAGACCGCACCGATGTGTAGCGGCTGATGCGGGAGGCCCGCCTCGAGCGCATCGAGGACGTCGTCAGTCGGCAGAGTGCCGAGCGGCGGGATCGAAGCCGTACCGATCCTGCTGTCTTCGGGCAGGAACACGAGCCCCGCCTCGAAGAGCGCGAGGTCGCGGAACCCGCGCGAGAGGTTGCGCTTCGCGACCTCGAGCAGGCCCGGGAGTATCGACGTCCGCAGCCAGCCGAGCTCCTCGCTCAGCGGATTCGCGAGCTTGACGGCAGGGCGCACCGCTCCGGCTTCGGCGACGCCGAACGTGTCGTTGGCTGCCTGCGAGACGAAGGGGTACGCGAGCACCTCCGTCAGGCCAGCGTCGGCGAGGGCCTGCACGAGGCGACGGCGCTGCTGCTGCGTCCGGGTCAGGCCCCGGCCGGGGGGCGCAACCGGAAGGCGCGAGGGAATCTTGTCGTAGCCGACGAGGCGCGCGATCTCTTCGGAGAGGTCCTCCTTCGTCTCGAGGTCGAGGCGCCAGCTCGGCGGCGTGACGAGGTAGTCCGCACCCCGCCGCTCGATCTTGGCCCCGAGGTCTCCCAGCGTCCGTGCGATGAGCTCCTCGCTGAACTCCATGCCGATGCGTTCGGACGCGAACGCCCCGGGCAGCAGGATGTTGACGGGCTCGGGCGCACTGCCCACATCCGTGCCGGACTCGTCCGCCACGCCGCCGCCGAGCTCGACCAGCAGGTCGACGACCCGCTGTGCAGCCTCGTCTGCGACCTGCCAGTCGACCCCGCGTTCGAAGCGCTTGGATGCCTCGGAGGGCAGCTTGTGCCGACGGCGGGAGCGGCCGACGGTCACCGTGTCGAAGTGGGCAGACTCGACGAGAACGTTGACCGTCGTGTCCGAACACTCCGTCGAGGCGCCGCCCATGACGCCTGCAATGCCGATGGGGCCAGACTCGTCGGTGATGAGCAGGTCCTCCGGATCGAGCTCGCGGACCTTGCCGTCGAGTGTCTCGAGCTTCTCGCTCTCCTCGGCTCGACGCACCGTGATCGTGCCGGTGAGCTTGTCGAGGTCATAGCAGTGCGTCGGCTGGCCCAGCTCGAACATGACGTAGTTCGAGATGTCGACGGGCAGCGAGATGGAGCGCACCCCGGCGAGCCGAAGGCGGGAAACCATCCACTGGGGGGTGGGCCGGGTCGGGTCGATCCCGCGCACTGTGCGGGCGACGAAGCGATCGCAGCCGAGGACGCCGTAGATCGGCGCACGGTCGTCGAGAACGACGTCGTAGCCGCCTTCGAGGGATGCCGGCGCGGTGACGAGCGTGGCGGGGTCCTCGAACGAGGTGCCCGTGGCGTGCGCGTATTCGCGAGCGATGCCGCGGATCGAGAAGCAGTAGCTGCGATCCGGGGTCACGTTGATCTCAGCGGCCTGGTCGTTCAGTCCGAAGAGTGCGAGGGCGTCCGTACCGAGCTCCGGGTCGAGGCCGAGGCGCGAGAGGACGATGATGCCGTCGTGGTCCTCGCCGATGCCGAGCTCGCGAGCCGACGCGATCATGCCGGCGGAGACGTGACCGTACGTCTTGCGGGCAGCGATATGGAAGTCGCCCGGCAGCGTCGCGCCCGGCAAGGTCACAACGACCTTGTCGCCCTCGACGAAGTTGTGGGCGCCGCAGACGATGCCCTGCACCCCGGAGGGGTCGATGCCCTTGCCGGTAAGCGTCTGCTCCTGGCCTTCGGGGACCACGCGGACCTGGCACCAGTTGATGGTCTTGCCGTTGGTCTGCGGCTCCTTGACAAGGCTGAGGACCTGCCCGACCACGATCGGCCCGCTGATGCTCTCGGAGGGCCGGTGCACGGCCTCCTCTTCGAGTCCGACGGAGACGAGGTCAGCCATGAGGTCTTCGGCGGTCGCGTCCGCCGGAAGCTGCGTGTACTCGCGCAGCCATGAAAGGGGGATTCGCATGTCCCTAGATCTCCATCCCGAAGTGCTCGCTGAAGCGGACATCGCCCTCGATCATGTCCCGCATGTCGACGACGTCGTTGCGGAACATGAGGGTCCGCTCGATGCCCATGCCGAAGGCGAAGCCGGAGTAGACGTCGGGGTCGATCCCTGCAGCCCGGAGGACGTTGGGGTTGACCATGCCGCAGCCGCCCCACTCGATCCAGCGGGGGCCGCCCTTCGCACCGGGATGCCAGATGTCGAGTTCGGCGCTCGGTTCGGTGAACGGGAAGTAGTTCGGGCGAAGCCTGATCTGCGCCTCCTGGCCGAACATGAGCCGAGCGAAGTGCTCAAGGGTCCCGCGGAGATCCGCCATGCTGAGCCCCTTGTCGACGGCAAGGCCCTCGAACTGGTGGAAGACGGGGGTGTGCGTCGCATCGAGCTCGTCCGTGCGGAACACCTTCCCCGGGCACAGGACATAGATCGGCACCTCGCGCTCGAGCATGGCCCGCACCTGGACCGGCGAGGTGTGCGTGCGCAGGAGGACATGCCGCTCGGGAGGATCGACGAAGAACGTGTCCTGCATCTCCCGCGCGGGGTGGTCCGGCTTGAAGTTGAGGGCGTCGAAGTTGAACCACTCGGACTCGACCTCGGGACCCTCGGCGATCTCCCAGCCCATGCCCACGAAGATGTCGCTCACGCGATCCTGAAGCGTCGAGAGGGGGTGGCGGGCGCCCGCGCGGCGACGCCGGGGCGCAGCCGTCACGTCGACCGTCTCCTCGAGGAGGATCCGGGCGTCGTTCTCCGCCTCGAGAACCTCGGAGCGCTCGGCAATCGCCTTGTTGACGCGGCCGCGCGCCGAGCCGATGATCTTGCCCGCGCTCGCCTTGGATTCCTTGGGCAACGAGCCGATGGCGCGATTGGCGAGGGCAAGCGGAGACTTCTCTCCGGTGTGGGCGATGCGGACGGCCTTGAGTTCGTCCAGATTGGCCGCGCCCGAGATGTCCTGGAGGGCGCGCTCGACGGCGGCGGTGACGGCGGTCTCGTCCAGAGGATCCGGGACGGTGGCGCCGGGCAGTGTTTCAGTCATGGACCGTTCTTACGCAGCGGGTGGGTTTGCGCCCTCAGTCTAGTAGACGTGCCCTAGACTCTGGGCGAGCCAGCGGAGCCCCGCTACCGTGGGAGACGTGGTACGCAAGCCCGACCTTGTCAGCACGACCGGCGTCGGCGCCGTCCGCGCCGCACCGGACACCGCCGTCCTCCGCCTCGGCGTCGAAGTACGCGAGGCGGGCCTGGCCCATGCCTATTCGGGCGCATCCGCGGCGGCGCGAAGGGTCGTGGAGGGTGTGCTCGAGCAGGGAATTCCCCGCCACGACATTTCGACCAGCGGCCTCAGCGTCCGCAGCGAGACGGTGTGGCGCGAGAACAGCGCCCAGGAGGTCGTCGCCTACGTGGCCAGCACCGGCCTTACCGTCACCGTGCGCGAGCTCGCGGACACGCCCAAGGTGCTCGACGCCGTCGTGCGCTCCGCTGGGGACGCGCTCAGGGTCCACGGCGTCGGACTGGAGGTGAGCGATCGGGCGAGCCTCGAGGCAGCGGCTCAGGAGGCGGCGTTCGACGACGCGCGGGCCGCCGCCGAGCGGCTCGCGCGCAAGGCGGGACGCACCCTGGGCGAGGTCCTACGGATCGACGCTGCTGCCTTCACTCCGCCCGGGGCGCCCGTCCCCCTCGCTCGGGCTGCCCTCGCGAGCACAGTCCAGCCCATGCCGATCGAGGCGGGCGAAACGGACGTCAACGCCTCCGTCGCAGTGACGTGGCGACTCTCGCCGGCCCCCAGCAAGGCGAGCAGGGCTTGACATCAAGTTCGAAGATGTATTCGAATAGTTGCCATGCGATGGAACACGCAGACGGCGCAGGGTGAGAGCGAAGCGAGCGGGGAGGGAACTCCTCTCATTCCGCTTGCAGGCCTACTCCGGGCCGTCCGGACGCCGGAGTTCCAAGGCATCACGTTCCATGAGGTCGCCGCGAGATCGGCGCTCAACAAGGTGCCGCCGGCGTCCTCCATGCCGTTTCGGTGGACGATCAATCCCTACCGAGGGTGCAGCCATGCGTGCGTGTACTGCTTCGCGCGCGGCACCCACGCCTATCTCGACCTCGATTCGGGCCTCGACTTCGACCGCCAGCTCGTGGTCAAGGTCAACGTCGTCGAGGTACTGAAGGCAGAACTCGCGAGGCCCTCATGGTCCCGTGAGCACGTGGCCCTCGGCACCAACACCGATCCATACCAGCGTGCCGAGGGGCGGTACGCGCTCATGCCGGGGATCATCCGCGCACTCGCCGAATCAGGCACTCCCTTCTCGATCCTCACGAAGGGAACCCTGCTCGCCCGCGACCTGCCTCTCCTGAAGGCGGCAGCCGCTCACGTCTCCGTGGGCACCGCAATATCGCTCGCGATGCTCGATCCCGCCCTCCAGTCCATGATCGAACCGGGGACCCCGACGCCCTCGGCCAGGTTGTCCCTCATCTCGAAACTGCGGGATGCCGGGCTCGCGTGCGGCGTGATGGCCATGCCGATCCTGCCTTGGCTCACGGATGGCGAGGAACAGCTCGACGCTCTGTTCGGCTCCCTCGCCTCGGCCGGCGCGACCGGGGTGACGGCCGGCGCGCTCCACCTGCGCCCCGGGACCAAAGAATGGTTCATGCAGTGGCTCGCGCGTGAGCATCCTCGCCTTGTGGGGCGGTACCGGCGGCTCTACGGAGCCGGGGCGTATGCGCCCAAGGACTATCGGACGTGGCTCGCCCGCCGGGTCAGCGCGGCGAAGGCGCGGCATGGCTTCGCCGGCTCGGAGAGCTTTGGGCACCGCATGGGGGCCTCTCGCGCGGGCAGCGCAGCTGAGGGCAGCACCCCTGAGAGCAGCATCGCGCTCCGGCCCGCGGCCGTGCAGGGCGAGCTCTTCTGAGCCCGGAGCCTAGGCGCAGCCGGCTGCTCGCACGGCCTCGAGGATGGGGAAGTCGGCGGGAATCCAGGCGAGGCCCGTAAGGCGCTCGACGTCGTCCAGCTCCACCCACCGCAGTTCATCGTGGTCCTCGAGCGGCGAGGGATCCCCGTCGATGATCTCGGCGAACCAGACGCGCATGGCTGCCTTCGCGTTGAGTGGCCATCCGCCCGGCTCGGGGGCGGCAACCTCCCGGCCAAGCTGCACGCGGATGCCCAGCTCCTCGGCGAGCTCCCGGTGCAGTGCGGCCTCAGGTGTCTCGCCCGGCTCGACCTTCCCGCCGGGGAACTCCCACATTCCCGCGAAGGCCGGCGGAGCAGTCCTTCGGGCGGCGAGCAGCCTCATTGGGCGCCCGAGGGAATCGACAATCGCCGCGCCCACTACTTGGACTGTCCCCGGCGCTCCTTCCACATGCACTGGGCAAGTCTAGGTGCTGTTGGCTGTGGCACCGGCCCCCTACTGGTCGGCGTGTTCGCCTACGTTGAGCCACAGCGTGTCGTCCTCGACCCGGTCGAGCTCATCCGCCGCGACATATCGGTCTCCTGCGAGCAGGCCAGACTTGTCGACCTTCACGTAGCCCAGCCGCAAGAGCCGTTCCGCGATGTGTCGGGGCAGCTTTGCGGTTTCGGCAAGGTCATCGATAAGGCTGCCGAGGCCCCCGGTCTCAGGAGCGGTCTGGCCCTCGGTAGTCACTGCCTCCGGATCGCCCATCTTGAGTTCCGCGACCTTGCCGATCTTCTTTCCATCCGGTCCGACGACATGCATTCCTTCGCGTACTTGCTCGATGACAGCCATGGTCGATGTCCTCCGTGAGTCCGCCGTTGGATGCCCACAGTGTAGAACCCGACCCGGCCTAGGAGAATGGGCTGGCTAGTCCGCGCGCGGGATGTCCGGCTCGAGATAGATGACCCGCGCGCTCGGAACTGCCGCCCGGATCCGCGCCTCGGCGTCGTCGATCGCCTTGGCGATCTGCGCGCCCGTCGACGCGGTCCCCACGCTGAACTTGGCGGCGACGAGCAGTTCGTCCGGTCCGAGGTGCATCGTGCGCAGGTGGATGATGCGCGTCCCATCGCTCTCCAGGGCCGACTCGATCTTCGCGATGTCGGAAGAGGTGGCCGATTCGCCGACCAGGAGCGAACTCGTCTCGAACGCCAGGACCGCTGCGATGACCACGAGCAGGATCCCGATCATCGCGGTGCCGACGGCATCCCAGACCCCGTTGCCGGTAATGAGCGTGAGCGAGACGCCGAAAAGCGCACACGCGAGCCCGATGAGCGCCCCGAAGTCCTCGAGAAGGATCACCGGAAGCTCCGGCTGCTTCGCCGCACGGACGAACTGCGCGAGACTCTGCCCTCCGCGCGAAGGCCGGGACGCCCCCATTGCGGTGCGGAATGAGAGGCCCTCAGCAACGATCGAGCCGAGCAGGATCGCGAGGGGTACCCACCACCACGCGCCCTCGATCGGCTCGGGATGCTGGAACTTCTCCCACGCCTCGAACAGGGCAAAGAGGCCACCGACCGTGAACAGGACGATCGAGACGATGAAGGCGTAGATGTAGCGCTCGCGACCATAGCCGAACGGGTGCTGCGGGCTCGCCTGACGCGCGGACCGCTTTCCGCCGATCAGCAGCAGAACCTGGTTTCCGGAGTCTGCGACGGAGTGGATGGCCTCGGCGAGCATTGATGAAGATGACGTGAGTACGAACGCGACGAACTTCATCGCCGCGATCGAGAGGTTGGCCGCGAGCGCCGCGACTACTGCCTTGGGACCCCCGGAAGCCGACATGCCTCTGAACCTACCCGTTCAGTCCGGGGTCAAGCCGCTGTGCCCGCGCGCTCGCGTAGAGGCACACCGTGGCGGCAGTCCCGACGTTGAGGCTTTCCGCTTCGCCGTAGATGGGCACGGCAACCCTGGCATCGGCAAGTGCCAGCTCCTCTTCGGAGAGCCCTTGGGCTTCGTTGCCGAAGAGCCACGCTGTGGGGCGCTCCAGAGCGTACGACGACGGCGAGTCGCCAGCGCCATTCCCCCCACCGCTTGCTTCGGAGCCCAGGCGGCGGGCTGCACTCTCGTCCTGGAGCACGTCGAGGTCGACGACGCCGTAGCCGTCTGCGGCGAGCACGCCAAGGCCGGCTTCGCGCACCCGGGCGACGAGCTCGTCCCCATCCACCCCGATGACGACGGGGACGTGGAACAAGGACCCTGCCGTGCTCCGGACGACCTTCGGGTTGTAGACGTCGACGCTGCCCTCTGTGAGGACCACAGCGTCTGCGCCTGCTGCGTCGGCCGCCCGCAGGATGGTCCCCGCGTTGCCCGGGTCCTGGACGCGGCACAGGACGGCCACGAGACGCGGGGACCGCGCGAGGACGTCGTCGAGGGAGGTGTCGAGATAGCGGCACACAGCCACAATCCCCTGGGGGTTCACGGTGTCCGCCAGGGCAGCCAGCACCTCGTCGGTTGCGAGGCGGAGGGCGCCCGTCGCGGTGGCCAGTTCGTCCAGCTCCGGATACCGGTCGAGGCAGGCGGGGCTCGCGTAGACCTCGGTCACAAGCGGCGTGCCGCGGCTAGCGTCAAGCCGCAGGGCCTCACGTACGGCTTGGGGCCCCTCCACGAGGAACAGCCCACGCCGTTGGCGGGCCGAACGCTGGGCCAGCTTGGCGACATCCCGGACGCGGTCGGCGCGGGGATTGGTCATGGAAGTCACGGGTCCACCTTAAGCGAACGCCCGCACTGCCGAGCGGCAGTGCGGGCGTTCAGAGCGCGGTGTGCGATGGACTACTTCGCGGCAACCGGAGCGTTGACGTCCGACGGGAGGGCCTTCTTGGCAACCTCGACGAGGGCGGCGAATGCGCCGGCGTCGGAGACAGCAAGCTCGGCGAGCATGCGGCGGTCAACCTCGACCTCGGCGGCCTTGAGGCCCTGGATGAGGCGGTTGTAGGTCAGGCCGTTGGCGCGGGCAGCGGCGTTGATGCGCTGGATCCAGAGGCGGCGGAAGTCGCCCTTGCGCTTGTGGCGGTCCTGGTAGCTGTAGACGAACGAGTGCAGCAGCTGCTCTTTGGCCTTGCGGTAGAGGCGCGAACGCTGGCCTCGGTAGCCGGACGCCCGATCGAGGACGGTGCGGCGCTTCTTATGGGCGTTGACTGCCCGCTTCACACGTGCCATGTGTGTACTCCTTCAGAATCCTTCCCAGAGCCGCGGGCGCCCTGCGCCCGGCCGGGACGGCTAGGTGGCCCCGAAGGGCCGGTTGACTGGGAAAGAACTCAGATGCCGAGCATCCGCTTGATGACCTTGGCGTCGCCTCCGGACACGATCTTGTCCGCGTGCAGGCGGCGCGTGAGCGTCGTCGGCTTGTGCTCGAGGTAGTGGCGGCGGTTCGCCTGCTGACGCTTGAGCTTGCCCGAGCCAGTCAGCTTGAAGCGCTTCTTGGCGCCACTGTGGGTCTTCATCTTCGGCATGGTGACCGATCTCCTTCGTTTCCCGCGGCACCAGGCCGCGGCTTTCTCTGGCGGCCCGCTTCCGCGGGCCGACTGGTGGTTCCGCTGGCCGCCAAGACCGAAAGGTCTTCAGCGGCTGCGGTGGACTAGTTGCCCCGTCGTCCTGACGGGCGTGGTGCCGAGGGCTTGGGAGCTGCGGCACCGGGTCGAGGTGCTCCCGGCTTCGGGGCCTGCGGCCGAGGCGCCGACGGCTTCGGCGCTGCGGGCTTGGCGGCCTCGGCGGGCTTGGGTGCCTGGGGCCGAGGCGCCGGTGCCGGCCTGGGCGAAGGAGCCGGAGCCGCCTTGCGCTCGGGTTGGGCCACGGGCTTCTTGGCTGCGGGCGTCTCCGTCACCGAAGCTGGCCTCTCGGCCGGCTGCGCCGGTTCCTCCGCCGCCATAGCTGGCGTCTCCGCCGCCTGCGCCGGTTCCTCCGCCGCGTGCGCCGGTTCCTCCACCGCTACAGCTGGCGTTTCCGCCGTCGTCTCCTCCTGCGGCGTCTCGGCCGACGCCTCAGCCTCCACGGCCTCGGGCGCCTGCTCATCGGCCTGGACGGCCGCCTGCCGCAGGGCCTCGGGAAGCGCGTCGCCCAGAGACTGGGTCAGCGGAGCGTTGTCCGCTGTCACGCTCGCGGTCTTCGCTGCCTCGGCCTTGGCCTTGTCAGCGGCGCGCTGCGCGACCCTTCGGGCCTCGGCCTTCGCCTCAGCCTTGTTCTTGAGCGGACCGATCACCATGACCATGTTGCGACCGTCGATGCGCGGCGCCGATTCGATGGTGCCGACCTCGGCCACATCGTCCGCGAAGCGCTGCAGGAGCCGGATGCCCATCTCGGGACGCTGCTGTTCGCGGCCGCGGAACTGGATCATGGCCTTGACCTTGTCCCCGGCCCCGAGGAAGCGCAGCGCGTGGCCCTTCTTCGTCTCATAGTCGTGGGTATCGATCTTGAGGCGGAAGCGAATCTCCTTCAGAACCGTGTTCGTCTGGTTCTTGCGTGCCTCGCGAGCCTTGACCGCGGCCTCGTACTTGTACTTGCCGAAGTCCATCAGCTTGCACACCGGCGGTTTCGCCTGGGGTGCTACCTCAACGAGATCGAGGTCCGACTCGGCCGCCAGACGCAGCGCGTCCTCGATACGCACGATGCCGACCTGCTCGCCAGCAGGCCCCACGAGGCGCACCTCAGGGACGCGGATTCGCTCATTGATGCGTGGATCGCTAATGTTCAAGCTCCTCAAGTAGTCCGGGACAGCCCCGACAACGAGGAAGGCCCCCGATTGTCGGTGCAATCGGAGGCCTCGAAGGTGGGCGCCGCCTTGGACGCCGTGTCCGGCAGCGGCGGGGTGCCGCGCCAGTCAACCTGAGTACCCGGCAGCAATGCGATCGCACGCCGACGCGGGTGGGAGAGATCTCCGCTTGCAAACTGTCAATCAAGTATACAGGCAAAAAAACGCCTGAATAACGACATCCAGTCGGTCTGTGCCAAGCTTAGCAGCATGAGCACTGACCACACTGACCAGAACGGCACGGGCGCCGGCGCGAGCACCGAACTGCGGGACATCGCGGAAGTCCCCGCCGTCGAGGTCATCACGACCACCGCGGTCCACCTCATGAGCGCCGCGGCCGTCAAAGTAGGTCTGGCCGACGAGGGTGAAGAACTCAAGGACCTCGACGAGGCACGAAAGCTCATCACAGCGCTGGCAGGCCTCGTCACCGCCGCGGCCCCCGAGATCGGCTCCCAGCACGCGGCCCCACTTCGCGACGGGCTGCGATCGCTTCAGCTTGCGTTCCGAGAGGCGTCGACCATCCAAGACGCTCCGGGAAAGGGCCCCGGCGAGAAGTACACCGGCCCTGTCAACTGACCCCTTCGACGGCGGCGCGACGCCGTCGTCGCGCGCCCTGCGCGAGCAGGCCCGCGCCGCATAGCACGACGCCCTCGACCCCTATCCCGACGAAGCCGGCCCAGGGTCCGACTGCGTCGATCGTGAGTCCTGTGAAGGGCGAGCCAAGGGCCGTCCCCGCCGTGAGCGCGGAACCGTACCAGCCCATGGCCTCGCCGCGGCGCGCTTCGTCGACGAGCGAGGCCACGGCCTCGGACGCCGCGGAGAGCGTAGGCGCGCAGAGGAACCCGGCAGGCACGGAGAGCAGGGCCAGACTCGCCACGTCTCCCGCGAACCCCATCGGGATCGTGAGCGCAGACATGAGTAGCAGCAGCACGAGTGGATGCACCTTGCGAGTCATCGCGCCGTAGACGAGACCGCCGACGAGCGAGGAGAGGCACCACGCGAAGAAGACGACTCCGAGTTCCTCCCCCTGGCCGTGACCGCGCAGGACAGCCACGATCCCGACGTCGGTACCCGACAGGACGATGCCCGCTCCGGCAGCGACGACGAGAACGACGACGACGCCCGTCGAGAGCCAGCCGAGCCCTCCGCTGGCACGGCCGATGATCCGGCGCAGGCCCGAGGCGCCGTCCGCCTGGCCGGCAGCGACCTCAGCGGGTGCTGCGCTCTCGGCCGATTCAACCCCCGATGCCACATCCGGCTCGCAGGCCGCTGCGCCCTCGTCCGCTACAGCACCTGGCTGACCCGAGCGCGTCGGAGGGTTGAACCAGACGAGAGCGAGTCCGGCAAGGGCCGCCGAGAGACCGACGGCCGTGATTCCGACGACGGTAGAGAGCTGCACCCCGACAAGCGCCGCGAGCGCGGGCCCCACCATGAACGTGACTTCGGTGCAGATGGAATCGAGCGCAAAGGCCGTCCGCCTCTGAGCGGGTGTCGTCATGACGCCGAGCGACTGCCGCACGACGGAGAAGATCGGCAACGCGAACATTCCGCCGACGAGGGCCGCAGCCAGCAGGCCGGGGTAGTTGAGATGCGGCGCAATCGACCAGACGACGGCCTCAGCCACAATCGAGGGGATGAGCGCGCGCCGGAGCCCGACCGTGTCGACCCGGCGACCACGCCACGGTGCACCGATCGCGATGCCGATCGTGAGGAGCGCCGCCACGGCCCCGGCTGGGCCGTAACCCAGGCGAAGGGTCTGGACGACATGCAGCGTGAGCAGCACGCCGGCTGCCGAGTGTGGAATCCGCGCGACCATCGCGACGAGCAGCAGATTCCGTACGGGGCGGCGCCGCCAAAGTTGCCCGTACAGGGCGAAGTCCATCGGTCCCCCTCTTTGCGTCCTCCCCGTAACGCCTTCCCCTATCGGACCCCTGCCGTGCGGAGGGAAACCTCGATCGAGTCCACGGCCTCTGCGAAGCGCTCGGTGCGTGCGAGCCGGCCGTTCAGCTCTGCCACGATGCCACGTACGGACTCCGCAGGCAAGCCGGCGCTGAGCTCGAGAACGATCCGGAGCTCAGGACCCGGGCCGCCGCCGTTCAGGATCCGCCCTGAGCGGTCTCGGCTCACGACGCCCTTGCCCGGCTCAAGACGAACCCCGCGAATCTGCTCGATCCCCTCGATGGCGGCCGCAACGACCTGCACGAGCGTCTCGTCGCGGTACGACGGCGTCCATAGCCGTTGCTGCGCCAACGCCCATACGGCCGGCCGGCGAAGCACGAAGGTTCTGTCCGCCCCGGGATCGAGGACCACGAGTTCGGCACCCTCCGAAACGGCCGAAAGGGCAGCCCGTGGTGCAAAGACAGCGACAGGACGCGCCTCGGGGTGCCACGATTCAAGCCGCGCGACGGAGGTGAACGCGGGGAGAGCCTTTCGCCCATCGGGGGCGCTGAGCGTCACGAGGGCCATATCGGCCTCTTTGTCCTCTGCGAAGCCATGGTCGCCGAGACCGCCCTCGGCAAGGGTCGCGACGACAGGGACGAACACCCGGGCCGCCGAGAGCGCCTCGTGGACAGCTTCCTCCGTCCCGCCCGAGGCAAGCGCCTCCAAGGCCGCCTCTACGGCCGGGTCCGCCGCGCCGTCGTCGGCGTCGAAGCGGTGGAGCGGATTCCCCTCGCCGGCGAGGTCGCGCCCCGCCCAGGGCTGGCCGGCCGAGTCAGTTCCCTCGCCCGCCCGGTGGAGGGCTGCTGCAATGTGCCCCGGAAGGTGCCGCGGGGCCGGGTTGCCTTCCGCGCTCATGTCACCGGCGGCCGGCGACGTCGAGCGCCTCCGGCAGCGTGAACTTGCCCGCGTAGAGCGCTTTGCCGACGATCGCTCCCTCGACGCCGAGTGGGACTAGCTCGCGGAGCGCACGGAGATCGTCGAGGCTCGAGATTCCACCCGAGGCGACAACAGGCTTGTCGGTCCGCTCGCACATCTCGCGGAGGAGTTCGACATTGGGGCCGCGCAGCGTTCCGTCCTTCGTGACATCCGTGACGACGTAGCGCGAGCATCCTGCGTCCTCGAGGCGCGCGAGCACCTCCCAGAGGTCACCGCCCTCCTTCGTCCAGCCGCGGGCGGCGAGCGTCGTCCCCCGTACATCGAGGCCGACGGCGATCTGGTCGCCGTAGCGCTCGATCGCGCGCGCCGTCCAGGCCGGGTCCTCGAGTGCTGCCGTCCCGAGGTTGACCCGCGCGGCGCCGAGCTCGAGCGCGGCGTCGAGGGACGCGTCGTCGCGGATGCCGCCGGAGAGCTCGACCTTCACGGAGAGCTGGCGAACGACGTCGGCGAGCAGCTCGCGATTGCTGCCGCGACCGAAAGCGGCATCGAGGTCGACCAGATGCACCCACTCGGCACCGTCGTTCTGCCAGGCGAGCGCCGCCTCGAGCGGCTCGCCGTAGCTCGTCTCACTCCCGGCCTCGCCCTGCACGAGGCGCACGGCCTGGCCGTCGGCGACGTCAACGGCGGGCAGCAGCTCGAGGATGGACTCGCCAGCGGTCATGAAGGATCTCCTTGTGGTGGGCGGCTTTCAGGCCGATTGAGTGAAGAGGTAGGCAGCGACAAGCGCGGCGGCAGCGAGAACAGCGAATGAGATCCAGACCCAGTTCGCCATTCCCTGACGGCGGAAGGACACGACACCGCCGATGAGGATCCCGGCGAGGCCGAAGAGCAGCACCGACCACATCTAGGCGGAGGCCTTCTCATTCGAGGGCGCGTTCTTCGGCTTGAGGGAAGACACCCAGTTCCGCAGCAACCGCGCGCCGGCCTCGCCCGACTTCTCCGGGTGGAACTGCGTCGCGCACAGCGGGCCGTTCTCGACAGCCGCGATGAACGGAGCACCGTGCTCCGACCAAGTCACGAGCGGCGCTGCCATGCCCGGATGGCTAGCGTCGAACTTCCATT
Source organism: Sinomonas humi (assembly GCF_000802235.1). Lineage (GTDB taxonomy): Bacteria > Actinomycetota > Actinomycetes > Actinomycetales > Micrococcaceae > Sinomonas > Sinomonas humi. The sequence goes on from NZ_JTDL01000147.1 coordinate 15,144, forward strand.
CCTGCACGCCGTACGAGTGCACGAAGTAGAAGCGCTCGTCCTCGATGCCCTCGAACAGGCGCGACCCTTCGGGCACGCTCACCGTGTTCCATCCCATGTGGGGGACGACGGCGGCAGGCAGCAGCTCTACGGTTCCCGGCCACTCCCCGAGTCCCTCCGACTCGACGCCGTGCTCGACACCGCGCTCGAACATGACCTGGAGGCCGACGCAGATGGCGAGAACCGGGCGACCCCCGGCCACGCGCCGACCGATGATCCTCAGGCCGTCCACCGACTTGAGCTCGTCCATGACCGTCGCGAATGCACCGACGCCCGGAACCACGAGACCATCCGCGTTGAGCGCATCCTCCGGCTTCGAACTCAGGGTTACAGCCGCACCAGCGCTTTCGAGTGCGCGAACCGCCGAGCGCACGTTGCCCGAGCCGTAATCGAGGACGACGACGGTGGGGCGCCCTTCGGGATCGGGTGCGGGGCCCCCGTGGTTGCGTGCGTCCACGGCGATTCCGTTGGTTGCGGACTCCCCCGCTTCGCTCACAGCGCACCCTTCGTCGAAGGGATTGCCTCGCCGATCCGCGGGTCGAGTTCGACTGCGGCCCGCAGGGCGCGGGCGAACGCCTTGAACTGCGCCTCGACGATGTGGTGCGGATCCCGGCCGGCGAGCACAGTCATGTGCAGGCAGATGCCCGCGTGCAGGGTGATCGCCTCGAAGACGTGGCGTGTGAGGGACCCGGTGAAGTGGCCGCCGATGAGGTGGTACTCCTGCCCCGCCGGCTCGCCGGAGTGGACGAGGTATGGCCGTCCGGAAACGTCCACCACCGCGTTCGCGAGCGCCTCGTCGAGCGGAATCGTCGCCTCGCCGAACCGCCGGATGCCCGCCTTGCTTCCGAGCGCTTCCTTGAGCACCTCGCCAAAGGTGATCGCGATGTCCTCGACAGTGTGGTGGACGTCGATGTGCGTGTCCCCCGTGGCCCTGACTGTGAGATCGATGAGCGAATGCTTGGACAGCGCCGTGAGCATGTGATCGTAGAAGGGCACGCTGCTCGAGATCTCGGAACGGCCCGTGCCGTCGAGGTTGATCTCTACGAAGACGGACGACTCGGAAGTCGTGCGCTCCATCCGCGCCGTTCGCGAAGTGCGACGCGCAGCCTGCAGCTCGGTGGTCATGGGTGAACGTCCTTCAATGGAAGCTGATGCGGGAGACCAATCCATTCTAGGCGGCCTAGGAGCGCTCCTCCTCGAGGAGCTCTTCGAGCCGCGAGAGGAAGGCAGAGGTCTCGGACTCGGTTCCGGCCGTCACCCGAAGGCTGCCGGGGATTCCCACGTCACGGACCAGCACGCCTGCCTCGAGCAGTCCCCGCCAGATGCGCTGTGGATCCGCCAGCCCGGTGAAGAAGACGAAGTTCGAATCGGAGGATGCGGGCCTCAGCCCCAGTCGCTCGAGCTCCTTCACGATGCGGTCCCGCTGGTGCTTGATCGCCTCGACCTCGGACATGAGTGAAGCGCGGTGCTGAAGGGCCGCGAGGGCAGTCGCCTGGGTTATCGCTGAGAGGTGGTAGGGAAGGCGGACGAGCCGGAGGGCGTCGGTCACCTCTTGCGCCGCCGCGAGGTACCCGAGACGGGCGCCGGCGAGGGCGAAGGCCTTGCTCATCGTCCGGCTGACCACGAGTCGCGGACGTCCCGGAAGGAGCGTGAGTGCGCTCTGCGTCCCGAGCTGTGCGAACTCCGCATACGCCTCGTCGACGATAACGATGGCTTGGCTCTCCTCGCCGGCTTCGTACACGGCTTCGACGACGTCGAGGCCGAGCGCGGTCCCCGTGGGGTTGTTCGGCGAGCACAGGAAGACGATGTTGGGCGCGAGCTCCCGCACCTGCCGCGCCGCCGATTCCGCGCTGAGCTCGTAATCGGCATCCCGCACGCCCTTGAGGTAGGCGGTTCCTGTACCCGCGGCAAGCAGTGGGTACATGGAATAGGTCGGAGGGAAGCCGAGGGCAGAGCGACCGGGACCGCCGAAGGCCTGGAGGAGCTGCTGGAGCACCTCGTTCGAGCCGTTGGCGGCCCAGAGCTGCTCGGGGGTCAGGTCATGGCCCAGATACTCGGCGAGAGCCTCGCGAAGCTCGGTGAATTCGCGGTCGGGGTATCTGTTGAGCGTCGAGACGGCTTCTCGCACGGATCGAGCTATGGCCTCCTGGACGTCCTGGGGCACTCCGTACGTATTCTCGTTGACGTTGAGCATGATCGGGACGTCCAGCTGCGGCGCTCCGTAAGGATGCTGGCCGCGCAGGTCCTCGCGCAAAGGGAGCCGCGCGAGGCGCTCCTCACGGGAGGTGGGCTGCACAGTCTGATCGTTCACCGGTCCAGCCTACGCCCGCACGGATGACGGCTCCGCATTCGTGAACCAGGCCCGCCTCAGCTTTAAGCCCCGCTTCTTTGAGCCCCGCTTCAGCCTGCCGTCGGGACCTGAATCTGCTGCCCTGCAGCGACATTGGTCGAATCGAGGTTGTTGAGCTCGACGATCTCGCCGATAACCGCGCGCGGGTCGCGGTCTGGAGCGTACTGCGCAGCGACAGTCCACAGCGATTGCCCCTGCTGGAGGGTCACCTGCCTCGTGTGAGTGACTGTCGGGGCGGTATCGCCAGCATGCGCAGGCGCGATGAGTCCGCTGAGGAACGCGAGCAGCAGGACCGCCCCAAGGAACGACGGCAGCGCAATGAGCACCAGTCGGCCGCGGCGCGTGAGCCGCAGGCGGGAACGCCGATCCTCCGCCCCGGCTGATTGAGCCGGTGCCCCTGCGAACGGAACTGCGAATGCGTGTGCCACGGTTCTTCCTCCTCAGGAATGTCTTCGAACATGTCTTCGAACCAGCCAGAACACTTTTAGCACTTCTCATCGAACGATGTCCAGACTCGCTAGAACACATGTTTGAAAGGTGCCTCCGTGTCCCCTACGGTGGAATCAGCATCCAGGCGGGCACCGACAAAATAAGGAGCCCGCGAAGAAGACCACGCAGAGCACGAAGCAGAAGACCGAGAAACGGGAAAGAGGGCACGCATGGCAGGAGTGGCCAGAGCCGCCAAAGGACTCACGGTGCGCCAGCGGAAGATCCTCGAGACGATCCAGCGCTCGGTCCAGACCAAGGGCTACCCACCGTCGATGCGGGAGATCGGCGACACTGTCGGCCTTGCAAGCCTCTCAAGCGTGACCCACCAGCTCGCCCAGCTCGAGAAGCTCGGCTACCTCCGCCGCGATCCCAAGCGGCCCCGGGCCATGGAAGTCCTCATGCCGCTGAACCTCGACGAGCGCCCCCTCACCATGGAGGCCGAGAGCGCGGCACCGGTGCTCGGCGTCGGAGGCATCCCGGTGGATGACATGGCGAGCGCCGCGGACACCGCGATGGTTCCGCTCGTCGGGCGCATCGCCGCCGGCGGCCCGATCCTCGCCGACCAGGTCGTAGAGGACGTCATGCCACTCCCCCGGCAGCTCGTGGGCTACGGAGAGCTGTTCATGCTGCGCGTCCGCGGAGATTCGATGATCGACGCGGCCATCTGCGACGGGGACTGGGTCGTCGTCCGGCGCCAGAACGACGCAGAGAACGGCGATATCGTCGCGGCGCTCCTCGACGACGAGGCGACGGTCAAGACGTTTCGGCAGCGAGATGGCCACACTTGGCTGCTCCCGCAGAACACCCGCTACGAGCCGATCCTGGGCGACCACGCGACCATCATGGGCCGCGTTGTCTCGGTGCTGCGCTCAGTCGTCTGAGGCAGCGAGCCGCTCGAGCGCCTTGAGCACGACTGCGCGGTCCGTGGTGCCCCACAAGGGCGGAAGCGCCGAGCGGAGGAACGCGCCGTAGCGTTCCGTGGCAAGGCGTGAATCGAGCACCGCGACCACCCCGCGGTCCTCCGTGGAGCGGATGAGCCTGCCAGCGCCCTGTGCGAGCCGCACGGCCGCGTGCGAAGCCGAAACACTCATGAAGCCATTCCCGCCCGCTTGTGCGACGGCGCGCGATCGGGCCGTCGCAAGGGGGTCGTCAGGCCGCGGGAACGGGATGCGGTCGATCACCACGAGCCGGCACGAATGACCGGGCACATCGACGCCCTGCCACAGGGACATCGTCCCGAAGAGACAGGTGTCCGGCTCGTCTGCGAACTGCCGTACGAGGGCGCTCATAGATGACTCGCCCTGGCAGAGGATCGGAACGTCCAGGCGCTCGCGCAGCTCGTCAGCGGCGTCCTCGGCGGCGCGCCGTGACGAGAAGAGGCAAAGCGCGCCGCCGGAGGACGCCCGGATCAGGGTCTCGAGCTCGTCGATTGCCTCTGCGGATACACCTCGGCCCGGCTTGGGTAGATGGCGCGCAACATAGAGGATGCCCTGACGTGGATAGTCGAAGGGAGAACCGACGTCCACGCCGGTCCAGGTCGGGGCGCCCTTGCCGAGGAGGCCTAGCCCTCCGGCGGCGGGCTCGAACGCGGCCCCGATCGCGAGAGTCGCAGATGTGAGCACCACAGTGTGGTCGGCGAAGAGGCCGTCACGCAGCTTTCCGCCGACGTTGAGGGGCGCGATGCACAGCGTTGCAGGTGCATCGTCAGCGGGTGCGGAATAACCGGATGCGGGGTCGAACGTCCCGGTTCGCGAGACCCAGATGACCTCTCCCTGGGCCTCCGCGTCGAGCATCCGCTCGCAGCACTCGAGTACTGCGCTGACCCGGGACCGCGCCACCTGTCGGCCGCCATCGGAGGACTGACCGTCGCCCGGCTTGGAGTCAGAGAGCGCCGCGCGGCTCGCGTCGCGCAGCAGCACGAGGGCCTGCGCGAGCTCCTCAGTGAGCCCCCGGGCAAGGAGTCCCGTCGGAACATCCGCCAGCGCGAGCTCGAGCTGAACGGCGGCCGATTGGAGCGCCTCGACCGAGAGGCCGCAGTGGCGGCGCAGGCTGGACGTCGCGGCAGTGGCCATCGCGCTCGAGAGTTGCCCGCTCACTGCCCCCGTCACGCGGTCCTGGAGCTCATGCGCCTCGTCGACGACCACAATGTCGTGCTCCGGCAGGACGTTGAGCCCCTCGAAGGCGTTGATCGCGAGCATCGCATGGTTGGTGACCACCAGATCCGCTTCGGCGCCGCGCTGCCGCGCAAGTTCGCTGAAGCACTCGGCGGCCATGGGACACCTCTGGGCTCCGAGGCACTCGAGGGCGGTGACCGAGACCTGGCGCCACGCGCGATCCGTGACCCCGGGCACAAGATCGTCACGGTCCCCTGTATCAGTCTCCTCCGCCCACTCCCGCAGGCGCTTGATCTCGCGCCCGAGCTGGGTTGTTGGACCGGAGCCAGCCGGGTGGGCGACGCCGGTGTCCTCGCCGAGGGCGAAGAGGGTCCCCTCGCCGCCCTCGTCAGAGGGGAACCCGCCCGAGAGCTTGTGCTTGCACAGATAGTTCGATCGCCCCTTGATGAGGGCGACGTCGACTGGATGGTCGAGCTCAGGCGTAATCGCCGAGAGCAGCCGCGGGAGGTCGCGGCCGACGATCTGGGCCTGAAGGGCGAGCGTGGCCGTGGCAACAACAGCGGGCCGGCCGCTGCTCTGCGCGTGCGCGATGAGCGGCACGAGGTAGGCAAGCGACTTGCCCGTTCCCGTCCCCGCCTGCACAAGCAGGTGTTTGCCCTCGTCGATCGAGCGCGCCACGTGCCGCGCCATCTCGTGCTGACCGTCGCGCTGCTGGCCGCCCATCGCCGCAACTGCGACGTCCAGCAGTCGGACAGCGGTCTCCTCGACCGCGCTCACCCTCACCTCAGTCATCGACGACGAACGGCTCCAACTCCGCAGCGAACTCCTCGCGCACCACTACGCGCGCAACTGTGCCGTCCGCCGTGTGCTCAAGCGAGCGGATCTCCGAGCTGCTCTCGTGAAGCTTGCTGAGGAGGTCACCCCGGCTGTACGGGATGAGGAGCGTGAGCATGACGTCCGGCCGCGGGATGGCTGCGCTGATCGTCTGCTTGAGCTCGTCGATTCCGAGGCCGGTCCGCGCCGAGACCACGACGTTGCGCGGCTCGTGCTGACGAAGCCGCTCGAGGACGAAGGGGTCGGCAGCGTCGGCCTTGTTGAGGACGATGATCTCGGGGATCTTCCGGGCGTCGACCTCCGAGAACACCTCCCGGACAGCGGCGATCTGGCCCTCCGGATCAGGATGCGACGCGTCGACGACGTGGAGGATCAGGTCCGCGTCGGCGACTTCCTCGAGCGTCGAGCGGAAGGCCTCCACGAGCTGCGTCGGAAGCGACCGCACGAACCCGACGGTGTCGGAAAGGGTGTACGGAAGGCCATCCGGCGTCTCGGCCCGCCGCACGGTGGGATCCAGGGTCGCGAACAGGGCGTTCTCCACGAGGACCCCTGCATCCGTGAGCCGGTTGAGCAGTGAAGACTTGCCCGCGTTCGTGTATCCCGCGATCGCGACGGACGGAACTTCGTTGCGTTTGCGATTGGCCCGCTTCGTCTCACGGGCAGGCTTCATCCCAGCAATCTCTCGCCGAAGCTTGGCCATCCGCGTGCGGATGCGGCGCCGGTCGAGCTCGATCTTCGTCTCGCCGGGGCCACGGGAGCCGATCCCACCGCCCGCGGCGCCGACTCGACCGCCCGCCTGGCGGGACATCGATTCGCCCCAGCCGCGGAGGCGCGGGAGCAGGTACTCGAGCTGGGCGAGTTCGACCTGGGCCTTGCCTTCGCGGCTCTTGGCATGCTGGGCGAAGATGTCGAGGATGAGTGCCGTCCGGTCGATGACCTTGACCTTGACGATGTCCTCGAGTCCGCGCCGCTGCGACGGCGACAGTTCCGAGTCGACGATCACAGTGTCTGCGCCGGTCGAGTAGACGATGTCTTTGAGCTCCTGCGCCTTGCCCGAGCCGAGGAACGTCCCCGCGTCCGGCTTGAGCCGGCGCTGGACAATACCGTCTAGCACCTCCGAGCCCGCGGTCTCGGCGAGCGCCGCGAGCTCCTGAAGGGAGTTCTCGGCGTCTTCGAGACTGCCCTCGCTCCACAGGCCCGCCAGCACGACGCGCTCGAGGCGCAGCTGCCGGTATTCGACCTCGGTTACATCCTCGAGTTCTGTCGAGAGGCCCGCGGTGCGGCGGAGGGCCCTGCGCTCTTCGAGGTCGCGCTGTTCGCCGTCGTACTCGCCGTGTTCGTCGTCGAGTTCGGACAGCGCAAGAGCCTTGCCGCTCGTGAGGCCCCCGCGGCGAGCGGACGGTGCGCGGTCGCCGTTGTCCTCCGCTCGGTGGCCCGCGCCCTTGGCGGCGGCTGCCTCCTCCTTCGCGAGGATCCGGTCGATGACGGCCTGAATGTCCTGGGCGCTCAGGTCCTGCGGCTGCGGCTCGCGCGCGGCGTCGTGGTTGGTCATGTTCTCCTTCGTCGGGAAGTCCTTTCCAGAATAGTTCTCAGGGGTGACAGAAGAGAGGTCACGCATAAGGCGTCTCCATGGGTTCGTCCTGTTGAGCCCGGCCGGAACGAGATCGACGGCGGGGCGTTGGCCAGCGGGAAGGGGTGGCTACTTGAACAGGCGCATGGATCTATTCTACTTGATGATGGAACCCGCCCACTATTTCAACGCTCAGCCGGACGTGCCCGACGTACGGCGCCCCCTCGCCGTCGTCCTCGAAGGAGCCGAGCGCGCTCTCGAGACCTCGTCGGGCATCTTCAGCCCGGATGGGGTGGACAAGGGTACGGCCGTGCTGCTCGCGGAAGTCCCCGACCCCGCGCCGGAAGGCAACCTGCTCGACGTCGGGTGCGGTTGGGGGCCGATCGCCCTCACGATGGCGCTGCGCTCTCCCGGTGCGACCGTGCACGCCGTCGACGTCAACGAGCGAAGCCTCTCGCTCACGGCGGCCAACGCAGGAAGGCTGGGGCTCGCCAACATCCGTGCGGCTCTTCCCGAAGACGTGCCAGCTGATTTGCGGTTCTCCACGATCTGGTCCAACCCGCCGATCCGAATCGGCAAGCAGGCCCTGCACGAGCTGCTCCTTCAGTGGCTCCCCCGTCTCGAGGTGGGCGGGGAGGCATGGCTCGTCGTGCAGAAGAACCTCGGCGCCGATTCGCTTCAGCGCTGGCTTGCGGACACCCTCGGCGGGGCGTACGACGTCGGCCGCGAAGCCACGTCGAAGGGCTTCCGGATTCTCCGGGTCACCCGGGGAGGAGAGGGCAGCTCCTAGCCGAGAGAGCCGTGCGCGACGATCACGGCGGGACCGCTGAGCTCGACGTGCTCGGTCCCTTCAGGGGCGGTCACGAACGCGACCTGCACGGTTCCCCCCGGAACGCGCACGTCCCAGCGGCTCGGTGCGCCTGCGCCGGCCCAGTGGCGGATCGCTACCGCGGCAGCGCAGGCGCCGGTTCCACAGGACTGCGTCTCCCCCACCCCCCGCTCGTGCACGCGCATCGCGATGCTTCCGATCCCGTCGCGAACGAGCGGCTCCGCGGGCACGACGAACTCGACGTTCGTTCCGTGCGGCGGCACCGGCTCGACCTTCGGCGAGTCGAACAGCCGGAGCCTCTCGAGCTCTGCATCCTCGGCGAGGGCAACGACGGTGTGGGGGTTCCCCATGCTCACGCTCAGCGCGGGACGGGAGACATCGAGTCCGTCAGCGGTGACGAGGGAGTCCCCCGCCTCTGCTTCCGCCTGCGCAGGGTGAATGAACTGCCACGGCCCCATATCGACCGCGAAGCCTCCGTCGCGGCGTTCCACGCGCTTCACCCCCGCGCGCGTGCCGACAGGCAGCGTGCCTCCGGGCTCGAGGTCGACGAGCCCCTGATCGAGCAGGAACGCCACGAAGACACGGACACCGTTGCCGCACATCTCGGATACGGAGCCGTCGGCGTTGCGGTAGTCCATGAACCACACGGCGTCGGGATCCTCCGCGAGGATCTCACGGCCCTCCGGAAGCTGCTCCGAGCGCACCGCCCTGATGAGGCCGTCTGCCCCGATGCCCAGATGCCGATCGCAGAGCGCTGCTGCCTGGACGGCTGTGACATCGCGGATGCCGTCGGGATCGGCGATGAGGACGAAATCGTTTCCGGTCCCGTGGCCCTTTGCGAACGGGAGCCCTGCAAGCTCAGCGAGCGGGCGCGCGGCGAAGATCAAGGAATCTGGGGCGGCGGTCATGCGTCTAGAATACCGACGCCCCCTGCGGAACCCGTCGACGAGACGAGGGCGAGCGCGGCGGCCACGACGTCGGGGCGAAGGGCATCGAGCCACTGGACTCTGGGATCCGCACGGAACCAGGTCACCTGTCGTCGGGCGAACTGGCGGGTCGCGATGATGGTCTCCTCAGCAGCTTCCTCTGCTGTGGCCTCGCCGTCGAGCACCCGCAGGAACTGCGCATAGCCGAGCGCACGCGAGGCGGTGCGTCCCTCGCGGAGGCCTTCGCCCTCGAGCCTCCGCACCTCGTCTACGAGTCCCGCCCGCACCATGCCGCGGACTCGCTCGGCGAGCCGACTGTGCAGGGAGGGGCGGTCCATGTCCAAGCCGATCTGCAAGGTCGGCTGCACATACTCCCGCCGCGGCATGAAGGAACTGAACGGCCGTCCGGTCACCTCGCGGACCTCGAGAGCCCGGATGATCCGCCGCGCGTCCCGAAGTCGGGACGCCGACTCCGGATCGATCTCCTGGAGTCGCCTCGCGAGGGCCCCGATTCCCTCGCTCTCCGCCTCCTTCTCGAGCCGGGCGCGGACTGCCGGATCGGTTCCGGGAAACTCGAGGACATCGGTCGCCGCCCGCACGTAGAGGCCAGAACCACCTGCGAGGATGGCCCGGCGGCCCCTTGAATGGATGTCCTCGATCGCGGCGCGCGCGGCGGTCTGGAAGGCCGAGACACTCGCGTCCTCGTGCACGTCAAGGATGTCGAGGAGGTGGTGGGGAACACCCCGACGCTCTTCGACCGAGAGTTTCGCCGTCCCGATGTCCATGCCCCGGTAGAACTGCATCGAGTCGGTATTCACGATCTCCCCATCCAGAGCCAAGGCCAGCTCCACGGCGAGATCCGACTTGCCCGTGCCAGTGGGACCGACGACGGCGATCACCGGCCCGGGCGACTCGCCTCGATCCACTGGCTATCCCGCATGCAAAGGAAGCGAGGGCATTCCGAGGCTCACAGCGGCCCGCGTTGCCGACGCCGTCGCCGCCGTTCCCGGGTTGGGGGCGCCGCACGAGTCCGCTTGGGCTCGATCCCAAGCATCGCCGGCGCGCGAGCGGCGCACTGAATACTCCTCGGGTCGCGGATCCGCGATGAGGTGATGAGGCGCGGCCTCGGTCACGCTGAGGCGCACAAGATCGCCGGGGCGCGGTTCCTCGGCACCGGCGGGAACGGTGAAATGGACGAGCCTATGATCTTTCGCGCGTCCCGAGAGCCGGTGGGTCTCCCCCGCCTTGCGGCCGCTCTGAGCTGTCACGAGGAGCTCGACCTCGCGGCCCACCTGGCGCGCGTTCTCCTCCTCGGAGATGCGTTCCTGCAAGGCGATGAGGCGCTCATAGCGCTCCTGGACGACGGCCTTGGGGAGCTGCCCGGGCATCTCGGCGGCCGGAGTGCCTGGCCGCTTCGAGTACTGGAATGTGAAGGCGCTCGAGAAGCGCGCGCGTTCGACGACGTCGAGGGTCGCCTGGAAGTCCTCCTCGGTCTCCCCTGGGAACCCGACGATGATGTCGGTCGTGATCGCCGCGTGAGGGATCCGCTCGCGGACCCGGTCGAGGATTCCAAGGAATCTGGACGAACGGTACGAACGCCGCATTGCGCGGAGCAAACGGTCCGAGCCCGACTGGAGCGGCATGTGCAGCTGCGGCATGACGTTCGGCGTTTCAGCCATCGCCTCGATCACGTCATCGGTAAAGGCCGCCGGATGCGGGCTCGTGAAGCGCACTCGCTCGAGTCCTCGGATCTCGCCGCATGCGCGCAGGAGCTTGCCGAACGCGAGCCTGTCGCCGAACTCGACGCCATACGAGTTCACGTTCTGACCCAGCAGTGTGACCTCGATGGCGCCGTCGTCCACGAGTGCCTGGATCTCGGCCAGGATCTCGCCCGGGCGCCGATCGCGCTCCTTGCCTCGGAGGCTGGGGACGATGCAGAACGTGCACGTGTTGTTGCAGCCCACAGAGATGGACACCCAGCCGCTGTAGACCGAATCGCGCTTGGTCGGCAGCGTCGAAGGAAAGACTTCCAAAGATTCAAGGATCTCGAGTTGGGCCTCGTGATTGTGCCGCGAGCGTTCAAGCAGCGCGGGAAGAGCGCCGACGTTGTGAGTTCCGAAGACGGCATCGACCCAAGGCGCCTTCTCGAGGATCGTGTCCCGATCCTTCTGGGCGAGGCAGCCTCCGACCGCGATCTGCATGCCGGGGTGCCGGTCCTTTACGGGCCGGAGCTGGCCGAGGTTGCCGTACAGGCGGTTGTCGGCGTTCTCCCGTACGGCACAGGTGTTGAAGACCACGACGTCCGGTTCGGTCCCCTCCTCGGCCCGGACGTAGCCCGCAGCCTCGAGAAGACCCGACATGCGCTCGGAGTCATGGACGTTCATCTGGCAGCCGAACGTGCGCACTTCGTAGCTGCGCGGGCTGCTCTCGTCGATCGTGGAACTCACCCATCAAGGGTACCGGTCGCCTGAGCGTGGCTGGTGATCAGTACCAGCTGTTCGAGACCTCGTGCGCCCAAGCGTTGCAGGGGCTTCCGTATCGGTCTTGGATGTAGCCGAGACCCCAGTTGATCTGGGTCCGGTAGTTCGTGAGCCAGTCCGCGCCGGCCGATTCGTACTTCGACGCCGGCAGCGCCTGCGCCACGCCGTAAGCACCGCTCGAGGGGTTGGTCGCGTCCGTCATCCAGCTCGACTCCCGCGTCCACAGCTGCAGCAGGCATTGGAACTGCGAACCGTCCCAGCCGTAGCCGCCGATCTGTGACGAAGCATAGGCCTGAGCTCCTGCGGGGTCGTCCGTGACCGATCCGACTCCCGGGCTCACGACTGTCGGCGCCGACTGCACCTGGACCTGGACCGGCACTTGAGCCGACGCAGCGGCTGCGGCAGCCTGCTGCTGTTGCTGCTGCAGGAGCGCGGCCTGCTGTTGCTGCTGCTGGAGGAGGGCGGCTTGCTGCGCAGCCGCCTCCTCCGCCGCCTTCCGCTTGGCCTCCTGTGCCGCCTCATACGCGGCGAGAGCCTGCTGCCCCTGTTCGTACTTCTGCTCAACGGTTGTCGAGGTTCCCTTGAGATCTGCGAGCTGAGCGGTCATAGTGCTCTGCTGCTGCTGCGTCTGGGACACGACTTGCTCGGCGTGCTGCTGGGCGGCTTGCGCCACGCCGAACGCCTGCTTGGCCGCATCCGAGAGCTTCGCGAGGGCGTCCTCGGCCGCGCTCGACTGAGCCTGGGCCTGAGCCGCGTTGTTCGCGGCGCTCTGGTAGTCGGCGACGGCTTTGGCCGCTTGGTCGCCGAGGATCTGCAGGGTACCCAAGCGATCGAGTCCGTCCGGCTGATTGAGAACCGAGAAGGCATCGAGGGCGCCCGAGGGTGTACCGCCGGTGTACGCAGCCGCGGCGATGCGGCCCGCCGCCTGCTTGCTTGCGTCGCGGTCCTTGATCCGCTGCTGGGTGACTTGCTGAAGAGCATCGACGATCTTCTGCTGGTTCTTCACCGCCAAGTCGGCCTTCGCGTAGGCCGCGCCCGCGGCCACGGCCTTCGCCGACGCGTCCGCCGCGGTCGCTTGCACAGACGAGAGGAGGCCGTTGATCTTGTCGACCTCGGCTTGGGCAGCAGCGACGTTTGCCTTGGCAGCCTGCACATCGGCCCACGTGGGGAACCCCGTTGGGGGACCATCGTCGGCGACGGCAGATGGCGCAGCAAAGCTCAGCACCAGGAAGGCGCTGACCGTGGCCGCAAGGGCTGACTGGCGCAGTCGGATGGCTGTTTGACGTCGCATACTGCCTCAGAGTATTGAGGTTCTGCAACCGTTCAGTCCACGCACCACGCCCAATTCACGGGTTATTCTCAGCGTCGAGCACCTCGGAAACCACGCGGAAGGCCCTCCCCGGCGGATGGCCCTTGCGCGCCAGCATCCCCACAAGCCGTCGAAGTTCTCGGTCCCGAGCCGTCAGATCCCCCGTATCGAACGGCCGCCTCCGCCGTTCCACGAGAGCACGGGCGGCACTCAACTCCTCGTCGTCGTCAAGCTCGGAAAGGGCCGCTTCGGCAACCGGACCATCGATGCCCTTAGAGGCGAGTTCCCGGCGAAGAGCGGACTTCGACAGACCTTTTGTAGCGAAACGACTTCGGACCCACATCTCGGCGAAGGCTGTGTCGTCGATGAGCCCAATATCCTCAAATCGATCGAGCAGCGCCACAGCCACGTCCTCGGGAACGCGGCGATCCCGAAGTTTGATCGCAAGTTGATGCTTGCTCCTCGGCCCCAGCGTGAGTTGCCGGAGGAGGATCGCGCGCGCGACCGACTCGGGGTCGGCTTCGCGGTCCTCCTCCGGTGCAGTTCCGGTCAAGGACTACTCGCCGTCGACAGCCTTGAGCCGCGGCTGCTCCTCGGCGGGCTTGCTGATCCCGACCCCGAGCTTCTCTTTGATGAGCCGCTCGAGTTCGTCCGCAAGCTCCGGGTTGTCACGGAGGAAACGCCGCGAGTTCTCCATGCCTTGGCCGAGCTGATCGCCGTCGTAGGTGAACCATGAGCCCGACTTCTTGATGATGCCGTGCTCGACGCCCATGTCGATGATCCCGCCCTCACGCGAAATCCCTTGGCCGTAGATGATGTCGAACTCTGCCTGCTTGAACGGCGGAGCCATCTTGTTCTTGACGATCTTCGCCTTCGTCCGGTTGCCGACCGAATCGGCCCCCTCCTTGAGGGTCTGGACGCGACGTACGTCGATACGGACCGACGCGTAGAACTTGAGCGCCTTGCCACCGGTCGTGGTCTCAGGGGAGCCGAAGAAGACGCCGATCTTCTCGCGCAGCTGATTGATGAAGATCGCGGTCGTCTTCGTCTGGTTGAGGCGCCCGGTCACCTTGCGCAGCGCCTGGCTCATGAGTCGCGCCTGCAGGCCTACGTGGCTGTCGCCCATCTCACCCTCGATTTCGGCGCGCGGCACAAGGGCCGCCACCGAGTCGATGACGATGATGTCGAGCGAGCCTGAACCGACGAGCATGTCCATGATCTCGAGAGCCTGCTCGCCCGTGTCGGGCTGGGAGACAAGGAGGGCGTCCGTGTCGACGCCCAGCTTGGCGGCGTATTCCGGATCGAGCGCGTGCTCGGCGTCGATGAAGGCGGCAATCCCGCCATTGCGCTGGGCGTTGGCAACTGCGTGTAGGGCAACCGTGGTCTTACCCGACGACTCGGGGCCGTAGATCTCGACCACGCGGCCGCGCGGAAGGCCGCCGATTCCGAGCGCAACATCCAGCGCGATCGATCCGGTCGGAATGACCTCGATCGGCGCACGCGTGTCATCGCCGAGTCGCATGATCGAGCCCTTGCCGAACTGCTTGTCAATTTGCGCGAGGGCCGCCTCAAGGGCCTTTTCACGATCTGGCGCTGCCGCCATGGTCCACCTCCGGTCGGGGTTGTCGTTCAATCCACTCGCTACGCTACCGAGGGTCACCGACAGTCCAGCGCCCCGCGCTGGCGTATGTGGACAACTCGGCGGGAACCCGTGAATCTCCTCGACAACGAGGATACGCCCGCCCGAACACACCTTCGAATAAGCGGCTCGGCGTGTTGCGATTCCTCAGCCGCGATCTCAGTCCTTGAGCGGCCGGTCTTTGCCCAGCCGGCGCTCTGCGGGGACGTCCTGCATATCGCACACGGCGAGCCACACGGTCCGCGGGTTCTGCCCGGCCTTGAGGGCCTCCACAGCAGTGCGTCCCCCTACCGAGGTGAGCACGAGGCTAGATGCGAGGACTCGCGCGTAGCCCGCACCGAACTCGTCCTCCATGAGCCGCCAGAAGTCACTGTGCCGCATCGAACCATTCTCCCATCGGTCCCCATTCACCTGCCCACCTATGATTGGCTCATGCCAACCCCAAGCCAGGAACCGGAAGAGTTCGATGCCGCGTTCGAATCGATCGAGCAGCAGTTGAGCCTCTTCTGGCGCCGGGCCAGGTCCGTCTCCCACACAATCTCGCGATCACTCCACCCGGAGATCGAGCCGGGCGCGTACGGCGTGCTCATGATCCTTCTGAGGGAGGGTCCGCTCCGGGTCACCGAACTCGCGGCCCTCATCGGCATCGGAAAGCCTTCGGTGAGCCGACAGGTCGCGCTCCTCGAGCGCATCGGGCTCGTCCTGAAGGAAGACGACCCCGCAGACCGCCGAGCCCAGAGAGTCATCCTCAGCCCAGCGGGTGCGGCAGAGATCGAAGAGCTGCGACGCCGGCGCCTCTCCTTCTTCCGCGACGCGCTCGGCTCATGGGACCTCACCGACCTGTCGAATCTGGCCGGCTACTTCTCAAGGGTCAACGAGGCGCTCGCGACCGCGGCCCGCCGAAAGTCCGACACCCTCAGGCACACGCACGAGGGGCCGGGCGCAAACCCGGCCCCTCGTGGCGAAGTGTCTTTGGCTGACGAAGATTAACGCGATCCGCTGAGCTCGATGCCGAGTTCCTCGGTGAGGTCACGTCCGTAGCGCTGGGAGAACTCCTGAGGGACAGTGTCCGGCACGGAAACGCCTTCGGCGACCGCGACACGGTCGCTCACCTCGCGGAGCATGGCCGACAGCGGAACGTCTAGTGCCGAGCAGATCGAGGAGAGGAGTTCGGACGAGGCTTCCTTCTGGCCCCGCTCGACCTCGCTCAGGTAACCAAGCGAAACCCGCGCGTTGTGGGAGACTTCACGGAGCGTACGGCCCTGACGTTGGCGGACGTCACGCAGGACGTCTCCAATCTCATGACGCAGAACTACCATCTTGCGCTCCTTCTTCTCTTCAGGGGCGATTTCAGCCAAGCCCACATTGCGCCAGCGGACTACGCCATTGACGGTTACGGGCTGCTTGACCATATGTATCTGTGCGCTCCTTGTTCGCGGGGCCCGGACTCCGGGCTTCCGTGTGACCCATCCTAGTGCCGCCGATCCTTGACGACACTAGTGACAACTCTCTGACGTGGTGGTTTGTTCCCCGCTGACCGCCATGCCTACCCAAAGTCACAGATCGCTCTCAGTTAACTCCAAGCGGAGTCTCCGGAGTCAGGGCCGCGAAGAGCGCCTCGAGCGCGGCATCCCGGGCGGCTCTCCGGATGTCCTCCCGGGAGCCCGAGAAGTGGCACTCGCGGACCTCCGTCCGCGCCGGGCCCGCCACGGCGACGAACACGGTTCCCACTTGCTTCCCGTCGAGGGGGTCGGGTCCAGCTACGCCGGTCGTCGACACCCCGTAGTCCGCGCCGCATGCTTTGCGCGTCCCCTGGGCCATCTGCCGCGCAACCTCTCCGTCCACGGATCCGACTTCCCTCAACAGGTCCGGGGAGACATCGAGAAGCTGGGCTTTCACCTCGCTGGCGTAGCTCACGATGCCCCCACGAAGCATTGCCGAGGCTCCGGGAACATCTGCGAGCGTGGCGGCAACGAGGCCGGCCGTGAGGGATTCTGCCGTTGCAACCGTCGTTCCCCGCGCGATGAAGGCCGCAACCACGTCCTGAACCCGCACCGTCATCTCCTGCTCACCTTGCCCTCATCGCCTCGGCGCGAAGGCGCGCAGCCTTCACAACATAGTCGACCCCCGTCACCACCGTGACGGCCGCGGCCGCGAGCATGACGACCAGGGCGACGACCGGCACCGCGGGTGCGACGTACCGGAGCGGCAGCAGGAAGAGCACGAGTGCGACCGTCTGAAGCACGGTCTTGAGCTTGCCACCGGACGACGCCGGCATGACACCGTATCGAATCACCACAAACCGGAGGGCAGTGATCCCCCACTCCCGCACGAGGATCACGATGGTGATCCACCACGGGAGCTCACCGAGTACCGAGAGCAGGACGAGCGCCGCGCCGGTAAGGAGCTTGTCCGCAATCGGGTCCGCAATCTTCCCGAAGTCGGTCACCAGATTGCGACGGCGGGCAATCTGGCCGTCGAGCTGATCGGTGTACATCGCAACCGCGAACGCCGCGAGAGCGAGCCAACGGAGCAGTCCTTGCCGCGAGTCGTCCGCGAGCATCAACCAGACGAACACCGGGACGAGGACGATTCGGAACATCGTGAGGACGTTCGGAAGGTTCCAGAGCTGACTCCTCTGTGCGGGGCCCTCCTGCCCAGGCGGCTGTGCGGTGCTCACCAACCAAGACTAGCGGCCGGTGAGCTGCCAGGCGTCCTCGCCACCGCCGTCGTCGTCCTCGTCGTAGTAGTCCACGGCCTGCGTGCGGTCGTCCAGGTCCGCCGCGACGAGGTCCTCGGCGTAGGGCGAGTCGACGGCCTGATCGCCCAGATGGTGGTTCGCGTTGGCGTTCTCGGCCAACGCCTGCTCCGTGTGGCTCGCCGGAGAAGCGGACGACGGCGAGTCCTCGCCTCGGAGGGCGGCGAGGACGGCAGGGAGATCGTCGGGCTTGACGAGGACGTCGCGTGCCTTGGAGCCCTCCGAGGGGCCGACGACGCCACGGCTCTCGAGGAGGTCCATGAGCCGGCCCGCCTTCGCGAAGCCGACGCGCAGCTTCCGCTGGAGCATCGAGGTCGAGCCGAACTGGGTCGTCACGACGAGCTCGGTGGCCTGGAGAAGGACCTCGAGATCGTCGCCGATCTCCTCGTCGATCTGCTTCTTCTCCGGCTCCGCGGCGACATCCTCGCGGTACGTCACCTGCAGCTGGCCCTTGACGTGTTCGACTACCTGATGGATCTCCGACTCGGAGACCCACGCGCCCTGCACACGCATCGGCTTGGAAGCGCCCATGGGCAGGAAGAGCGCGTCACCCTGGCCGATGAGCTTCTCCGCGCCCGGCTGGTCGAGGACGACGCGGGAGTCGGTCACCGACGACGTCGCGAAGGCCATCCGCGAGGGCACATTCGCCTTGATGAGGCCCGTCACGACATCGACCGACGGCCTCTGGGTCGCCAGCACGAGGTGGATGCCCGCAGCGCGCGCGAGCTGGGTGATGCGCACGATCGAGTCCTCGACGTCGCGAGGGGCCACCATCATGAGGTCAGCGAGCTCGTCGACGATCACGAGGAGATAGGGGTACGCCTTGATCTTCCGCTCCGAGCCGGGAGGAGGCACCACCTTCCCGGCGCGCACGGCCTTGTTGAAGTCGTCGATGTGCTTGAAGCCGTAGTTGGCGAGGTCGTCGTACCGCGCGTCCATCTCCCGAACGACCCATTGGAGAGCCTCGGCCGCCTTCTTCGGATTCGTGATGATCGGCGTGATGAGGTGCGGAACTCCCTCATAGGCGGTAAGTTCGACACGCTTCGGATCGACCATGACCATTCGGACCTCGTCGGGCGTGGCCCGCATGAGGATCGAAGTGATCATCGAGTTCACGAATGACGACTTGCCGGCGCCCGTCGCGCCCGCGACGAGCATGTGCGGCATCTTGGCCAGGTTTGCGACGACGAATCCGCCCTCGACATCCTTGCCGACCCCCATGACCATGGGGTGATCCGTGCGGCGGGCGTTCTGGCTGCGGAGGACATCACCGAGCGAGACCGTCTCGCGGTCCGTGTTGGGGATCTCGATGCCGATCGCACTCTTGCCCGGGATGGGGCTCAGAATGCGCACATCGGAACTCGCGACGGCGTACGCGATGTTCTTGCTCAGCGCAGTGACCTTCTCGACCTTCGTTCCCGAGGCCAACTCGATCTCGTAGCGCGTGACCGTCGGGCCGCGGCTGAAGCCAGTCACTTCCGCATCGACGTTGAACTGCTGGAGCGTGTTGGTCAGCGCCGCGACAATCGCATCGTTGGCCTCGGTGCGCTCCTTCGGGGCTGTACCCTGCACCAGGAGCTCCGACGACGGGAGGGTGTACGTGACATCCCCTGCGAGTTGGAGCTGCTCGGTCCGCTGGGGAATGGGCGACGGCGGCGCGACCGGCGGCCACGGCGCGGAAGGCACGATCGGGGCGGCTGCGGCGACGGTGGGAATAGACTCGGTGGCTCCCTCGGGGGCCTTGGGACCGGCGTCTTTGCCGCCCGTGATCCCCCCGCGCGCGGCACGGATCTTCTCGATCGCCGCCTCGGCCTGTGATCGGCCTGGAGCTGGCAAGGCCTCGGTGGGCTCATCCTCTCCGACGACGGCGCGCTCGTACGGCTCGTCGCCGGCGAAGCCGTCCGGAAGCTCCGGCTCTTCCGACCCCTCGTCCCGACCGAACAGGCGGCGCCTCTTCTTGGGGGACTTCTCAGGGCCCCGTGCGGCCTCCTCGGCTCGCCGCTCCGAGTCGTAGAGGTAGCTGCGGTCGTGGCGGGCGCCGTCGTCGTCATGGTCCATCAGGTCCGCACCCACCAAGTGGTCCCATGCCCCCCGAAGCCGCCGGGGAATCGCCGTGAACGGCGTCGCGGTGACGATGAGAACGGAGACAAACGCGAGGAACGAGTACACGAGCAGCGGCACCACCGGATGGATGGACGCCAGAAGCGAAGCCGCGAGGAAGCCGAGCATGCCGCCCGCGGCGCGGAGACCGTCGAACCCGTCTGCCGGGGAAGGGAGACCGCCGATGACGTCGGCAATCCCGGCTCCGGAGAACGCCATGATCAGGAACCCGATGCCGACTCGGTTGTTCCCTCGCTGGTCTTCGGGATGCCGAAAGAGCCGGACGGCACACACCGCGAGCATGAGTGGGAGCACGAGCGAGACCCAGCCGAACGTCCCGTTGACGACGGCGTAGACGCCATCCGGGAACCAGCCGTGCCAGCCCCACCAGGAGAACGTTGCGATGAAGACGGCAAGCGCAAGGTTGAACAGGCCCGCGCCGTCGCGGCGCGCGGCTGGATCGAGGCCGCTCACGTCCGTGCCGATGCGACGAACCCCGGCGCCCACCGTATGGGCGACCCCCTGCCACGCTCCCCCGATAACGCGAGCGAGCCACGGCTGTCCCGAATCTCTCGTCGTGACGGACGAAGACCTGCCGGAGGGGCGCTTCGACCCGGAGCCAGAGCTTTTGCCTTGGCCAGACCGGGCCGATGGGCCGGAGCGGGTGCTTCGTGGCGCGGAGGAAGTGCGAGTCGCCATATTCCCTACGGTAGCGCGGAAGGCCGCCGAATCCGGGGACATCCACGACTGGCGCACCCGGTTCGGCGGCCCTCCTGCGGCCGGTAGCCTCCGATCAGGCTTCGAGCACGACCGGAATGATCATGGGACGGCGGCGCAGCTTGCGGCTCACCCACGTGCCGATCACCCGGCGGACTACCTGCTGAAGCTGGTAGGCCGTGTGGTCCGGCTTCGCAAGGATGGCCTCCTCGAGCGCCTCGTTGACCTTGGGGATGATGTCGTCGAACACGGCGTCATCCTCCGCCACGCCACGGGCGTGGATCTCAGGACCCGAAACAACCTTGCCGGTCGAGCGGTTCACCACCGTGATCACGGAGATGAAGCCCTCGTCGCCCAGGATCCGGCGGTCCTTGAGATCGGCGTCGGTGATCGCGCCGACGCTGCTCCCATCGACATACACGAATCCGACCTCGACCTGGCCGACGATCCGCGCCCGCCCGTTCGCGAGGTCCACAACGGTCCCGTTGTCCCCGAGGATGACGCTGTCCGGCTCCATGCCTGTCTCGAGCGCGAGGTTCCCGTTCGCGATGAGATGGCGCGTCTCGCCGTGGACGGGCATCGCGTTGAGGGGCTCGATGATGTTGTAGCAGTAGAGAAGTTCTCCCGCAGCCGCATGGCCCGAGACGTGCACCTTCGCATTGCCCTTGTGCACGACGTTCGCGCCGAGTTTGAGGAGCCCGTTGATGACGCGGAACACCGCGTTCTCGTTGCCGGGGATGAGCGAGGACGCGAGGATCACCATGTCCCCGGAGCCCACCTGCACGCGGTGGTCGCCGTTGGCCATGCGGGACAGGGCTGCCATCGGCTCGCCCTGCGAACCGGTGGACATGAGGACGAGCTGGTGGTCCGGGTAGTCCTCGATGTGCTTGACGTCGACGAGGATCCCAGGGGGCACGTCGAGGTAGCCGAGCTTGGCCGCGATCGTCATGTTCCGCACCATCGAGCGCCCCACGAAGGCGACCTTGCGGCCGTGGTGGTGGGCGGCGTCGAGCACCTGCTGCACCCGGTGGACGTGGGATGAGAAGCTCGCGACGATGATCCGCTTGCGCGCCTGGCCGAACAAGCGGTCGAGGACGGGGCCGATCTCCTTCTCAGCAGTGGTGAAGCCGGGGATGTCTGCATTCGTCGAATCCGCCATGAGGAGGTCCACGCCCTCCTCGCCCAACCGCGCGAAGTGCCGCAGGTCGGTGATGCGGCCGTCGAGCGGGAGCTGGTCCATCTTGAAGTCGCCCGTGTGCAGCACGCTTCCCCCGGCCGTGCGGATGAACACCGCGAGCGCGTCCGGAATCGAGTGGTTGACGGCGACGAACTCTGTCTGGAAGGGCCCGAAGTCAACGACCTGGCCCTCTTCCACCACCCGCAGGACCGGCGTGATGCGATGCTCGGCCAGCTTGGCCTCGACTAGCGCGAGTGTGAGCTGCGACCCGACGAGGGGGATGTCCCGGCGGTGCCGCAGAAGGTACGGGACAGCCCCGATGTGATCCTCATGCCCATGGGTGAGCACGCAGGCCACAACGTCCTGAATGCGGTTCTCGATGTAGGAGAAGTCCGGGAGGATGAGATCCACTCCGGGCTGATTCTCCTCCGGGAAGAGGACGCCGCAGTCGACGATGAGGAGCTTGCCGTCGATCTCGAAGACGGCCATGTTGCGGCCGACCTCGCCCAGTCCCCCGAGGGGCACGATCCGAAGCGTGCCCTGCGGCAGCTTCGGCGGTGTCGTGAGGACCGGGAGGGCAAGTTGGGTCATTGCTTCTTCTTTCTAGGCGCAGGCGCCATGTAGCTAAGCACCGGCCATCTAGGCAAAGTCCATTCCGGCTTCGGCCAGATCGGCGCGGATGAGGGCGAGCTCCGCGTCATTCGGCTCCACGAGCGGGAGTCGGACGGTGGAGGTGGGCAGGATTCCCTGCCACGTGAGAACTTGCTTGGTCGCGACGGCGCCCTGGACGCGGGTCATGATGCCGCGGATGACGGGGTCGAGTTCGAAGTGGATCTTGCGGGCGGTCGCGAAGTCGCCCGCAAGGGCAGCGTCGACGAGAGCGCGGAACTGCTTCGTCACGACGTGGGCCGTCACGCTCACCACGCCAAGCGCTCCCGCAGCCATCCACGGAAGGGTAAGACCGTCGTCGCCCGAGTAGACGGCGAGATCGCTCTTCGCGAGCACCCGGGTGATCGAGGCGAAATCGGCCTTGGCGTCTTTGAGGCCTTGGATGTTCGGGTGCTCGGCGAGCCGGAGGATCGTCTCTGTCGCAATGGGGATGCCGCTTCGCCCGGGGATGTCGTAGAGCATGACCGGGAGCTCGGTCGCGGACGCGATCGCCTCGAAGTGAGCCTGGACTCCCGTCTGGCTGGGCTTGTTGTAGTAGGGAGTGACAATGAGGAGGCCATCGACTCCGAGCTCCGCTGCCCGGCGCGAGAGGCTGATCGAGTGACGCGTGTCATTGGTTCCGGTTCCGGCGATGACCTTCGCACGGCCGCCCACGGCCTCGAGGACCGCCTTGAACATGCCGAGGTTCTCCTCGTCCGTGAGGGTCGAGGTCTCGCCCGTGGTGCCCGTGACGACAAGGCCGTCGCAGCCGTCGTCGACAAGCTTCGCTGCCAGCTGACCCGCCGCCTCGTAGTCGACCTCTCCGTCCTTGGTGAAAGGGGTCACCATGGCGGTCAGGAGAGTGCCGAAAGTTTGGGTCCGGATGTCAGAGTCAGCCATGCTCAAAACGTTACCCTGTCGCGGCACGTCCTGGACAACGGCGACGGCCCGGTTTACCGCCGATAACGCTCGAGCGCGGACCTGAACAGCAGGGCCGAGACTACCTCTGGGCCGGTCGCCCGCGAGTGGGCCATGCGGTGCCCGTCGGGCCCCCATACTCCGCTACCGCCGCACGAGGGCCCCAACGAGGTGGTGCCAGCGGCGTTCGCGAGGAGTGCGAAGAAGCGGCTGTCCATGGCTCTGGCCCCGAAATGCAGGTCAAGACGGCGTTCCTCCCCCACCACGTAGATCGCGGAGGCCGCGTAGAGGTCTGCCCCGGCCGAGGCAGCCTCTGCCGCGTGCGAGGGCTCCGCGACGTCGAAGCAGACGGCGAGTGCAACGCTCCATCCGTCGACGTCGACGAGAGTGGGGCCACCCCCCGGCTCGAAGTAGTGCCGTTCGTCACCATGGAGGTGTGTCTTCGGTGCGATAAGCGGCGCAGCACCCGGGCGCAGGAGCACCGATGCGAGGCGGGGCGTACCGTCCGGCTCCCGGGCCGCTGCACCGACGACGGCGACAATCCCCATGTCCTCGCACGCCGCCTGGATTTCGGCGAGCTCGACGGACGGATTCGTCAGCCAGCACGCGTCGTCGTCGAGCCGGGAGAGGTCGTAGCCGATGAGTGAAAGCTCGGGGAAGACTGCTATCCGCGCTCCGTGGCTGTCCGCGTCCTCGATGGCATTCACATGGGCTGCGATATTCGCGGCGATCCCGCCTGGGCTCGACTCGTACTGCACGGCTGCGACGGTGAGCTCAGCGGACATGCGGCCCATATTAGGGCATCAGCATGGGAGCCTCAGTGCGCGCCGAGCAGGCTTCGACGTCCACTTCGCCGAGCCGACGCGCGGTCTCGGCAGGCAGCGACCCACTCTCCAACGGCTCGTCGACGAGTGGGCCGGCCCCTGGCGGCCAAGCCTCCGGATCCGGGGCCACCTCGTCGCGGGACAGGTGCGGCGGGGTGGCCCCGGACGTCTGCGGAAGCGACTTCTGTGCAGGCGCGTCCATGCACTCGAGCATAATCGAAACTATGTTCGAATGACAAGGGCGGACGTCGAAACCGCGAAGTGACGACCGTCCAGGGACCCGTCGCACTCGCCGGCCGGTGAGATCTCAGCGGTGCCCGCGGGCGTCTAAGTACCCAGAGGAGCCTCCGTGAGAGCATGAGCGCATGCCCGCGCGGACATCGACAACGAGATCGCCCGGCCACCGCTTCCCGGCCCAGCGGCTCACGGGGGTCGACTTGGCCAGAGGAGCTGCCCTCCTCGCCATGATGGCGGTGCATGTGCTGCCGACCGTGGCACCGGATGCGGCGGGTCGTCTCGGGCCCACGTGGGCTGGCCTCGTCCTTTCCGGACGTTCCGCGGCACTCTTCGCGGTACTCGCGGGGGTCTCCCTCTCTCTCGGCAGCGTCCCGGCGGCGGGGAACCGGCTCGGACTTGCCTTGCGCGGGGTCGTCATCGCCGTCGTCGGGCTTTGCCTCGGCACGCTCCACGTCAGCGTTGCCGTCATCCTGGTCCAGTACGGAGTGTTGTTCTGGTGCATCATCCCCGCGCTGCGGCTCGGGCAGCGCGCCCTCGGACTTCTCGCGTCGGCCTGGATACTTCTCGCACCCATCGTGGCCTACCTCGTGCGGCCGTTGCTCGTCCTAGGCGGGCATCCCCTGCAGCTCGGACGTAACCCAACGTGGACAGACTTTGCTGATCCCGCACGCCTCGCCGCCGACGTCTTCGTGACGGGCAGCTACCCAGTCCTCGAGTGGCTCGCGTACCTGCTGGTTGGCCTGTGGATTGGACGGTTGCCGCTCCGCCACACGGGGGTCCAAGTGGGTCTCATGCTTGGCGGGGCTGCCGCCGCGGCGCTGGCCAAGGCCACCGAGTGGGCGCTCATGGGTCCGTTGGGCGGCCACAACGCCCTCCTTGCGACTCCGCAGGCGAGCCAATGGCCGCTTGATGCGATGCTCCGCGTCAACCTGCTTGGGGTCCAGCAGACGGGAAGCATCTGGTGGCTCACAACCGCTGCCCCACACTCCGGTACGACCCTCGACCTCCTCCACACCTCCGGCACCTCCGCTGCTGCCCTCGGCGCGTTCTTGCTGCTCGCTCGAGTCCGGCCACTCGAGCGGACGGGTCTCCTCCTGCCCCTCGCGGGCGCCGGAGGCATGACCTTGACCCTCTACACCCTGCACGTGGGGGCCCTCTCATGGTCGGAAGCCGGCGGGGCTCCTGGGCTTGAGCAGGGTGGACTGCTTGCGGTGCACGCCGTCCTCGCGCTCGCCATCGGCCTGCTGTTCCGAGCGAACGGCTGGCGGGGTCCGCTCGAGTGGATGGCGCACGGAGCGTATCGCCTTGGTTCCCTCCACCAAGAGAGGGCCCCGAGCCGCCCTCAACGCCCCAGAACCCCGGACGGCTCGTTGGCACGACGCCGGTAGTCGACCGGAGGCTGTTCTAGCTGGCTGTGGTGAGTTCCTGGACTTGCACCGTCTTCCATCGACCCTGCTCGTACAGCGCGTAGATCGCTTTGGCCCGATCGCTCCGACCCCCGTCGTGGGATTCGACGGCACCGGAAGCGTCCAGCCTCCTTGATGGCGACTCCTCAACGACGAAGAAGCCGAGAACTGGACCGGGCCGGCCCCACGGTACGTCGGAGGTGAAGGCTACGATCGTCCAGCGCGGCCCCTCCGAGCTCCAGCCGTTGTCGTTGACGCCGAGCGCGGCGTCAACATACCCCGCGCAGGTCCCGCAAGAAGGGGCAGAGGCTTCCCTCAAAGGGGCCACGTTACCGGTCTCCAGAGCGTAGGTCACAGTGTGGAGCCAGTACTGTGCGAAGGCCGCAAAGCCTTCGCGGGTGTTCTCCTTCGCGACATCCGGCAGCGCAGGCGCACTGCCGACTGGTCCACGAGCACCGGCGCGTCCACGAGACCCGGCGGGATCAGGAGAACTCGCGGTCACGGAGGCCTGTTCGGTCGGATTCCAACATGCCGCCGAGGCCAGCAGCATCACCACGATCAGAGGAACGAGTGCGTACCGGGATCGTTGCCGTGCCATGCGGTCCCCCTGAGTGCGAGCGGTCATCTTCGCACTGTATGCATGGGGCGAGACGCCTCAGTGGGACGAGCCTGGTGCCTCCGTGGTCCCGCGGTGCAGGGCAATCGCGCGACGCATCGCGGCACGGGCACGTTTCCGATCGCCGGAGGCGTCATAGGCGAGCCCCAGCCGATACCACGAGCGCCAGTCCTCCGGTGCGGCCTCGGTCTCGGCCTGATACCGCGGGAACTCGGCGTCAGCCGCCGACCGCACAATCCTTCCCCCGGGGGTCCGCGGGAGCGCATCGACTGGCAGGCCGCCTTCGGCTTCGAGTTCGCGGCCGAGCCGCTCGAGACCCGCGCCGAACATGATCTCGCGCACCAGCGCCCAGGCTCCGATGACGGGCAGCACGAGGTAGGCGGCGCCGATGGCCTTGGCGATGAGCTGTGGGTCGGCGAGGAGGAGGATCGCCCGGTTGAGGGTGAGCACCAAGTAGAACACGAGGAGCAACGCAACGCCCGCGACCCACAGCTTGGTCCGGTGTTCCTTGAGCCAGTCCATGTTCAGAGCCCCAGATCCAGGTACCCGTCGAGCCCGACGGTCAGACCGGGATGCTCGCCTACCGCGCGGAGGCCGAGGATGACCCCCGGCATGAACGACGCGCGGTCGAAGGAATCGTGGCGGATGGTCAGCTGTTCCCCCGGCCCCCCGAGCAGGACCTCCTGGTGCGCCACGAGGCCTCGGAGCCGTACCGCATGCACCCGGACCCCGTCGACGTCGGCGCCCCGTGCGCCGTCGAGCTGCTTCTCGGTCGCATCAGGCGAGGCGCCGAGCCCCGCTTCGGCGCGGTTGGCTGCAATGAGCTGTGCGGTCCGCACCGCGGTGCCAGAGGGCGCGTCGACCTTCTCGGGGTGGTGCAGTTCGACGATCTCCACCGACTCGAAGTAGCGGGAAGCCTTGGCCGCGAACGCCGTCGCCAGCACCGAGCCGAGTGCGAAGTTCGGGGCGATGAGCACCCCGACGCCGGGGTGCTCATCGAGCAGGGCGCGAAGCCCCTCGAGTCGTTCGCCTGTCCACCCAGTCGTGCCGACGACGACGTGCAGACCGTGTTCGACGGCGAAGCGAACGTTCCGCTCGGTCGCATCCGGGACGGTGAGGTCGACGACGTAGCGGGCTCCGGCGTCGACGATCGCCTCGAGAGCGTCGCCCCGGCCCAGCGCGGCCACGAGCTCCATGTCCGGGGCCGCCTCGACGGCCTTCACCGCCTCGGAACCCATGCGCCCGTTCGCGCCCAGCACTGCCACCGGAAGTCGTTCTGCCATGGGTTCAAGCCTAATGGAGCGCGTCAGCCGAGCGCGGCGACCCACTCCTTGCCGCCGTCGTCGAAGAACTGCTCCTTCCAGATGGGCACCTCGGCCTTGACCCGGTCCACGAGGTCCGAGCAGAGGCGGAACGCCTCGCCGCGATGCGCCGACGAGACGGCACAGACGAAGGCCACGTCGCCGACCCCGAGGTCACCGACCCGGTGCGCGATCCAAACACGCATCGCGCGCTCGGAGACCCCGAATCGTTCGAGATGCTCGCCGACAACCCTGTCCACGACGCCCCGGAGGGTCGCCTCCGCGGTCGGGTGTGCAGTGTAGTGAAGCCGAAGGACGCCGCGGCCCTCATCATGGTTGCGCACGACGCCGGCGAACGAGACGACGGCGCCCGCGTCGGGAGCGTCCACCGCCTGCCGGGCGGCGGATTCGTCCAAAGGTTCGGCAGAGATCTGCGCCTGCACGACCTCGATCTGGGCAGGAGTCCTGTCAGTGGCCATGTCCACCCTCCAACTGGTCGCAGAGATGCCCGATGATCGGGTCCAGCACGGTGAGCCCGTCCATGACCCCTGATGGCGACCCGGGAAGGTTCACGACGAAGGTCCTTCCTGCGACTCCGGCGTACCCGCGGCTCAGCGCCGCGAGCGGCGTCTTCGCTGCCCCTGCGCGCCGGATCGCCTCCATGATGCCTGGCACCTCGCGATCGAGGAGCGGCAGCGTTTCCTCGGGCGTGGCATCGTCGGCGCTCAAGCCGGTGCCCCCGCTCGTGACGACGACGGACGGCGCGAGGGCGAGAAGGCCGCGGAGCGCGGCGCCCACCGAGGGGCCGTCTGGGACGACCGCGGCGGGGATGATGTCGAAGCCGTGTTCGGTGAGCCAGTCCGCGATGACGGGCGCGGACTGGTCCTCGTAGATCCCTGTCGCCGCCCGCGTGGATGCGATCACGATCCCGGCGCGACGGGTCACGCCGTTTCCCCCGCCGTCTCCCCTGTTGGCTCCTCTGTTGGCTCCCCTGCTGGCTCCTCTGCTGGGAGCCTCCAGTCGCCGCTCTTTCCGCCGCTCTTGGCCAGCACCCTGACCTCGCTGACCACGGCATGCTTGTCGACAGCCTTGATCATGTCGTAGACGCCCAACGCGGCGACCGACGCCGCGGTGAGGGCCTCCATCTCGACGCCGGTCACACCGCGGGTCTTGACCGTCGCGAGGACGCGGACGGAGCTCTCCGCCACCTCGAAGTCCACGGTCACCTTGGAGATCGGGAGGGGGTGACACAGCGGGATCAGCTCAGGCGTCTTCTTCGCCGCCATGATGCCGGCCACTCGAGCCACGGCGAGCGCGTCCCCCTTGGCGAGGCCGCCCTCGGACAGGAGCGAGATGACCTCCGTGGTCGTTCGGAGGACGGCTTGCGCCGTCGCTTCGCGGCTCGTCTCGGGCTTCTCGCTCACGTCGACCATGTGGGCGCTGCCGTCCGCGCGGACGTGCGTGAGGCTCTGGGTGGGTTCGGAGTCGTTCACAGGAGCCATACTTCCACGTCGGCTCCGGCCTCGAGTTCCGTCACGTCCTCGGGGACGAGCACGAGGGCATTGGAGGCGGCGAGCGCTCCGAGCAGGTGGGAACCTGAACCGCCGACAAGGCCCACGCGGCCGTCGTCCCCGAGACGTGCGCGCCGCACCTGGAGCTTGCCGGACGGCGAGTCCAGGGGGCTGGCAAGAGGGAGCCGAAGGCGCGGCCTGGCAATCGGCGCACCGAGGAGCTCGGCGAGGACCGGCCTCAGGAGAACCTCCCATGAGACCCAGCAGCTCACGGGATTCCCGGGGAATCCCAGGAACGGCACGCCCGCCACAGTGCCGATGCCCTGCGGGCCCCCCGGCTGCATCGCGAGGTGGACGAATTCGACGTCCGCGTCCGCGAGCGCGAGCTTCGTCGCCTCGAACGCCCCCTTTGAAACGCCTCCCGTGGTCACGAGGAGGTCGGCGGATTGAGCGGAGTCGGCGAGCGCCGCCCGGAGCTCGCCCGGCTCGTCGCTGCGCACCGCCGTCGCGCTCGCCTCGATCCCTGCCTCGCGCAGAGCGGCGACAAGGAGCGCTCCGTTGGAATCGTAGATCCGGCCGGGCGAGAGCGGCTCGCCGGGAACGGCGAGCTCGGCTCCGGTGCTGACGACGGCGACCCGTACCGGAGCGCGGACCGGAACCTCGGTGAGGCCCAGGGCTGCGGCGAGGCCGAGCTGGGCGGGGCCGAGCCTGGTCCCGGCGGCAAGGACGACGTCGCCGACGCCCACATCGCTCCCGACTCGCCGCACGAAGGTCCCGGCCTCGGTGACGGGCAGGACGACGCGCGCGTGGTCCGAGAGCTCGGAAGGTTCGGGAAATCGCGGAGGCTGCGCTCTCTCCACGGGGATGACGGCGTCGGCACCGTCGGGGAGCATGGCGCCGGTCATGATCGGCGCGGCCTGCCCGGCCGCAAGCGGAACCGGGACGGCGCCAGCGGGGATCGGCGCGACGACGGCGAACTCCGGCACCGCGCCAAAGTCCTCGCTCCGGACCGCGAAGCCGTCCATCTGCGAGTTGTCGAAGGGGGGAAGACTCACCGGTGCCGCGAGATCACGGGCGAGGGCGAGGCCGAGCGCTCGGTCAAGGGGCCGAGTGACGGGCTCCCGCTGGGCGAGCGGCGCGAGGAGGGTCCGGATGGACGCCCGGTAGTCGTCGACGCTCGTTCCCATGCCTCAAGCTCCTGCCTCGATCGTGACGGTATGGTAGCCGGTCGCCCCGTCCGGCGGCGGGGGCGCCGTCTGCTCCGCTTGGAGAGCCCCCGTACCGTCCGTGGCACGAACGCTGATCTGGTGCTTCCCCGCCGAGAGCTCCACTTTTGCCGACCATTGGTACCACGTGTCCCGAGAAATCCCCGTGCCGAGCGTAGCGGGCTGCCACGAGCCTTCGTCGACCATGACCTCGACCTTCGAGATGCCGCGGTGCTGGGCCCAGGCCACTCCCCCGACCATGAGGTCGCCCGTCGGAACCTGCGCGGCGTCCTTCGGCACGTCGATCCGGGACGAGGTCTTGATCGGGCCGCGCTCGGACCAGCCCCTGGTCGACCAGTAGGCTTGATCTGCCGCGAAAGTCGTGACCTTCAGCTCGTTGACCCACTTGGTCGCGGATACGAAGCCATAGAGTCCCGGCACGATCATCCTGACGGGGAAGCCGTGCTCGGGTGGGAGCGGCTCTCCGTTCATGGCGACGGCAAGGATCGCGTCCGTCCCGGGGTCCGTGAGCACTTCGAGCGGCGTGCTCGCGGTGAAGCCGTCGACGCTGCGCGAGAGGACCATGTCTGCCCCGGGCTTGGGCCGCGCACGGGCAAGAAGCTCGCGGATGGGCCAGCCCAGCCAGCGCGCGTTGCCGATGAGGTTGCCCCCCACGGGGTTCGAAACGCAGGCGATCGTCACATAGCGCTCGATGAGCGGCTTCGCCAGCAGTTCCTGCCAGGAGATGCTGAGCGGCTCCTCGACCATTCCGGTGACCTGCAGCGACCAGCCGTTGGGATCGACCGAGGGAACCACGAGGGCG
Organism: Sinomonas humi; assembly: GCF_000802235.1. Classification (GTDB taxonomy): domain Bacteria; phylum Actinomycetota; class Actinomycetes; order Actinomycetales; family Micrococcaceae; genus Sinomonas; species Sinomonas humi. The sequence goes on from NZ_JTDL01000147.1 coordinate 45,964, forward strand.
GTATCGATGCGGTAGAAGCTGCCGTCGGGTGTCACGAGGGGATCGATGCCCGAAAGCCCCACCGAGGCCCCCGGCGGAACGGGCGGAGCAGGCGAGGCGGGCGCCGGCAGCTTGAGCGCGTCCCGCGCCGCGCTCGCCGCGAGGGCGGTTCCGCGGACGACGGCGGTCACGACGCCGCCGAGCGCCACGACGACGGCACTGCCCGCCATAATGCGCAGGAACTTACGGCGGGCAAAGCCGGATTCCTCGGTCATTGCTTCAGGAGCCTGCTCCTCGGCCCGCAGCGCTCCGACGAGCCAGCGCACGAGGCCAGCTGCCACCGCGGCCGCGGCGACGGCGCACGCGATGGCGAGGGGGTTCGAGAGGGCCCGTGTTGCGACAGCAGCGATGCCGACGATCCCGATGAGGGTCGCGACGGCAACACCGGTCCCGGGGCGGCGGAATTCGAGCAGGCCGGCCGCTGCCCCGACGGCCAGGAGGACAATCGAGATCACGGTCACGAGGAACGTCTTGTCGCCGGTCCCGAACGTCTGGATGGCCCATTCCTTGGCGTTGGGCGGCGCGAGGTCGACGACGGCGCTCCCCACGGCCGAAACCGGGCTCAGCGAGGGGCTCGCGAGGCCCGCGAGAAGCTCGCCCGTCAGGACGCCTGCGACAGCCGCGAGCACTCCCGCTGCGGCCGACCACCAATACGCATGCCGCGCCGTAGCGACTGGGGGGCGCAGCTGGGTTGCTCCCATGCCACCAGAATAGGTCCGCATCCTGAGCGCAAGCGGGGCATGGTGGGGGTCACTGGCGTAACGTGGAGCTATGACAGTAGAGCGCCCGGCATTCGAAGGGCTGCGGGATCGGTTCGGGCGGGTTGCGACCGATCTCCGGCTTTCTTTGACCGACAAGTGCAATCTGCGCTGCTCGTACTGCATGCCCGAAGAGGGCCTCGCCTGGCTTTCCAAGCAGGCAGTGCTCTCCGCGGAGGAGATAGTGCGGATCGTCGGTATCGGCGTCGACCGGCTTGGAGTCCGCGAGCTCCGTCTCACGGGCGGCGAGCCGCTTGTGCGGGCCGATGTGGTCGAGATCGTCGCGGCGCTGCGAGCCGCTCACCCCGACCTCCCCATCGCGCTCACGACCAACGCCGTCGGGCTCACCGCGAAGGCCGCGCCGCTCAAGGCGGCGGGCTTGACGCGGATCAACATCTCCCTCGACACCCTCCACCCAGAGACATTCGCCCAGCTCACCCGCAGGCCGTTCTTCGACCGTGTCCTCGCCGGGATCGAGGCAGCCGATGCCGCGGAGCTCGGGCCGATCAAGATCAACGCCGTACTCATGCGCGGGATCAACGACGGCGACGGAGCTGAACTCCTCGAGTGGTGCCTCGAACGCGGCTACGAGCTGCGGTTCATCGAACAGATGCCCCTCGACGCCGACCACGGCTGGACCCGGGAGGGGATGATCACGGCCTCCGAGATCCGCGATCGCCTGAGCGAAGGGTTCACCCTCTCCCCCGATCCCAGAGAGCGCGACGGCGCTCCCGCAGAACGCTTCGAAGTCCGCCCCCGCAATGCCGCGGCCGGCGATCCGCCGCTGGGCACCGTGGGCATTATCGCTTCGGTCACCGAGCCGTTCTGTGCCGACTGCAAGCGGACCCGGATCACCGCCGAGGGCAAGGTCATGAGCTGCCTCTTCTCACGTGAGGAGGTCGATCTCCGCGATCTCCTGCGCGGAGGCGCGGACGACGACGAGATCGCCGCCCGCTGGCAAGACGCCATGTGGGTCAAGCCCCGCGCACATGGCATGGGCCACGTGGGCCTCGGCGCCCCCGACTTCGTCCAGCCCGACCGCTCCATGAGCGCGATCGGGGGCTGAAGCGGCACCCATGGTCATTACCCTGCGGTACTACGCCGCGGCCTCCGCCGCGGCCGGCGTCGAAAGCGAGCGGCTCGAGGTGCCTGAGGACGCCACTCTCGCCTCGGCGCTCGAGGCAGCCCGCGCCGTCGTCCGCTCTCCTGGCCCGGACGCGCCGGGGCTCGAGGAGGTCCTACGCCGCTGTTCCTACCTGGTCAACGAAGTCGCGGCGAGGGACCCGAAGCGGCGACTCGCCGACGGCGACCTCGTCGACGTCCTCCCGCCGTTCGCGGGCGGATAGCGCGAGGATAGGCGCGTGATTTCCCAAGTCTTCACCACCTCTATCGCCGGCGAGCCCGAACTCGTCCTCGAGACCCACCATCTGCATCTCGAGGCACCCAACTGGAGCCAGGACGGGCGCGCCTTGATCCTCAACGGCGACGGAGTCCTGTGGCGGTTCGACCTCGCGACCAACAGCCTCGACCGAATTCCGATCTCGGGGGTGCCGGAGCTCAACAACGACCACGTCTTGGACCCCGACGGGGAACACGTCTTCCTCTCCGCGCACGATGGGCACATCTACCGGGCGCCTCTGAGCGGAGGGCGCGGAGTGCGGGTGACGAACGAGACGGGGCGGCTCCACTTCCTCCACGGGGTGAGCCCGGACGGCGGCACCCTTGCCTACGTGGGGGTCGAGGCCGAAGGCGACAACCGGTGGGCGCGTGCGAACGTCTTCACGATCCCGTCGCAGGGCGGCCCCGATCAGCAGTTCACCTTCGGAAGCGCGCCAGCGGACGGATGCGAGTTCTCCCCGAACGGGAGCTGGATCTACTTCAACACCGAAGCCTTCTCACCGGGGCACGCACAGATCGCACGCATCCCGGCAGAGGGCGGCGAGCCGGAGCAGCTCACGTTCGACGAGCGGGTCAACTGGTTCCCGCATCTCACCCCGGACGGGAGCGCGGCCGTCTACCTCAGCTACCCCGCTGGCACCCTGGGGCACCCGGGAGGTCTCGACGTCGAGCTGTGCGTGGTCGCGGACGACTGGACAGATCCCGTCCGCCGGCTGCCGCTTTGGGGCGGCCAAGGAACAATCAACGTCCCGAGCTGGTCGCCCGCGGGCGACCGCTTCGCATACGTCGCCTACCAGCCCTGAGGGATCCCGCGAGATACGACTCAGGGAGGACGACATGCTCGGGCACTCGGCGTAGCGTGGAGGTATGAAGCGCATCTGGACCCGATGGCTCCCCGCGGCTGCGGCCCCGGCTGCGGTAGCGGTTGCTGTGCTCGCAGGGGGAGCCTCGGCTGTGACGCCGCCGTCGCCCTCGACTCCCGAACAGGTGCTGGCCCTCGTCGCCGGGCACACAGCGCAAAGGTTCTCGGGAACCATAGAGGAGAAGGCAGACCTTGGGCTGCCCTCGATCCCCTCCCAGGCGCTCGGACCGGCGACCAGCAGCTCAAGCCTCGGTTCCGCGGCCACGGTCCTCGAACTCCTCACGACCCCGCACACCGCACGCGTCTACGCCGACGGGCCGAGCAAGCTCCGCGTCCAGGTGATGGACCAGCTCGCCGAGCGCGACGCCGTCCGGAACGGGAGCGACGCCTGGACGTACGATTCCAAGACCAATACGGCCACGCACGCGAGTCTGCCTTCTGGCACATCGAGCGGTTCAACGAGCCCCAGCGTGCCGGCTGTGACGCCTGACCAGCTCGCCCAGCGCTTCCTCACGGCCGCAGGGCCGAGCACCAACGTCACGCTCGGTCCAACGACGACGGTCGCAGACCACAGCGCCTACACCCTCGTCCTGACGCCCAAGACCTCGGGGACGCTCGTCGCATCTGTGCAGATCGCAGTGGAATCCCAGACCGGGCTTCCGCTGTCAGTGGACGTCTACGCGAAGGGCCAGTCCGACCCCGCATTCCATACCGCGTTCCAGAAGCTCGACCTGCACGCCCCGGATGCGTCGGTGTTCGCCTTCACGCCTCCTGCTGGCGCGACTGTCAAGCAGGAACAGCTCCCGGCGCCGAAGGCCGGTTCCGAAGCTACACCGAAGCCGAAGGCAACGGCGTCCAAGGCGACTGAGCCAGCGAAGAACTGGGACTCCGTCGTCGTCGTCCCGGCCGACAAGGTGCCCGCAGGCTTCACCGGCTCGGCGCTTGTCAAGCAGCTCGCCTCCCCCGTCGCCGGCGGCCGACTGCTCTCGTCCTCTCTCCTGAACATCCTCATCACGAACGACGGGAGGGTCATCGCCGGTAGCGTCCCCGCGGCGACCCTCATGGCCGCCGCCAAGTGACGGAAGCGCTCGCTGTCCGCACCATCGGGCTTACCAAGCGCTTCGGGCGCCAGACCGCGGTCGACCGCCTTGAACTGGCTGTCCCGCAAGGGGCTGTGTTCGGCTTCCTCGGGCCCAACGGCTCCGGGAAGACGACGACGATCCGCATGCTGCTCGGGCTCGTCGCGCCGACCGAAGGCCAGGCGGTCGTGCTCGGGGAAGAGATGCCCGAGCGCCTCGGGAACGTGCTCCCCCGGGTGGGCGCGCTCGTCGAGGGGCCCGCCTTCTACCCGTTCCTCTCCGGCGAGGCAAACCTCCGCCGGTTCGACACCGCCGACCTCAAGTCGCCCGCCGCCACTCAGGGCGCGCGGGTCGCTCGTGCGCTCGAACGTGTCGGGCTCTCGCACGCTGCTCACAAGAAGGTCCATGCCTACTCCCTGGGGATGAAGCAGCGTCTCGGACTGGCCGCGGCGCTCCTCGTTCCGCGAGAACTGCTCGTCCTCGACGAGCCGACAAACGGACTCGATCCCCAGGGCACGCGCGAGGTGCGGTCGCTCATCCGCTCGCTCGCAGACGACGGCACGACCGTTTTCGTCTCAAGCCACCTCCTCGCCGAAGTCGAGCAGATCTGCACCCACGCGGCGGTGCTCCGTGCAGGCCAGCTCGTGGCGCAGGGGCCACTCGACGAACTCCGCGGCGCGGCGCAGCACCGAATCGAGGTGCGGACGCCTGACCTAGGAGTGGCTGCCGACGTCCTGCGCAAGTTCGGCCTCAAACCCGAACCGGCGGGGTCAGGCAGCATCGTTGCGGAGGCCGACGGCGCTCCACCGGCCGAGGACATCGTCGCCGCCCTAGTGCGGGCCGGAGCCCGTGTGCGAGGGTTCAGCGCCGGCGCTGCGAGCCTTGAAGAACGCTTCGTCGAGCTCACGGGAGAGGGGTTCGATGTTGCAGAATAGCTTGCTGCCGGGTGTCAGGCTCTTCGCGTCCGAAGTATCCGTCCTGTTCCGACGTTGGCGCACTTGGGCCATGCTCGCGGCGCTCGCTGCCGTGCCAGTGCTCATTGGGCTCGCTGTCCGCTTCTCGCCCAAGGGGCCGCCGACGGGGCGCGGCCCCGCCTTCCTCGACCAGATCACTCACAACGGGCTGTTCGTCGGCGTCGTCGGGCTCGTGGTCTGCACGCCCCTCTTCCTCCCGCTCACGGTCGGGGTCGTGGCTGGCGACACGATCGCGGGCGAGGCCAGCCTCGGGACGCTGCGCTACCTGCTCGTGGCGCCCGCGGGCCGGCTCCGCCTCCTCGTCATCAAGTACCTCGCCTCAGCGGTGTTCTGCGTCTCCGCGGCACTCGCCGTCGTCCTCGGAGGTGTCCTCACCGGCCTCGCCCTCTTCCCGGTCGGGCGGGCGACCCTGCTCTCGGGCGACACGATCGGGCCGGGCGAGGCCTTCGGGCGGCTCCTGCTCATGGGGGGCTTTGCCACGGTCTCGCTCCTGGGCCTCGCCGCCATCGGTCTCTTCGCCTCGACGATGACAACGGTTCCAGTCGGCGCGATGGCCGCCACAGTCGTCCTCGCAGTCGTCTCCCAGGTGCTCGACGCACTCGACCAGCTCGACTGGCTGCACCCGTGGCTCCTGAGCGACCACTGGCTCGACCTCGCCGACCTCCTGCGCCAACCGATCTCGTGGAGCTCGTTCGGCGCGAACGCCCTCCTTCAGGCGGCGTACGTCGCCTTCTTCGGAGCGCTCGCCTATGGCAGGTTCAGCACCAAGGACATCCTGGCCTAGAGCCCGAACGTCTCCGTCTCGTCGAACGGTCCCACGACAGTGACGGTGCGCGGCGCCGAGGCGAGCTGGGCCGCCAACTCGCGGACGTCGTCGGCCGTCACGGATCGGATCTGGGTGAGCGTCTCGTCGACGTCCTGGAACTCCCCCGAAACGAGCTCGGCGCGGCCCAGACGGGACATGCGCGAGCCGGTATCCTCAAGCGCCAGCACGATCCCGCCCGAAAGCTGGCCGACCGCCTTGCGGAGTTCCTCCTCGGTGACCCCGTGCTCGGCGAGCTTGGCAAGCTCGGTGTCCATGAGCGCGAGCACCTGCGGGACCTTGGCTGGCGCGCAGCCGCCGTACAGGCCGAAGTACCCCGCGTCCGCGTAGGCAGAGGCGAACGAGTAGGTTGAGTAGACGAGCCCCCGCTTCTCACGGATCTCCTGGAACAGGCGTGACGACATCCCGCCGCCAAGCACCGCGTTCAGGACGCTCATGACGTAGCGACGGCCGTCAGTCGCCGTGATCGAGGGGCACCCCACGATGACGTTGGCCTGCTCGACCTGACGCTTGACGACCGTGAGGCCCGGGCGGCCTATGATCTCGGCCGCGGCCGTGGAGCGGCGCGGGACCGGCGCGGTGCCCTCTTCGAGCCGCCATCCCGCGGACTGGAGCGCCTCAAGCACGAGCCGGCAGACGACGTCATGATCCAGGCCGCCCGCGGCTGTCACCACAAGCTCCGAGGGCCGGTAGTAGCGGCGGTAATGCTCCCACACGGAATCACGGGCGACGGCGCGAATCGCCTCAGGCGTGCCCCCGATCGGGCGCCCCAAGGGGTGCTCTCCGAGGACAGAGGCCACGAAATGCTCGTGGGCGACGTCCGTCGGGTCGTCGCCGTCCATCGCGATCTCCTCGAGGATGACGTCGCGCTCCTGTTCGAGCTCGTCGGCGTCGAGGACGGCGGACGTCACCATGTCGGCGATGACGTCGATCGCCATGGGAAGGTCCGTGTCGAGGACGCGTGCGTAATAGCACGTGCTCTCCTTGGCGGTGGCCGCATTGGACTCACCGCCGACCTCGTCGAACGCCGAAGCGATCTCGAGGGCGGTCCGGCGGCGGGTTCCCTTGAAGAGCAGATGCTCAAGGAAGTGGGTGGAGCCATGCTGGCCCGAAGCTTCATCCCGGGAGCCGACCCCGACCCAGAAGCCGATCGATGCCGAGCGCTGGCCCGGCATCGCCTCAGTGAGGACGCGCACGCCTCCGGGCAGGATGGAACGCCGCACGACGGCGCCCCCATCCTGCCCGAAGATCGTGGTCGTCGACGGCGCACCGTCGACCAGCTGCCCGGAGGTCAGCGGCAAGGCAACACTGGCCATGGGCTAGGCGTCGGCCGCCTCGGCACTTGCCTGGACGGTCACGGCCTCCTCGTTGCTGGCCTCGTCTTCGGCGATTACGGGTGCGAGCGAGAGCTTGCCCCGATCGTCGATCTTCGTGATCTCGACCTGGACCTTCTGGCCCACCGAGACGACGTCCTCGACGTTGTCCACGCGCTTGCCACCGGCGAGCTTGCGCAGCTCGGAGATGTGAAGGAGGCCGTCCTTGCCCGGCGTGAGCGAGACGAACGCACCGAACGTCGTCGTCTTCACGACCGTGCCGAGGTAGCGCTCGCCCACCTCGGGAAGCTGCGGGTTCGCGATCGCGTTGATCGCAGACCGTGCCGCCTCCGCCGAGGACCCGTCGGTCGCGCCGATGAGCACGGTGCCGTCGTCCTCGATCGAGATGTCGGCGCCCGTGTCCTCCTGGATCTGGTTGATCATCTTGCCCTTGGGGCCGATGACCTCGCCGATCTTGTCGACCGGGATCTTGATCGCGATGATGCGCGGCGCGAACTCGGAGAGCTCGTCCGGGCCCTCGATCGCCGCGTTGATGACCGAGAGGATGTGCAGCCGCGCCTCACGAGCCTGCTTGAGTGCGGCAGCCAGGACCGAGGCGGGGATGCCGTCGAGCTTGGTGTCGAGCTGGATGGCGGTCACGAACTCGCTCGTGCCGGCGACCTTGAAGTCCATGTCGCCGAACGCGTCCTCGGCACCGAGGATGTCGGTGAGGGCCGCGTAGCGGGTCTGGCCGTCGACCTCGTCGGAGACGAGGCCCATCGCGATGCCGGCAACCGGTGCCTTGAGCGGAACGCCCGCGTTGAGCAGCGAGAGCGTCGAAGCGCACACGGAGCCCATCGACGTCGAGCCGTTCGACCCGAGTGCTTCGGAGACCTGGCGGATCGCGTAGGGGAACTCCTCGCGCGACGGGAGGACCGGGACGAGCGCACGCTCGGCGAGGGCGCCGTGGCCGATCTCGCGACGCTTGGGCGAACCCACGCGCCCCGTCTCACCCGTGGAATACGGCGGGAAGTTGTAGTTGTGCATGTAGCGCTTGTGCGTCTCGGGCGAGAGCGAGTCGATCTGCTGCTCCATCTTGAGCATGTTGAGCGTCGTCACGCCGAGGATCTGGGTCTCCCCGCGCTCGAAGATCGCCGAGCCGTGAACTCGCGGCAGGACCTCGACCTCAGCGGTGAGCTGACGGATGTCGGTGAGGCCACGGCCGTCGATGCGGACCTGGTCACGCAGGATCCGCTGGCGCACGACCTTCTTCGTAACCGAGCGGAACGCGGCGGAAAGCTCCTTCTCGCGACCCTCGAACTGGCCCGCGAGCTGGCTCACGACCTCGTCCTTGAGCGCATCCGAGGCGGCCTCGCGCTCCTGCTTGTCGGCGATGCTGAACACCTCTGCGAGGCGCTCGGCCGCGGCAGACTCCACGGCCTCGTAGACGTCCTGCTCGTAGTCGAGGAAGAGCGGGAACTCCCCGGTCGGCTTCGCCGCGCGCTCCGCAAGGTCCTGCTGGGCCTCGCACAGTGCCCGGATGAACGGCTTGGCCGCCTCGAGGCCCTCCGCCACGACCTCTTCGGTCGGGGCAGTAGCGCCCTCGTCCTTGATGAGGTTCCAGGAGTGGTCGGTGGCCTCGGCCTCGACCATCATGATTGCAATATCGCCATCGGCACCGCCGGCGCCGCCGGACACAACCCGGCCGGCCACGACCATGTCGAACGTCGCGTTCTCAAGCTGCGAGTGCTTCGGGAACGCGACCCACTGCGAACCCTCGCCGTCGTGGACGAGTGCAACGCGCACGCCACCGATCGGGCCGGAGAAGGGCAGGCCCGCGAGCTGCGTCGACATCGAGGCCGCGTTGATCGCGACCACGTCGTAGAGCTCGTCCGGATCGATCGCGAGAACGGTCACGACAACCTGGACCTCGTTGCGCAGGCCCTTGACGAACGCGGGGCGGAGCGGGCGGTCCATGAGCCGGCACGCGAGAATGGCGTCCGTCGAGGGGCGCCCCTCGCGGCGGAAGAACGAGCCGGGGATGCGGCCCGCGGCGTACATGCGCTCCTCGACGTCGACCGTGAGCGGGAAGAAGTCGAAGCCTTCGCGCGGAGCCTTGCCGGCCGTCGTCGCGGAGAGCAGGGCGGTCTCGTCGTCGATGTAGGCCATCGCTGCCCCGCCGGCCTGCTTGGCAAGCCGACCCGTCTCGAAGCGCACGACGCGCTGGCCGAAGCGGCCGTTGTCGATGACGGCCTCGGCGAACTGGATCTCGGGACCCTCCATGGGAGAGCACCTCCGTTTCATTGTTGGCGGAGGCGCGGAACCCGGTCTTCGATCGAGGCCCTTGGCGCTGGCCGGAAGGCCGCCCTCAAAGGCCACTACCGAGGACCGCAGATTGCCGGCGCCTCACAGTGGATTCTCGTAGTCGGTGTAAACGCTTGCGTTAAGGTGTTGCGGCCCGCCGCTTCCCATGGGAAGAGCTCTTCCCGCGGGGAGAGGCGGGCCGCTTCACAGACTACCGGCGCAGGCCGAGACGCTCGATGAGCGAACGGTAGCGGTCGATGTCGGTGTCGTGCAGGTAAGCGAGCATCCGCTTGCGACGGCCCACGAGCGCGAGCAGGCCGCGCTGGGTGTGGAAGTCGTGCTTGTGCTGCTTCATGTGCTCAGTCAAGTCCTTGATGCGCTTCGTCAGAACGGCGATCTGGACCTCGGGGGACCCGGTGTCGCCTTCCTTCGTGGCATATTCCTTGATGATCGCCTGCTTGACGGCGGGATCCAAAGCCATTGGAACTCCTCGTTTCGTGCCGTGCGGCCCGCTGGACGCTGCGTCCCCGGGGAACACCGGCCCACGCTCCGAAAAACTCCGGGAACCGAGCCAGCGCGGCCCAGGCCGCCACGGACTGCAGCGAGGACCACAGAGGATTCTATCAAATGACCCGGGAGAGCTCTTCCCTCACCGTCTCCATGCCGCGGAGCGCTTCACCGAAGCTCGTGCTCAGGGGCGACAGCCCCAACCGCAGCCCCTGAGGCGCCCTGAAGTCCGGGATGACGCCGCCGTCCCACAGACGCTGGGTCAGCGCCCTGAACGCCGGATGCTCGAGCGTGACGTGGCCGCCGCGACGTTCCGCTTCGGCGGGCGAGGCGAGGGTGACGCCGAGGGGCTCGAGGAGAGTCCGGTGGGCGTCGATCGCAAACTCCGTGAGCTTGACCGACTTCTCCCGGATCGCGGCGATCCCCGTCTCCTCGACGAGCGAGAGCATGTCACGCAACGGGAGCATCCCGAAGATCGGCGGAGTCCCGCTCACGAACCGCCGGATTCCGTCGGCCGGCCCGTACCCCGACGCCATCTCGAACGCTTCGCGCCGCCCGAGCCACCCTTGCACGGGCTGACGGAACGCTTCGTGGTGCCGCTCGGCGACGTACGCGAACGCGGGCGAGCCGGGACCCCCGTTGAGGTACTTGTAGGTGCAGCCGGCGGCGAAGTCGACCCCCCATTCGTCGAGGGCCACGGGGACCGATCCCGCGGAATGGCACAGGTCCCAGACGATGAGGGCCCCCGCCCGATGTGCGAGTTCGGTGATTGCGGGGCCGTCTGCGAGGTAGCCGGAGCGGTAGGCAACGTGGCTCAGCACGACGACGGCGGTCCGTTCCGTGATGGCCTCGGCGGCCTGCGTCGGGGTCACCCCGGATGACGGGTCGGCCTTGATCCACCTAATCGTGAGGCCGCGCTCGGCCGCGATGCCCTCGACAAGATAGCGGTCCGTGGGGAAGTTGTCCGTGTCGGCAATGATCTCCGTCCGGCTGCTCTCCAGGCCACCCGCGAGCTCCACGGCTGCTCGGATCAGCTTGTACAGATTGACGGTAGTCGAGTCCGCGATGACCGTCTGGCCGGGGCCGGCACCGAGGCACGCCGCCCCGAGCCTGTCGCCGAGCACGAACGGCTCATCGAGCCAGCGCTCGTCCCAGCCGCGGATGAGGCGGCCGCCCCAGTCTTCGTCGATGAAGCGGCGCACCTCCTCGGCGGTCCTCCGCAGAGGACGTCCGAGGGAGTTGCCATCGAGATAGGCGACGAGGCCTTCGGACTCGACGAACAGGGCGCCGTAGGGCGCGAGGGGGTCCTCGGCGTCAAGCTCCGCCGCACGGTTCGCGAGTTCCAACGACCCGGTTGCGAGCTTGCTCACCGCCCGACCTCCGTCCGCACGGCGAAGAGTTCTGGGAAGAACGTGAGGTCGAGGGCCTTGCGCAGGAATCCGACCCCGCTCGAGCCGCCCGTTCCAGTCTTCATGCCGATAGTGCGTTGGACCGTCCGGAGGTGGCGGAAGCGCCAGAGCTGGAAATTGTCCTCGAGGTCCACGAGCTCCTCGCAGGTCTCGTACGCGGACCAGTGCTGCTCGGCGTCCTCGTAGACCTCCTTGAACAGTGGCACGAGCCCTTCACAGAAGGTGTGGGCGAGGCGGACGTCCCGTTCGAGGACTTCAGCCGGAACCGCGTAGCCGTGGCGGGAAAGGTACCTGAGGAACTCGTCGTACAGGCTCGGCGCATCGAGGAGCTCCTCGAGCTGGGCCCGCATCGCGGGTTCACCGTCGAACACGGGGAGCATCCCGGCGTTCTTGTTGCCGAGAATGAATTCCACGCAGCGGTACTGGCCCGATTGGAACCCCGAAGCGTGGCCGAGGAAGCCCCGAAACTGCGCGTACTCGTGTGGTGTGAGGGTTGCGAGGACGCTCCACTGCTCGGTGAGGGTCTTCTGGATGTGCTTGACCCTGGCAATTGCCTTGAGCGCCGCCCCGAGGTTGTCCTCGCGGAGCCACCCGCACGCACTTTGCAGCTCGTGGAGAACGAGCTTGAGCCACAGCTCCGTGGTCTGGTGCTGGATGATGAAGAGGAGTTCGTCGTGGTGCTCGGGGACGCTCACGGGGTGCTGCGCGTTCAGGAGCCGATCGAGGTCAAGGTAGCCGCTGTATGTCATACGGCCTGCGAGGTCGCGCACGATGCTGTCTTCGAGCGCCCGGGTATTCGTTGTGAGATCTGTCACCCAGCAAGCGTAGCGAGAATCCGGCGAGCCTGATCGACGTCGACCTTCATCTGCTCGACGAGCGCCTCCGGCCCGCGGTAGGCGACCATGCCCCGCAGCCGCTCGACGAACTCTACCGCGACCCGCTGCCCGTACAGGTCGAAGTCCTCGGGTGCCTCGTCAGGGCGATCGATCACGTGGGCCTCCACCTGGCGCGTGACGCCCACGAACGTGGGGTTCGACCCGACGGAGATCGCCGCGGGCCAACGGGTCCCGGCCTCGTCCACGAGCCACCCGGCGTAGATCCCGTCGGAGGGGATGTGGCCGATCGAGTCGTGGTCCAGATTCGCCGTCGGGAAGCCGAGCGCACGCCCCCGCGCGGCACCGTGGACCACTTTGCCGTGCATCGTGTGCGGACGGCCCAGGATCTCAGCAGCGGTGTGGACGTCGCCGCGATCGAGAGCTTCGCGGACCCAGGTGGAGGAGCAGCGCCGCTGCGCGCCCTCGTCCTCCGTGAGGGGTCCGGGATCCTTCTCGCGGAACTCCTCGACCACCACGACGTCAAAGCCGTACCGGCGGCCGAGATCCTGCATCGTGGACAGGTCGCCTGCATTCCCCCGTCCGAACCGAACGTCGTGGCCGACGACGACGGCGCTCGTGTGCAGTCCGTCGACGAAGACATTCCGCACGAATTCCTCGGGCGTCTGCGCCGCGAATTCAAGCGTGTAGTGGAGAACGAGCACGGCCTCGAGCCCGTACCCCCCAAGGGCCGCGATCCTGTCGTCGATCCCCATGATGAGATCAGGCGCCGTATCCGGACGGTGCACCCGTGCGGGATGGGGGTCGAACGTCACCGCAACCGGCTTGCTGCCCGTCTCGCGGGCCGTGCGCACAAGCGCGGCAAGGACCTGCTGGTGTCCGCGGTGCACGCCGTCGAAGTTGCCGATGGTGACCGCAGCCCGCCCGAAATCGTCAGGGACCTCGTCCAGCCCGCGCCAGATCTGCACCGTGTTCCTCGCCTCCGTCCTCACCTCATCACCCATGTCTCGCGACCCCCACACTACCGGGTCGCGCTCCCCCGCCGCGGCCGGTTGAACCAGAGCCAGGTGAGCCCGACGAACGGCAGGATGAGCGGGACGAAGCCGTAGCCCTTGCCGTAGACGCTCCAGACAGTGTCCTGCTGGAAGTCCTGGGGGACGAGGACGCTCAGCGTCCCGACTACGAGCACGCCAAGCAGCTCAACGAGCACGGCGCCGCACGTGACATACCAGCTCGTCACTCCCTTCCTCGCCATCGCGACCGTAGCGACGATGTAGACGACGGCGGCCACAGCACTCAGGACGTAAGCGAGCGGCGCCTCGGAGAACTTGGTCGCGATCTGGAAGCCCGCCCGGGCCGTGGCGGACAGGGCGAAGATGCCGTAGATCGCGACGATGATCCGGCCAAGGCCCCTGCTTCGGGTGCTGGGCGAGTGTTCAGTGGTCTCAGACACGTCTTCAGAACGCTCCATTCCAAATCTGCTCCATGCGGAACAGCATGACGAATACGGTTATCGGCACAGCCGCCAGGACGAGATTGCTCCAGCGCGTCTTGTCGAGGATTGCCCACCAGAAGGCCGCGATGGGCAGGATGAAGGCGGTGATGAGGTAGCCCCAGAATTCCCAGGGCTCGCCTCGGATCGCCTCCCCCGCAGCCTGCCGTACGCCCGAGGCCACACCGAAGACTACGAGGAAGAGCTCGACGGCGGCGACCGAGACGATCGCGGCGTCGCCGGGATAGCGCTTGGTCACAGTCGCGAAGATGCAGATGACGGCCGAGACGGCGCAGATCGCGGTCCCGATCCAGAAGAACGGGTCAGTCACTCGGCCAGCTCTCCCCCTCGAGCGGCGAAGACGAGCTCCGGCCTGGCCGCTGGACCGGCGTCCTTGAGGAGCGCGACCAGGCTGCCGTCGGGGGCGAACGCGGCGGTCACTGCATTGCGCCCGGTCGCAGCAATGCGACGGCCGAACGAGAGCTCGACCGCCTCGTCGTCGCTCAGCTCCCGCACCGGCAGGAGCGCCCTCGCTGCCTCGGCGAGGGGAAGCACCTTGAAGTCCTCGGCAAGCGCCTCGAGCGTGTGTGCCTCGTGGATGCCGTAGGGCCCGACCTCGGTCCGGCGGAGAGCCGTCAGATGGCCGCCGACTTCGAGCGCCAGCCCCAGATCCCGCGCAAGAGCCCGGACGTACGTGCCGGAGGAGCAGTGGACCGTTGCGTCGACGTCGAGCACGCGGCCACCACGTTCTCGGCGGATGTCGTGGATCTCGAACGAATGCACCGTGATTGGACGAGCCTCGAGCTCGACGCTCTCACCCGCCCGGACCCGTGCATACGAACGCTGCCCAGCCACCTTGATGGCGCTGACGCTGCTCGGGACCTGCAGAATCTCGCCCGTGAGACGCTGGGCAGCCGAGCGGATCTGTTCCTCGGTCACGGCCGCGGCGATGGTCTCGGAGACCACCTCACCCTCCGCGTCGTCCGTGACCGTGCTCTGCCCGAGGCGCATTGTCGCCGTGTAGGTCTTGGAGGTCCCCACGATGTAGGAGAGGAGCCGAGTCGCGCGGTTGATGCCGACGACCAGGACGCCCGTGGCCATCGGGTCAAGCGTCCCCGCGTGGCCCACTTTCCGGGTGCCGGCCAGACGACGGATGCGGCCGACGACGTCGTGGCTCGTCCATCCCTGTGGTTTGTCGACGATCACGAGTCCAGAAAGCACGCCTCCCAGTATATGGAGCGAGAAGCATGCTCCCGCCTCAGTGATGCTTCCCCAACAGGTCAGTACTCGATGCGCCCTTCGAAGGCGTTCCACGCCTCGAACGGGGCAACGCGCCGATCGACACTGGCGCGGGCGACCGGCATGAGCGACCGGTCCGTACCGGCCAAGTACTCATAGAAGACGGCATCGTCGAAACCTGCCGCCTCGGCGTCATACCGATCTGCAGCGAAGAAGACTGCAGAGATGCGGGCCCACAGGGCGGCGGCAAGGCACAGCGGGCACGGTTCGCAGCTCGTGTACAGGACCGCGCCGTGAAGGTCGAAGTCCTGCGTTGCGGCGGCGGCGCGGCGGATCGCGACGACTTCCGCGTGGGCGGTCGGATCGTGGTCTCGGGTCACACGGTTCATCCCCTCGAAGACGCTTCCGTCCGGCATCACGACCACTGCACCGAAGGGCCCTCCGCCTTCCAGGACGTTCGACACGGCGAGTTCGATGGCCCGCTCGAGGTACCTCGCTCGATCGGCGGCTCCGGCCCCAAGATCCTGCGCCATGCCGCCCATGGTAACGGCGCGGCCGCCAAGCTAGAGTGTGCCACGGGTGGGGAACCTGCTGTTCGGCCTCGGGTCACCTCTGACGCACCAGGAGTGATCCCAATGAAGAAAACACTTGTCGTCTTTGTCGTCGGCTTCCTGCTGACGGCTCCAGTCGGCACGGCTGCCGCAGCTCCGCCGTCGTCCTCTGTGAAGGACCACGAGCCGACGGTGGTGACGCAGGGGCTTGGGGGGCCACTGCATCTTTCCGTGGGCCCGGGCCGAGCGGTGACCGTCTCGGAGGAGTTCGCCGGGCGCCTCACGCGTGTCTCCGACGAAACCAGCCGAACGGTCTACTCCGCTCCGGAGTGGGACGTCGCGGGCTCGGACGCCCAGGGAAGCACGACGTACTTCGTCGAGAGCCAAGGCGCTGGGCCCGACGACCCGCGTCCCCTCGCAGGCTCGCTCAAGTCGATCGATGCAAAGGGAACCGTCAGGACGGTCACCGACCAGCTCGGAGCCTTCGAGACGGCGAACAATCCGGACGGAAACGTTGCCTATGGGGTACCGGCAACAGCGCCCGCGGAATGCCTCGCCCAGCTCGGCAGCCTCGGCGTCCCGGCCTCTTACACGGGCGAGACCGACTCGCATCCCTACGCCGTGGCGGTGTCCGGGAACACGGCCTACGTCGCTGACGCCGGTGGAAACGACCTGCTCGCGGTGAACCTCACAACGGGTTCCATACGCAAGGTCGCCGTCCTGCCGGGAGCCTCCGTCCCGGTCACGAGCGAGATCGCGGCCGCGCTGGGGGCGCCGGCATGCGCCGGTCAGACGTACACCTTCGAGCCGGTGCCCACCGATGTCGCCATAGGCCCCGACGGTTGGCTCTACGTCTCCTCGCTCCCCGGAGGCCCCGAGGACGCCAGTCTCGGAGCCAACGGCTCGATCCTGCGCGTGAATCCATGGACGGGCGCGGCCCAACGCTGGGTTGACGGGCTTGTGAGCCCGACCGGGATCGCGTTCGACGGGCGTGGGAACCTGTTCGTCGCGTCGCTGTTCGGACCGGGGATCTACCGGGTCCCGGCCGGCACCGCGACCCCGTCGCTATTCCTCGACGTCGCGCAGCCGGCTGACGTTGCGGTCAGCGGCAACACTCTCTACGCCACTACGGAGGCCCTCGGAAACGGCGCGCTCATCGCGGTCCGCTTGGAGCCTTAGCAGTCACCCGTGGGCCTACTCAGCGTCGAACTCGGACTCGTGCTCGACGTCGTCGGCGTCCTCGCCGCGGATCTCCGGCTTGCGGTAGGGATCCGGATCTCCCGCTGGCCGAGCGCGCTCGGCCAGCCGGGCCACCTCTTCGTCATGGGCGCGCGCCTGCCGGAGGAGGTCCTCGACGTGCGAAGCATTGACAGGCACCTCGTCGGCGACGAATTCGAGGGTGGGTGTGAGCCGAATCGTGAGGTTGCGGCCGACTTCGCGGCGCAGGACGCCCTTCTTGGCCTCGAGCACCTCCCGTGCGCCTTCCTGGGCGACGGAGTCGCCTAGGACGGTGTAGTACACGGTCGCGTGCTGGAGATCGTTAGTCACGCGGGCGTCGGTGATGGTGATCGCCTCGGCACGCTCGTCCTTGACGGCCTTGCGCAGCGCCTCGGCGACGACCACTTTGATCCGCTGCGCGAGCCGCGCAGCGCGGGCCGGATCGGCCATGGAAACTCCTTAGATGAACTGGGAAGGGGCCCCGCAGCCGCGGGACCCCTTCTCGACGGACGCGTCAGGCGCGCGGCTTCTCGCGCATCTCGAACGTCTCGATGACGTCCTCGAGCTGGATGTCGTTGAACGAGCCGAGGCCGATACCGCATTCGAAGCCCTCGCGGACCTCGGTCGCGTCGTCCTTGAACCGCTTGAGCGAGTCGATCGCGAGGTTCTCCGCAACGACCACGCCACCGCGCAGGAGGCGGGCCTTGGAATTGCGGCGGATGATCCCGCTGCGAACGATCGAACCGGCGATGTTGCCGAACTTGGACGAACGGAAGATCTCGCGCACCTCGGCGGTACCGAGCTGCACTTCCTCGTACTCCGGCTTGAGCATGCCCTTGAGAGCGAGCTCGATGTCCTCGATCGCCGCGTAGATCACGGAGTAGAACCGCATGTCCACGCCCTCGCGGTCCGCGAGTTCGGCCACACGCTCCGCTGGGCGGACGTTGAAGCCGATGATGATCGCGTTGTCGACCGTCGCGAGGTTGACATCGTTCTGGGTGATCGCGCCGACGCCGCGGTGGATGACGCGGAGCTGCACTTCCTCGCCCACATCGATCTTGAGCAACGAGTCCTCGAGCGCCTCGACGGCACCGGAGACGTCGCCCTTGAGGATGAGGTTGAGGGTGTCGATCTTGCCCTCTGCCACAGCCTTGTCGAAGTCCTCGAGGCTGATCCGCTTCCGGCGCTTGGCCAGCTGCGCGTTCCGCTCGGCGGCCTCGCGCTTCTCCGCGATCTGACGGGCAGTGCGATCGTCCTCGGTCACGAGGAACGTGTCACCTGCACGCGGCACCGAAGAGAGGCCCAGGACCTGGACCGGACGCGATGGGAGCGCAACCTCGACCGGCTCGCCGTCCTCGTCGAACATCGCACGGACACGGCCATGCGCCGTGCCAGCCACCATGTTGTCCCCGACGTGCAGCGTGCCGGACTGCACGAGCACGGTTGCGACGGCACCACGGCCCCGGTCGAGGTTGGCCTCGATCGCGACGCCGCGCGCGTCCTTGTTCGGGTTCGCCCGCAGGTCGAGCGCCGCATCGGCCGTGAGCAGGACCGCGGAGATGAGGTCGTCGATGTGCAGGCTCTGGCGAGCCGAGACGTCCACGAACATCGTGTCGCCGCCGTACTCCTCGGGAACGAGACCGTATTCGGTGAGCTGACCGCGGACCTTGTCCGGGTTCGCGCCCTCCTTGTCGATCTTGTTCACCGCGACCACGATCGGCACGCCAGCAGCCTGGGCGTGGTTGAGCGCCTCGACCGTCTGCGGCATGACACCGTCGTCCGCGGCCACCACGAGCACGGCGATATCGGTGACCTGGGCGCCACGGGCACGCATGGCCGTGAACGCCTCGTGACCCGGGGTATCGATGAACGTGAGCTTGCGGGGCTCGCCGTCGTGCTCGAACGAGATCTGGTAGGCACCGATGTGCTGGGTGATGCCCCCGTGCTCGCCCTCGACCACATTCGTGTTGCGGATGGCGTCGAGGAGGCGGGTCTTACCGTGGTCGACGTGGCCCATGACGGTCACGACGGCCGGACGGGTCTCAAGCTCCTCGTCGGTCTCGGCCTCGAGCTCTGCGTCGAGGTCGATGTCGAAGGACTCGAGCAGCTCGCGCTCCTCGTCCTCCGGCGAGACGACCTGGATCTTGTAGCCGAGCTCCTCGCCGAGGACGCTGAACGTCTCCTCGTCGAGCGACTGCGTCGCCGTCGCCATCTCGCCGAGGTGGAAGAGCACCGTGACGAGCGACGCCGGGTTCGCATCGATCTTCTCGGCGAAGTCCGTGATGGACGCGCCGCGGCGGAGGCGGACGATCGTATCGCCGTCGCCGCGCGGCACCGAGACGCCGCCGAGGGACGGAGCGCTCATCTGCTCGAGCTCTTGGCGCTTCGCGCGCTTCGACTTGCGCTGCTTGCCGCGGCCAGCGCCGCCCTTGCCGAAGGCGCCCTGAGTGCCGCCGCGTCCGCGACCGCCCTTGCCGAAGCCGCCGCCTGCAGGCGCGCCGCCTGGGGCGCCACCCGGACGTCCGGGGCCTCGGCCGCCGGTTCCGGCAGGACGTGCGCCCGGCTGGGGACGGTCAGAACGCGGAGGCATCATGCCGGGGTTCGGACGGGCTCCGCCCGCGCCGCCACCCTGTCGCGGAGCGCCGGAGCCGCCCGGACGCGGAGCACCGGGACGCGCGCCGCCGGGGCGGGGCGCACCAGGACGCGGGGCGCCCGGGCGCGGAGCCTGGGGGCGCGGAATGCCCGAGGTGCCTCCGGGGCGGGGAGCAGGACGCGGGCCACCCGGCCGATCGCCGTCGCGCCCGGGGCGAGGCATGCCCTGAGAGGTCGCGAAGGGATTGTTGCCGGGACGAGGAGCGCGCTCTTCGCGGCCCGGGCGCTGCATGCCCTGCGAGGATGAGAACGGGTTGTTGCCGGGGCGGGGGCCGCCAGGGCGCGGACCCGGGGCGCCCGGGCGGGGACCCGAGCCCGAAGCGGGGCGTGCCACGTCCGACGACGGGCGGGGAGCCGGAGCGGCGGGCGCCGCCGGGCGGGCGGGACCGGGCTTGACGCCAGCCGAGGGTGCCGCCGGCGCGGGCGCCGACTGGCCAGTCGGAGCCGGCTGCGCCGTCTGGGCGGGCTGAGCCGGCTGCGCTGCCCGGGGTGCCGGAGCGGCCTGGCGCGGCGCGGCCGGGCGAGCCTGCGCGGGCGCGGAAGCCTTCGCCTGCTTGGGCGAACCGGAGGGGTAGGCGTCGCGAAGCTTCTTCACGACGGGCGCCTCGATCGTCGAGGACGCAGAACGCACAAACTCACCAAGCTCTTGAAGCTTGGCGAGGGCGTCCTTGGAGGTGATACCGAGCTCCTTCGCGAGCTCGTGTACGCGGACCTTGGCCACATTTCTCCTGTCTCGGTCCGCGCCGAGCCAGGCGTGGACCGTCTACTGCTTGCTGCAGGCCTCGTTGTGTTCGAGGCCGTCGGCGGCGCGGAACAACTTGTTCATCGCTACGCGCTCATGGGACGGGGACTCATCGGGTTTCCATCAGATTTCTGACCCGCTTTCAACTTGGACGGTGACCGTGCGGGCGGGGGCCAGCACAGCGGTGCCGAAGAAGTCATCGACCGCCGCGTATTCAACGGCGCCTCGGAAGGCGCGACTGAACGCGCGACGTTTGACGGCTTGCGTCAGGCATGCACGGTCGGGATGCAGCCAAGCACCTCGACCGGGCAGTCGGCGGCGCGGATCGACGACGACGCGCTGTGGGTCCTCGGGGTCCCGCACCAGCCGGAGCAATACAGACCGGGGCGCGCTCTGGCGGCAGCCGATGCAGGTCCGCAGCGGTTGCGCCTTACTCTGCACGTTCCACTGCCCCTGGCTTGTTTGGCTTGCTGCCGGGCGCGTACCCGGACCTATCTATTCTACAGCCTTGGCCGCGGCGTCGGATGTGATGTCGATCCGCCACCCTGTCAGCTTGGCCGCGAGGCGGGCGTTCTGCCCCTCCTTGCCGATCGCGAGCGAAAGCTGGTAGTCCGGGACGGTCACCCGCGCGGAGCGGGCGCCCTCATCGACGATGGTCACCGATTTGACCTTGGCCGGCGAGAGCGCATTGGCGATGAAGGCTGCGGCTTCGTCGCTGTAGTCGACGATGTCGATCTTCTCGTCGTTCAGCTCGGTCATGACGGCACGGACGCGCGATCCCATTTCACCGATGCACGCGCCCTTCGCGTTGATGCCGGGCACGTTCGCGCGGACGGCGATCTTGGTGCGATGGCCGGCCTCGCGGGCGATCGCCACAATTTCCACGCTCCGGTCGGCGATCTCGGGCACTTCGAGTTCGAAGAGCTTCTTCACGAGGCCAGGGTGAGAACGGGAGAGCGTGATCGAGGGGCCCTTCATACCGCGGTGCACATCCACGACGTAGGCACGGATCCTGCTGCCGTGGACGTACTGCTCCCCTGGAACCTGCTCGGGCGGCGGCAGCAGCGCCTCGACGGCGCCCAGGTTCACCTGCACCATGTGCGGGTTGCTGCCCTGCTGGATCAGTCCCGCAATGAGTTCGCCCTCGCGGCCCTTGAACTCCCCCAGCACGTTGTCGTCCTCGACGTCCCGGAGCCGCTGGAGGATGACCTGCCGGGCAGTCGTCGCTGCGATGCGGCCGAAGCCCTCCGGCGTGTCGTCGAACTCGCCGATCGGGTTGCCTTCCTCATCTATCTCGGTCGCCCAGATCGTCACATGCCCGCTTCTGCGGTCAACCTCTGCACGAGCCTTCTCGATTGCTCCGGGAGACTTGTGGTAGGCGAGGAGCAGCGCCTGCTCGATCGTCGGGATGAGCTTGTCGACAGGGATGTCGCGTTCTCGCTCCAGTAGGCGCAGCGCGCTCATGTCGATGTCCACTAGGCCTCCTCGGCGTCTGTATCGGTCTCGGGTTCGGTATCAGCGTCGGGCTCGAAGTTCTCGAAGGCCGTCTCCGGAACAGCATCGACGTGCGAGAACTCCACCTCGACCCGGCCGCTGCGGATCTTCTCGAAGGCCAGCGTGACCGGGTCGC
The DNA here is from genome assembly GCF_000802235.1 of Sinomonas humi. Lineage (GTDB taxonomy): Bacteria > Actinomycetota > Actinomycetes > Actinomycetales > Micrococcaceae > Sinomonas > Sinomonas humi. Next base: position 67,787 of record NZ_JTDL01000147.1, read on the forward strand.
CCTGCTTGGGCTTGACCCCCTTGGCCGCCGGTCGATCGGGGACGATCGTGACGCCGTCGTCCGTCACATCGGTGAGCCTGCCGGTGAGGTTCTCCCCCTGTATGACATTGACCTTGACGACGCGCCCGAGTGCGCGCCGCCAGTGGCGCGGTCGCGTGAGCGGGCGCGTGACGCCCGGCGAGGAGACCTCGAGGTCGTAGGGACGGTCGTCGGCGAAAGTCCCGGCTGCCCTGCCGTTGTCAAGGAGGTCGGAGAGCTCGCGAGAGATCTCCGCAATGACGTCGAGACCCACTCCGCCGGACTCCTCCTCGGGAAGGTCGACGACGACGTGCAGGGTCCGGTGGGCCCCGGCGGCTTTGATGGAGACCCCTTCGAGGAAGAGGCGATGAGCGGTGACGGTGGGCTCGAGCAGCGCGTGCAATCGCGCCTCTTCGGCTGCAAACGGAGACTCCGATGCCTTCTCGGACATGAACGTCCGCCTCCTTCGCTCAGTTGTGTCCTCATAGACTATCGGCTCGCGCGCCTCGTGGCAGGCCCGGCGCCCGCTCGTGGGATGATCGAGCCCGTGAGTTCCGACACCGTGCCGTCCACTCCGTCCATGCCGCCGTCAGATCCGTCCACACCGCCTTCCGACTCGTCGTCCCAATCCGGCGGACCCTCCGGCAATACGTCGCGGGGACGGCCCTGGCGGTACTGGGCGCTCGGGGTCGCGGGGATCCTCGTGGCGCTCGGCAGCGCAACCCTCGTCGCGATCCACGCACCGCAGCCGACGAGCCCCAGCCGAAGCGAGATCGCCCTCCGCACCGCCCACGAGGATGCGCTCCGAATCGCGGGCTTGGCCCACAACGCGGCCGTTGGCGGCGCGAACCCCGGCACCCAACGCGCCCTCTCGACTGCCGGGACGGTACTGGACCGACAGGCCGCCGTCCTCGGCGGAACGCCTCCGCAGGCGACCCCCGGCGCGGCGACTCCCACCGGTCCGGCGGTCGTGGGAACCGCACCGGTCAGCCCGACACCGACACCCCCCGCGGTAGGCGTTACGGCCAGCGCAGGGGCAGGCAAGGTTGAGGCAAAGGACGTCGCCGCCGCCCTGGCATCGAGCGTTCAAGCGCGACTCGCCGCACTCCCCGACGTCGACGCCCCGACCGCGACGCTTCTCGCCTCGGTGGCGGCCGGACAGTCGGTCCAACTCGACGCGATAGACGGCGCAACCGGGAACTCGAGCACTGGCGCGGTGCCAAGCCCAGGACCAACTCCAACCACAGGACCAACTCCAAGCCCGAGCGCGAGTGGGCCGTGCCCGAGCCCGACCGCCACGGCGAGCTACGGCGGAAGCGGATTCCCCGGCGCCCTCGCCGCGGCGGAGCGGGCCGAATCCGCCGCCGTCTATCTGCTCGAGACGGCCATCGCCCGCACTCCGGCCGGGTCCCCCGACGCCGCGGCTCGCTCGTCGGCACTGGACGCCCACCGCCGCCAGCTCGCGTCAGTCGACAGCCTCGCCGCAGCAGCGTGCACGGCTCTGCCTCCCCGCGATGCCGGCTTCGCCGTCCCGCCCGGCTTCGCCTCCGACCCCTCGGCGGCACTCAAGGCTGTCGAGGGGTCGTCCGAGGAAGCGTGGGCACAGCTTGTCGGAGCAGCATCTGGGGCACGCCGAAGCGTGGCGGCCGGCGGCCTGATGACTGCCGCGCACTTGGCCGCGGCAGTTTCGCCGTCGGATGCAACCGCCTTCCCCGGCGTCCCGACAGCGCAGTGAGGCTAGGCTTGCTTCGCTGGCAGCGCCGCAACTCCGGTGCAAGAGTTGAATCATGACGACGGAATCCACCACCGACCTCCACCCTGAGCCGCAGGGCGCTGACATCGCGGCGAAGCTCAACTGGCTCCGAGCGGGCGTACTCGGAGCGAACGACGGCATCGTCTCCGTGGCCGCCGTCGTGGTCGGTGTCGCCGGTGTGACGACGAGCAACGGCCCGATCCTCGCTGCGGGCATGGCGGCACTCGCGGGCGGCGCGATCTCCATGGCCCTCGGCGAATACGTCTCGGTGAGCAGCCAGAGCGACAGCCAGCGGCATCTCATCGCAAAGGAGCGCGACGAGCTCCGCGATCAGCCCGAGGCTGAGTTCAAGGAGCTCGTGGCGATGTACCGCCACAAAGGCCTCTCCCCCGAGACAGCCACGAAGGTGGCCGAGGAGCTGACCGAGAAGGATGCGCTCCGGGCGCATCTCGACATCGAGCTCAACATCGACCCGGACGAGGTTGTCAGCCCGTGGCATGCGGCCATCGCCTCGGCGGTCTCGTTCCTGTGCGGCGCGGTGCTGCCCCTGCTGTCGATCCTGTTCTTCCCCGCCGCCATGCGCGTGTGGCTCACGTTCGTCGTCGTGCTCGTAGCGCTGGCCATCACCGGGGCCGTCGGTGCGTGGATCGGCGGAGGGTCCAGGAGCCGGGCATCCTTCCGCGTCGTCATCGGCGGAGCTATAGCACTCGCGACCACCTACGGCCTTGGCAGCCTGCTCGGCACGACCGGGGCGGCCTGAGAAGGGCCATGACAGCGACCGGTGTGCCCGCGGACCTCGTAACGAGGTATTCCCGCACGCCCACCGGCCGCGCATGGCTCGCGTCGCTACCTGAGCGGCTCGAACGCGGGCTGCGCCGCTGGGACTTGGAGCTGGATGCCGAGGCAGGGCCGTGGTCAGGTTTCGGAGCCCTTGTGGTGGCCGTTCGCCGCGCAGGTGAACCCCTCGTGCTGAAGCTCCCGTATCCGCATGAGGAAGCAGCTTCCGAGGCCGTCGCCCTGCGGTTGTGGAGCGGCCGGGGTGCCGTGCGGCTCATCGCCGACGACGGCGACGGCTCACTGCTGCTGGAACGGCTCGACGCCGGCCGGCGGCTTCAGGAGATTCCCTTTCCTGAGGCCTACGCAGTCTGGGGTGCGATCATGCGCAGGCTCGCGGTACCGGAAGACGACCGGCCCGACTGGGCTGCGCTCGAGCGGCTCGACGCCCGCGCGGAGCACTGGAGCGACGAACTGCCCGAGCGCTGGGAACGCCTTGGGCGCCCCTTCCCGCGCTGGCTTCTCGAGGAGGCGCTCGACGTGTGCGCAACCCGGGGCACAGTCGGGCGACGCGGCGGACGCGACGTCCTGGTCCATACGGATCTGCACGGCATGAACGTCCTCGGCGATCTCGACGGCGGCTTCCGCGCGATCGATCCCCAGGCGGCGGTCGGAGAGGCAGAGTTCGCCGTCGCTCCCATGCTGTGGAACCGCCTCCCCGAACTGCGGCGCACGAACTCCGCGGACGCCCTGCTCGAACGCTGCTGGGAGCTCGCTGATGCGGCGGGGCTGGACGGCGAAGCTGCCCGGGCTTGGGCCGTGCTCCGTGAAGTGGAGAACGCTCTCTGGTATGCGGCGAAGCCCGGGCACCGCGGCGAACTCGAGCGCTCTCTCTGGGTCGCGAGCGCACTCTGCTCACGGCTCCTACCGGGCCTCCCCGCAGCGAACGAGCTCAAGCGCCTGGACTGACTCAGGCAGGGACAGGCCTCAGGCGAAGTCCTCGTTCCACACGTCGATGCCGAGTTTGACCGCGAGCGCAGCCACGACGACGAGGAACACCCAGCGGATGAACCTGTTCCCGCGTGCGACTGCCATGCGCGCCCCCAGGTAGCCGCCGCACATGTTGGCGGCCCCGACCACGAGCCCCACGCCCCACAGCAGCGCGCCGCTGGGTGCGAAGAGCAGAAGGGCGCCGACGTTCGTGGCCATGTTGACGATCTTCGCCTTGGCGCTCGCTTCAAGAAACGCGTAACCCATCCCCGAGACGAGCGCGATCACGAGGAACGAGCCGGTTCCGGGCCCGATGAGCCCATCGTAGAAGCCGATGACGAGACCCAGCCCGCAAGCCGCGGCGAAATGCCGGCGGCCCTTGAGCCGCAGCTCCGTATACTGCCCGAGCTGCGGCTTGAACACCGTGAAGAGCGCAACTGCGATGATCGCGGCCAGAATGATCGGTTTGAACACCCGCGCAGGCAGCAGCGAAGCGAGCACAGCCCCGCCGAACGCACCTGCCAGGGCCACGAGGGCCATCGGGATTGCGGTGCGAAGATCCGGCCGTACCCGGCGGGCATACGTCAACGCGCTTGTGCTCGTGCCGAAGACCGAACCCATCTTATTGGTCGCCAAGGCCTGGACGGGCGTGATTCCCGGCAACGCGAGCATGGCAGGGAGCTGGATCAGGCCTCCCCCGCCGACGACCGCGTCAACCCAGCCAGCCGCGAAGCCGGCGAGGATGACGAGGACGAGGGTGAGGGGGCTGAGCAGCTCGAAGCCGCTGTGCACGGACCGGGCTAAGCGTCGGCGCGCACGGCGCGCACGACGTAGTCGGCGACGTCGCCCACCGGGACGTCCTCAGCCGAGCCCGACCGCCGATCCTTGACCTCGAGGGTGCCTCCCGCGAGGCCCTTTCCGACGGCCACGATCGTCGGGACGCCGATGAGTTCGGCATCTCCGAACTTGACGCCCGGCGAAACCTTCTGCCGGTCATCGAGCATGACGGTCAGCCCGCGCGACTCGAGCTCCGCAGCGAGGCGCTCAGCCTCGGCGAAGATCTCCTCGCCCCGGCCGACGGCGACGACGTGGACGTCGGCGGGCGCGACCGCACGCGGCCAGATGAGCCCGCGCTCGTCGTGGTTCGATTCGGCCAGAGCGGCCACGGCGCGGGTGACCCCGACACCGTACGAGCCCATCGTGACGGTGACCTGCTTGCCGTTCGCGTCGAGGACCTTGAGGTCGAGGGCCTCGGCGTACTTGCGGCCGAGCTGGAAGATGTGCCCCATCTCGATCCCGCGGGCCGTCTCAAGCGGGCCGGACCCGTCAGGAGACTCGTCGCCCTCGCGCACCTCGGTGCATTCGATGACGCCGTCCCATCCGAAGTCACGCCCGGCGACGAGCCCGTACACGTGCTTGCCGGGCTGGTTCGCGCCGGTGATCCAGCGTGTCCCGGAGACAACCCGTGGATCGACGAGGTATAGCAGGCCCGACTTCCCCTCGAGGCCGAGGAGCGCGTCCTCGGGGTCGAGGCCCGGGCCGAGATAGCCCTTGACGATGAGGGGCTGCGACTTGAGGTCCTCCTCGTTCGCGGCTTCGAGGCCGATCTCCCCGGCGATTGGGAGGAAGGCCCCGATGTTCGCCTCGACGCGCTTGAGGTCGACGGCGCGGTCACCCGGGACACCGATGACGACCAACTGCTTCTCCCCCGTGGGGAGCTTGACCGTGAGCACGACGTTCTTGAGCGTGTCAGCGGCAGTCCAGGCCCGCTCCGCATTCGGGAAGATGGTCTGGGACGCGGCGACGAGGGTCTCGATCGTCGGGGTGTCCGGGGTGTCCAGGACCTGCGCGGGAGGCGCGTCGGTGTAGTCCACCGGGTCCGGCACGACCGTGGTGACGGCTTCGACGTTCGCCGCGTAGCCGCCGGCAGAGCGCACGAACGTGTCCTCGCCGATCTCGGTCGGGTGCAGGAACTCCTCGCTCTTCGAGCCTCCCATCGCGCCGGCCGTCGCCTTGACGGGCACAACCTCGAGCCCAAGCCGCGCGAAGATCCGGAGATACGCCTCGCGGTGGGCCGCGTAGCTCGCGTCGAGGCCGGCGTCGTCGACGTCGAACGAGTAGGAGTCCTTCATGATGAACTCGCGCCCACGGAGGAGGCCAGCCCGGGGACGGGCCTCGTCACGGTACTTGTTCTGGATCTGGTAGAGGCTCAGCGGGAGATCCTTGTACGAGGAGTACAGGTCCTTCACGAGGAGCGTGAACATCTCCTCGTGCGTCGGCGCGAGGAGATAGTCGCCGTCCTTGCGGTCCTTGAGCCGGAAGATGCTGTCGCCGTACTCGGTCCAGCGGTTGGTCGCCTCGTAGGGCTCCTTCGGCAGGAGGGCCGGGAAATGGACCTCCTGGGCACCGATCGACGCCATCTCCTCACGGATGATCGCTTCAACCTTGTGCAGCACTGCGAGCCCGAGGGGGAGCCAGGTGTAGATGCCCGGAGCAGCGCGGCGGATGTAGCCGGCACGGACGAGCAGCTTGTGGCTGGCCACCTCGGCGTCGGCCGGGTCCTCGCGGAGGGTTCGGAGGAACAGGGTGGAGAGTCGCAGGACCACGTGCGGCATCCGTTCTGACTATGAGCTCGACTGGCTCGGGATGGGAAAGGTCAGCTACCAATGTAGCCCAGTCACGGCACGGAATATGCCCTGAGCGCCCTGACGACGAGCCAGAGGAACGCACCCAGCGCAATGACAGCGACAGCCGCCGCAGCGATGCGCACAGCGCCGGGCACGGGAAGGACATAGAGGAGGATCGCACCGTTGGCGACGACGACGCGTAGCCAAGCGCCGCCGTCGAGCGTTTCCGCTCGGCACCGTACCGCGGCGGGGCCGCCGCCGAGCACGACCGGCAGGAGATAGGCCAACGCACCAAGAAGCACCTGGGCCGCAAACCCGGCGACGAGCACCGGTGTCAGCTCGCCCAGCCCGGCGTGCAGTGCCATCCAGCCAGGCTCGGTCACGCAGAGCGCGAGCAGCCACACGAGGGCGACGACGAGCCACAGTATGGCCGCTACCGCGCTGAGCGGGGCGAAATGCACAGGAGCCTTCCGGACGACCGTGCGAACAAGCGGAGCCGCCGATACAAGGACGCCGGCAAGGTATGCGGCGACCCCGAGAGCGGTCAGCCACTGTTCCCCGGCAAGCGCGCCCGCCGCTGCCGCGACGACTCCGGCGAGGAGCAGCCAGAGTGCGCGGCGCGAGGTGGGCTCGGCGGCGTCGTCCACGCGGGTTCGCAGCATTGTGGGCAGAAGCGTGACGAGAGTTCCGAGCACAGCGAGCCCTACCCAGCCGAAGACGTTGAGCGACTCGTGGGCCACGAGGATGCGGGCGTGCCATTCCTCCGGCGCACCGTCGCCGACCAATGCGAGCGTGGCGCCTGCCGCGGCCCCGAACGGGAGCACCGCGCAGGAAGCGAGGTAGTAGCGGACCGTCGAGGCAAAGCGCGAAGGAAGAGCGCGACGAGCGCGTGCGAGGATCGCGGTACCATGCCAGGCCGATGCCGTCCCGACAGCGGCGGCTCCCCCGACCGTTAGCGGCCAGACCGCCAGGACGACACCGGCCATCGCCGACGCCGAGCCGACGTTCAGCAGCGTGAGTCGGACCGCGAGAGGGCGGCGCGACGGAATCGGCAGCCTGAGCAGGGCCTCTGAGAAGTGCCAGCTGTAGACCATGATTGCGTTCGTCACTGCGCCGAGAAGGGTCAGATGCACGAGGAGCCAGGCAGACCCGGGAAATCCGCGATGCTCGAGGGAGAGAACCAGCGAGAGAACGACGACGACGCCGAGCCAGCCGAGCGTCGGGAGGTTGGCCCAGCGGTGCCAGGCGGCACGCCCCGTCATGCTCGCCTCCTGAGGCCCGAGACAAGCGCGACGGCGAGGAACGCGAGGACTGCCACTACGTTGCCCACTCCCCCGATCTGCCACCCCAACGAGGATCCGCGCGCGTCCCCGACCGCGAGCCGCACCAGCAGCGTTGCATGCAGGAGCGCGGCTGGTATCCACATGGCGCGTGAGTACGGGAGCGGCCGCCGCAGGACGGCGGGGAGGATGACGGGCGCGTGGGCCATGATCATCGACATCACGAATCCGACGAAGACTGCGTGCAGGGCTGCGTCGTACGCGGCGCCCTCGGGCGCGCCTGGGACCAGCAGGTATACCCCACTTGCCACGACGAGCCACGCGTAGCCCGTGAGGAGGCACGCGGCTACGAATCGCGGGAGGCCGGTCGAGCGCAGGGTGGCTCGTGCGATGTCATACCGCAAGAGCCATACGGCAAGGGCGAGTATCGCGGCGCCCAGAATCGGGTAGCCCACGGCTGGCCACAGGAGCGTTGCAGCGCAGGCCACGAGGAGCGACGCCGAGACTGCGACCAGGAGCGGCTCGGGCCAGTTCCCGCGGATGCGCAGGCGGGCGAGTTCGAGGCGCTCGCCCCCAATCGTCAGGAGCATGAACGCCGCGAGCCAGGGCACCACGGGGTCGGTCGGGACCCCGCCCGCAAGCAGGCCCGCCGCGCACGCCGCTGCCACGGCTCCGAGAGCCTGGACGAGGACGGCAGGATCGCGCTGCCGGCGCCATAGCGGGACGTACACGACAACGAAGACGACGGCCCCCGTGAGGACGGCAGCGCGACCCGCCGGCGCTGCCCAAGGGGCGAGTTCCGCAAGGCTCCCCAGGACAAGGAGAGCGGGGGCAGCGTAGCCCCAGGCTCGCCGAAGGGCGACGGCGCGTTCGAGGGCAATGAGGGTCCCGACGAAGCCGAGCGTCATGAGTTCCCCGTGGGTCGCGGGAAGGTCCGGGACGGTCGTCACGGCAACGGGCGCAGGGACCCGGAGCAGGGTGAGCGCCGCGTCGAGTCCTGTCAGCAGGGCTGCGGCTCCGAAGGCAAGGAAGACCATGCGCGGCCAGGTGCGAGTCATGGAATCCGCAGCAGGCATGCGCCGGGTTCGGCAAACGGCTCGAGCTGGGATGGCAGCTCGCCGTGGCCCAACAGCCGAAGGGCTTCCTCGACGAGGCCTGCGTGCACGGCACACACGACGTCGGAGTGCACGCGGGCTGCTGCGAGCAGCGGGCAGGTCACGAGACGAATGGCCGAACCGGAGGCCGCCTCCTCCACGCCGAACCCGAGGCTTTCGAGCTCGGCGACCACCCGCCGTCGTGCGTCGCTTGCCGGGACGCGCTCAGTGGACGGCCCGAAGGTGTCTTGCGCCCATCGCACCCCGGCATCCCTCCCGGCCGCAGCCGGGTCCGGCGCGAGGCGCGCGATCTCCGCCGCGAGGGTGGCGGCGAGCGCCGCATACTGTGCGGAGCCCTCGGGTGCCTCCGCCGCTTGGTAGAGCTTTGCGGGCCTACCGCGTCGCGCCCCGCTCCCTCGGCTGTAGGCCCCGGCGCCGGGGGCCGCGGCCGGGGCCGCAGCGGCGGTGGCCGCAGCGGCGTGTGTCGCGAGGCCTTCGAGCACGAGCGCTTCAAGGTGCTCGCGCACCGTGTTCGAATGTTGACCGGTCTCCCGCGCGAGCTCATCGACGGTCGCGGGCGAGCGTCTGGCCCTCAACAGGTCGAGGATTGCCGCCCGCGCCGTCGAGAGGGGACGCGAGGGGGTCGTGGCGGCCGGCGCTGGTCCGAGTGGATCGGCCTCACTATTTTTCACGGAATTTATTGTAGTAAAGTTTCGCGCATGGACATCTCCCCCACTCCTTCATCCCGCCTCCTGCCCGTCCTCGGGCAATCTCCCGAGACTGACGGACCCGTCGCGGGCCAAGAACACAACCACGAGCAGGGCCACGGGCACCTGTGCTCCTGTGGCGAGAGCGATCCCGACGGCTACCCCGAACTCGACGCACGCCTCATTCCACATGCGATCCGCCACGCGACAATCTTCGGGGCTCTCGATTCCCTCGCCCCCGGAAAGGGCCTCGTCATCACCGCAAGCCACAATCCGCTCCCCCTCCTCGCCCAGGCGAAGCAGCGCTACCCAGAGGGAACGTTCGAGGTGAAGTACCTCGCCGAGGGGCCCGAGGAGTGGATGCTGCTCTTCGAACGCGCCTGAGAAAAATGGATGTTGACGGGCTCCCAGGCGCGGATCTAGCCTCTATTCATCAGCTGATGAATTAACCGCTCACGACGCCCCGGAGCCCGCCATGTCCCGCACTCCATCGCACGCCTCCGCCCCGCCTCCCGCCGTCGAAGCGGACAGCCTCGTCGTCCGGCTCGGCCACACTGAGGTGCTCCACGGCCTCACCTTCTCCGTCCCGAGCGGACGCGTCACCGGCCTCCTTGGGCCCTCAGGGAGCGGCAAGAGCACACTCATGCGCGCCATCATGGGCGTGCAGCGCGTCGCGTCCGGCGCCCTGACTGTCCTGGACAGGAAGGCCGGCGCGGCCGCGCTGCGCCAGCTGATCGGATACATGACCCAGGACGCGGCCGTCTACAGCGACATCACGGTGCTCGACAACGTTCGCTATTTCGCGTCCCTCCACGGCCGAAGCCGTGCCGACGCGCAGGAAGCAGTCACCGCCGTCGGCCTCTCCGGCTTTGAGAAGCGCAAGGCAGCCAACCTCTCCGGGGGCCAGTTCAGCCGCGTCTCGCTCGCCTGCGCGCTCGTCGGGCAGCCAAAGCTGCTCGTCCTCGACGAGCCGACGGTCGGCCTCGACCCAGTGCTCCGTGTGGACCTCTGGGAGCGCTTCCGTGCCCTCGCTGATGCCGGCACAACCCTGCTCGTGTCAAGCCACGTCATGGAGGAAGCAAGCCGCTGCGACTCCCTCCTGCTCTTGCGGGACGGATACCTTCTCGGGCAGCTGACCCCCGACGAGCTGCGTGAGCGGGGCCGCAGCCAAGACCTCGAGCAGGCCTTCCTCGGCATCATCCAGGCCAACAGCGCGCCAGCCAGAGAGAGCGCAGCCAGGGCGAGCGCAGCGAAGGAGAGTGCAGTATGAACCCACGCATGCTGGCCGCCACGACGGCACGCGTCCTCAACCAGCTCCGCCACGACCCGCGCAGCATCGGGCTGATCCTCGTCGTCCCTTCGGTGCTGCTCGCCGTCGTCTACTGGCTGTTCGAGAACGAGACCCTGCCGCCTGGGATGCCGCGCACGTTCGACCGCATCGGCCCGATCATGCTCGCGATCTTCCCCTTCGTCATCATGTTCCTGCTGACTTCGATCACGATGCTGCGCGAACGCACTTCCGGCACGCTTGAGCGTCTCATGACGACGCCGATCCACAAGGCCGACCTCCTTTTCGGCTACGGCATCGCCTTCTCCCTCATGGCGGCCCTCCAATCCGCCATCGCGACAGGCGTCGCCTACTGGGTCTTCGGGCTCGACATCAAAGGCGACGCGGCCCTCGTGGTGCTGGTCGCGGTCGTCAACGCGGTCCTCGGCGTCTCGCTCGGACTCTTCTGCAGCGCGTTCGCCCGGACGGAGTTCCAGGCTGTCCAGTTCATGCCGGTCGTGGTCATCCCGCAGATCCTCCTCTGCGGGCTCTTCGTTCCGTACGCGCAGATGACGGACGTGTTCCAAGTCCTCTCCGACTGGATGCCGCTCACCTACTCGGTCAAAGCTCTCCAGGAGATCACGGCCAACACCGATCCGACCGGCGAAATGTGGCGTGACCTGTGGATCATGGCCGCGGTGCTGCTCGGGCTGCTGATCCTCGCCTCGTTCACGCTGCGCCGGAAGTCGTCGTGACTCGGTGATGGCGCGTCCCAAGGGTCCGTCCGACCGCCGGGCCGCGATCGTCGCCGCCGCCACGCGGCTTTTCGCCGAGGACGGGTACGACGGCGTGAGCCTCCGTCAGATTGCGCGTGAGGCGGGAGTTGACGCGGCCCTCGTCCACCACTACTTCGACGGGAAGGACGACCTCTTCGCGGCCTCCGTCGCGCTGCCCATCGACCCCGAGGCGCTCTTGGCAGACATCGACGAGCAAGCCCCAGCCGAACGCGGCCGATTCGTCGCCCGGGTGATCGTGCGCCTGTGGGAGGGCCCTCAGCGTCATGCCCTGGCCGCTTTCTTCCGCTCGACCATCAGTTCGACCTCGCGTTCGCGCCTCCTCGCTCACGTCGTGCGTCGACGCATTCTGACCCGCATCGCCGACGGCCTTCCGGGGGACGACGACGAGCGGGAACTTCGCGCGTCCATGGCGGCCTCCCAGGTCGTCGGCTTCATGATCGCGCGCTATGTAGTCCGACTCGAGCCCCTCGCTTCCCTCCCGAGCGAGGATGCCGAACGGCTCCTCGCTCCGGCGATCCAGCGGCACCTCACCGAGCCGCTGCCGAGACGATGACCGCTAGACGGGCGCGGCTTGAGCCTGGACGGCGTCCAGAGTGGCCCCCAGCAAGTCCTCGACGCGCTTCACGGAAGCGACAGAGTCGGCGTCAGGAGCTGAATAGGTAGCCACAACCTCGGTCACGCCCTTCAGCGCCACGATTGTCACGGTGTGCTGAGACCTGCCAGCTGCATCAAGCACCGCGGCCGAACCATAGGCCGTCGATCCGGGCACAGTGACGGCCAGTGACCGAGCGGATGCCTGCACCACGACGCCGTTCACCGTCACGGTCATTTCCGAACACCGCGCGATCGCGGCGGGGTCGAAGTTCAGAGCGGACTTGACGGCGTCGAGCGAGGTGAAGCTCAGGGCTCCGAGCGAGAGTGAATTCGCAGTCCCGGGCTGCGCTGAGACCACCATCCCCATGTTGGCCTCCGATACCGCCTTTGACATGTCGATGCGGAAGACGTCCGCGCAGTTAGCGGGTACCACGTCGAGCTGCTTCATGAGCTGCTGCGTCTGAGGCAGAACCTGCAGGATCTGGTCCTGGCCGAGAACCTGCCCGTTCAGTCCTTCCTGGGAATTGATCTCCGTGAGAGCCGCAGCGATCTGCTGGGTCGAATACGCGCTCGCGGTGGGCGTTGGGGTAGGAGTAGGCGTAGGCGTCTGCGCCTGTGCGGGCGTCTGCGCCTGAGCGGGCGGCAGGCTTGGCGCGGGAGGAGCCGAACCCTGCTTGGTTGCCGGCGCCGCGCAGCCGACAAGCAAGAAGACGATTGCGGCAGCTGCCGAAGCGTGACGAACTGTGATCCCGAGCGCGTTCATAATGACCTTCCCCCAGAGGCCGATGAGCCAGTTGCCACAGCCTAAAGGGAAACCCGCGCTGTGGGAACAGTTCAGAAGACGCGCTCAGAACAGGACTGTCGCGAAGGTCCCCACGCGCTCGAAGCCGACCCGCTCATAGCAGGCCTTGGCACGCTCGTTGTAGTCGTTGACGTAGAGGCTCACGATCGGGGCGAGCTGACGGGCGATACTCACAACCGCTGCCATCCCGCCGTGGCTCAAGCCGAGTCCTCGATGCGCGGGGGCGACCCACACCCCCTGGACTTGGCTCGCGGCGGAAGAAACCGCACCGAGTTCCGCCTTGAAGACCACCTCGCCGTGGTCCCCGAAGCGGGCCATCGAATGGCCTTGCTGGATGAGCTGACGGACCCGCCGGTAGTAGTTGTCGCTGCCTCCGGCCACGGGCGAATACCCGACTTCCTCCTCGAACATCGCCACGCACGCCGGAGCGACGGCGTCGAAGTCATCGAGTCCCGTCACCCGGACGAGCGGGTCGGGCCGAACACTCGCTCCGCCCTCGATCGCCATGAGCGGCTGCACAGGACGGACTTCCCGGGCTCGGGGACCGCCCAACCCTTCGTACAGCGCGAGCGTCGGCTCCGCTGGCCCGAAGATCGAAGCGAACCGTCGGTTCGCACCGCGGATCACCTCGGCGAACGCGGGAGCGGCCTCTTCCTGCATGCCGACCGGGACAATGTTGGCACCGAGCCAACAAGCGCTCACAAGCCGCCCATCGCCGTCGTACGCGCCAAGGATCTCAGCGCCGCTCTGGGTGGGCGCCGCCGAACCGGCGGTGAGGAGGTGCGCCGCGATGAAGACGTTGGCCACAGGGTCGAGAGCAGCAAGCTCGCAGAGCTCGAGGGTGTCCTCGTGCCCTAGCCTGCGGATCAGCGGGTCTCGTCTACGAGACGGTGACCACGGGGCCGCCCGCTGAAGCATCTTCGCCATCAGCCTCCCCCATCTCCTCAGCGATCTTCATCGCCTCTTCGATCAGCGTCTCGACAATCTCGCTCTCCGAGACCGTCTTGATGACCTCGCCCTTGACGAAGATCTGGCCCTTGCCGTTGCCGGAGGCCACCCCGAGATCGGCCTCGCGGGCCTCCCCGGGACCATTCACGACGCACCCCATGACGGCCACGCGGAGCGGGAAGGTCATGCCCTCGAGGCCGGCCGTCACCTCTTCCGCGAGCTTGTACACGTCGACCTGTGCCCGGCCGCACGAGGGGCACGAGACAATCTCGAGCCGTCGCGGGCGGAGGTTGAGGGACTGGAGGATTTGGATGCCGACCTTGACCTCTTCGACGGGCGGCGCCGAGAGGGAGACGCGGATCGTGTCGCCGATTCCCCGCGAGAGGAGGGCGCCGAACGCCGTCGCAGACTTGATCGTGCCTTGGAAGGCCGGACCGGCCTCGGTCACACCGAGGTGGAGCGGCCAATCGCCCTGCTCGGCGAGGAGCTCGTACGCGCGCACCATAACGACCGGGTCGTTGTGCTTGACCGAGATCTTGAAGTCATGGAAGTCATGCTCCTCGAAGAGGCTCGCCTCCCAGAGGGCACTCTCGACGAGCGCCTCCGGCGTCGCCTTTCCGTACTTCTTCAGCAGGCGGGCGTCGAGGGAGCCGGCGTTGACCCCGATGCGGATCGACGTGCCATGGTCCTTCGCGGCCTGCGCGATCTCCTTGACCTGATCGTCGAACTTCCGGATGTTGCCCGGGTTCACGCGGACCGCCGCACACCCGGCCTCGATCGCGGCGAAGACGTACTTCGGCTGGAAGTGAATGTCCGCGATGACCGGGATCTGGGACTTCTTCGCGATGATCGGGAGTGCCTCGGCGTCGTCCGCCGACGGGCACGCAACCCGCACGATGTCGCATCCCGCCGCAGTCAGCTCCGCGATCTGCTGGAGGGTCGCGTTGATGTCCGTGGTCGGCGTCGTCGTCATGGATTGGACGCTGATCGGGTACTCGGAGCCGACCCCCACCGAGCCGACGTGGATCTGGCGCGTCTTGCGTCGCGGGGCGAGGACTGGCGGCGGGGAGGCTGGCATTCCGAGGCTGACCGAAGTCACGAGAACTCCTTGCTGAGGGGTGTTTTCAGAACTGGGAAGCGAGGGGGCCTGTTACTGGGTTCCACGCGATGGTGGACGATCCCGCGAGCAGGCCTTCGACTGCGAAGGGATCCTGCTCGAGCAGCGACTGGAGGGCTTCGGCGTCGTCCGCCTTCATGAGCAGGAGCGCTCCGCTGCCGTCCTCGTACGGACCGCTCGCGAGGAGCTGCCCCTTGTCCGCGATATCCGCGAGCCACCCGCGGTGATCCGGGCGGACTTCGTCCCGGCGGCTGGCAGTGGAGGCATCGTAGCGGTATTCAACGGCGAAGACGGTCATGGGTCCAGACTATCCCTCCGCTCACCCGAATAGGTTCACGGGCTTGACGATATCGGCGTAGATGAGCAGCACGCTCATCGCGATGAGCACGCTTGCGACGGCGTACGTGAGCGGCAGGAGCTTGGCGATGTCGAAGGGGCCCGGGTCGGGCCGCCTCCGCCATGATGCGAGCCGCCGTCGGACGCCTTCGTACAGCGCGCCTGCGACGTGGCCACCGTCGAGCGGGAGGAGCGGCACGAGGTTGAAGACCGCGAGCGCAAGGTTGACCCCGGCCAGAAGGCCGAACAAAGTTGCGATCCGTGCCGAGAGCGGAACGTCTTGGAGCGAGGCCACCTCGCCCGCCACGCGCCCTACGCCGACCACGCTCATGGGGCCGTTCGGATCCCGCGGCGCACTGCCGAACGCCGCTTGGGCGACGCCGATGACGCGCGCAGGAAGATTGACGACGACGCCCGCGACTTGGGCGACGTTCTGCCCGACGGCGGGGAGCACCGACGTCGCGGGCTGAGGGGTGAGCGCCTGCCGTGCGCTGATGCCGACGAAGCCGGACTCGGTTGTCTTGTAGCTCCCGTCCGCGTTCTTGACCGGCTGTCCGTCCGGTCCGTAGACGGCGACGGAGTAGAGCACGGGGCTGATCTTCAGGTCGACGTCCTTGCCGCCGCGGTCAACCGTGATGCTTACGGTCTTCCCCGCAGAGGCCCGGATCCATGTGCTCATCTGGTCCCAGCCGGTGACCTCTTTGCCGTCGAAGCGGACCACGGTGTCGCCCGGCTGCAGGCCGGCGGCCGCAGCAGGTGTCTTCGTGCAGGTGGACGTGTCGGTGGTGGTCTGCTGCTGGTTCGCGGGAACCATGCAGGCCGAAACGGACGCGATCTGATTCGTAGGTTCCGCAATGCCGAAGCCCATGAGCACGACGGCCGTGAACAGGATCCCCAGGAGGATGTTCATCGCCGGGCCGCCGAGCATGATGATGATCTTCTTCCAGACCGGCAGCTGGTAGAACAGGCGCCCGTGATCCTCTGGCCGGACCTCTTCGTGGGCTTGGTCTCTTGCGGCCTCCGCAAGGCCCTGGAACATTCCCGTGCTGGACTGCCGGACGGAGCCGTCACGCTGGTTGGGCGGGTACATGCCGACCATCTGGACGTAGCCGCCGAGCGGGAGGGCCTTGATGCCGTATTCCGTCTCGCCCTTCCGCCTCGACCAGACCGTCGGCCCGAAGCCGATCATGTAGCGGGTGACGCGCACATTGAAGAGCTTCGCGGGCAGAAGATGCCCGATTTCGTGGAGCGCGATGGAGACGGCGATTCCGATGGCGACGAAGAGGACGCCGAGGATGAAAAGCACGGTGGGGTTCAACGAAAATCCTGTTCTGGCGGCTGGCTCAGCTAGCCAAACGCTCATGGGCACGCTTCCGTGCCCACTCTTCAGCCGCGAGCACGGAGTCCACAGTCAATTCCGAGGATCCGCTATGCTCCCGCAGAACTGCTTCGACCGTGTCCACGATATCGAGGAAGCCGATCCTGCCGGCGTGGAACGCCTCGACGGCCTCCTCGTTGGCGGCATTGAAGACGGCGGGGAAGGTACTCCCCTGCTTCGCTGCGTCGCGTGCGAGGTCGACGGCGGGGAACGCGCGGGTGTCGAGCGGCTCGAACGTCCAAGCAGTGGCCTGGGTCCAGTCGCACGGACGGGCCGCATGCGGAACCCGGTCGGGCCAGCCTAGACCGAGGGCAATCGGGAGCCGCATGTCGGGAGGCGACGCTTGGGCGATCACGGCGCCGTCCGCGAACTGCACCATGGAGTGCACCACCGACTGCGGGTGCACGACGACGTCGATCGACTCGAGCGCGACCCCGAACAAGAGGTGGGCCTCGATGAGTTCCAGGCCCTTGTTGACGAGCGTCGCCGAATTCGTCGTGACGACGCGGCCCATGTTCCACGTCGGGTGGTGGAGCGCCTCGGCCGGGGTGACGTTCCGCAGTTCCTCCCGGCTGCGGCCTCGGAAAGGACCGCCGGATGCCGTGAGGATCAGCCGCTCGACCTCGTTCGGTTGGCCGGCCCGAAGGCATTGCGCAATCGCCGAATGCTCCGAGTCGACGGGCACGATCTGACCCGGAGCCGCTGCGCCCGCCACTAGGGCGCCCCCCACGATCAGGCTTTCCTTGTTCGCCAGCGCGAGCTTCGCGCCTGACGCAAGAACGGCAAGCGTCGGAGCGAGACCGATACTTCCCGTGATCCCGTTGAGGACCACGTCCGCGCCTCCATTGGGCCCGTTCCATTGGGCGATGCTGCTCGAAGCATCAGGGCCAGCGAAGAGTTCGGGCATGTACTCGGCGACACCCTCTGCCTTGGCGGCCCCCGAAATCAAGCTGCGGAGCTCGTCGAGGCTGCCTTCTGCTATTCCAACCGCCTCAGCTCGAGCGTGCACGGCTTGGAGTGCCAACAACCCGAGGTTGGCTCCCCCAGCGCTCAGTGCGGCTACGCGGAAACGGTCGGGAGCGCCGGCGACGACGTCAAGGGCCTGCGTGCCAATGCTGCCCGTGGAGCCGAGGATGATCACGGAGCGCTGCTCGGAAGCCGGGTTCTGCATGTCACCAGTAAACCCCACCGAGGTGGTCTATCAGAGCGACTCAGTGGTCGGGACCGTGGCGCTGGGCCTTGCTACTGTCGCCGAAACTGCTCGGCTTCCTTGTTGTTTGCTCTGTCCAACCGGGCGCTACGTCGCGGCCACCGCGCAACTGATTTGGGGGATGACTTGAGGCTGCACCGTTCGTTCGCTTGTTCTTTGCTACTCCTTTGCTTGCTCGCTATGGCGGCCTGCGGCGCCCCTGCCGACGCCAAAGGGACCCGGCCCCCTTCCGAGAAGGCCACGGAGACGACGGCGGCGAGCTCGCCAGCCTCGACCGCTTCACCGGACCCGCGCCCTACTCCTGCCAGCTCGCGCGGCCCTGCGCGCAACGTGCCCCCACCGGTGCTGCCGGAGGCCGCGAAGCAAAACACGGCGGAGGGCTTCGAGGCGTTCACGCAGTACTGGTTCGACACTGTCACCTACGCGCTCGAGACTGGTGACAGCGAGCCTCTAAGGGAAATCTCCTTGCCTGACTGCAAGATGTGCAACGGCTACGCTCATCGGTCAGCCCAAATCGCCGCAAACAGCGAATGGAATGTTGGTCCGAAATGGAGAATTAGCGAATTTCAAGGAGCTCCCTCACCCCTTCCCCTCAGGCAGGCCCGAGCGGTATTTCTTCTCGACGAATCCAGCTCGGCCCACTATTCCAGCAGCGGTACGAATCTCGAAAGTCGCGAACCTACAAGCGATGGACACTTGAAGGCCGCATACGCCGTATTCGGTGCTGATCAGTGGATCATGGCTGAGGTAGGAAACAATTGATGGGCGCCTCCCGAGCCCTGTCCTTCATGCTTGCAATCCAAATCGGCACCATAGTAGGAAGCGATTGGACGAATAGCGATTTCAATGGTGAGGCTGTCCAAGTTCACGGAAACGCGGAAGGTCGCGTGGAATACAAGTTCCCTGAGCCACCAAATGGAGTTTCCGACCCTTACGTCTACAGCTACAAGCCGGCATGCGACGGGACCGGAGGCCCAACTCCCGTACGCATGTGCCAGAAGCTCAATGCCCAGTGCTCTGCACAGCCCAAGGGCCAGATGGTTCTGTGGTTCCGCGCTCCAGCCGCAAGTCCCACTGCGTGGGTAAGCCAAGACCTGTCCTGCATGTACGACGGCGTTCCTCCGGAGCGTCCGGGCGGGGGCGGGGCGGTGGTTGTGGTGACGGAGCGGCAGTTGCGGGAGCTGCCGATCGTTCCGGCGGGGTTGGGGGTGCAGCCGGGGCGGCATACGCTCCGGGGCGCGGAGACGAATGTGTATGCGGAGCCGGCGCAGCAGTCGTTCCGGGTCTCGGTCCTGGGCCGGGGGGTGGAGGTGCGGGTGCGCCCGGTGGAGCACCGGTTCGACTACGGGGACGGGGCGTCGCTGGCCAGCGCGGCCCCGGGCGGGCCGCTGCCGGAGGAGCGGTGGGGGGAGAGGACGGCCACGGGCCATGTGTACCGGGCGACCGGGGACTACACGGTGGGCCTGGTGACGGTGTTCGCCGGGGAGTTCTCGGTCGAGGGCGGCCCGTGGCAGCCGATCGCCGGCACGGCCTTGGTCCCCTCCCGGCCGCGGGAGGTCTCGGTGTGGCGCTCCGAGGTGCATCTCTATGCCGAGGACTGCAACGCCAACCCCCGCGGCGAAGGCTGCTGAACCCGAGCCCTGCACCCGCCGCCCCCCTCCGGGGTGCCCTTGGCTGCCCCGCATCGGCCGCCTCTGCATCCCCTGCGGATCGGACCCGGGCCCTCCGTCTGCCTCCGCGGGTTCTTCGTGCTCCGGGTCCGCCTCGGTCTTATTTTGTCGGAGGCCCTCCGTAGGCTCGGATCAGGGTTTCGGGGAGCGGGACTCTCGGGCCGATGAGGGGGTGACGGGCGATGGACGAACCGCAGGATCCATGCGGACCCGGCCAGCCGGAGGACCGGCCGGAAGACTTGCCGGACGGGTGGCCGGGCGGTTGCCCTGCGCCGTGGACGGAGAGCTGGGCCGACGGCGTCCCCTCCGGCATCCTCTCCCCAGACGGCGAGGCCCCCTGCAGCCCGTCCGCCGGTATCGCCTCCCCCGATGCTCCCTCCGTCTGTGGTCCCTCTGACTGCAGTCCTTCCGAGTGCGGTCCGTGGGGTGGCTGGGGCGAGGCGGAGGGCTGGGGCGAGGCGGAGGGCTGGGGTGAGGCCGCCGGGGGCTGGGGCGACGGCGCTGCCGGCTCGGGGGGTGTGGCTGGGGTGGGGG
>NZ_JTDL01000148.1 GCF_000802235.1 Sinomonas humi
CCGCCGCGATCTTCGCCGAAGCCGCCGCCGAGACCGGCATCGAGGTCACCATCGCCAAAGAAGGCGACCCCGAAGACGAAGCCCTCGACGCCTCCAGCATCCTCTCCCTCATGTCCCTCGGCGCCGAACACGGCCAGAAAGTCACCCTCCGCGCCACCGGCCCCAACGCAGACCAAGCCCTCGACCACCTCGTCACCATCCTCGAAACCGACCACGACGCCCAATAACCACCCCGGACCGGCCGCGCCGTCACCCTAAACCCCCCACTGGGCCCGAGCCTGTGATGAACTGTGCGAAGTCAACATCGCCATCAACGTCATCCAGTGCAAACGTCGTCCAGTGCAAGGAGTAAGCGTTGCAAGGAGTGAGCGCGTCCCGGTCCCTCGTCTACATTGCGTGCGCGGCGGCTGGCACCGTCGATGTCTTCGACCTCGACCCAGACTCCGGCGTCCTTGAACGGATCGGCCGGACCGAGGGCTTGTCCCACGCCTCGTCGATGGCGCTGGACCCTGAGGCCCAGACACTCTACGCGGCGTGCAACATCGACCGGCCGTCGCCTGAGGTGCCGCCGCGCGTCGTCGCCCTCTCCCTCGACGCTGCTTCGGGCGCGGCGTCGAGCGCCGGGACGCGCGAGCTGCCCGTCACGACGTGCTACGTCTCCCTCACTCCAGACCGGCGCGAGCTTTTCGGCGCCTCCTACCACGAGGACCGGCTCATCCGGTTTCCCGTTCCCGGGGCCGAGGCCGAGGCCGAGGCCGAGGCCGGCGGTGTCAGCACGTACGCATCGGGAGCGAATACCCACTGCGCTGTCGTGAGCCCGGACGGCAAGTACGTGTACGCGGCATCGCTCGGCGATGACCGCGTGAGCTGGTTCGCCGTCGAGGCGTCGCGGAAGCACGCGGCGAACGACGGCGCGATCGCAGCGAGCGGCCACGTCGCCGTCGAACACGGATCCGGCCCGCGGCACCTGCGGTTCAACCCCGCGGGCGACCGCGTGTACGTGCTCCACGAACTCTCGGGCGACGTGTCCGTCTTCGAGCGCGATGCGGAGAACGGGCATCTGGCGTTGCTCCAGGTGGTCTCCGCCGTCGACGGCCTCGATCTCTCGCCAGGCGCGGTCCGCTCCCCCAGCACCCAGGATCCTGGGCAGAGCGTGATCTGGTGCGCGGATCTGCGGCTCACCCCGGACGGCCGCTTCCTGTTCGCGAGCGAGCGTTCGACGAGTACGATCTCGGCCTTCGCCGTCCATGGCGGCGGCCTCCTCGAATACCTGGGCCGCACGCCCACTGAAGCTCAGCCCCGCGGCATGGCCATTGATCCCTCGGGGCGGTTCCTGCTCGTCTGCGGCGAACGGTCTGACCATGTGACGGCCTATCGGATCGGCGATGACGGCTCACTCGACCCCCAGTCTCGCGCGCGCACCTCGGGTGGCCCGCTATGGATTGAATGCTGGGCCCCTGCCTGACGACTTGGCCCCACTGAGACAGGGCTTCGGGCGCCCTGGCCCGCATGAGGCGCCCTGGCCCGCATAAGCGCGGGTGGGCAGGCGCCCAGATGCGGGGCGGGCGCACAAGTGCGGGGCAGGCGCCCAGATGCGGGCCACCCAGATGCGGGGGCCGCGGACGTGGTTTCAGGGCTAGGCAGTACGCCAGCGGAGGTCTGCCGTCCCGTAGAGCTCGGGAGGATGCGGGTACTCGAGCTGCTGCCCGGCAACGCGCAGCGGCGGCGGGACGAAGTCGAGGAGACCGTACGCGCTCTGGGCGTGCCGGAGAGGAACCTCTAGGACGGCACTCGGCTCTTGGTCTGGCGGCATCGGCCGGGATCGCAGGAGCTGGGCCGCAGTGGTGGCGAGCGAGAGGTGGGCCGAGCCCGTCACGCCTCGCTCCCTTGCCGCGAGGAGCGCCACGGCTGCGGCCGCCATACCCATGCCGGTCGAGTGGTCGAGTGCTTGGACGGGCAGCGCCCCCGGGCGCCACCCGCCGTCGTGCCGCCCGCCCTCGTGCCAGCCGCCGTCGTGCCACCCGCCGTCGTGCTGGGCGCCGTAAATCTCGGCGATGCCGCTCGTCGCCTGCACGATGCTGTCGAAGCCCCGCACATCGGCCCACGGTCCCTCGCGTCCCCACGCGTTGAGGGAGACCACCGCGAGGTGGGGAAGAACCGCCCGGAGCGACAACGGGTCGAGCCCGAAACGTTCGAGGCCGCTCGTGCGATAGCCCAAGAACACGACGTCCGCCTCCGACGCGAGTTCGCGAACCCGAGCGAGATCCTCGGGGGTGCGCAGGTCCGCGAGCGCGCTGCGCTTGGCGAAGTCGGTATCGATGTGCTGGTCGAGCAGTTCGGGCAGCTGCGGCGGGTCGACGCGCAGGACGTCGGCCCCGAGGGCGCCGAGGAGCCTCGTCGCGCTCGGGCCCGCGATGACCCGCGTGAAGTCGAGGATGCGCACACCAGCGAGGGGCTGCTCGGCGGTAGCGAGCGGGACAGCCTCAGAAGCCAGCCGCGGAGTCCCATTCTCCAGCGTGAAATCGATCCATGGACGGCTCGCGGCCGTCTGGCCCATAGGCGTGGCAGCCCACTCTTGGGGCGAGCGGACGGCACCGGCCACCCCGCGCGCAGCCTGCACGTCCCGCTCGACCTCAAGGGCGTTCCGCTCGCGGAGAGCGGCGTCGAACCCCTCGGCCGTGGCAAGGCCAAGAGCCGCGAGCAAGCGCTCAGCATGGTGCGGGTAGTTCGCGTGGAGCCGGACCCACCCGTCCCCCGTGGCGTGAAAACCCGAGAGCGGGGCCCATACGTCGGGCGGCGCGCCGTCGACGCGGAGATGGCTGATCGAGCCGAACGATGCGGAGACAAGAGCGGACGACGTCGATATGCCGGCCAAGGCCCCAGCTCCCAGTCCGCGGGCCCCCAGCCCGCGGGCGCCCAGACCGCGAACACGCGCGAGGGCTTCAAGGGCAGCAACGAGGGCGCCGAGCGAGCCGAGGGCGAGGCCCTCGACATCGAGCGGACCGCTCCACCAGCGGCGGGGCCCCTCCCACCAGTCGGCGGACCCAGGATCTTCGGGCTCCGGCACCTCGCCCAGCACGGGAGCGAGGAAGCGACGCAGAGTGAGCAGATCGGCGTGGCTCATGGGAAAAGACTGGCACGACTGGGAAAAGACTGGCACGACTGAGCAGAGACTGGCATCAGTGAGAAAAACCGGCACGACCTGCCTGGCCCATACAGCTCTTCACGTGCCAGGAGCACCATTGCGTGTCAGGAGCACCATTGGGGGTAGGGCTTCAGTGGGAGGCACACGGGCACGGCATTCGGTCGTCGCCCCAACTGCAGCATCGGGAGGCGTCAGCATGAAGCTCAAGCACCGGTCCCTCGCTCTGGCCGCGGTCTCGTCGGCCGCGCTTCTGGCGCTGTCCGGGTGTGGTGCCGGCAGCGCAGGCTCGCCGACGTCTTCGGCCCCCGTGCCCTCCGCGAGCGGCTACGCGGCCGGGAATCTGGAACCGATAGCGTCATCGCGGACGACGACGAGCCTCAAGACGGCGACCGTGGATGGCCAGAAGATCATCGTCGACGCCAATGGAACGCCGGTCTACATCTACACGCTCGACAACGCGGGCGAGTCGAAGAGCGTCTGCCTCGGCGGCTGCGCCCTCCTGTGGCCGGCCGTAGAGAGCGGCTCCGAGCCTCCGCAGGTCCAAGGAATCACGGCGAAGGTCGGCAGCATGCCGGCGGCCGACGGCGGCAAGCAGGTCACGCTCAACGGCCTGCCGATCTACTACTACGCCAAGGACAACGGCTCTGGATCCGCCACGGGCCAGGGCGTCGCGGGCGTCTGGTACGTGCTCGCGCCTGATGGTTCGCCCATCTATGTTGGCTCCACCAACACGAGCTCGCCGAGCCCGACCTCGCCGCTCTCGAAGTGAGACGGAAGGGCCGGGCACCCAGCCCGGCCCTCCGTCGTCGTCCGTGCAAGGAGGCCTCGGCGGACGGCTAGTTCACATGTTGTATTCGATCGCCCCGCCCTGATGCAGGCACAGGATGTTCCCATCGGGATCCACGAACCACGAGGCACGCTCGTCGCCCGCGGCGAAGATGTGGTGTTCATCCGTCTTGAGGTCGGGAAGGTCGTAGTCCTCGAAGTGCACACCGTGCTGTTCGAGATCCGTCATCGCCGTCTCGAGGTCGTCGACTTCGAACGTGAGGGCGGTGTGGCCGGTGTGGACCGCTTGCGGGTCCACCATGAGGCCGAGCGATGCGGATCCGTCCAGACCGAGGATCAACATCCCGGTCGGGTCCTTTCCGCGGACTGGGAGCCCCAAGGCTCCCCCGTAGAAGTCCTTGGCACGAGCCTCGTCGGCTACGGTCAGGATGGTGGTTGCGGGTCGTGTTGCCAGAGTCATGGCACACCTCCACGAAGGTGAACTGACGCCCACAATTTTAAGCGGGCCACTCCTTCGCGACGAGGGTGAGCACGTCGTAGGTTGCGACGATCTCATCGTCCTGGTTCTCGATCACGGCGTCCCAGCAGACCTCGCCGTACTCGTCGGTGACCCGCGGCGTGATCTGCTTGGCGGTGAGCGTCACGCGGATGGAATCGCCCGCGGGTACGGGGGTCAAGAAGCGAAGGTGCTCAAGGCCGTAGTTGGCAAGGACGGGTCCCGGCTCGGGGGAGACAAAGAGGCCCGCGGCCCAGCTCACAAGGAGGTACCCGTGCGCCACGATGCCCGGGAAGAAGGGGTTTGCGGCTGCTGCCTTTTCATTTGTGTGAGCGTAAAATGTGTCCCCGGTCTTCTCGGCGAAGTGCGAGATGTCCTCAAGCGTCACCTTGCGCAGCTCGGAACGGACGGCGTCGCCCACACGCAGCTCCTTGAGCGACTTTCGGAACGGGTGCGTTGCGGGATCGGCGGGGTCCGAGAGGTGGCGGTCCGCGCCCGTGTGCCACACGCCAGTCACGGCCGTGAGCATGTTGGGCGAGCCCTGGATCGCCGTCCGCTGCATGTGGTGCTTGACGGAGCGGATCCCGCCGAGCTCCTCACCACCGCCCGCGCGACCGGGGCCGCCGTGGACGAGGTGCGGGACGGGCGAGCCGTGGCCCGTCGAGGTGCGGGCGTCCTCGCGGTTGAGCACGAGCACGCGGCCGTGGTGGGAAGCGATGCCGAGCGTGAGCGCCTGGGCAGTCTCGGGGTCGTTCGTGCACACCGTTGCGACGAGGGAACCCGAGCCCAGTGCCGCGAGCTCAATGGCCTCCTCGATGGACTCGTAGCCCACCACTGAGGAGACCGGCCCGAACGCCTCAGTACCGTGCAGGGCCGCGGCGCGCACGTCGTTCCAGGTGAGGACGACCGGGGCCATGAAGGCGCCGTCGGGCACGGTCTTCTTGCCGCCGTCGGCCGTGACGACCTCGGGGGCGTCGAGCGAACCCCACGCGATCTGCGCGCCGGAAGCGACGAGCGACTCGACGGCGTCCCGCACGTCCTCGAGCTGACCGAGAGAGGCGAGCGCCCCCATCGTCACGCCCTCGGCACGGGGATCGCCGAGGACAACCTTCTGGCTGACGCGCTCTCCGATCGCCGCCACGATCGGTTCCACGAGTTGCTTCGGCACAATCGTGCGCCGGATCGCGGTGCACTTCTGGCCAGCCTTGACGGTCATCTCAGTGACGACGGAGCGGACGAACGCATCGAACTCCGGCGTGCCGGGCTCCGCGTCGGGACCGAGGATCGCGGCATTGAGCGAGTCCGTCTCCGAGGTGAAGCGGACGCCTCCGTGAACGACGTTGGGGTGCGACTTGAGCAGGTTCGCGGTCGAAGCCGAGCCGGTGAACGAGACCATGTCGCGGTAGTCGAGCTCGTCGAGGAGCGTGCGGGCCGAGCCCGAAATGAGCTGGAGCGAGCCTGCGGGGAGGATGCCGGACTCGATCATGAGGCGAACGACCGCTTCGGTCACGTAGCCCGTGGGGGTGGCCGGCTTCACGATGGTGGGAACACCCGCCACGAACGCGGGCGCGAACTTCTCGAGCATTCCCCAGACGGGGAAGTTGAAGGCGTTGATCTGGACCGCGACCCCGGGAATCCGCGAGTAGATGTGCTCGCCGACGAACGAGCCGTCGCGCGAGAGGGTCTCCATCGGGCCGTCCACGATCACCTGGCTGTTCGGCAGCTCGCGCCGGCCCTTGGAGCCGAACGTGAAGAGGACGCCGATCCCGCCGTCGACGTCGACCATCGAATCGAGCTTGGTCGCGCCGGTCTTGTAGGAGAGCTCGTAGATCTCGTCGCGGTGGCCGTTGAGGAACTGCGCGAGTTCCTTGAGCTTGAGCGCCCGCTCGTGGATGGTGAGTTCGCCGAGGCCCGCCTGCCCGACGGTGCGGCCATGACGGACGACGGCGGCGAGGTCGAGGCCCTCGGTGCTCACCGCAGCGAGGAGCTCGCCGGTGCTCGCGTCGCGGACTTCGGCCGGCTTGCCTGCCGCGCCAGCCTCAGGGGTCCACCAGGCGTCGAGGACATAGCTCGGGACGATCGTGGTCTGGACGGATTCTGCCGCGGCAGTGGTCATCGTCGACGGTTCCTTCCGATGCGGGGTTCCGGGAATCGGCCGGTACTCGGCACTGCGAGTGCCAATTACTGACCGGCCGTTCGGTAATGGCACTAGAATACACAACAGGTGGGAGCCGCGCGAGATGGGATCGGGCCGTTGAAAGGCTGCTCGGCACCTAGTGGAACCGCGAGAGGCGTCCTATCGTTGCGCCATGGTTGCCACGAGCCGTCCCCAATCTCCCCGAATCCTGCGGATCCTGCTGGCCGTCCTCGCGGCCCTCGGCCTCATAACCGGAGCCGCCGCACTCCCCGCGGCAGCCGCGCCCCCGCCGTCGTACGTTGCGCTCGGCGACTCGATCGCCGCGGGAACCGGCGGCGGCGCCTATCTCAACCAGTGCCTCCAGACGGCCGGCTCCTACCCCGCACTGTTGGGCGCTGGCGCAAACCTCGGCTGCTACGGCGCGACGACCGCGGACGTCATCGCAACGCAGGCGCCGCTCGTTCCACCGGGCGTGCGCGATGTGACGATCACGGTCGGCGCGAATGATGTAGGAGACGCCCAAGTGACGGCGGCCTGCGTGACCAACCCCTCCTCGACGGCCTGCTCGAGCGCACTGTACAACTCGGTCTTCGTCCTGCTGCCGCAGCTGCCCGGGAAGCTCCGCGCGACGATCGCGGCCGTCCGCGCCCAGGCGCCCGCCGCGCACATCACGCTCACTGGCTACCCGATGCTGTTCACCGTCTCGGGGCTGCCGGCCTCCGAGCAGCCCGTAGCCGCGGAGATCAATGGCGCCACGGCCTTGCTCAACTCGACGATCGCCTTCACCGCGCTCGGCGACAAGGCCTCCTACGCGGATGTCACGTGGGCTTTCCTGGGGCACGGGGTCGGTTCGCCCTCGCCGTGGATCCACCCCTACACCCCCGGCGACCCGGCCTCGTTCCATCCCACCGCGAGAGGCTACGCCCTCGGGTATGTGCCGTCAGTGAGGCCGTTTGTACGGTGAGGCCGTTTGCAGGAGTGAGCGCGCATGAGCTCACTCCTGCAGCTTCGCCCGCACCATTTCTAGCTCCTCGCGCGTGAGACCGTGCTCCAGAAGGTACTCCTCGGCGTCGATGCCAGCCCCGAACTCGGCGAGCGCAGCCTGGCGCTCCGCGAGGATCGGCTCGAGCTCCTCGGCCTCCTGATACCGCTCATAGGGGTGCTTGAAAGGGCTGATCCGGTGCCATTCGTTGATGCTCCGGACACTCGCCTCATACTGCGCCGCGGCCGCCTCCCGCGCGACCGCGGGGTCCGCGAGCTGCAGCAGCAGGGTCACGATGATCCCCGTCCGGTCGCGGCCCGCCGAGCAATGGATGACGACGCCCGCCGGCGCCTCCGCGATGGCCCGGAAGACCGACGCGATCCGCTCGGGGAAGAGCCGGACCACCCCCGCATACCCGTTGGGGTGGTTGAGGTACGGAGCGACCTGCCGCGCGAACAGGTCCGCGAGCTCGGGGTGTTCGGGATCCTCGGTGGGCGCATTGACGACGTCGATGCCGGCCATTGCCTCGGCCGCCACCGCCGGGTCGGTCGGCCTGCGCCGCCGTTCGCCGGGGTTCCGCAGGTCAATCACGGTGCGGACGCCGTCGTCGTGCATCTGCCGCCAACCCCGCTCGGTGAGCCATTCACTCCGGCCCATCCGGTAGACCGAGCCGAGCACGCGGCGGGCGTTCACGGCACCTTCCCAAGCGACGGCGTCATCCATTCGTCGACCTTACCCGCCCCTCCCCGACGAGTGGCCACTTCCCATGCGACCCGTGGCCAGGCCCCGCCGGACGAGGTGCTCAGGCCCAGTCGTAGAAGCCCCTGCCGGTCTTGCGGCCGAGATCCCCGGCGGCGACCTTGTCGCGGAGGATCTGCGGCGGGGCGAAGCGTTCCCCGAGGGTCTTGTGGAGGTATTCGGCGATGCCGAGCCGGACGTCGAGGCCGACGATGTCGGTGGTCTTGAGCGGGCCGACGGGGTGCTTGTAGCCGAGGACCATTGCGTTGTCGATGTCCTCGGCGCTGGCGACGCCCTCCTCGAGCATCCGCATCGCCTCGAGGGCTATCGCGACTCCGAGGCGGGAGGAGGCGAAGCCGGGGGCGTCCTTGACGACGACGGCGGTCTTGCCCAGCGCCTCGACCCACCGCCGTGCGGCGTCGACCGTCTCCTCGGCCGTTCTCTGGGCGATCACGACCTCGATCAGGGTCGATGCCGGGACAGGGTTGAAGAAGTGCAGGCCGAGGAACTGGCCAGGCCGGGCGAGCGCCGCGGCGAGGTCGGTGACTGAGAGCGACGAGGTGTTGGTTGCGAGGTAGGCGTGCGGGGAGATCTGCTCCTCGACAGCGGCCAGGGCGGTGGCCTTGAGCGTGGGGTCCTCGGGGACGGCCTCGACGACGAGGTCGCAAAACGCGAAGTCTGCATAGTCCACCGAGGTCGCGAAGTCGGCGAGGAGTGCCTCGGCGCTCGCGCTGACGGCGCCGCGCTCGATCGAGGCGGCCACCGAGGACTCGACGCGGTCGCGTGCGCCCCGGGCTGCTTCGGCATCGCGTTCGACGACGACGACCTTGGCTCCCTTGGTCAGGAACGCGTGCGCGATCCCAGCTCCCATGCGGCCCCCGCCCAGGACCCCGACGGTCGCGGGCAGGCCCGGGGCAAGCGGGACCGGCGGGGCGGTGTTCTCGCCGAGGGCTTCGTTGAGGGCGTCTTCGATGTTCATGGCTGCTTCTTCCTATCCTTCTTGTCCAGAAACGCCTGCATGCGGTCGAACTTGGCCTGGGATTCGAAGAGCATTCCCTGGGCCAGGGTGTCGATGAGCGGGTGGACCTCGCGGGGCGTGTGGAAGACGGCCTTGGAGATCCGCACCGCGAGCGGATCCTGCGCCGCGATCCGGTCGGCGAGCCTGTCCGCAGCCGCAAGCAGCTCCTCCGGCTCGACGAGCTCGGTGATCAGGCCGGCGTCAAGGCACTCCTGCCCGTTCAGGACCCGCCCTGCGAGCAGTACCTCCTTCGCAAGCGGCTCCCCCACCAGCTCGCGCAGCCGCCACGTCGCCCCCGCTGCGGCCATGATCCCCAGACCGGTCTCCGGGTTGCCCATCCGAAGGCTCGGGGTGCCGATCCGGAAGTCGGCCGCATAGGCGAGCTCGGCGCCGCCGCCGAGCGCGTAGCCCTCGAGCGCGGCGATCACCGGCATGGGCAGCTTCGCGATCCTGTCGAAGATCGTCGAGTTGATCCCGGCGAGGGCGTCATCACGACGGCGCTCGCGCAGCTGGGCGATGTCCGCCCCCGAGGCGAAGATCCCCTTGGTGCCCGCTCCCGTATCCGCGGGCGTGCCCGAGACGATGAGCACCTTGGGGTTGGCTTCGAGGTAGGCGCAGACCGCGTGCAGCTCATCCACCATCGCCTGGTCGATCGCGTTGCGGACTTCGGGACGATCGAGCCGCACGTGGACCCGGTCTTCGCGGTCCTCTACCCGCAGAGTGGTGAACCCGGACGCGTCCAGCCCCATCACACGCCCTCCACGATCAGCGCCGTGCCCTGCCCGACGCCGACGCACATCGTCGCGAGCCCGAGCTTGCGCGACTCCCCCGCCAGCTCGCGCTCCATCCGCCCCAGCAGCGTCACAACGAGGCGGGAACCCGAGGAGCCGAGCGGGTGCCCCAGGGCGATCGCTCCGCCGTCGGAGTTGACGATCTCCTCGTCGAGCTTGAGCTCGCGCATCACGGCCAGCGACTGGGAGGCGAAAGCCTCGTTCAGCTCCACAGCGCCCAGGTCGCCTACCGAGAGTCCGGCCCGCTCGAGCACCTTCCGGGTCGCGGGTACCGGGCCCATGCCCATGATCTCGGGGGCCACCCCGGCCGAGCTGCCATCGAGGATCCGCGCCCGCGGGGCGAGCCCGAAGCGCTCCACCGCGGCCTCCGAGGCGACCACGATCGCCGATGCGCCGTCGTTCAGGCTCGAGGCGTTCCCGGCCGTCACCACCGAGCCGCCGGCTACGACCGGGCGCAGCTTCGCGAGGACCTCCATGCTCGTCCCCGGGCGCGGGCCCTCGTCGGTGTCCACCACGGTCTGGGCACCCTTCCGCCCTGTGACCGTGACCGGCACGATCTCCTCCGCGAACCGCCCCGCCCCGATCGCCGCGATCGCCCGCTCGTGCGAGCGGACCGCGAACGCATCGCAGTCCTCCCGGGAGGTCTCGAACACCCGGGCGACCTCCTCGGCGGTCTCCGGCATAGAGAACGTCGCCTTCCCATCGCGGGAGAGCTCCCCCGAGAGGAACGCCGGGTTCGTGAACCGCCACCCGATCGAGGTATCGAACACCGCACCCGGCTTCGCGAACGCCGTCGAGGGCTTCTCCATGACCCACGGGGCGCGGCTCATCGACTCGACCCCGCCCGCGACCACGAGATCGGCCGCGCCAGCCTTGACCATATGCGAGGCCATGATGATCGCCGACAGCCCAGAGGCGCACAGCCGGTTCACCGTGATCCCCGGCACGGAGTCAGGGTAGCCAGCCAGAAGCCATGCCATCCGCGCGACGTTGCGGTTCTCCTCCCCCGCCCCGTTCGCGTTGCCCAGGATCACCTCGTCCACGGCCGCCGGGTCGATGCCGGCCCTCTCCGCCGCCGCCTTCACGGTCAGCGCCGCGAGATCATCCGGACGGACAGAGGAAAGGGAGCCACCATACCGGCCCACCGGGGTCCGGGCGCCGCCGATCAGAAAGGCCTCAGCCATGAGCACATCCTTGAGTCAAGTCACCGACCGGCTTGAGTTGAATTACCGACCGTTCGTTCTATAAAGATTACCCGCGACGCCCGCAGGGTCAACCCGTGACGCCGGAACGCTCTCGGCTGCCCGCTCGTTTCATCGGCAAATGCGCACTGTACATTCGATGCCCCCTGCACGTCGGCGCCCGGGAAACCCGGCGCCGACGCGGCGCTTCGGGCGGTTCACGGGAACCGACGCCCTCGCCGTCGTCCTCTACGCCTTCCTCCCCCTGGCCGCGGCCTTCCTGCCGCTCGAGGACGTCGCATGGCTCCGGGCAAACCCCGTCGCCGGCTCCTATCTCCTCAACCTCGCGGTCTACGGAGTGGTCTTCATCGTCGCCGTCGTCGCCGCACACGCCTACGTCTCCCGGGACGTGCGAATCCTCGCCTCCCGCCCGTGGTTCACCATCGGGATCCTGCCCCTCATGCTGGTCGCGATGCTCGTCGTGACAGCGATTGCCGTGAGCCTCGCAGGCGGCGCCCAGATCTCGCAGAATCAGGAGAGCGTCCAGACCGTCGTGGAAGGCGTTCCGTGGTGGTTCACCGTTCCACTGCTCGTGATCCTGGGCCCCTTCGTCGAAGAGTTCATCTTCCGGCACCTCATGATCGGCAAGCTCAGCCTCTACCTGAACCGCTGGGTCTGCTACGTCCTCTCGACGGTCCTCTTCGCGTCGCTCCACGTCCTCAGCAGCTCCGCCTTCACCATGCAGACGCTGGCCCCCTACCTGGGGCTCGGGGCCGTGCTCGTTTTCGCGTATGCGTGGACCGGCAACAACCTCGCCTTCAGCATCTCCCTGCACGGCCTCAAGAACCTGCTCTCAGTGGTGCTGCTGTACTCGCTGAACCTCTCCTCGCTCCAGTCGTAGCTCGCTGCCGCCAAGCCGACCGAACCAGCGCAGCAGGGCCGCATCATGGCTCGTCACAACGAGCGTCCCGCGGTACAGCTCGAGTGCCTCTTCGAGCTCCCCTACGAGGAGCGGCGCGAGGTGATTGCTCGGCTCGTCGAGGAGCAGCAGCTCCGGTTGGACCGACAGCAGCCGGGCGAGAGCCAGGCGCCGGTACTGCCCCGCGGAGAGCGAGCCCACGGGCACGAAGAAGTCCTCGACGCGGAACAGCCCGAGATGCAGGAGCCGCTCGGCGTGGTCGTCGAGATCGCCGGGGAGTCCCGCCGCATAGGCCGCGAGCAGACGAGCATGCGGGTCCGTCGGCTTGGCGAGCTCCTGCGGAAGGAGGCCGACGACGGCGGCCGCGGGCTCGCCGTCGTACGATCCCTCCGCGCACCTCACCTCCGCGACGCCCTCGAACCGCTCTCGGCCCGCGAGGATGCCGAGCAGCGTCGTCTTCCCGGAACCGTTCGGGCCGGTCACGGCGAGCCGCCCACCCGCGGGCATCTCGACGTCGACCGCGCGGAGCCGCCCAGGAACGGAGGCACCGCGGAGTGCGACGGACGCGCCATGATCCACCGCGAAAGCCGCCGCGAGGTGCAGCGGCCTCGGCGGCGGCATGACCGGCTCGGACTCGAGCCGCCGCAACCGCTCGCGAGCCGAACGGACCTGGCTCTCCACGGCCGCGCTCACGCGCTGCCCGAAGTAGTTGAACCCCGACTTGTCCTTGTCCGTCATGCGTCCGTAGGCGACCCGCCCCGCCACAGATGCCGCCTTCGCCCGCTCGCGTTCCTTCGCCTGGACCCACTCCGTGTACTCGTGCTCCCACGCTCGGCGCTCGCGGAGCTTCTCGGCGCGGTAGCCTGCGTAGCCTTCGCCGTAGCGGCGGATGGCGCGACGGTCCGCGTCCACCTCGACGATGGCCCGCGCGAACCGCCCGAGGAACTCGCGATCGTGCGAGACCGCGACCACGATCCCGGCACGGGCCGCGAGCTCGGCCTCGAGCCACGCGACCGCGTCGGCGTCGAGGTGGTTGGTGGGCTCGTCGAGGAGCAGGATCGGTGCCGGATCGGCGAGCGCAAGAGCGAGGGATGCCCGCTCGGACTCTCCCCCGGAGAGGTCCGCGAGCCTCCGGTCCAAGCCACCGCGTGCGAGGTGGCCCACGCCGAGCCGCTCGAATGCTGTCCGTACGCGGACGCCGGCGGCCGATCCGCCGTCGTCCTCGTCGCCGGCCGCCTCGGCCCGGGCGAGCAGTTCGCCGATGGTGGTGGCGGCGTCGGGGGTCTGCGCGAGCCGTGACACACGGCCGTGGACAGCGACGGCACCGACGTCCGGCCGCTCCTCGCCCGCCAGGAGCCGCAGGAGGGTCGACTTCCCGGCGCCGTTCTCGCCGACGACGGCGATCCGCTCGCCGTCCGCGATGACGAGGTCGACGGCGTCGAGCAGCAGGCGGTCGCCGTACCCATGGGAGACGCCGGACATGGTGACGTGGACGGCTCCGGAATGACGCGTCGGGCCGGAATGATGGTTCGGGCCGGAATGACGATTCGGGCCGGAGAAGGGTCGCATGAGGCCTCGCTTCGGAAGTCGCGTGGGCACACGTGTGCCCTGGACATATTTGGTGAGGGAAGCGATCAGCGGACCATGCGTTCAAGACTGGGGGCGGGTGCCGCGAGTGTCAAGCGTGGGGACGAAGGCTGTCCGCTTGACGAGCTGGCGGCACCAACTCGCCCTTCCCGGGGAGGGAACTCGAGCCTAGCTTTGAGCCATGGCATATCGGATTCAGATGGTGGTGGACGCCTACGACCCGCACGCGCAGGCCGAGTGGTGGGCCGAGACGCTCGGTTGGGCGGTCGAACCGAGCAACGAAGACTTCATCCGGCAGATGATCGCGGAGGGCTACGCGACGGAGGAGGAGACGACGATCCGGAACGGGGTCCTCGTGTGGGCGAGCGCTCAGGCCATCGCCCCCGAGGAGGAACTCGGCAGCCGCGACCGCAGGCGCATCCTCTTCCAGGCCGTGCCCGAGGCGAAGACCGCGAAGAACCGCGTTCATTGGGACGTGCGGCTCGACGGCGATGACAAGGACGCGGTCCGAGCAAAGCTCGAGGCCCGCGGTGCGACCTTCCTGTGGGAGGCGGCCGAGGGGCCGCATTCTTGGTACACCATGTCGGATCCCGAGGGAAACGAGTTCTGCATTTCGTAGCCGAGGGGCCCGACTAGACTTTCAGGCGTGACTGCCTCCGCCGCGCCTGCCCTGCCCGAGCGAGTCTCCGATATCTTCGACCCGACCAGATGGCGTGTGGTCGAGGGCTTCGACTTCGAGGACCTCACCTACCACCGCCAGGTCGAGCGGGATTCGGCCGGCGCTATAACGCGCGACCTCCCAACGGTCCGCATCGCCTTCAACCGTCCCGAGGTCCGGAACGCCTTCCGCCCCGGCACCGTCGACGAGCTCTACCGCGCGCTGGACCACGCCCGCATGACCCCCGACGTCGCCACGGTCATCCTCACCGGCAACGGCCCCTCCCCCAAGGACGGCGGGCACGCGTTCTGCTCGGGCGGAGACCAGCGCATCCGGGGGCGGGAGGGCTACAAGTATGCGACGGGCCAGACGGCCGAGACCATCGATCCGGCCCGCGCAGGCCGGCTCCACATCCTGGAAGTCCAGCGCCTCATGCGCACGATGCCCAAGGTGGTCATCGCCGTCGTCAACGGCTGGGCTGCCGGCGGCGGCCACTCGCTGCACGTCGTTGCGGACCTCACGATCGCTTCGCGCGAGTACGGCCGCTTCAAGCAGACCGATGCCACCGTGGGCTCGTTCGACGCCGGGTACGGCTCGGCGCTGCTGGCGCGCCAGATCGGCCAGAAGCGCGCGCGGGAGATCTTCTTCCTTGCCCGCGAGTATTCGGCGGAGGATATGGTCGCGATGGGTGCCGTCAACGAGGCGGTCGAGCATGCCCGCCTCGAAGAGGTCGCCCTCGAGTACGCCCAGGACATCGCCCGCCAGTCGCCGCAGGCCATCCGCATGCTCAAGTTCGCGTTCAACCTCGCAGACGACGGCCTCGCGGGCCAGCAGGTCTTCGCGGGCGAGGCCACTCGGCTCGCCTACATGACAGACGAGGCCGTCGAGGGCCGCGACGCTTTCCTGCAGAAGCGCGAGCCTGACTGGTCCGCCTTCCCGTACTACTTCTGATCGGGCCCCAACGAGTGTCTGATCGGGAAGGAACCTCATGAGCCTGGACCCCGTCCTCAAGGCGCTCGCCGCCGCCCTCGCCTCGGAGGGCCCCGCCGTCGAGTTCGGCCCGAGCGGGACGCGCTCCGAGGCCTGGCGCACGTGGCGGCCCACGGCAGCGGCGGAATCGCTGCCCGAGGGGACCGCCGTCGTCGTCCGCACCTCGGGGTCCACGGGCACGCCGAAGGCAACAGCCCTGACCGTGGACGCGCTCGCGGCGTCCTCGATGAGCACGGCGTTCGCGCTGCACGGCGAGGGGCAGTGGCTGCTCGCGCTGCCTCTCGAGTATGTGGCGGGGGTGCAGGTCCTCGTGCGGTCCCTCTTTGCGGGGACTCGGCCCATCGAGATGGACCTCTCGGACGGGTTCACGCCTGAGGCCTTTGAAGCCGCGGCATCCGAGCTCACGGATCCGATCCGTTTCACGTCCCTCGTGCCGACCCAATTGCGGCGTCTTCTCGAGGACCCATCACCGCGGCTCGCCCAGCTGCTGCGGCGCTTCAACGCAGTCCTGATCGGCGGGGCCCCCATCCCGCCGGGGCTGCTCGAAGGCGCGAGCGAGGCTGGGGTCAAGGTCGTCACCACCTACGGTTCGGCCGAGACGTGCGGCGGGTGCGTCTACAACGGCTTCCCGCTCGAGGGCGTCTCCGTGCGGCTCGTGGAGGATGGCCGCATCCGGCTCGGTGGTCCCGTCGTCGCCGCCGGCTACGTGGGCGACCCCGAGCTGAGCGCTTCGCATTTCGTCGAGGAGGACGGCGAGCGCTGGTTCGTCACCTCGGACCTCGGCGAGCTCACCGCGGACGGGCAGCTTCGCGTGTTGGGAAGGGTCGACGACGTCGTCATCACCGGCGGCGTCAAAGCGTCTGCTGCGCGCGTGGCAGCCGAGCTGGAGGCGGTCGACGGCGTGCGGGAGGCCTTCGTCGCCGGCGTGCGGGATGCTGAGTGGGGGCAGGCGCTCGCTGCGGCGATCGTGCTCAAGGCGACCGGCGACGTCGCGTCGCCGGCCGAACGCGACCTCGCGCTCGGCACAGTGCGAGCTGCCGCCGTCGAACGCCTGGGCCGGCTGGCCCCCAAGACCTGGCTCGTGCTCGATGCGCTCCCGCTTCTCCCCAACGGCAAGCTGGACCGCCAGGCGCTCGCGCTCGTCCTCGCCCGCGCCCACGTCGCGGAGGGACCGCCGGCCTAGCCACCCCTTATCTCGCCCATCACATCGACACCCTCAGGAACACTCTTGGCAACTACCGCCCAGTGGGTCCACGGCGCGCGCCCGCGGACCCTTCCCATGGCCATCGCGCCGGTAATCGTCGGCAGCGCCGCCGCCTACGGCCTCGGCTCGTTCAGGCCGCTCAACGCGCTCCTCGCGGCGTTGGTCTCGGTCATGCTCCAGGTCGGGGTGAACTATGCAAACGACTACTCCGACGGGATCCGTGGGACGGACGACAACCGCGTGGGCCCCTTCCGGCTCGTGGGGAGTGGCGCCGCGGCTCCCGGCACCGTCAAGCGGGCGGCCTTCCTCTCCTTCGGCGCCGCCGCCCTCTTCGGGCTGGTGCTCGTTGCGCTCTCCGGGACGTGGTGGCTCATCATCCTCGGCGCCCTCTCGGTGCTCGCCGCGTGGGGCTACACGGGGGGCAAGCGGCCTTACGGCTACTTGGGCCTCGGGGACCTGTTCGTGTTCGTGTTCTTCGGCCTCGTCGCGACGCTCGGCACGACCTACACACAGGCCCTCACGCTCAATGGCGCCGCGTGGGCAGGGGCAGTCGCAACGGGTCTCATTGCTGATGCGCTGCTCATGGCCAACAATGTCCGGGACATCCCGACCGACCGTGTCGCAGGGAAGCGCACGCTCGCGGTCCGGCTCGGTGACGTCGCCGCACGGCGTTCGTACCCGGCCATGCTGGGCATCGCGATCCTCGCGGCCCTACTGCTTACGCCGTCGAACCCGTGGATGCTGCTCGTGCTCGTGCTCATTCCGGCGGCTGCCGTGCCCTCGCGGACAATGCTCTCCGGAACGGCCGGGCCCGGGCTCATCCCGGTCCTGCAGCAGACGGGATTCATCAACCTGGGCTTCAGCCTGCTGTTCGGCGTGGCTGAGGTGCTCGGGCGCGCGTAGTTCCGCCGGCTCCGCCCCCGGCGGGGCCTCCCAGCGGCTCCGCCTCCCAGCGGCTCTGCCCCCGGCTCGTCAGGCCCCGTTGTTGGTCTGCTTCTTTTCGTTGGCGGCCTCGGGGTCCGGGATCTCGGGGTACTCCTCCTCGACGCGCTGGGCCTCGTCGATCGCGTCCTCGGCCTCGGCGTCCTCCTCCTCGACGGAGGTACGGACCTTCTTGCGCCCCCCGAAGACGTCGCTGACGTCCGAGACAGCAGCGTTCCTCTGCCCGCGGAGGAAGAGGAAGCTCACCGCAAACGCAATGATGCACGCGTAGACGGCCGAGAGCACTCCGCCAATGCCGAGCAGCAGGAAGACGGCGAACGGAACCACGAAGAGGGCTGCACGGACGAGGGAATACTTCAAGAATGCCACTGGTCAAGTTTACTAAAATGGAGGGATGGCCCGCCTTCTGCCCATCATCGCCATTCTCGCCGCCTGGCTCTACGCCATGGTGGACTGTGCGATGGCCGATCGGCGAGCAGTGCGCGGGGGTCTGCCGAAGGCCGCTTGGTTCCTGATCACCGTGCTTCCCGCCCTCGGAAGCGCCCTCTGGTTCATCTTCGGGCGCCCGCGCCGGGGATCACCGCCCAAGAGCGGCGGGGGCGGAGGGGGCCGCCGCCCGATGGCGCCGGACGACGACCCCGACTTCCTCCGCGGCCTCTAGTTTCCGGCCGCACTGCGCGGCTTCGCCGCGCTACTTCTGGGCGCTGCTGATCATGTTGTCGGCGTCCGTCTTGAAGGCGGCCGCAGCATCCTGAGCGCTCGCGCGGCCGAACAGGACGTCCGTGACGTGGCGCCCGAGGGCGTTGGCCGCGCTGCTCGAGCCCGTCGGCGGGACGGCGGGCGGTTGGCCGAGCTCGGGCTTGATCTCCGTGAGGAAGTCGAGAGCTGCCTTGTCCGTGGGAGTGAGCAGGGGCTTGATCGCGTCCTGAATGGCCTGAGACGTCGAGAAGCCGCGCTCGGTCGTGATCACCTTTGCTGCGTCGGGGCTGTTGACGAGGTAGTCGATGAACGTTGCCGCCTCGGCCGGGTGCTTGGACCGGGATGAGGCCGAC
Source organism: Sinomonas humi (assembly GCF_000802235.1). Classification (GTDB taxonomy): domain Bacteria; phylum Actinomycetota; class Actinomycetes; order Actinomycetales; family Micrococcaceae; genus Sinomonas; species Sinomonas humi. The sequence continues at coordinate 18,627 of NZ_JTDL01000148.1, forward strand.
CAGTACATCGAGGGCTTGTAGAAGAGCCCGTCATCCTGCGCCTTGCCGTCCTGGCTCGGGACGCGGAGGAGCTTGATGTCGCTGCCGGTGGCCTTCTCGAGCGCCCCGAGCTGATTCGTCCACCAGAAGGACATGCCGGTCTTATTCGTCGCCGCGAGCGTCTGCTCGACAGCGGCACCGGTGTCCTCCTGCGCGACGCTCGCCGGCGGGGCGGCCTTCGCGTCGAGGAGCTTCTTCTGGAACGCAATGAAGGAGGCGACGCCGTCCACCGTGAAGCCGGTCTTGCCGTCCTGCGTGTAGAGCTGCTCGCCCCGCTGGCGCAGCCAGATGCTCAGGCTCTGATCCGTGATGCCGTAGGACGAGCCGTAATTTCCGGCCCCGGTAGCGAGAGCCTGAGCGGTCTTCAGATAGTCGTCCCATGTCCACTTCGTGTCATCCGGGATGGGAACGCCTGCCTTCTGGAAGACCTTCACGTTCGCGAAGACGGCGAGGGCGTTCTGGCCGGTGCTGATGCCATAGAGCTTGCCGTTGTACTGCCCCGCCTTGATGGTGTTCTGGTCGAAGGCCGAGAGGTTGAGCTGGTTCTGCTTCGAGAGGTCCAGGAGCGCGCCGCGGCCGCCGTACTCGGCGATATACGCGAGGTCCATCTGGATGACGTCCGGTGCGTCATTCGCTGCGGTCTGGGTCGCGAGTTTGTCCCAGTAGCCCGACCACACGCCCGGCTCGCCCTGGATCTTGATGTTCGGGTGGGCCTTCTGGAACGCGTCGATCACCTGCTGGGTTTGCTTGTTCCGGACGTCGTTTCCCCACCAGGAGAAACGGAGCGTTACGGAGCCGTCGGCGTTCTTCCCGCTGTTGGTCCCGCAGCCGGCGAGGACCCCCACTGCTGCGGTTCCGGCAAAGAGCTTGAGCGCCGATCGGCGGGTCAGAGTCGTCATTGTCTCTCCATGGTCTCGAGGGGCGGAGGCGTTGCCTGAGAAATCGGTTTCTGGTTCACTGAGTATGTCCGAGGTCACATTCAGCGTCAAGGCCTAAGGAAAACGCATTCCACCTGATATTGCAAGGGAGCCCTCATCCCTTGACGCCATCCGGAAGCCGCCCTATCTTTGCGTGAAAGCGCATTCCGAACCAAGGAGGACAGACCCGTGCCCAACGCCCGTCCCGCACTGCAGCTCCCCTCCGGAGCAGCGTCGATGAAAGGTTTCATGACATGAGCGCGCTTGCCGAACTCGGCACCTTGGGAAAGAAGAAGGGCGGGCGCGGCAAGGACGCCGGCGCCGCCTCCGGCACCTCAGAGCCGAAGGGCTCGCGTGCGAAGGTTTCGAAGAAGGACAATCGCGCCGCGTTCGTCTTCCTGGCCCCGTGGATCGTGGGCCTCGTGTGCATCACCATCGGGCCGATGGTGATGTCCCTGTACCTCTCGTTCACGGACTACAACCTGATCCAGGACCCGAACTTCATCGGGTTCGACAACTTCACCCGGATGTTCGGCGACGGCCGGTTCTGGAACTCCCTCGGGGTGACGCTGACCTACGTCATCGTCGGCGTCCCGCTCCAGCTCGGCCTGGCCCTTGCCGTCGCGATGGCCCTGGACAAGGGCCTGAAGGGCCTCGCGTTCTACCGCTCGATCTTCTACCTGCCCTCCCTGCTGGGCTCCTCGGTCGCGGTGGCGATCCTGTGGAAGCAGATGTTCGGCACCTCGGGCCTGGTCAACCAGCTCCTGGCGATGGTCGGGATCCACGGGCCGGGCTGGATCTCGGACCCCAGCACGGCCCTCGGCAGCATCATCCTGCTGCACGTGTGGACGTTCGGCTCCCCCATGATCATCTTCCTGGCCGGCCTGCGGCAGATCCCCACGATGTACTACGAGGCCGCCGCCGTCGACGGAGCCGGGCGCGTCATCCGCTTCCTGAAGATCACCCTGCCGCTGCTGAGCCCGATCATCTTCTTCAACCTCGTCCTGCAGATCATCGGCGCGTTCCAGTCCTTCACGCAGGCGTTCATCGTCTCGGGCGGCACCGGCGGTCCTTCCGACTCGACGATGTTCTTCACCCTGTACCTCTACCAGCGCGGCTTCGGGCAGTTCGACATGGGCTACGCCTCGGCGATGGCTTGGGTCCTGCTGGTCATCGTCGGCGCCTTCACCGCCATCAACTTCTACGCATCGAAATTCTGGGTGTTCTATGACGACTGAAGCAGCCCCGCACACCGCACACCGCGTCACCGCCGACGCCACAGCCAGCGCCCCGGCGTCGTCCGAATCCCGCACCAGGCGGGCTCCCTCGCGGGCCCCGCGGCGGCCCGGCGGCGGGGACTACGCCGCGACCCCGCGCCAGCGGGTCAAGAGCGTCCTCAAGCACACCGTGCTCATCGCCACGGCGATCGTGATGATCTACCCGCTGCTGTGGATGATCGTCTCCTCGTTCCGCCCCAGCGACGACGTCTTCCGCGCGCCCGGCCTCTGGCTCACCCAGGCCCACCCGGAGAACTACGCCAACGGCTGGAACGCCCTGACCTCCCCGTTCGCCACGTACCTGCTGAACTCCACGATCGTGGTCCTCGGCGCCGTCGTGGGCAACCTCGTCTCGTGCTCAATGGCCGCCTACGCGTTCGCCAGGCTGAATTTCTGGGGCAAGAAGTGGATGTTCGCTGCCATGCTCGTCACGATCATGCTCCCCATCCACGTCGTGATCGTGCCGCAGTACATCCTGTTCTCCCAGCTCGGCTGGGTGAATACGTTCGCGCCCCTGATCGTGCCCAAGTTCCTGGCCACGGACGCGTTCTTCACGTTCCTCATGGTCCAGTTCATCCGCGGCATCCCCCGCGAGCTCGACGAGGCCGCGCGGATCGACGGCGCAGGCCACCCCCGCATCTTCCTGCGCGTGATCCTGCCCCTCATGACCCCGGCCCTCGCCACGACCACGATCTTCACGTTCATCTGGACCTGGAGCGACTTCTTCAGCCAGCTCATCTACCTCACGTCGCCCGACGTGTTCACCGTCCCAGTCGCCCTGAGGGCCTTCGTCGACGCCCAGTCCAGCACCGACTGGGGAGCGATGTTCGCGATGTCCGTCGTCTCGCTCCTGCCCGTCTTCATCGCCTTCCTCATCGGCCAGAAGTTCCTCATCAAGGGCATCGCCACGACCGGCATCAAGTAGGCAACCCGCCCCCGCTTAACCTCCAATGGTCACGTACCGACGGTTATAACCGTCGGTACGTGACCATTGGACGTTAAGGCGAGGGAACTACGACGTCGGCGAGGGAACTACGACGTCGGCAGGCCAGCGTAGGAATGCAGGCCCGAGAAGTACATGTTCACAACCGTGAAGTTGAAGATCACACACAGGTACCCGACGATCGAGAGCCAAGCTGCCCGCGTCCCGGTCCACCCGCGGGTGGCACGGGCGTGCAGGTAGGCCGCGTACACGACCCAGATCACGAAGCTCCACACTTCCTTGGTGTCCCAGCCCCAGAAACGGCCCCAGGCCTTCTCCGCCCAGATCGAACCGAACATGACGGTGAGGGTCCAGCCCACGAACGCGATGGTGTTGATGCGGTAGCTGAGAGTCTCGAGCGTGAGAGCGCTCGGCACGAGCCCGAGGAATCCACCGCGGTCCACGGCCCCGGCCGCGATCTTCCCCTCGCGGCGGGACTGGATGAGCTGGAGGACCCCCATCGAGAACGTGAGGGTGAAGAGCGCCGAAGAGAGCACCGCGATCGAGACGTGGATCATGAGCCAGTAGCTCTGGAGTGCGGGGACGAGGTGCCCGACAGGGGTCCAGAACGCGACGGCAGCGGCCACCATCATGATGACAGCGAGGCCGAGCACGAACGTGCCGAGGAAGCGGAGATCACGCTTGATGAGCGTCAGGAGGAAGACAGCGACCACGAGGAACGCGCCCGTCGTGCAGAACTCGTACATGTTGCCCCACGGCACACGGTCCGCCGCGATGCCACGCGTCACGACGCCGGCTCCGTGGATCACGAGGCCGATGATGCTGATCGCAACGCCCACGCGTGCCGCATTGCGGCGAGTCGTGTAACCGAGGCCCGAGTCGGCCACCGTGGCGACCCGGGACGAAGCCGCGGACGACGACGGCACACGGCCCGCGGCGTCGTTCGCACCGCCCGCGCCGGTCGAGGCGCCGGCCATCGCGGGAACCTTGGTTGCCGCCTTGCTTTCGGCGAGGCGTCCGGCGTCCCGCTGACCGGTCTTGCCGCTCGTCGCCATGTCCCACGCGAACGCGAGGAAGGCGACGACGTACGTCCCGGCGGCAAGCAGCATGAAGAGTTCGCTGTAGGAGCCGAGGGTCTGGTTGAGAGGCATCACATGTCCTTCTCTGAGGTTGACTGAGTCCTATTCTGCGCCTGCGCGGCTCCCCTTGGAGCGCCGGATGCCGGGTCGGCAACATTCCACGCCTTCGCGAG
>NZ_JTDL01000149.1 GCF_000802235.1 Sinomonas humi
CTCGGCTACCCCACCACCGGAGTGGTGACCCTCTCCGACGGAGGCCAGTACCAGAACTTCCAGAACGGCGCGATCATCTGGAACAAGGCCACCGGCGCCCAGGTCTCCCTCAACGGGCCCATCCGCACCGCGTGGCAGGCCAGCGGCTTCCAGACCGGACCGCTCGGCTACCCGACAACCGGAGTGGTGACCCTCTCCGACGGAGGCCAGTACCAGAACTTCCAGAACGGCGCGATCATCTGGAGCCAAACCACTGGTGCACAGGTCTCCCTCAACGGGCCCGTCCGCTCGTACTGGCTCAACTCCGGGGCACAGCAAGGGACGTTCGGCTACCCGACAAGCGGGCTAGTCTCGGGCTTGACCGGCGGCGGTTCCTACCAGAACTTCCAGAACGGTGCCCTCCTGTGGACCCAAGCGACGGGAGTCGAGCCCTCGCCGAATGGCCCCATCCGCACCGCGTGGCTCACCTCGGGAGCCGAGAAAGGCCCTCTCGCCTACCCCACGACTGACGTCGTCACCGGCCTCGTCAACGGGGGGACGTACCAGAACTACCAGAACGGGGCAATCATCTGGTCCCAGGCCTCGGGAGCCCAGCTCTCCCCCAACGGTCCGATCCGCACCTATTGGCTCAACTCTGGTGCTGAGCGCGGCCGCTATGGATATCCGACGTCGGGGCAGACCTGCAACAGCGCGGCAACCTCGTGCTCGCAGTCGTTCCAAAGCGGCACGATCTCCTGGAGCAGCACCTCGGGGATCAAAGGCTGACACGGTTCCGCCATTCAGTACCAGGATGAGTTAGCACCAAAAGAACCTAGTACCGGAGAAGAAGGAGGGCCGTCCACCGCATCTAGCGGTGGACGGCCCTCCTTCTTCTCCGGGCGTTGGGGCCAGAGCCAACCGCGCCGCTCGGGACTCAGCCGAGTAGCTCGAGCAGATACCTCCCGTAGCCGCTCTTCACGAGGGGCTCCGCCCGCTCGCGCAGCTCATCGTCCGAGAGGAACCCGAGCCGCCAGGCGATCTCTTCGGGCGCCCCGATCTTCAGCCCCTGACGGTTCTCGACCGTGCGGATGAAGTTGGAGGCATCGTTGAGGTCGCTAAAAGTACCTGTATCGAGCCAAGCGGTACCGCGCGGAAGCACCTCGACCTTCAGCTTCCCGGCCTCCAGGTAGGTCCGATTGACATCCGTGATCTCAAGCTCGCCTCGAGGCGAGGGCTTGAGCGACTTGGCAATTCCAACAACGTCGTTGTCATAGAAGTAGAGCCCAGGAACCGCGTAGTGGCTCTTCGGCTTCGCAGGCTTCTCCTCGAGCGAGACGGCCTTGCCGCCGCCGTCGAACTCGACGACACCGTAAGCCGTCGGATCCTTGACCCAATAGCCGAAGACCGCCGCGCCGTCGATATTCTCGTGGCGCCGGAGCTGAGTGCCCATTCCCTGCCCGTAGAAGATGTTGTCGCCGAGGACAAGTGCGACGGTCTCCGAGCCGATATGGTCCTCGCCGAGGATGAAGGCCTGCGCAAGCCCGTCGGGCGAGGGCTGCTGCACGTATGTGAGGTTGATGCCGAATCGGGAGCCGTCCCCAAGGAGCCGTTCGAAGGATTCGGCGTCGTGCGGCGTCGTGATGACGAGGATGTCCCTGATGCCCGCGAGGATCAGCGTAGAGAGCGGGTAGTAGACCATCGGCTTGTCATACACGGGAACCAGCTGCTTGCTCACCCCCAGTGTGATCGGGTGAAGCCGGGATCCTGTGCCGCCTGCCAAGATGATTCCACGCATGGTCCCCATGATCCCTAGGGCCGAGTACCGATACCAAATCCGGTATTTTAGGACGCATGCAGCGACTCCTCGTCACCGGCGGCGCCGGGTTCATCGGCTCGAACTTTGTCCACTATGTCCTGAGCCACACGGACCACCACGTCACGGTTCTCGACAAGCTGACGTATGCGGGCAATCTCGAGTCCCTCAAAGGCCTCCCGGGCCAGCGATTCCGCTTCATCAAGGGGGACATAGCCGATGCCCCCTTGGTCGACGAGCTCGTCAGTTCGGCAGACGCCGTCGTGCATTATGCTGCGGAGAGCCACAACGACAACTCCCTTCACAACCCCCGACCTTTCCTCGATACGAACATCATCGGCACATACACCCTGATCGAGGCTGCGCGGAAGCACGGCACTCGCTTCCATCACATTTCCACTGACGAGGTCTACGGCGACCTCGAACTCGACGATCCAGTACGGTTCACGGAACAGACTCCCTACAACCCCTCGAGTCCGTACTCGTCCACGAAGGCGGGGTCCGACCTCCTCGTGCGCGCTTGGGTGCGCTCCTTCGGCCTTCAAGCGACGATCAGCAACTGTTCGAACAACTACGGCCCCTACCAGCACGTCGAGAAGTTCATCCCGCGCCAGATCACGAATGTGATCGACGGTGTCCGGCCGAAGCTCTACGGCAAGGGTGAGAACGTGCGCGATTGGATTCACGCCGACGACCACTCCTCAGCTGTCTTGACGATCCTCGAGAAGGGCCGCATCGGCGAGACGTATCTCATTGGCGCCGATGGAGAGAAGGACAACAAGTCCGTCGTCGAACTCATCCTCAAGGCAATGGGACAGCCTGCGGACGCCTACGATCACGTCGTCGATCGGCCGGGCCATGACCTGCGCTACGCGATCGACTCGACTAAGCTCCGCAAGGAGCTCGGCTGGCAGCCGCAGTACCAGGACTTCGAAGCCGGGCTCGAGGCGACTGCCCAGTGGTACCGCGACAACGAGGCCTGGTGGCGCCCTCAGAAGGCCGAAACCGAAGCGAAGTACAAGGAGCAGGGCCAGTGACCGGCATCGAGTTCTCCAAGCCCCTTGCGGCACACGAGACGCCCATTCCCGGCGTCGTCCTCTACGACCTCCCCGTACACGGGGACAACCGCGGCTGGTTCAAGGAGAACTGGCAGCGGGAAAAGATGCTCGCCCTCGGCCTGCCGGACTTCGGCCCCGTCCAGAACAACATCTCGTTCAACGAGAAGGCCGGAACGACTCGGGGCATCCATGCCGAGCCGTGGGACAAATACGTCTCAGTCGCCACGGGCCGGATCTTCGGCGCCTGGGTGGACCTGCGGGAGGGCCCCAGCTTCGGCTCTGTCTTCACCGCCGAGCTCGACCCCTCCAAGGCCATCTTCATTCCGCGGGGCGTCGGCAACGCGTTCCAGACGCTCGAGGACGGCACGGCCTACACGTATCTGGTGAACGATCATTGGTCGGCAGACGCCCAGAGCCAGTACACGTTCCTCAATCTCAGCGATGAGACCGTGTCGATCCCGTGGCCGATCCCCCTGGAGCAGGCTGAACTCTCCGACAAGGACCGCGCGCATCCGCGCCTCGCCGACGTGACCCCGATGGCGCCGCGCAAGACGCTCGTGCTCGGCGCTGACGGCCAGCTCGGTCGCGCGCTCCGGGCAGCCTACGACGGCGATGCGAACGTTGAGTTCGCGACTCGCCTCGAGTTCGACCTGACGGACCCGGCTTCCTACTCGGGTCGGAACTGGAAGAACTACTCGACGATCATCAACGCTGCCGCGTACACGGCGGTCGACAAGGCTGAGACGGCAGAGGGCCGTCGGGCGGCTTGGGCTATCAACGTGAGCGCGGTCGCACGCCTCGCGCAGATCGCGGTCGAACACCGACTCACTCTCGTCCATGTCTCGAGTGACTACGTGTTCGATGGGACGTCAGAGCTCCACTCCGAGGATGAACCGTTCTCCCCGCTCGGCGTCTACGGTCAGACGAAGGCCGCCGGTGACGCGGTTGTCTCGGTCGTCCCCCGGCATTACATCGTCCGCACCTCATGGGTCATCGGTGAGGGCGGAAACTTCGTACGCACCATGGCCAGCCTTGCCGAGAAGGGCGTCAAGCCGTCCGTTGTGGATGACCAGATCGGCCGTCTCTCCTTCACCACCGACATCGCGGCGGGCATCCGCCACCTCTTGGAGAGCCAGGCCCCCTTCGGCGTCTACAACCTGACGAACGACGGCGACCCCCAGTCGTGGGCGGATGTCGCCAGCTCGGTGTATGCGCTGACAGGGCACGAAGCGTCAGACGTCACCGGCGTCTCATCGGAGGAGTACTTCAAGGGCAAGGAGGCAGCGCCTCGGCCCGCGAACAGCGTCCTCGACCTCGCCAAACTTCGGGAGACGGGGTTCGAGGCACCGAGCGGCCAGTCTCGCCTCGAGGGATACCTCGGGCAGGAGGTGGCTGCGCCGTGACCGCAGGGATTCGCGCCAAGACCCTCGTGATCATGCCCGCGTGGAATGAATCCGAGTCGGTGGGCTCTACCGTGCGCGAGGTCCTCGCCTACGCACCGCCGTGCGACGTCCTTGTCGTGGACGATGGCTCAACGGACGGGACGGCGCGCATCGCGGCGGAGGCCGGCGCCCGAGTGATCCGCCTCCCCTTCAACATGGGGGTCGGCGGTGCGATGCGCACGGGATTCAAGTACGCGCTGCTCCACGGCTACGACCAGGCGATCCAGGTGGACGCCGACGGGCAGCACGATCCACGCGAGATCAAGCGGGTGCTCGAGGGGCTTTCCGACGCGGACATCGTCATCGGTTCGCGGTTCGAGGACCGCGCCGAGTACGAAGTTAAGGGCCCCCGCAAGTGGGCCATGATCGTCCTCGGAGGCGTCCTTTCGAAGATCTCGGGCACGCGCCTCACCGACGTGACTTCGGGCTTTCGTGCAGCCAACCGTCGCGCTATCCGCCAATACGTTGCCCACTACCCTGCCGAGTACCTTGGCGACACTATCGACTCGCTCGTCGTCGCCGTCAGGTCCGGCTGCAAAGTCGTCCAGGTCCCGGTGAACATGCGCCCCCGCCAGGGCGGGACGCCGAGCCACCATCCGCTGAAGGCCGCGGTGTACCTTGTCCGTTCTGGACTCGCCCTTGTCTTCGCCCTCACCCGGAAGAAGTCGTCGCCCGTCGGCGACTAGGAGAACCGATGACCGTACTTGCCGTCCTGTTTGTCGTCGCGGTGCTCATCTTCGTCATCGAGATGCTGCGGCGCGAGAAGATCCGAGAGAAGTACGCGGTCCTCTGGATCGTGATCGGGCTCGCCACGCTAATCCTCGCCGTGTTCCCCGATCTTCTGATCTGGGCCGCGCACGTCGTGGGCGTCCAGATCCCCTCGAACCTCCTCTTCGCGATCGCCCTCATTCTGCTGATGGGAGTGACGCTGCACCTCTCACGCGAGGTGTCCGCCAGTGAAGACGAGATCCGGGCCCTCGCGGAAGAGGTCGCAATCCTCCGAGCAGATCTTCGCGACATCCAAGATCAGCTCCCGAAGGACCCGGAGTCACGTCCAATTCGCTGACCCGTTCAATAGCTCATGAAGGCCGACGGCGGCCGCGCGAGGTGCGCGGCCGCCGTCGTCTGCGTTCGAAGACCAAATCAGCTCACAATGTGCTTGATGAGCCTCGGGAGAGAGTCGGTCTTGCGCTTTGCAAGCGACTTGATGACGAGCGACCCTGCGTTCAAGCGGCTCGTGAGGTGATTGGAGGCGGCGCGGGCAGCCGAGGTCCAGCCGAGCGCGCGGAACCGCTCTGCCTGGCTCTCGAAGAAGCGGCGCTCCTCGTCGAACCGGCGTCCGTCGAGGGCACGCACTGACGAATCGGACGCTGAGTGCCGGCGGTAGAGGAAGGAGAGCTCGGGGTCGAAGATCATCGTCCCGCCCCCGGCAGCGATGTCGAGGAGCAGGGCCAGGTCCTGTACGACGTCAAGGCCCTGGGTGAATCCGATGCGCTGAATCGTCTCCGTCTTCCATGCAAGCGAGGGGAAGTAAGCCCAGTCCGCGCGGATAAGGCTCGTTGCCATGCGCTCCCCGGCCAGGACGAGCGGCACGCGAGTCTTCGGTGCGTAGGCCCACTTGACCGCGTCCGGGAGAGGCATCCGGGCGATTCCCAGTTCATCAATAACCTGAACGCCAGGCTGAACGACGTCAGCCTCGGGGTGCGCGTCGAAGTTGCGGACGACGACGTCGAGATAGTTGGGAAGCATGACATCGTCGGCACCCATGATGACGACGATGGGAGCCTCGGCCCTTGCAAGGGCCTTCCGGTAGTTTCCGTTCGCTCCGAGGTTCGCATCGTTCTTCTCATACGAGACTCGCGGGTCGGTGATCTCGGCGAAGAAGGCGGCCGGCTCGTCGCTCGGGTACCCGTCATCGAAGACATGGAGCTTCCAGTCCTGGTAGTGCTGGCTCATCACGCTGCGGGCGGCAAGCTTCATCTGCTCGACGTCGCCGTAGTAGGGCAGCATCACATCGACTGAGGTCATCGTGGACAGGGGCCTTTCGGTGCGCATCATGGGCGAGGGCATGTGGCTTCACAGTGCCACGGCGATACCACTATATCCGTGCCCGCTGACCCACACCGTGGCCCCATCTTCCACCGGTATGATGACCGAGTTGCCTCGAGAGCTAAGGAAGACCTGCCCCCCATGCCATCTCGTCCGAGCGTCAGCGTCTGCATGGCCGCGTACAACGGCGCGGATCATATTCAGGAGCAGCTCGACTCCATCCTCGCCGAACTCGCACCCGGCGACGAGGTCATCGTTGTCGACGACGGCTCTGAAGATGGCACGCGCGAGATCCTCGCGTCCGTGGATGATCCGCGGGTTCGCGTCGTCTTCAACGAGAAGAACCTGGGGTACGTCCGCAATTTCGAGAAGGCCCTCAGCCTCAGCACCGGGGACATCGTCATGCTCTCCGATCAGGATGACATCTGGATCCCGGGTCGTGTCGAGACCCTCGTCGCCGGGCTCGAGCACGCGGACGCGGCCGTTGGGAACTGCGAGTACTTCGGAGGCACCCCGGGGTACTTTCAGCGGTTGCGGGTCGACGCTCGCTTCTCCAGCCGCCATGCCCGGAACCTGCTCGGCATCCTGATCGGCTACCGGCTTCACTGGGGTTCCGCGATGGCTGTCACTCGAAGCCTTCTCGACGATGCACTGCCGTTCCCCGCAGTCATGACCGAGTCGCACGATCAGTGGTTGGCCATGGTTGCAAACGTTCGCCGCAGCGTCACTTACCTTGCAGCCAACACCGTCCGGCACCGGCTCCACGACGAGAATTTGACGCCGAAGAGGCCGCGGTCAATCCGGAAGATTCTCCGTGCGCGCGGCGAGTTCGTCGCCGAGCTTGGCATTGCGATAGCCCGAACGCGCGCATCCCAGGCCACTCCGACCCTCAGGGGGCTCTCAACCGCTTCCCATCGAAGCGAAACTGCCGCTGTCGTCTCTGCCTACAATCCGGACGACACCCTACCCACGCACGTCGAATCCCTCCTGGCCCAGGTCGACAACGTGGTCGTCGTCGATGACGGTTCTCCCTTGGATGTCAGCACTGTTCTGGCGAAGGTCGAGACCCTAGGGGCCACGGTGATCAGGCTTGAGCGCAACTCGGGTATCGCTGCCGCGCTCAACGCAGGGGTGCGACGGGCACGCGAGGACTGGGACCCGGCCTGGATCATGACCATGGATCAGGACTCCCGCCTCACCGCCGACTACGTGTCGAAAGCCCTCGCATCCGTGTCCGACTCGGCGGTGCGGCCTGAGACGGTAGGGGCCATTTCCCCAGAAAGCCACAACGGCAAGCCGCTTCCCACGCTTCCGGTCCGAGAACATCTGGAGATACTCGACCCGATGCAGTCCGGAACGCTGTACCGCGCCGAAGCCTTCGACCGTGTGGGCTATTTCGATGAAGGACTCTTCATCGACTGCGTCGACTCGGACTTCAATGCCCGCCTCCGCAACGTCGGCTATCACATCGCCGTCGGAAATGGCGTCGATTTGGTCCATTCCCTCGGGAAGTCACGCCCCATGCGGATCTTCGGCTGGGAAGCACATCTCGGAGACAAGAAGCTCTTCGTCTACGAACATCAACCGTTTCGCGTGTACTACATCACGCGGAACATCCTGACGATTGCCAAGCGCTACGCCATCCGACAGCCCAATTGGGTCGCACGCCGAGTGCTGATGGAAGTTGAAAGCAACGCCGTCCGGCTTGTGTTTGGCCCCCGCCGCCTCGCGAGCGTGATCGCGATCCTGAAGGGAGCGAGCGATTTCGCCGCCGGCCGCCTCGGAAGAATCCCAGAGGGTACGGCTCGCTCCTTGACTGCCCGTACCGCAACGAAGTCCGAAGAATAGGGACCCCTAAAGCCTCGAAACCGGCGCCGAGGGGAAACCGGCTAGCTTCTGCGGAAAACCTCGACGATGCCGCCTACCGCAAAGGTGAGCGCCACGGGCACTGAGATTGTGCCGTGCCGGAGTCCGGAAGCGAAGACGAACCACAGGCGGCCCCAGTCGTGCCGGTTTCCAAAAGTCGAAGTTGCCTGGAAGACCTTCGTGTTCGAAGACGAAAGACGCCGGGCCAGGGCGTCCGCCATCACCCCTCGCCAACCGAAACTCAGGGAGTTCGTCAGCTTCAGGATTGAGCCGACGGTAGGAGAGCCCTCGTAGCGCAGCGCAAGCTCACGGGCTCGCCGGTACGACTGAACTGGATGAAGGCCTTTCACGGCCTCGCCAACCACGTTGTTTCCGTGCTGAATGTAATCCTGAACGAGTTCGTCGACGATTTTCGCAGATCCGACGGCGTACGCGCAGACAGCGAGCCAGTGATCGTGGAGCTGCGACGGATTGTTCATTCTGGGGAATGGCAGCGCATCGACGAGCAATGACCGGCGGAACACCAAGAGGCCGCCGGTGAACTGATTCTGGACGAAGAGATTCAGGAACGAGGCGTTCGTCCTGCCCGTCCACGGTTCAAGGACGCGACCGTCGTCACTCACCACGCGGGCCTGACCAGAGACCAGCACATATTCGGCAAGTTGCGGCAGGAGCTTTTCCAGCTTGTCCTCGTACCAGTAATCGTCCTGATCCGAGAGTGCTACCCATTCGGCATTTTCTGGCACATGGCTCAACCCACGCTCGAAGTTGCCGTAGAAGCCAAGCCTCTCTTCGAACCCCACGACTCGAAACCGGGCGTCGCCGGGAACGATTTGGTGAACAAGCTCGCGGACCTCTGCGTCACCACCGTCTGCTGTGATGAGGCACACAAAATCCGTGTGGGTTTGCTGCGCGATCGACAGCAGTTGCGTTCGGAACAAGGACACGTCGGGTTTGTAGGCCGCTAGGACGATAGCGCCGAAACCGGTGTACGTCTGCGTTTTCTGCACCTGCGGACCCTTCACATCTCCCCTTCGCTCTACCCATTCCTCACGGTTGCCGAGCCCTCAGATTCCTGCAGGCAGCACATGAAGCCGCCCGCGTCCGGGCGCCACAACTCTATACCAGCAGCCAAAGCGCATTCGGCTAGACTCTCAGTCGCGACCGACGCTCGGCACCCGCAGAGAGGCATCACGGATGGATGAACAGCAACCTTCTTCGAACTCCCCTGAGGGGTCCCACGGAGTCGTTGCCGTCATCACCGCGCTGAACCCACCTGCTGACCTGACGCAACGAGTTGAGTCCCTCCAATCGCAGGTGGATCTCGTGATCGTCGTCGATGACGGGTCGCAACCGGAAGGCTCCTCGGACATCTTCCTCGAACTCGAGCGGCTCGGGGCCCAGGTGCTCCATCATGAGGAGAACTCAGGTATCGCAGCGGCACTCAACACCGGTGTGCGTGCCGGCCTGGCCCACGACGCACAGGCGATTCTGACCCTTGACCAGGATTCGACGCTTACCGCGGATTACGTCGAACGCTGTCTGGAAGCCTTGGATGCCGCGGCAGGTGCGGGGCGACGGGTGGGATTCGTCTGCGCGCGGCGTATGAACGGTATCGATGTGCCTGAGTTCCGCGGGAAGAACGGCATTGAGCCCTATGACCCGATGCAGTCGGGCATGCTGATCCCCGCGGAGACCTTCCGCCGCGTCGGCCTCTTCGAGGAAGCTCTCTTCATCGACGCCGTGGATTCCGAGTTCACCCTGCGCGTCCGCCACGCAGGCCTGACGGTCGAGTTCGCCGACGGCACCGACCTCGAGCACGGCTTGGGCGAACAGACCCCCAAGAGACTCCTCGGGCGAACCCTCATGCACGAGGGCGCTCCCGTCTTCTTCGCGGCCCACAGCCCCATCCGGCTCTACTACGTCACCCGCAATCGAGTGATCACGAATGCTCGGTACGCTCGCCACTACCCGTCATGGGTGCTTCACCGCGTCATTGACGACGCCATCTTTGCCGGCCGAAACGTCGTCTTCGGCCCTGCGAAGTGGAAATCCGCGAAGGCCGTCGCATATGGACTCACCGACGGCCTCCGTCGTCGAAGCGGCAAGGCCGGGAACCATCTCGCCGCGAAGCTGTCGTCCCGGACGCAATAAGCGCCAAAGCCCTCGTCGCAGAGGGGCCCGAGATCAGCGCTTTCCAGCCGACGGGAGAGGCTGCGTGAGCTTTTGACGGACATCCTCAGGCAGCGTGGCCAGCATCTCCCCAGGATGGACACGACGCGGGCGACGAGCACAGCCCTGTGCGTATCCCTTTGCCACCGCTGCGGCCCACTGCTTCTTATCCGTTGAATTGAGGCCGTAGTAGACCGTCTGATGGAGCAGGTTGCCCAGTGCGACGACCTTGGTTGCCGGCAGAGCCTTGCGCTCTCGAATGAACCACAGGTTGTTGCGGATGTGGTAGAAGATTCGTGGACCTAGGTCCTTTGCCTTCGCCGCGACATCGGGGTGGTTGACCTGACTGGCGGGGACAACCATTGCGGGCGCCATCTGAGAGAGCCGGTGGGTGTACTCCGAGTCATCGATCCAGATGAAGAAGTCAGAGAATGGCAGATGGGTGGTCTTTGCGAGTTCTAGGTTTATGAGGACACCCACGAAAGTCGCAGCTTCGATGGCAATCGCATCGTACTCATGTGCCTCAACCTGCTTGCCCGCGTCCTGACTGATGACGGGCGGGTTCCGACGGTTAAACGTGTCGCGACCTGCGGTGACCAGCGACGCAAGGAACGAAGGCTTGGGGCTCATCGTCGCAAAGAGGTCAGCGAGAGGAGCAAGGGCGTCGAGCTCCGGACACGCGTCGTCATCCATCAGCCAAGCGGCTTCATGTCCGCGTGCGATCGCGATCTCCACGCCCCATGCAAAGCCCCCAGCCCCACCGAGATTCTCGCCGGTCTCGAACAGGACCACATCTGGGTGCTCGTCGCGGATGTACTCGGCACTTCCGTCGGTTGACCCGTTGTCAACCACGATGATCTCGTCTGGCATTCGGGTCTGCCCCTTGAGGGCGGACAGGCATTCTTTGAGGAAGCCGAGGCGGTTGAACGATACGACGACTGCGGCGATGGACACAGAAGTTCCTGTCTTCAGGCTAGAGCGATCGCCCCCAATAGTAGCGGAGGTGCGACGACGGCCTCGCGATCGATCCCCGGTAGACTGTTGAAGGCCCGCGTGGGCTCCGTGCCGTGGCCCCGCGCCGCGCATGCAGGAAAAGGAGGAGTCCGGCCTTGGGCCCACGGTTGTCGATGGTCAAGAGGCTGGTGAGCTTCGCGCTCACGATTGGGCTCTCAAGCCTCGTGGGTCTCGTCGCAGTTCCGATCATCATCGCTGGCGCCGGTCCCGAGCTCTGGGGCATCCAGGCGGCACTGCAGACGGCAGCGACCTTGTTCGGTGTCGGTGTCTCGTTCGGCTGGGGAACCACGGGGGCGGCCGAGATTGCAGGACTTCCGGTTGACCAACGGCCGCAGGAGTACGCGAACTCCCTCGTGAGCCGCGCCTACCTGATGCTGGCCGTGTACCCGGTGATGTTCTGCGTCATGGGAATACTGAATCCACACCACCTCGCCCTGGTCGCGGTCGGGGCGGCTACGTTCCTCATGCCGTTCCTCGGAGCCTCCTGGTACTTCGTCGGTGAGGCTCGGCCAGCGAGGCTCTTCTGGCTCGACGGGTTCCCCCAGACTTTCGGCGTCGCGGTGAGCGTCGTCGTCATGATCATGACCCACGACCTCGTCGCGGTGCTCGCGACCCAGCTCCTCTTCAACCTCGGGGCCGTGACGATCGCTGCACGTCATATCTTCCGCTCGAGCACGGCGTCGCCACACTTCGATCTCTCACCGCGATCGGCTTTCGGCCGGCTGGGCCATCAGCGTCACGCGGTCGCAACCTCGGCGACAGCCGCGCTATACGTGTCGCTGCCGCTGCTTATCATCAACGCCGTCGCGCCTGCTTCCTTGAGCCTCTACGCAATGGGGGACAAACTCTTCCGCTTCGCGCTGACGGCCTTTGGTCCGTTCCTCCAGCTCGTCCAAGGCTGGCTTCCGGAGGGCGGCCCCGAGAACCTCCGCCATCGGATCAGGCAGGCAGCACGGATGACGCCGGTGATCGGCTTTGGCGGCGGCGTCGCCATCGCCGCGCTCGGCCCATGGGCCGCCGCGATCCTCTCCGCACACCGGATTGACTTCGGCCCCGCACTTTCCGTTCCATTCGGCGTTGTCTTCGCGGCCGTCGCGGTCACCCAAGTCATCGGACTCGCCTGCCTCGTCCAGCTCCGAGCAACCCGGGCGCTGGCCCAATCCACGCTCGTCGGTGCGCTGTGCGGCATTCCTCTCATCGCCCTGGGTGCGGCATTGAGCGGTGCGGTTGGAGTGGCATGGGCCCTCGCTATCTCGGAGCTTGCAGTGCTTGTCTACCAATACGCCTCGCTCGGGCGTCGGATGAAGGAAAGCGGACCCGGCCGCAAGGCGACCCCGCCGATCGACAACGAGGCAGCCGAAGGGCGATGACAGTCTCGTCCACGACGCGCGGGCCCGTACGTCCCCGCACAGGACGGCTCTCCGGCGTCGCAATCCCGGTTGCCATTGTGATGGCTGGAACAGCCCTTTCGCTTTTCCGGCTGCCGGCAACCGCCCAAGACACCCTGTGGGCCGAGGACGGAGGCATCTTCCTCAACGGTGCACTTCGGAACCGCAGCCTCTCCCAGATATTTGCCCCTTATCAGGGCTATCTTCATGTGATCCCCCGATTCGCCGCATGGTTTGCCGTCACATTCCTGCCGCCGAACTCGTATGCGTTGGCCTTTACTGCGCTCAGCTGCCTCGCCGTCGGCGTCGTCGCCGCCCTCATCTGGCACTGCTCAAGCGCCCTTTCACGCAACACATACGTCCGCCTGGCGTGGGCCGCAATTCCCGTTCTCGTAGCCGCCGGGCCGCGGGAGACCCTTGGAAATTTCGCGAACCTACACTGGTATCTCCTTTGCCTCATGCCCTGGCTCCTCATCAAGCGCCCCGCGTCAGTGCGCGAGAACGTCCTCCTCACGCTGGCCACGCTTTTCTCGGCGTTCACTGAGATCCAGACGGCGCTGTTCATTCCGCTGTTCCTCTTCCGGTTCAAGGACCGCGCCTTCTGGCCGCCGCGGCTCGCACTCCTAGTCGGGGTTGCGTGCCAGATCATCACGGACCTGGTCTTCCCCCGCAGTGCTCCCACAGACCCATCCGTCAATTGGTGGTCGGTCATCGAAGGCTGGTTCCTCAACAGCAGCTCAGCCATCGTGTACGGCTCGTCACAGCAAATCATTCTGACCGTCACGCGCTTCGGATGGGTGCCTGTCGCGCTTGCAGCTGTACCGTTCCTCACCGCGTTCGTCATGGCGCTCGTGAGGGGCAGCCGGATGGAGCGCCTCATGGCGTGCGTCTTCCTCCTCGCTTCCATTGGGGTGTGGTCAGCCGCTCAGGCCATGAACTTCCAGCCGTATTTCGACTACGCCCGATTCAATGCGACGCAGTGGCAGAGCTTCTTCCTCTCGCGCTACACCTTGGCGCCGTCAATGTTCCTCCTTGACCTCGCACCCCTCGTCGCAGTCGTCGCAACCCGGATCAGCGGAGTTGCACTTCCGGCGATCCTCGGCGCATTCGCCGTCGTCCTTGCCGTTTACTTCTTCCCGCCCACGGTCGGCAGGGATCACGGGCCCACGTGGTCGACGGGGGTCCAGACGGCGCGCTCGGAGTGTCGCGACACCCCTGCAGCCACCGTGGAACGCGTGCCTATTGCACCGACTGGATGGACCTACGACAAGGTCCTTCTGCCGTGCGACATGCTGAGATAGCCGGGACGTGGGGACGTCGGAACAGTTATGGATCAGCTGTGAAGCTCTCTGCGCAAGCACGATCTGGGAGGAAGCTTCGGCGGCCATCCACTAGCCTTGTATGGTCGCGGTCGCGGCATCGCACCTTGAAGGAGAAGTAAGTCCGGATGGACATCCAGAATCACTTCTACGGGCACTCGGCTGTCCTCGCAGGCCATGCGGGGCTCCGTGCACCCCGGCATATCCCTGGCCTCTATCAGCATGGATGGACCCCGGTTACTCCCCTCCGGACACACTTCGCAGACCTCGCACACGCCACGCCTCCCGGCAATCTCTTCGTCTGGTCCCACGACTCGCGGGGGTGGACAGAGCGCGAGTCACGGATGGAAACCGGATTCTCCAGCACGCCGATCGGTGCGGCCGCGCTATATCTCGCCCGCCATGTCGAGCAATCGGGCATGCTTCCCGAAAGATCTATTGACTCAGTCGTCTTCCCCTTCCACGGAACCCGCCTCGTTTCGGTCGAAGGGGACCAAGCCGGCTTTGCCCGAGAGGTCTTCGAACGCGAAGGCTCCGCGGTGGTCTGCATGCACGTGGACGATATGCAGAAGCCCGAGATCGTGAAGGCGTGGAAAGACGCCGGCCACATCATCACGACGGCGGGAGAGCGGCGCGACCCGCTGTTCCTCGCTCGCGTCATGTGGCTCGTCATGAGCGCCAAGAAGATCGTCTCCAACCGTCTCGCAACTGCACTGGTCTATGCGGCCGCCGTCGACACTCCTGTCCATATCTATGGCCCTCATTTCCAGATCGCGGGCATCCAGGAGACATCGTCCGAAGAGTATCTCCGCGAGCTCTGGCCCGAGTTCTACGAGGAGGAGCCGAACACGGCTCAGCTCAGGAAGATCGCCGAGCAGGAGCTCGGAGAGGCCTACCTGCGCTCCCCTCTCGAGCTACGGAAGGTCCTCGGCTGGGACAAGCGCAACCCCCGGCCCTTCATCGACTACTGGTTGCGTTCACCACTCGCGAAGGCCGAGGCCATCCTTGGGCTCCGCGACAGGAAAGTCGGTCCGCTCGTGAACGAGGTCGAGGTCTCGCCCTTCCAATTCTTCAAGAACCCGTTCGAGCACCTCCCCGGCGCCCTCCCCCGGACCGCCTCGACGACCCTCGTGGCGCCCTCGCTCGACCGTGACTGACGCCGCGGTCGGGACGCGCCCCAGCAACGCGCGGCAATCCCTGTACTACCTCCTTGGAGCGGCGCTCCAAGGAACGGGCGCCCTCGTTGTCCAGCCGTTCTCGATCCGCATACTGAGCCCGACGGAATGGGGGCGTGTCGGCGTCTCCATCGTCCTGCTCCAGATTGGCCAAGTCGTGTTGTCCGCAGGCCTACCCCTCGCCATCAGCCGCGCCTACTTCGACCCGTCGGGCGGCCCTGCGAAGGCGCGTGCGATTCACGGGGCCAACATCATCCTTGGAACAGGTCTCGCCATCCTTGCAGCCGTCGGCTACTTCGCCGCGGCGCCCGACAAGTCAAGCGCTGGCGGGTTCGCCTGGGCGCTCGCTGCAACCGGGTTCCTCAGCGTCGTCGTCAGCTCCCAGGCTCTGCTGCGGAGCCAGCATCGCGCCCTCTCCTTCGTCCTTCTGAGCGGTGGCGCTTCGTTGGGCGCCCATTTGGGAGGACTGGTCGGGATCCTTGCCTTCGGTCACACGGCGACCATCTACCTGGCTTCCTTCACAGTCGTGATGGTGGCTACGGCTGTCATATCGCTGATCCTGACGCGGCCGTCGCTCCCTTGGCGTCAGCGCGCAGCGGTCTCGGCGGCCTTTCGGCTCGGTCTCCCCGTCCTGCCGCACAGCATCGCGATCATCCTGCTGCTCCAAGGTGACACCTTCCTCGTCCAGCACTTTCAGGGCGCAACCTCAGTAGGGCGGTACGTCGCTGCAGCGGCCTTCGCGCTTGGGCCCTTCGCCGTCCTCTCCGGACTCAACAACGTCTGGACGACTCGCATCTTCGAAGCCGCCCATGGAGCGAAGCTCGTGCCGAATGTACGCGCCGTCGGCCGGGAGGTCGCCCTCGTGGCGGCCGGATTGGGGCTCTGCGGCACAGCTGCGGCAACCGTGGGAATGGTTGTCCTCAAGGGTCTTGACCACGAGGCCATTCAGCTCGCCAAGGTCCTGCCCGGCGTGTCAGTTGGCTACGCGCTCTACCTCGTCGGCATGTCGACCCTCTTCGCAGTAGGCCGAACCAAGGCACTCACGTGGGCGACCCCGCTCGTCGTCGTGGTCGCTGCTGGATTGGCTTGGTTCCCCGCGCAGTCTCCTCAGTACTGGCAGCTGGGAGCCATCCGTGTTCTCGTCTTCGCGCTGCTAGGCGCCGTGTACGCCGCGCTCGCTCTGCGGGAAGCACACCACGTCATTCCCCTGCGCCCGTTCATAGGCGCCCTCGTATTCGTCGCCGTCGCCATCGCCGCCAATCTGCTGCTCCCCACGACCGTCCTCGTCGGGGTGATCACATTGGTGATCGGCCTGGGTCTCGCCGGAGCCGGTTTTTGGGCAGTACGACGGCGCGGACTAGCATCGTAGACACCCGCCCAGGCGTCCCAGGACGCCACGATCCTAAGGATTGCACCCCTCCATGCAGCCCTCCATTGATGTCGCCGGCCACGAAATCGGTTCCGCAAATCGACCGTTCATCATCGCCGAGGTCTCGGGCAACCACAACGGAAGTCTCGAGCGCGCGCTCGAAATCGTGGACGCCGTGGCTGCCTCAGGCGCGCAGGCGGTGAAGCTCCAGACCTACACTGCGGACACGATCACGATCGATTCTGATCGGCCCGAATTCCGCATCAGCGCCGATCACCCTCTCTGGGGCGGAAGCAACCTCTACCAGCTCTATACCGAAGCGCACACCCCCTGGGACTGGCACGCTCCCCTTTTCGAGCGCGCCCGTGAACATGGGCTTGTCCCCTTCTCGAGCCCGTTCGATTCAACCGCCGTAGAGCTTCTCGAGTCCCTCGATGCTCCCCTGTACAAGATCGCTTCCCTCGAAATCGGCGACCTTCCCTTGCTGCGCCGTGTGGCGCAGACCGGCAAGCCCGTCATCCTCTCCAACGGGGCCGCATCGCTGAGCGACATAGACACCGCCGTTCGGACCATCCGGGCGGAGGGCAACGACCAGATCGTCGTGCTGGCCTGCACCTCGTCCTACCCCGCCTCCCCCTCCGAATCGAACCTCCGCACCATTCCTGTGCTGCGCGATGCGTTCGGGGTCCAGGTCGGTCTCTCGGACCACACGATGGGGATCGGTGCAGCTATTGCGGCGGTGGCTCTCGGCGCAAGCGTAGTCGAGAAGCACGTCACCCTGCGGAGGGCCGACGGCGGAGTCGATTCGGACTTCTCGCTAGAGCCCCATGAACTCGCCGCCCTCGTCACGGAGAGCGGCACGGCGTGGGAGGCTCTCGGCTCGGCGGCCATCACCCCGACGAGCAGCGAGGGCGAGAGCCAGCGGCTGCGACGCTCGCTCTACGTGGTCAAGCCCGTACGGGCCGGCGACCTGGTCACTCCGGAAAACGTTCGGTCGATCCGACCTGCTGGCGGTCTCGCGCCTGCCCATTACGAGTCGGTGATGGGACGGGCCTTCCGAATCGACTGCGAGGCCGGCACGCCCCTGACCTGGGAGCTCGTCTAGCAGCCCAGGGGAAGCGGGCTTAGCCGTCGAGACGCTAGAAGCCCTCAGCCCTCGGGCTTGTTCACTGGAGCGGCGGCGGCGATGTTGCCAGAGGTCCGGGGGCGCAGGTTCGACTCGTCGTACTGTCCGATCCCGATCTCGGCAGCGAGCTTCCCGTCCGTCTCCGCGTAGTACGTTCCCACCCATTTGGTGCCCCGGAGAAACGGCTGGAACTTCCCGCAAGTCCCACGAAGGCTCGACTCGAGGAGCCCCCCGCCGTCCTGCTCGCTCCAGTTCGACTGCACGAGCGGCTTGGACGGGTCGAACAGCTGCACGAGCCTCTGGCCACCGCCGGCAGCTCGGATGAAGCACAGGACGCGCCCGTTGTGCGCAATGCGCAAGGCGGGCCACGCGTCGTAGCGCAGCCCAGGGCTGGGGCTGGGGAGTTGGATGGGCGCGGCCCACGTGCGTCCCCGATCCTTGGACTGGGTGACGTAGGCATTGGTGCGCGCTGATCCCCGGACGACAGCAACCCAATTCGTGGGCGAGACTTCGGCGAAGTCCCATTCGGTCGCGTCTGAGCGGTGTGGGGCCAGAACGTCTACGGGCGACGACCACGGCCCGAGCGGGTTCTTCGCGGTCACGAGGGACGCTCTCCAATAGCCCGCCACCTTGCGGTAGACCGGCATCCGCCAAAGACCGTCTGCTGAGCGACGAAGCCCTCCCGGTGTGAGGGCCGACGAGAGGACTTCTTGAGAGGGAGCCCACGTCACGCCGTCATCGTCGCTGTAGGTTATCCAGGTGGCCCCGTTGAGGCTGCGCGCCCCCGTGAAGAAGGTCAGCCAAATCCTTGAGCCCCGTGGCTCCCTGTAGAGGAACGGGTCCCGGATATCGATTTTCTCAGCAGCGAAGCTGGAGACGAGCGTGGGAGAACCCCAGGTCACGCCCGCATCCGCCGAACGCCGCACATACAGCTTGCCCGGATCGCTGCCGTACGCAAATGCATGGGCACTCCCAGCGCGATACGCAAGCACATAGTGACCGTTGGCGGCGTCGACCATGGCGGGAATGAGGTAGTTGTCTTCCCCGTCACTGATCTTGAGGGGGCGGCCGAAGGACTTCGAGAGCGAGAGGTCTGCGGTGACTGCCGAAGGCTGCCGGAGGGTCCCCCCGGTGCTTTTCGGCTTATCGTTCGAGGGCTGCGATACTCCGCACGACGCCACTGTCAGACCGAAAAGAGCAGCCACTCCCGAGAGTGCCAGCGCCTCTCGGCGAGATAGGTGTGGACGGGAACGATCTGACATGAGTTCCTTTGACTCGAACAGGCAGCAAGGAAAGGATAACCCAGCATTTGGGGCACCTATTCACCCGGTCTCATGTCGCCGCAGCGGGTCAGGGACGCCGGGCTGCGGCCTTCACGAGCCGGTACCACCCGCCGTCGTCACTGGTCTCACGCCGGGCAACGCCACCTTCATAGCCAGCACCCACGAACAGTCGGTAGGACGGTTCGTTGGACGTGCGCATGACGGCGTGGAGGGTCGCCTCGGGATGGTCGCGGCGGAACCGCTCCTCCGCCTTATTCAGGATCGTCCTCGCGATACCCCGGCCGCGGGCGGGCGGCGCGAGGGTTATCGAAACCTCCCAGTCGCGATCGCCATGCGCGTCGAACCTGACGGTCCCAGCGGCGAGTCCTTCCGCCTCGGCCAAGAGGAGCACGACGTCGGGACGCTGCAAAGCGCGCTCGAGCCACGCGACGTGGCCGTCCCACTGCAGTTCCCCGGTTGAGCGTGAGGCAGCCCGAACCGACGGATCGTTGCGCCAGTGAAAAAGCTGAGCGGCGTCCGAGAGCGTGGCAGGCCGCACCGAGACACCCCCACCGCTAACTGAAAGCTCCTCCCACAGCCTCACAATCCTGGAGGCGCCGGCGCCGTCGACGATGGAACGCGCGGCGCCTGCGAGTCTGGCGCGCAGGCTGGAATCCGTCAGGACTCCTCTGAGCGTCTGCACAGACCCTTCCGGATCGTCACCGAAGGCGCCGAGACCCGCGGCCATTCCGCGTTCGACCGCGAAGCCATAGTTCTGGCTTTGATTCTCCACGAGCTGGATGATCGCCATCGGCGTGCCGAGCGCGGCGAGTTCCCAGATCGTCGTTCCGGCTCCGCTGATCACGAGATCGGCAGCGGCGAAGAGACGCGGCAGGTCACTCGACTGCTCGACCGAGTCGAGGCTGAGGCCTTGGGGCAGCTCGCCCGTCTCCGGTGCCTGGCCAAAGGGAGCCACGACCGTGCAATGCGAGGCCACGCCAGCCTCGGCCCACATGCGGACCGCCGCCGCCGTCGCGTTTCGGGCATCCGTTCCGCCCATGACCGTGACAACCTCGAGGACATTGGCGTCGCTCCCCCGGCTCTCAGACGGCCTGCGGGCCCCCGCTCGCAGTTCACCGACGAGGGCACGGACAGGGATGAAGTCCGCACCCCGCGCGAGGCGGAGCGTCCCATCGTCGGGGCGGCATTCGAGTTCGGCGCCCGCCGACGGATCGACCGCCAAGTCTGCAGGACGCCTGCCGAACGAGCCATCCTCCATCGAGGAGAGCAGGACCCCGACCTCGGCGAGTTGTCCGCGGACGTCGCCCTCGTCGTCGTACGTGTCGAGATGGACGACGTCGGCGCCCTCCTGCTGCGCCAGGCGCGCCAAAGCGCTGGCATCAGCAGGCCGAGGGAAGAGTTCGCCGGCCACTCCTTCGAGGAGTCGGCGGCCCAGCGGGCTTTCGACGTCTCCCGCCGCTAATACGTCCCACCCTGCTTCATGTGCCGCCTCGCCGACGGAAACGCAGCGCACGACGTGCCCGAGCCCCTGGCTCTTCGTCGAATCACAGCGGAGGAGAACGCGCACGTCAGCCCTCCAGCAGAGCCTTCTGCTCTACGTGTGCGTTGAGCGCGACGATGTCCGGACGGTCCGTCAGGATTCGGACCACGTCGCGCCACCTCGCCGGCCGCGACGGAAGCAGGGCGACGAGCTCGTCCAACAGCCGAGCGTCCTCTTCGGTGTCCAAGGTCACTCGAAGGTGGTCCGAGGGCGGGCGGAAGGAGAGGGAAGCAAGCCCGAAGCCTGAGCCCTCCTCGTACAGGGCGCTCGTGACGTGAGCGCGGTGATGCGACTCGTGCCGGGCGTCAGCTGCACGAAGGGCCGAAACGGCCGCCACTTCGACGTCCAGCCCGCGTGGAAGCGAGCGGTTCTGCGTTGTGGAGACGTAGTCGAGGGCCGGGTCGATCCTCCACAGCGCGACGGCTTGGGAGATGATCTCCGGGTCCAGCAGGGGGCAGTCGGCCGTGAGCCGGACGACGGCGTCCGCCCCGGACTCTCGGGCTGCCAACAGGAAGCGGCTCAGAACGTCGTCCTGACTCCCCCGGACGACCCGCGTCCCATGCGCGTCGGCGAAGGCCTCAACGGGGTCGTCAGCAGGCTCGGTCGAGGTCGCGATAAGGACTTCGTCGACGCCCCGCGCCGCCCGCGCAGCCCTCAGCACCCACGCCAGGACTGGCTCGCCGCCGAGGTCGCGCAGCACCTTGCCCGGCAGGCGGGTCGACTGCATCCGAGCCTGCACCACGGCGACCACCCGGCCTGAGGTTGCCTGCGCCGTCGTCATGATCCTGCGACCTCAAGGACGTTCTCGATCACCATGCCGACCTGCTCGTCGCTCAGCCCCGGGAACAGCGGCAGGGAGATCTCCTGGCTGTAGTACTTCTCGGCCTCGGGGCACATGCCGCGGCGGTAGCCGAGATCCTCGAAGACCGGGTGCCAGTACGCCGGGATGTAGTTGACCTGCACCCCGATCCCCCGCCGACGGAGTTCTTCGAAGATCGCCTTCCGGCGATCCGCCTCGACCCGCAGCGGGTAGAGATGCCATGCAGGGGCGGCACCCTCGACGGTTCCCGGCACCGTGAGGTGCGGGTTGCCGGCAAAGGCTCCGTTGTACGCGTCGTGGATCTCCTGACGGCGACGCCGGAACCCCTCGAGGCGCGAGAGCTGGCTGATGCCCAGCGCGCACAGGACGTCCGGGAGACGGTAGTTCAGGCCGAAGTCATGCACCTCCTGGTGCCAGGGCCCCTCGTCGGGGAACCGGAGCGCGTCGCGGTCCCGCACAAGCCCTTGCCCCTTGAAACGGCGCGCGCGGGCCGCGAGTTCGGGGTCGGGGCTGACGACCGCGCCGCCCTCCGCCGTCGTCATGTTCTTCGTGGGGAAGAACGAGAAGGTGGTGAGGTCGGCGCCCGCACCCACGGGCACGCCGTTCAGGACCGACCCGATCGAATGCGCCGCGTCCTCCACGAAGAGCGCATCGTGGCGGTGGGCCATCGCGGCGAAGGCGGCGGAGTCCACCGGAAGCCCGGCATAGTCCACGGCCGTGACCACCCGGGTTCGCGGCGTGACAGCGGCCTCGGCTGAGTCCAAGTCCAGATTTCCGGTCGCCGGATCGATGTCCGCGAAGACGATCTTCGCCCCTGCGATCGCCGCGGCGGCAGCGGTGGCAACGAACGTCAAGGGAGTCGTGACAACCTCGTCGCCCGTCCGGACCCCCGCGGCGACGTATGCGACATGGAGCGCCGCAGTGCCCGAGGTCACGGCAACCGCTTCCGAGCCGCCGGCGACCTCGGAGAGCGCGCGCTCGAACTCGTCCACCTTCGGCCCCGTGGTCAGCCAGTCCCCTCGCAGCACCTCGGCGACCGCTTCGATGTCGGCCTCGTTGATCGACTGGCGCCCGTACGGCAGCATTCGGCTCAGAACCCCTCTGCTGCGATCATCGCCTCGAGTTCCTCCACGGAGAGGAACACCTCGTTGCCGTCGGACTGGTAGCTCCACCCGTCCTGGACCGGCACCGCCCCCTCCGGAACCTCGTACCGCCAGCCCACCAGATGCGGCGTGACGATGTAGCGGCCCTCGACCGAGACCGTACGCCGCGAGTCATCCGCCGCGATCATCTCCTCGTGGAGCTTCTCCCCCGGACGGATCCCGATCTCATGGGTCGCCGCGTTGCGGTCCACCGCCGCAGCCAAGTCCATCAGGCGGATCGAGGGGATCTTCGGGACGTAGAGCTCCCCGCCCTGCATCATCTCGAAGGAATCAAGGACGAACTTCACCGCCTGCTCCAGAGTGATCCAGAAACGGGTCATGCGCTTGTCAGTCACCGGAAGGGACTTCCCCTCAGCGGCCAGACGGCGCCAGATCGGCACGATCGAGCCCCGCGAGCCCATCACGTTGCCGTACCGCACCACGCAGAAGCGCGTGTCATAGGCAGCCGCGTAGTGGTTGCCGGAGATGAACAGGCGATCGGCGCACAGCTTCGTAGCCCCGTACAGGTTCACCGGGCTCGAGGCCTTGTCCGTCGAAAGGGCCACGACCTTCTTCACCCCCGCATCGATCGCGGCATCGATGACGTTCTGGGATCCCCCGACGTTCGTCCGGACATACTCGAACGGGTTGTACTCCGCCGTGTCCACCTGCTTCAGGGCCGCCGCGTGGATCACGTAGTCCACCCCGTGGAACGCCCGGTGGAGCCGATCACGATCACGGATGTCCCCGATGAACCAGCGCAGCCTCGGATCGTTCTCGAACATGTTCCGGACCTCGAGCTGCTTCAGCTCGTCACGGCTGAACACGACCAGCCTACGAACGTTGTGGCGCCCCAGAAGCTCTCGGATGAGCGCCTTCCCAAGAGATCCTGTGCCGCCCGTAATCAGAACGGACGAACCCTCGAGAAGGGACATAAGCCAACCACCTTGAACCTGAACAATTATCGGGTCACAACGCGTCCACCTGCCGAAGCGACCTTGTCCAGCCTACCAGCGGACCTGTGAGCCACCTTTGCAGATCACCCTTGGCATGCAACCACCTTGTAGAGCCGCGCGGCACCCTGCTGGTCGATGAGCTGAACGGCGTGCGAGCCTTGCAGGTCTTCCACGCCGTGGTACGGGTGGTTCTCGTGGTGAATCTCCTGGGTGCCGAAGTCAAGGACATATTGCACATGTAGGTCCTTGATTGCGGTGCACGCAGCCGAGTTTGCTGGAGCATCGCGCAGGCCGGTATCGACGGCCTGAATCTGCGGAGTGATCGGGGAGAGAATGTGAAGCTGAAGGGTCTTCCGGTCAGCGAGGGCATAGGCCAGCGCCGTTCCCGTGTAGGGCGAACCAGCAATGACCGCGTTCGATGGAACATGCGTGTCGAGCCGGTCCAAAATCGCCATCTCGTCGGTAGTGACAAGAGGCGAGTTCCCTCGTAGGTCGTAGAGACCTCTCGCATTCACTCGCTCAGTGGCCACCTGCCCGTATTGGGAGGCCAAGACAAGAAGAACGGTGAGCACGAGGAGACCGGCGCCGCTGAGAAGGGGCTGGATCTGCATTCGCTGGGGCTTGCTGCGACGTGCCGCCCCGAGCGCGGCCCCCGCCGAGGCGGAAACAGCTGGGAACCGAGTCGTGTCACCGGCGGTCGACGCATCAATGTTCGACGGCGAGCCCGAAATTCGAGCGGCCGCTCGCCCCCACGCTCGAGCCAATGCCAGCGCTCCCCCCACAGCCACCGGAATGAGAACCATGGGCAAGAGTGAGGCTAGACGGTAGCTGTCGTTGTACCAGACCGCCGTCACAAAATTGCGGAAACTGCCTGCAGGGTAGCCGGAAACGATCACATAGAGGCCAAGCCCCATAAGGAAGGTGATGAGTGCAGGCCACATCCGCCGGTTACGAACGCAGTAGAACAAGCCGACGACCAGAAGAACCACGATGACGAATGTGGGGGCCATACGCATAGGGGCGCCGAGCAATCCTTCCCCGACCGCCTGGGCGATAGTTTGCGTAGGAGGCCAAAATGCGGCGGACAGTGGCGGACGCACAGCCTTCCACACCACCACTGACAGGATCAGGAAGACAAGCAGAAGAACCGACGGGCCGACAATCCGCCGGCGGCTCTTCACGCTCGAGCGCAGGACGCCCAGCACGTGCCTCGCGTACACCAGGATGAACAGCGGAATGCTGAAGGCCAACAGCGCCATCGCAGAATTGGGGTGCGCAACCGACATGCCGATCATCGCAGCGCCCAACATCAACCACTCGCGCAGAGCCGGAATGTTCGGCGCATGGGACAACCTCATTGCCCGCAACAACAGGGCGAGACAAGCTGGCAGAAGAGCGAGACCGAGATAATTCGGGTAGAGGACACCGAAGTCGATCATCAACAGGGGGAACGCCGCAAACCCCGCTGACAGGAGAGCTCCCGTGAAAATCGCGAGCGGTCTGCTTCCAAAGATGGTACGGACGAGAAATACGACGGATACGGGCCAGACCATAGCTCCGATGGCGAGATTTGTGGCGTTCACGGCCAGAGGTATGGGAACGCCTGCCAGCCCTTGCACGAGGGAAGCAAGTGCATGCCAACCAGCAGGGTAGAACGACGACCCCGCCATCAGGCCAACGGTGAGCGAGGATGCAGAGCCCGTGTCTTGGATGTACCTCAGCGCATTCAGATGAAAGACGTTGTCGAATGTCTGGGAAAAGCTGTCAGGGCTGACGAAGGCGATGAGCAGGCTGCGACCAATGAGAGCGGCGGTGAATAGCAGGCCGAGCACATATGCGGCGTAGTGGATCCGATGCCCTCTCCAACGCGGGAGAAGTCTTTCCCCGGTGAGCGGCCAGCGCAGCAGCCGACGCAGCGCCCAGACAACGAGCCCGCCCAAGAGCGTCGCGACTGCGAGCGGCAGGATTCCCCAGCGCAGGTGGACCAGCGGGGCGAGCGTGGAAGCGATCGCGATGAAAGACATCGAGAATGCTGGTGCGAGTCCGACGAGCGCGTACCCTCGAAGTCCAAACGCCAGGCTCGCGAGAAGACCCGGAACCACCAGCACGAGCACGGCAATGCCTATCGCCGGGACCGCTCCAAGCCAACTCATGATCTCTTCCCCTTCTCATGACAAAACTCACGGTGCAGTTGATCCACAAACCGAACCCCACTCACGAGACCACCCCGAGATGATCTGCTAGGAGCCCCGCCAACGACTTCGCGAAGGTGGCGGTCATGTGGTTGTCCCTGTAAACGACGATATTCCCGATGACAGCCGGACAAGTGCCGTTACGACAAAAGTAGGGGTGCAAGTCGAGCACGTTCACACCATCGACCTGCCGCGCGGCTGAGACGAGATCGTCTTCAGGACGTTGATCGGGGAAGCTGCAGGAGGACTCACCTGCCCCTGCTCGCTGTAAGCATTCCGCGGGGCTGCTCGGTGGGAAAGGATTGTCTGCCAGGACATGCACTCGGATACCCGCCTTGCCCAGCGTAGTGAGGGCGTCGACGTATCCGGACGTCAAAGGCTGGCTCGCGTCCCAGGTCCATCCGAGTGCGTTCTTGTATCCGCTGCTGGTCATTCCCGCCAGCAGCACAAGGTCGGGGCGATCCCGCAGGAGCCTCTGAAGGGTGACCTTATTCTGATCCGAACAATTGGCAAAGCTCGTGGTGCCTGAGCGAGGCGGAGTTGTGGAAAAGGGGCACCCGTTGCGCACCATCGCGTGAATCTTCAGCGGAACGCGCTTGGAGATCTCGACAAGCGAATCGACATATTGACCAGCATGCGAGTCACCGACGATAGCCACGGTTGGAGCCGAGGACTCGCGGGGAGCCCCATACCAGCACTGATCGTCGGGGGTCTTTTCCGGATCGTAGACACCACAATCGGTGGTGTACGTAACGGGTACGTCCTGAGCGGCCACCGCCGGGTCGGGCCGGGCAGGAAGGCCGCTCGAGACCGGCCGAGGATTGCTTCCCCAAGCCATCGCACCCGGGTAGTCCTGATTTGAGAGTCCTGCCTGCAGTTCGGCCCGCTTGCCTTCGATCACCTGCCACGGCCCCCATGCCGTGAGGGCGACGACGAGCGAAGTGACCGCGGCGATGCGATAAGAACCCATGGTCCTCGATCTCCCCGACCGTGACTCCGGCCTCGGGCGCCGAAACCTCTCCTCGATGAGGTAGTAGGAAACGGCAGCGAGGGCAAGGCTCAACGTTGCAAGAACGATGGCTTCCCGAATCCGAAGTTCCCTGCCGAGGATCGCCACGGTGAAGACCACCAACGGCCAATGCCATAGATAGAGCGAGTAGGAGACATCTCCGACGAAGACGATCGGCTTCCAGCTCAATATGCGGCCAGCTGACCAGCGGTTGTGAAGGCGAGCACCATCTCCCGACCTGAGCAGCAGCACTGTGCCAAGAACCGGCACGAGAGCAATGTAGCCCGGAAACGCCATGTCCGTGGAGAGCGTTCTCGCCGCAATGACGATTGCGGCGAATCCGGTCCAAGTCGCCAGGGCCGACCAGCCGGAAATCTGTTCGAGCGCGGTTTGCGGGACGAGAGCTGCCAAGCCGCCGACGGCCAGCTCCCAAAGCCTGGTGGTTGTCGCAAAATAGGCGAGCGTGTGCGCCGCGTTGCTCAGGAAGACGCTATAGACGAGCGAGGCGCTGGCTATCAGTGCAAGCACAAGAACCGCGCGGCCTGCAATGGACCGGTCTGGTCGCCGCGACGACAGACGGAGGACAACCCAAAGCAAGACCGGCACGAGCAGGTAGAACTGCTCTTCGACTGCGAGCGACCAGAAGTGTTGAATCGGCGACACCGCCGCGGTGGCGCCAGCATAGGAGGTGCTGGAAAACGCCTGATGCCAGTTCTGCACCTGAAGCAAGGAAAACAACACGTCCGACGAAACGGCCTGCCAACGGCTCCCCGGCAGGAGGACCACGGTAGCCGCAACGACGGCGAGAAGCACGACTGCGGCTGCGGGAACAAGCCGACGGATGCGCCGTGAGTAGAACGTCACAATATCCACCGTCTGGTCCCGCGCGGCCTCCCGGACCAGAGATCCAATAATGAGGAAGCCTGAGATGACGAAGAAGACGTCTACCCCAATGAAGCCACCCGGCAGGACACTTGGCCGCAGGTGATAGACGACGACAAGGCTCACAGCAAGCGCGCGAAGTCCTTGGATGTCGCTGCGCTGAGAGGCCCCGCCCCGGCTCACGTCCTTTCCGCTCGCATCAGGTGAATCGCGTCATCGACCTTTCCGTCGAACATGACCCGTCCCTTCTCCAGCAGAATGCCACGTTGGCAGATCTCCGGGATCAGGTTCAGATCATGGCTCACAACCACAAGAGTCTTACCCTCTGCGGCGAGCTCCTTGATCTTCGCTATGCACTTCCGCTGGAAAGGCTCGTCCCCGACCGCAAGGATCTCATCGACGAGGAACACCTCGGGATCTGTATGGACGGCGACTGAGAAGGCAAGACGCAGGTACATGCCGGACGAATAGAACTTGACCTCGGTATCGATGAACTCGCCGATCTCCGAGAACTCGACAATTGAGTCGAAGCGCTCATTGATCTGTTCTTCGCTCATGCCAAGGATTGCGCCGTTGAGGTACACGTTGTCGCGGCCGGTGAGGTCGTGGTGGAAGCCCGCTCCCACCTCGATGAGACCCGCGACGCGTCCACGCGTCCGCACGGTTCCAGAATCCGGCGTCATGACGCCCGAAATGTGCTTGAGGAGCGTGGACTTCCCTGAGCCGTTGAAGCCAAGGAGCGCGACGCTCTCCCCCTGCTCAACGGTCAGAGAGACGTCATGCAAGGCGAAAAACTTCTGGCTCAGATCTCCGCGGCGTCCCCGGATCAACCAGACGAGGGCCTCTTTGAGCGACCGGGTGTGGCGGAGCACGAACTGTTTGCTGATCTTGCTGACTTCGATTGCGGTCGCCACGCTCAGAGCTCCTGCGCGAAACGGCCCTCAAGCCGCCGGAAGGTGAATTGCCCGATCACGACCACCGCGAGAGATACTGCGAGGCCCACGGGGAGCCAAATGGTCACGAGGTGTGGCGGGAGCTCAGCCGTACCACTCGTGGTCGGATACCAGAATGCGTAATGGAAGATCTCCACCGCGATCGTTATCGGGTTGGCTTGATAGAACGCGAAGAAACCCGCTCCCAAGGTGTTGCGGACCTGGGTCCACACGTAGAGCACGGGCGACGCCCACGTGACCACCATCAGGAGGAGGTCGACGATGTTCTCGAAATCGCGGAAATACACGTTGACTGCCCCGAAGAACAGTCCAAGACCCGTTGCGAGCAGCGCCACAAGGATGAACCCGCACACGGCGGCCGCCAGCTGCAGCAGCGACGGATGCCAACCCGAGAAGACGCACGCGACAATGAGCACCACGAGCTGCGGGAAGAAGTGCACCCCCGAAACCCACACCGAGGCGACGGGGAACAGTTCGCGAGGAAGATAGATCTTCTTGATCAGGTTCCCGTTGCCCACGATCGACCGGGCCGCGTTGCCGAGCGCCTCCGTGAAGAAGTTGATCAGCACGATTCCGGAGAAGAGGTAGACCGCGTAGTTTTCAGTGCCCTTGTTAAGGCCGAGGAACACACCCATGGCCAGATAGAACACGATGAACTGGACGCCCGGCTTCACGTAGGACCAGAGCAGGCCAAGAACCGAGCCTCGGTAACGGACCTTGAGCTCCTTGCGCACGAGGAGCTTGAGCAGGAATCGCGAACGGAAGGTGTCGGCCAGACCCGCTCCTACTCCGGGCCTGACCAACTGTTGAGCAGTACTCACCGGGAGTCGCTCAATGTGTGTTCGTCGAACGTCTTCTTCCACGAGTCCAACGACGTCAGATCATGCAGAGCGCTCTTGTACTCGGAAGACAACGAACGCCAGCGGGCGAGGAGCTCACCGTGAAGCTTGGCGCTCTCGGCAAGCATTCGCCGCATGACCCGTGGGTCCCTCTTGTACCAGGACGCACCCGTCCCCTCAGCGTTCGAAACCACGGCCGAGTCGTACTGCGACATTCGCCACCACTTGTTGTCCATGTGGGGGACGTTCGCCTGCGGGCGTTCCCTGCTCGTATCAACTACCGGCTTGACGAGCTGACGCGCGACCGTCTTCAGAGCCCACGGCACGAGCACAGCCTTGCCCGGTCGGCTGAAGCCCTGACCGTGCCTCGGCGGCTTTGCCATGCGAGGCGCGGGGAACTCGTCGGGGTCGGGCTTGAAAACAGCATCAGTGTGCTCTGAGAGCATCTTGCGGATTTCAGGAAGCTTCGTCTCGAGGAGTCCGCGAAGCGAACCCGGCCCCTTGAGGAGGTCCTGAATCGCCCACTCCCGGCCTTGCACAGTCGCATACTGCATCGAGACGAGATGCTTGATGTCATCCTGCTGGAGCTCTCGGATCACTCGTCCGCCGAGCTCATACGGGCTGTGCAGCAAAGCAGTGAGGGCGCGGTTCCGAGTGTGGAAGTAAGCCTGCCACCCGACCAGATCGTCCTTGTCGATCCACGAAACGT
Organism: Sinomonas humi; assembly: GCF_000802235.1. GTDB lineage: Bacteria > Actinomycetota > Actinomycetes > Actinomycetales > Micrococcaceae > Sinomonas > Sinomonas humi. The sequence goes on from NZ_JTDL01000149.1 coordinate 30,096, forward strand.
GCCAAACGGCGGCGCCCGGCATAGAGACCGTCGGGAAGCCCCGTTCCTTGGCCCGGAGCCCGTATTCCGCGTCGTCCCACTTGATGAAGATGGGGAGTGAGAGCCCGATTTCCCGGATTACCGACGTCGGGATGAGGCACATCCACCAGCCGTTGTAGTCGACGTCGCAACGACGGTGCAGCCACGGGGTCTGGCGGAGGTTGGAAACGAGGAAGTCGTGGCCCAGTTCCATTTCGTCGCTCGGCAAGGCCGGCTGGATGCGGTACGGGTTGACGATCTCACCGAAGGTGTGGAGAACCGTGCGGTTGAAGAGGTCGAACATATGGCCGCCCACGAGGGTCGGAGTCTTGCAACGATCGCCGAAGGTCACGAGGCGAAGGATGCTCTCCGTCTCCACGACGATGTCGTCGTCCATGAGCAGCGCATAGTCACTGCCATTGGCCACCGCCTCGTACATGCCGCGCGAGAAGCCGCCGGACCCGCCGAGATTGCTCTGCTCGATAATCCGGAGCCGTCCCCCAAGCTCCGCCTTGACCTCGTCGAAACCATCCGCCTGGGCGACCTTCTGGGTGCCCTGATCAACGATGAGGATTTCCTGGAGGGCCTCGAGTGCTTCAGAGTCCGCAGCGAGGAGACGAAGGTTGTTGAGGCAGAAATCCGTCTTGTTGAGCGTCGTGATCTGAAGCGTCACGGTTCCGCGCTGGGGCGCTGGGCCGGCTGCCTGCCACTCGGCTCGGGTGATCTCCACAGGCTCGGAACCGGCGACGATGTCGAACCAGTACCACCCGCCGTCGCCGAAGGGTTTGAGCGAGAGGTCGAACGTCGTCGTCGTCTGGCCCTCGACCCGCTGGGAGTCGACGCGCTGAAGCGAACCGCGCGAGTTGGACTTGTAGACCACGACGGCGCCCTCGCCGGATGTCGTCACGCTCAGCCGGACGGCTTCGACATTGGTCCAGCGCCGCCAATAACTGGCCGGAAAGGCGTTGAAGTACGTGCCGAAAGAGACGCGGTCACCAGGGCGGACCATCATCGAGAAGCGCGAGACGAAGTCCTCGGAATGCGCCTCCCGGGCCGGACTGCTGATAGCGCGCGGTTTGCGCTCCCGATCGCTCGCGTCGCCCGTCGTCGGGAGCTGGACCCCAGTAGCGGTGCCCATGTCCACGTAGAGCGGAACCGTGTCCATCTGCTCCTGAGGCGGCAGGATGACCCGCTGGAGCGTCTGCCACTCCTGCTCGGACTCCTCGTTCACGATTTCTTTAACGTCGACCGCCGTCATTCGTCCACGCCTCCGCTGACGAGTGCTTCGCCGCCCTCAAAATGCGGCTTGATCTTGTTGTCGAACATGCTCAGAGCCGAGCCGATGGCCATGTGCATGTCGAGGTACTTGTATGTGCCCAGACGGCCGCCGAACAGGACAGAGTTCTCGGACTTTGCCAAGTCGCGGTACGCGAGAAGCTTCGCGCGGTCAGCCTCGGTGTTGATCGGGTAGTAGGGCTCGTCGCCCTTCTCCGCGAATCGGGAGAATTCGCGCATGATGACCGTCTTCTCGGTCTGGTAGTTGCGCTCAGGATGGAAGTGGCGCGGCTCGATGATGCGCGTGAAGGGCACGTCGGCGTCGTTGTAGTTCACGACCGAGGTCCCCTGGAAGTCACCGACTTCCAGGACCTCTTCCTCGAAGTCGATGGTGCGCCACGAGAGGTCGCCCTCTTTGTACTCGAAATAGCGGTCAACCGGACCGGTGTAGACGACGGGAACGTTGCCGACCACGTTGCCCTTGCTGACAGGCTGCGACTCGTCGAAGAAGTCCGTGTTGAGCTGCACGCTGATGTTCGGATGGTCGGCCATACGCTCGATCCACGCCGTGTACCCATTGGTGGGGAGACCCTCGTACGTGTCGTTGAAGTAGCGATTGTCGTACGTGTAGCGAACGGGAAGCCGCGAGATGATCCCAGCCGGCAGATCCTTCGGGTCCGTCTGCCACTGCTTGCCGGTGTAGTGCTTGATGAACGCCTCGTAGAGCGGACGCCCGATGAGCTGGATCCCCTTGTCATTGAGGTTCTGCGGATCGGTACCCGCGAGTTCCCCCGCCTGCTCCTCAATGAGGGTGCGTGCCTCGGAGGGTGAGTAGTTGGCACGGAAGAACTGGTTGATCGTGCCGAGGTTGATCGGCAGGGGGAAGACCTCTCCCTTGTGGACGCCGTAGACCCGGTGCACGTAGTTGGTGAATGTCGTGAACTGGTTGACGTAGTCCCACACTCGCTTGTTCGAGGTGTGGAAGAGGTGGGCACCGTAGCGGTGCACTTCAATGCCAGTCTGGGCGTCATCCTCGCTATAGGCATTGCCCCCGATGTGATGGCGACGGTCGATCACCGTGACCTTGAGTCCGAGCTCCTTGGCTGCGCGCTCGGCCACTGTGAGGCCGAAGAAGCCGGATCCGACGACGACGAGATCAGCGTCCACAAATTCTCCTGTATTCGGGGCACGCCGATGCCACGGGCACCGGCCTTCCTGCGGTCCAAGACTACCGGACGACGCCGAAGCCCCTCTCCAGCAGCGGTGATTCCCCTCATCCTTCAGTTGTCCACATAAGCTCCTCGACAGCGGACTGCCACGGCTCAGACTGCATAGCCTCGTAGGAGGAACTGAGCTTTGGGGGGACACATGGAACTGCACGTCACGCTGATAGCCCCGGGGGCAGGGCGGGGGCTTCAGACGAGCGAGGAGCTCGTGGCGACGCTGCCGGACGGCGCGAGCGGGAGCGCCCTCGCCGACCTCATCGACGCCCGCCGCGGGGTGACGGGAATCACCGTGGATGGCGCCCCGCTCCATTCGCTCGTCATCGGCGAGCCGCCCTTGGTGAACGGGGCCCTCTTGCTGGGCGGCCAGGCGAATTCGACGACGACGGCGGACGGGGCCGAGCTTCTTCTCCTCGCCGTCCGAAGCGGTCCAGCCGCGGGCCGGATCATCCCTCTCGAGCGCGGACTTCACTGCATAGGACGGCGCGACGGCACCGACAGGGACGCGCCGGGGACTATAGGCCTTCCAGATCCGGAGCTCTCCCGTCGTCACGCCGAGCTACATGTGACTGACACGGTTGTCCGCCTGGTCGACTGTGGGAGCTCCAACGGAACGTGGCTCGGCATGCAGCGCGTGCGCGCGACGGTCCTAGAGGCCCAGCAGGAGTTCCGGGTGGGCGGAACCGTCTGCAGCCTCGAGTTCGCGGGGGAAGCGGTGGTCGACCCACGCGCTGGGTCGCCTCATGGAGACCCGCTCAAGGTCGTGCGCCGCATCCCGCCCCAGCGGACGACGACGACGCTCGCCTTGGGCTTGGCACCGCTCGCCATGGGCGTCGGGCTGGCGTTGTTCTTCGGCCAGTGGATGTTCCTCGCCTTCTCGAGCATGTCGCTCGTCTCTCTAGCCCTCCCACTCGCCGAAGGACGGCGAGAGCGCCGCAGGTTCCAGCGCGATCTGGAGGCTGCAGTCAAGCAGGATCTTGAACGGAGAACGGCCGCGGCGCCGGACGCCGCGCAACTCTGTCTGGCCTCCGGTGCGGTCTCAGCTTCCAGCCCGGTAGCACTGCGCGAGAGCGAGGCTCCAATCCTGGTCCGTCTGGGCACTGCGGAGCTTCCAGCCGACATCACGGTCGACCCTCCCCTCGACGCACTTCCTCCCAGCCATCCCCGCGCACCACTCGTCCTGGCTCTGGAGGGGACTGTCCGCCTTGAGGGACGCAACGCCGAAATCGAAGGACTCGCGCGCTTCCTGCTGGTGCAACTCGCCGTCTTTCCCTCCGCTCAGCGGCTCCGCGTCCAGCTCATAGGAGGCTCGGACAAGCTCAGGCTTGCCGCGCGTTACCTGCCGCGCGTCCGCGTTGTCAGGGACGGCGACGTGGAATCGCTCACCCCTGCCGGCATGTGGCCGGGAGCAGGACGAGCCCTCACGCTTCTCATGCCAGGTGCACCAAGCTCGAAAGCCACCGAGCTTGCCAAAGAGTTGCAGAGACAGGGCTCTTGCGTGGTCGACGCCGTCGGTGCGCTCGGTACCCACGACGCCGTAGTCCAAGTGAGCGAATCCTCTGGCCACATGGCTTCAGGATCTCTTCACTGCAAGTTCTCGCCCGACTTGCTCGGTCACGTTCCCTTCGAGCAGGTAGCGCGCGAGAGCGCATCGCACCACTCTGACGCCTTGAGCAGCACGGGACGGGGCCTCCCGCTGCCAGATGCGTGCGGCCTTGAGGTTCTCGCCGGCCTGACGAGGGTGAAGCTGGTCGAAGCCTGGAGCAATTCGACTCAGCGAAAGGGCTGCCGGCTCCCGCTGGGAGTCGCCGAATCCGGCCACCTCACCATTGACCTAGTCGGCGACAGTCCCCATATTCTCGTGGCTGGAACCACGGGGGCTGGCAAGTCGGAGCTCCTGCGCACCATGATTTCCGGCGGAGCCGCACTTCACTCGCCAGATGAGCTCACGTTCCTCCTCATCGATTTCAAAGGAGGAGCGGGCCTCGCACCGCTAGAGCCGCTCCCCCATTGCGTAGGCCTCTTGACTGACCTGAGCGGAGGGCTGGGGCGTGTCCTCGTCTCACTGTCCGCAGAGGTCGTCCGGCGCGAACAACTGCTTGCAGAAGCAGACTGCGAGGATATCGCCGCCTATACCGCCAGGGGGAAGGAGACATTGCCGCGGTTGGCCATAGTGGTGGACGAGTTCAGAGTCCTCGTGGAGGAGGAGCCGGACTCGCTTCGCGAACTTCTGCGCATTGCGAGCGTGGGCCGGTCACTCGGAATTCACCTGATCATGGCGACCCAACGGCCCCACGGGGCGATTTCCGCGGACATTCGCGCAAACGTCGGGTGTGCGATCGCCCTGCGGGTCAGCGGAGCCGTTGAGTCGCGAGACGTGATCGGTTCTGATCTGGCTGCGCGGGTGCCAACAGCTCTCCCGGGTCGCGGTTATCTTGCCATCGGAGGAGGCGAACCGATCGAATTCCAGACCGCTTCCCTCGCACTCGCGCCAGACCCCGAACTTTCGGCAGTCCGGCTCGAATCAGCGGTCGACTGGCTTAGGGGCAGCACCATGCCCCGGCTTCAGGACGAGAAGGCTGACCGTTCGACGAGCCATTTTGTCGAGACGGCTCGGGCGGCTTGGGCCACCCTTGGCGGCACTCCTCCGCGGCGACCAGTAGCCGACTCCCCTCCCGACGACGCTGGGCCAGCGCCGAAACCGGGGCGCCGCGTCCTGTTGGGAATCGCCGACCTACCGCATGAGCAACGTCTTGCAGCGCTGCGGTGGGCGCCTGAGGAACAAGGACATCTCGCCATCGTCGGGGCGGCCTCTGGATCGGGACAGATTCTCACGACTGTCGCATGCCAGCTAGCGGATGGCATGCGGCTTCGGCACCTGTACGTTCTCGATGCATGTGATGCCCTCCCCCATCTGGAACAGCATGAGCGAATCGGTGCCTACGTTCGGCTTGGCGACCTCGGCCATGCAGCCCGGATCATCTCACGGCTTTCGGAGGAAGTGTCGAGCCGGCGTCCCAAGGCAGCGAGAGGCTCAGAGCGTGCGAGCCTGATCCTCGTGGTCTCGGGTTGGAGCCGTTGGGTCTCGGCCTTCCGGAACAGCCCGAATCCTCAAGCAGAGGGAGAGCTCTTCGAACTTATCCGGACGGCCCGTTCCTCTGGTCTTGTCCTGCTCATCGCGGACGAAGGAGACCTCGTTGCCTCCCGTGCCTTCGGCGAATTCCGCTGCCGCATCTTCCTCCCCCATGGAATGCCAGATGATGCCCGGCTTGGGTGGCCCCGGCTCCCCTCCTGTTCCGGCGGCCCATTGCGAGGTATAGCAACTGGCCTTCTGGAGAACGGAGATCCGATTCTGGTTGAATGCTTCACAGCCCCTCCCTCAGCTCAGCAGCCGTTGTCCGTTCCTCGCTCCTCCCAGCCTCTGTTGCGGATCCTCCCGCTTCCCAGTGTGGTCACCGCGACCGAGGTAGCAGAGGCAGCAATGGCGAGCGGCGATCATGAGCCTCAGGCACGGGGAGCGCAACGTCGGCTGATAGCGATCGGGCTCCATGAGGACAGAGCTCAACCACTCCTCGTCCCTCTCGAACCGGGCGATCTCCTGTTGGCCCTTGGGCGCGCTGGCTCCGGGAAGACATCTTTCCTCGAGGCTCTTCCGAGCATGAATCCCGCCGTCGGCCCGTGGCTGAGCGAAGGACTGGGGGGAGGAAATATCGAGAAGGCGGTGGCCGATGCGCTCACTTCAGCCCGAGCTGGAGAGATGCCCCTGCTCCTCTTGGACGATGCAGACGCTTTGAGCATGCGCGACGGCGAAGCGGTCCGTCTCGCGCTCGAGGAAGGGGCCTCGGTGATCGTCACGGCGGGTTACGGGGCCCCACTTCTCAGCACGCTGCCGCCTGCTCTCCGTGCAAAGGCGATCAGAACCGAGACGGGGATCGCCCTCGGACCTCGGTCCCCGACAGATGGAGACGCCTTCGGCGTGCGCCTCGAGCCCTTGGAACGGCTAGTGCCGGGGCGCGCTATCGCTGTAGTCAGGGGGCGTCAGACCGAGGTCCAACTTGGCTGGCTCGGCGGAGCGGCAGACCGGCAGTCTCTATTTACTCGCCGTCATTCTCGTGAATGGGCCGCTGCGTAATGGCGAAGACCGGGCGTGAGAAAAGGAGGTAGAGCGCCGCAGCGGCCGGGACGAGGATAAGTAGCCCGTAGAGGACGTATCCCCCGGACATGGTTGGGAGCCCGATGGTCCCAGCAAAGAGCTGGACGACCAACACGACTGAACGCGTCCACCGGTAGCCCCGCCACAGCAAAATGCCAGCGGCGCCGATTCCTGCACCCAGGACGATAAGGAGAACCATGGTGAAAACGGCCCCGCCAGGGGATACGTGCGCCTGCCCGGTGGCGAGTTCGACCGCGTACATTCCCGCGATGACCAAGAGCGCAAGTGCTTCGATGAGCACGAGCGCCACGAGGATCGTGAGCTGCGGGGGCTTGGACGGACGCTGGTCCGAGGAGCTGGAAGACTGCACAGGGCGAGACTACCCGGCACGGCGCATAAGCGATGCCAAGCGGGCGTCGCAGAAGCCTTCAGATGTGATGCATCCCTCGCTCTGCGGGCCCAAATCCTCCCTCTTCCCCCTTGTTTACACACAGTTAACGTGACAACCTTATTGGAGTTGACCGTGGGGCCCAGATAAGGCCCCTTTGCTTTGGGACGCCTCGTGAAAAAGTTCACAAAGGCAGCGTCCCCCGGGAACGGAGTACTTCAAGAACCATGGATTGGCGTGATCGTGCTGCATGCCTCGACAAGGATCCCGAGCTGTTCTTCCCCGTTGGGAATACCGGCCCGGCACTCCTCCAGATCGAGGAAGCCAAGAGCGTCTGCCGTCGATGCCCGGTGATCGACACGTGCCTCCAGTGGGCGCTCGAGTCTGGTCAGGACGCAGGGGTATGGGGCGGAATGAGCGAAGACGAGCGTCGGGCCCTCAAGCGCCGCGCCGCCCGGGCTCGCCGCGCCTCTTAGGGCCCCTAGCCTCCTCCTAAAGCCTTGAGCCAGGACCTCTGGCAGAACGCTTTCCGCCCGCCGCGCTCCGAGCCCGGCGGGCGGTTCAGTTTAGGCCCGGCGGCCGGTTCAGTTTGGGCCCGGCGGCCGGTTCAGTTTGGGCCCGGCGGGCGGTTCAGTGTAGGGATGTCAGCTGTGGCCAGGTCGCAGCGTGATCGTCACTTCCGTGCCGCCACCAGCCCGTGGCCCCCAGTGGATGGATCCTCCCAGCTCGCTCGTCACGAGAGTACGAACAATCTGGAGGCCCAAACCTTCGTGGCGGTTCTGCTGCTCAGGCATCCCCACGCCGTCGTCCGCGACCGTGACCTGCAGAGTCTCCTCACCCGAATCATCGACTCCGCGCCGCGCTATGAGCCATACGGTCCCAGAACGATCCTCCAGACCGTGTTCCACGGCGTTTGTGACGAGTTCGTTGATGACGAGCGCCAACGGAGTGGCTAAATCGCTCGGAAGGCCGCCGAATTCGCCCTCGCGTTCGGTCGCAACATGCTGATTTCCCGTGGCGACCTCCGCCGACAGGCGGAACTGGCGATCGATCAGCTCGTCGAAATCGACATTCTGCGCGAGCCCCTGAGAAAGCGTCTCGTGGACTAGGGCGATCGTCGCGACACGGCGCATCGCCTGCTCGAGTCCCTGGCGCCCTTCCTCGCTCTTCATACGCCGCGATTGCATCCTCAAGAGGGCCGCGACCGTCTGCAGGTTGTTCTTCACTCGATGATGGATCTCACGGATCGTGGCGTCCTTGGTGACGAGCTCCATCTCGCGCCGGCGCAACTCAGAGACGTCACGGCACAAGACCAGCGCTCCGAAGCGCTCCCGCTCATCACGAAGCGGAATGGCGCGCAGCGAGAGGCTGACCCCACGCGATTCGATCTCGCTCCTCCACGGCATGCGCCCCGTCACCACGAGCGGAAGTGTCTCGTCGACCAGCCGACGATCCTTGAGCAGATTGCTGGTGAGTTCGGCGAGGGACCGTCCCTCAAGTGAGTCGAAACCGCCCAGACGACGGAACGCAGAAACCCCGTTCGGGCTCGCATACTGGACGATGCCCTCAGCGTCGAGACGAATGAGGCCATCCCCCACGCGAGGTGCGCCTCGGCGAGAACCCGTGGGGGACGCGAAATCGGGCCAGAGCCCGAGAGTGCCCATCCGGAGGAGGTCGTAGGCACACTGGCGATAGGTGAGTTCGAGACGCGATGGCATGCGCGAGCTCGAGAGATCCATGTGGGAAGTGACAACCGCAAGCGTGCGCCCGTTCCGGACGAACGGGACGGCCTCGACGCGCAGGGCCATCTCCGAATTGAAACTTGTCTCGTGACTGCGCTCGATCGACTGTGTTGTCCATGCGCGGTCGACGAGGGGCCTGAGGTCACCTCGGATCCGCTCCCCGACGATGTCCTCATGGAAGACCGTGTGCGTCGTCGATGGACGCACGTGGGCCAAGGCGGTGTAGCCCTCGCTCGGATCCGGGAACCACAGTGCCAAATCCGCGAAGGCCAGGTCGGCCACGAGCTGCCAATCGCCGACGAGCAGATGGAGCCACTCGGCGTCGCCTGGACCGAAATCAGCCTGCTCCCGGATCGTGTCCGTGAAGAGCGCCACGCTACCGCCTTGTCACTAGAGAAAGAACCAGCCGCGCGGGTGTCACCACCCGCGCGGCCTTCGACCTTCGCTGCGCCTAATGGCGCACAATCGACCGAAGCAGCCTCAATGCTACCGAGAGCGAAGCCATGTCGTCGCTCTCGAGGGCATTGACCTCTTGGAACATGGTCGACGCTCGGCTGAGCGATTCAGCGTTCTCGGCTTCCCAAGCAGCGAGCCGCTCCTCGGGCGACTCCCCTGCCGGGGACATCTCCATGATCGACCTCGTCATGTCCGCGACCGTGCTGTAGAGGTCGTCGCGGAGAGCTGCCCTTGCGAGGGCCTGCCAGCGGTCCTTGCGCGGAAGGGCCGTGATTCGTTCAAGCAGCGCATCCACGTTGAACCGATCGAAGACGGTGTAGTAGACACCTGCGATTTCCTCGACCGTCTCCTCGGACGTCTGCGACAGCCGTGCGATGTCCAAGAGGGCGTAGCTCTCGAAAAGCTCGGCCCAGCGTTGGGCGAATTCCTCGGGAAGGCCCCATGACAAGCCCCGCTCGAGCCACTCCCGCACCCGGTCTGCATCCTGGCCGCGCAGGAAATCAAGGAGCCGCGAACGCAGCGCGTTCATCGTCGGGCCGTATTGCTCTACGACCTCGCCGATGGTGTGATTGCCCGTGCCCTGATGAATGAGCCACCTGACTGTGCGGTCCAGCAGGCGCCGAATGTCGTGATGGATCGTGGTCCAGTGCTCAGTCGGGAACGACGCCGGGAGGCTGTTGACGGAGTCGATGAGCTCGTCGAGCTTGTAGACCTCGCGGAGGGCCACGAAGGCCTTGGCAACCGTGGCGTCCGTTGCGCTGGTCTCTTCGATCGCGCGGAACGCGAACGTGATCCCACCGATATTGACCATGTCATTCGCCACGATCGTCGCGATGATCTCGCGACGGAGTGGATGAAGGTCGAGCTCGTCCCCGAACCGCTCCCGAAGTTGAGCGGGAAAGTAGTTCCGCAGCGTGGCTTTGAACCAGGGGTCGTCGGCGAGGTCGCTCTCCCGCAACGACTCGGTGAGCTCGATCTTCGCGTAGGCGGCCAAGACAGACAGTTCTGGGGAAGTCAGGCCCTGGCCCTGCTCGAGTCGACGGTGAAGCTCAGCCGCCGTCGGGAGCGCCTCGAGCTCACGGTTGAGGTCCGCGTGAACCTCGAGCCAGTCCATCAACCGCTCGAGTGCCGGGCTCAATGGAGCGACGAGGGCCCGATCGTTGACGAGGAGGATGTTCTGATCGATGTTGTCTCGCAGTACCAGCTTGGCGACTTCGTCCGTCATCGAGGCCAGGAACTCGGCTCGTTCGTCCGCGCCGAGCTTACGCGCTGCAACCATGCGGTCGACGAAGATCTTGATGTTGACCTCGTGGTCGGAGCAGTCGACGCCGGCTGAGTTGTCGATCGCGTCCGTGTTGAGGATGACCCCCTGCAACGCAGCCTCAATACGACCCCGCTGGGTGAAGCCGAGGTTCCCGCCTTCGCCGACGACCTTGACGCGCAGGTCCCGTCCATCGACGCGAATCGCGTCATTGGCTTTGTCCCCGACCTGGGCGTTTGTTTCACTGCTCGCCTTGACGTATGTGCCGATCCCGCCGTTGTAGAGCAGGTCGACTGGCGCAAGGAGAATCGAACGCAGCAGTTCGTTGACACTCAGCTGCTTCATCCCCTCCGGGAGACCAAGTGCTTCCCTGACTTCCTCCGACACTGGGACCCACTTCGCCGTACGTGGGTACACACCGCCGCCGGTGCTGATCAGCTCCTTGTTGTAGTCGTCCCAGGACGAACGGGGAAGCTTGAAAAGCCGTTCCCGTTCGGCGAACGAAGTAGCTGGATCGGGATTCGGATCGAGGAATACGTGACGGTGGTCGAACGCCGCGACCAACCTGATGTGTTCCGAAAGCAGCATGCCGTTACCGAATACATCGCCAGACATGTCCCCCACGCCGACGACTGTGAAATCCTCGCTCTGGGTGTCGACGTCGAGCTCGCTGAAGTGCCGCTTGACCGACTCCCACGCCCCACGGGCAGTGATGCCCATAGCCTTGTGGTCGTAGCCGACAGATCCGCCTGAGGCGAATGCATCGCCGAGCCAGAAACCGTACTCAGCCGAAATTCCGTTCGCGATATCCGAGAAGCTCGCGGTTCCCTTGTCCGCAGCAACGACGAGGTACGGGTCATCGTCGTCGTGCCGGACGATGCCCAACGGCGGGACGACGCTCTCGCCTTCCTCTGGCGTCGACACCCGATTGTCTGTCAGATCGAGCAGTCCGCGGATGAACGTCTTGTAGCTTTCGATGCCCTCGGCGAGCCATGCCGCCCGATCAAGGGAGGGGTTAGGGAGCCGCTTGGCGAAGAAACCGCCCTTGGCACCAGTCGGAACGATGACCGCGTTCTTGACCACCTGCGCCTTGACGAGGCCGAGAATCTCGGTCCGGAAGTCCTCACGGCGATCCGACCACCGAAGACCACCGCGCGCGACCTTGCCGAAGCGGAGGTGGACTCCCTCGACGCGAGGCGAATAGACCCAGATCTCGAACATCGGCTTCGGCGACGGCAGGCCTTCGATCTCCGCCGGCCGGAGTTTGATGCTCAGGTAAGACTTGCCGAGGTAGTAGTTGGTCCTGAGCGAAGCCTCAATGAGGTTGATGAACGTCCGAAGAAGGCGGTCGGCGTCGAGCGTTGGCACCTGGTCGAGCGCCTCGGCGAGCTCCTCGCGGAGGCGCTCGATCGATGCCTCGCGCGTCTCCGCGCTGAGGCTGGGGTCGAACCGAGCCTCGAACAGTGCGACGAGACGCCGGGCCACCGCGGGGTTGGCGAGAAGCGTATCCGAGATGAACTCGAGCGAGTTCGTGTTGCCCATTTGCCGCATGTACTTCGCATAGCTGCGCAGAATCACAACCTGGCGCGAGCGCATTCCTTCACGCAGCACGAGCCGGTCCAATGAATCGGACTCGGTCTCCCCTGAAAGGGACAAGCTGAAGGAATCGGCAAGGAGCTCACCCGTGGCCAAAGGGTCGATGCCAGCCGGGTACTTGAGCCCAAGGTCGTAGAGGAAGAAGTCCCTCGCATCGGCGGTCTCGATCTCAAAGGGCTTCTCGTCGAGCACCTCGAGTCCCAGGTTGTGGAAGAACGGCAGAATCTGGCTCAGGCTCTTCGGCTCGAGGAGGTACAGCTTGACGCGAGCGTCTTCCTCGAGTTCCGCCCCGACCCCCGCAGGTACGTAGACGCGGACGGATGGACGCTCGGCGAGCTCTTCGCCCTCCTCCTTCTCCGCGGCGGCCCGCTCCTGCGCGTACATCTCGAACCGTTCGATGTCTTCGAGAGCGTCCTCGATGCTGTAGTCCACGCGGTACGAGGCGGGGAACGCGTCCTGCCACACGGCCGCGAGGTGCTCGGCCTCGTCGAGGGGCCGATTCTCGTGCAGGGCTTGGGCGATCCCCTCTGCCCATGACCGAGTAGCCGTGACGAGCCGCTGCTCGAGCGCCACGGCGTCCGCGGAGGCGACGTCAGCGTTCTTGGGAAGGCGGATGCGGAAGTAAAGCCGAGCGAGGGCAGAATCGCTGAGGTGGGCGTCGTAGTCGATCTGATCCGAGTGGAATTCCCGCTCGAGCTCCGCCTCGATCCTCCGCCGAACAGCCGTGTTGTACCGATCCTTCGGCAGGTAGACGACTGCATTCATGAACCGTCCGTAGACGTCAGGACGGAGGAAGAGACGGGTGCGGCGCCTCTCCTGTAGGAGCTGAATCCGGGTGACCGTGTCGAAGAGCAGGTCCGCGTTCATCTGGAACAGCTCGTCGCGCGGGTAGGTCTCGAGGATCGCGAGGAGGTCTTTGCCTGAGTGGGAATCGGCCGGGAACCCGGAGCGGCGCATGACCGCTTCGATCTTGTCTTTGACGATCGGGACGCTACTCGCTGACTGCGTGTAGGCCGAGGAAGCAAAGAGGCCGATGAATCGACGTTCTCCGTCGACCTTGCCCTGAGCATCAAAGCGCTTGATGCCGATGTAGTCGAGGTATGCGGGCCGATGCACGGTACTGCGCGAGTTCGCCTTCGTAATCACGAGCGCGCGCCGCTCGCGCGCATGCGCCTGACCCTCGGCCGTGAGGTGCTGAAGGGCGTGGGCGCCATCCCCCCGCAGCAAGCCGAGGCCACTGCCATCGACGAGCTCGAGGACGTCCTCACCGTTCTCCTTCTTGAGGTCGTATTCGCGGTACCCGAGGAACGTGAAGTTCCCGCCCTCGAGCCACTGCAGGAGCTCTTGAGTCGGTTTCAGGTCGGGAATGTCCTCGCCGCCGACGACATTGTCGAGGCCGCGAGCTATCTCGAGGGCCTTCGAGCGCATGGCTTGCCAATCGTCGACGGCTGCCCGCACGTCGGCGAGGACACGGAGCAGCCCCTCTCTGAGTTCGGTCTTGCGGGCACCCGGGACGCGGTCGATCTCAATAGCGATCCACGACTCCATATGGGTCACGAGGTCGCTATCCGCTACGAGATGGCTGAGTTTCGGGAGCGCAGCCGTGTCGCCGCTCGTGAGCCCCCACTGGGCCGGGACACGTTGGACCTCGACGAGAGAGCCCCCATTCCGCTGCCGAGTGACGACGAACATGGGGTGCACCACCAAATGGATTGCACAGCGTTCACGCACGAGTTCGGCGCTGACGGAGTCAACGAGGAAGGGCATGTCGTCCGTCACGATGTAGACGACGCTCCGGCCGCCCTCATCGACTACTTCGACCTTGGTCTCGCCCGGGCGTCTCTCCTCCGCTAGGGACCGGTGATGGCGAGCTCGCTGGGCAAGAGTGCTTGCCGGATACGACTGTCGGTCTTCTTCGGCGAGATGCTCGTAATAGTCCGCCAGGAAGCGGGCTTCCTGCTCGGCCGTGGGGAACGGTGTCTCCTGCGCGGTTCCGGTCGACACGGTGAAAATCGCCTCCAGAGGAACGAGTTCTGCGCTGCCGCGTTGCAGCGCTGACTCGAGCCTAGCGCGCTCCCCTGATGCCTGCCCTAGCACTTGGTACAGCGAATCTTCGTTTTCGTTGGACGGGCGAACAGACGAGGTCTGCGATGGCCCTCCGAACCGGACTTTGAGGCGCAGCTTCCAGCAGGGTCTGCCCGGCAAAAAGCGCCGCGTCCACCGTCTCACCTTCGAACGGAACTAGCCCGACTATGGGACGGGTAGGTCCGAAACGCTCCCAGGCCTCACGCAGAGCCCTGTCTGGGAAGCGTCCCAGAGCACTCCTCCTGACCTTGTTGAAGACAATGTCCGGGGCGGCGCTAGGAACTGCAGCAGCCAATTCATCGATGGAACGAACAAGCCGAGGCATGCCAATGGTGTCGGCCGAGCCTACTGCTACGATCCGATCCGCCATTTCAAGCACGCGAAGCGTCACGGCATTTCGCCGAGGCGCCATGGTGTCGAAGGAGAGCTCCTCGTCCGCTTCGAGACAGAACCCAACATCGACCACGACTTCATCCGCCGCGCGACGTGAGGCCTCGAGCACGGCTGACAGGGAGGCGGCGCGCAGCTCGTTCCAACGGTCAGCCCTCGTGACGCCTGTGAGCACCCGAAGCTCTCCGCCCTGGGTGACGACCGGCACGGCGAGCTGCTCAAGGCTGTGAGCGTCGAGCTGACCTTGATCCGCGAGCCGGCACGCCTGGGCGAGGCCCGCAGACTCATCGAGCAGTCCGAGGTGCGGCGCAACGCTCGGTCCGTACGTGTCCGCATCGACGAGGATCACCTTCCGGTTCTGCGCTACGAGCTCGGCCGCCGCGTTTACGGCAAGCGTCGTGCACCCCGGAGAGCCGATGGGTCCCCAGAACGCGAGGATCCCGCCGTGCCTCGCGCCCGGTTCATCGACCGCCGGTTGGCCCGGTGCCGTCGGACCTTGAGCCTCACGGTGAGACCGGGCTCCGGAGGGCACCCCCGGGAAGGCGCCGGCGAGGGAAAAAGAAGAAGGCCGCCTCGCGTCAGCGCTTGCCGACTTGACTGCATGGTCGGCCGCGACGGCAACAAGCTCCTCGAACTGTTCGGCTGCAACATCGACGGGAGCGGCGAAGGCGCCTAACCCCTCGAGTCTGCGTCTCTCACCGTCGTCGTCTGATAGGCCGACGGTACCCACGCCGACGGCGAGGAGCCGGTCTACGAGCGTCATGGTGACTTCGTCTGTGCCGCCAGCCACCACCGCGACTCGAGCCGCTCCGCTCTGGCAGGCGGCTATCAGCTCCGCGAGTTCGTCGCATTCCCGGACGACGGTGACGGAGCTGCCGCTTTGGTTGACCCGCTCACCCACCTCGCTGAAGTCCCTGCCGATGACCGCTATGGGAAGCCTCATCGCGCGCGACCTGACGGATTCCAGACGACTGAAACCTTTGCCTTGTTGGCTTGTGCTCCCAGCAGCTGGGGCAGCTTCTCGGCCTCGACAAGCACATGGACGAGCGTTTCCCTGGGGCCTCCGAGACCTGAAGCAGCGGTCTGCACATGGGCAATCTCTGCAGCGGGAATGATGAGGCGAGGCTCGGCGAATCCGTTTCGCCCGTCCGGCAAGGCAATCCAGATATCCACGCGCGTGCCTGCCACTGCCTCTGCCGGAAGCGGCTCTTGGAGGCTGATGGAGACAGGACTCCGGCCGAGGGAGTCTGCTGATCCCAGACTGGACGCCGGGACAAGATCGCCCTTGGACACTCTTTGGACCGCGACCCGTCCGGTCTGGACGCTTCCCTCCGTCAAATAGCGAGAAGCCACTGCGCCAAGCTTCACCTCGACGGGCATGAGCAGTTCCAGACTCACGGACTGGCCCACGGGAATGTCGTCCTTGGCTGCGTAGACCACGATGCTCGTCTCTGCGGCCTTCACCAGGCCAACGACGCCGGCCATCGAGGCGAGGACCAGAAGGACGCCGAGAAGAAGTCTCGGATCCTTCCATGAGGGCCTGCGCAATCTCAGTCCCGACGACGGCGTTCCAGCAGCATTCATGCGGCGCTCCCCCAAAACAGCATGCTCAAGAGGCCGATACCGGCTCCGGAGACCATGGTGCAGCTGAAGGCTTGGAGAGCCTACATAGAGGGTCAAATCACGCCAAACGAGGGGCATATCGGTCAAAACGCGTCCCAGCATGACAGGATTGCCATATGCCCCGTTTCCTCACTCTCGCCGACGTCTGCGAACAACTGCAGATCAGCTCCGCTCAGGCCTACGCATTGGTCCGCGGTGGGGAGCTCAAGGCGATTCAGGTCGGCGGACGTGGCCAGTGGAGGGTCGAAGAGGTCAAGCTCGAGGAGTACATCCAAGAGAGCTATGCGAAGACCGAGCGGATGGTCGCCGACCAGCGCGACTCTCGCTCGCCACGTCCCTGAGTCACCGGCTTCCGGGCCTCACAGCTGCGAAACCACTGCGACGAGCGAGTCCAGCGGAACAAGCGTGCTACTGCGCCTACCCCTTCGTGACCCATTTTCACCGAGAGTGACGAGCTCGAAATAGTCGCGCCCCACCAGGTCGATCAGGCCGCGCTCGGCGAGTGGCTCGCCGGAGAACGTATCCAGATGACAGGCGACGCATGAGCGGTCCCGAGCGAGCGCCCTGAGAGCGGACCGGATGCTGAGCGAGCGGCGGACCAGCGAGGCTTCCCCTACCGATTCCCGGCCAACTCCCCTCACCGCCGCAACTCCCCGCATCGGTATGAGAACGCTGCGATGCACCTCTTCGACCACGCACCATTCGTCGGCCAGCTCTACGATCCGACCCCGGAACCGGATGCCGCCGCGAAGGACGAATTCCACGTGCCCGGACTGCGCCCTGAGGCGGTTAGCCAGAGGGATTGCTCCCTGCTCGGCTCGCACCAGCTCGTTCACGCCGGACTCGAAAGCCACAACTTGGGCCGCAGTTACTTGTGCTTCCAGGTCATCAAAAAGCCTCCCCCAACGCATGGGCTCACCCTAGGGAGCGCGGGCCTGCGGAGCAATCGCTCGAGCCGTGGCAGTGGACACTGCTTGTCACGCATGGTCAGACTGTCTCCAACAAGTCAGAAGACACCAAACGATGCCAAACAGCATCAAGTGTCACTTTCACTGAATAAGGCGGAATGTTGGAGGACAGCCGTGGAGTCAGCAAAAGCGCAAGCAGTGAACGACGCGGTGGTGGCCGGCCTCGTCCTCGTGGCCGGGATCATCCTCGCAGCTTCGGGCCACGCCATCGCTTCGACCGCAAGCCCTTCGAATGCCGAAGCGTTGGTCGGACTAGGTGCAAGCGCTCTCGGCTTGGTCATCCTGGCATGGTGGCTTCTCGCCATGACGCTCTCGGTGACCGCCGCCCTATTGCACGCGGCCGGACGTCAAGGCGCGGCTCGGTGGACTGGAGCGGCGGCTCCCCCGTTCATGCGGCGACTGGCGTTGGCCGTCCTTGGGGTGACTCTCGCCATCGGTCCTACGGCCTACGCAGCTGAGCCGCCTCTCGATCCGGCATGGCAGGCCAGCGCCCCGATCGAAACTTCCCCCGTCCACGTCGCTCCCTCGACTGCTCCACCCGAGGCTCGCACTGACGTTCCCAGGCCCGAATCGAACAGCTCGCCGGAGGCATGGGCGCCGAGCGTCGAGCCTGTGTCACCCGGTCCTCTGGCGCGCCCCGAGCTACGGACGACGGCGCACCCTCCTTCCGCCGTCGAAGTGCGCCCGGGCGACTCGCTCTGGAGCATCGCAGCCCGTCATCTGGGACCGGGAGCTGGCGCCGTCGAGGTGGCCGCGACTTGGCCCCGGTGGTTCGAGGCGAACCGGGACGTGATCGGTGATGATCCGAACGTCCTGCGCCCGGGTCAGCTGCTTATGCCACCACATTAATGCGCCCAACAGCCTCCAGCCGCCATAGCCACCCGACAACGAAGGAATCATGATGACCCAAGACGTACCGCGGCTCCCTGCGGGAATCACCGCACTCCCCCAGACTGCCGTAGGGATCGACGGGACTTCAGCCCTCGCAGCTTTGCCCGTCCCCCTAGCTCCGCGCGCCCTCCATGCGGCCGGCTCAAGCGCCGAACGCCACTCCGTCGAACAGCTCGCGGCGCGCATCACGGGTGCGGCCGTCGAAGTCCTCGCTGGGCAGCGTCCAGTCGCGCAGCTTGCGCCTTGGCTCCCACGCGACTTGCTGGCGAGACTCCAGCTGCGTGCGAATCTCGGCCGGATGGATTCAGCGCCAACCCCGTCCCGGTCCGCACGAGCCCACCGGGCCTCGACCGTGACCTCGGCTCGCGCCACGCTCGTGTCACCCGGCGTCTATGAGGCCTCGGCTGTCGTCTCGGACCGGCTGCGAAGCCGCGCCGTCGCCCTCCGGCTCGAAAACGTCCGCGGGAGCGGGTGGCGTGTCACCGCTCTCGAAATCGGTTGAATCAGCGGCGGCGGTTCTTTGCCCGCCTAGGCGCCTGCTGGCCGGACGCCGGTCCGATGGCACCTGACCGGTTGCCACGCGAGCCGTTCTGAGAGGCCTTCGCTGACCGTGCCTGCTCGACGTGGGTTTCGGTGGAGCCGTCCTCGGCGGGCGCACTGTACTGGAGCTGGGCGGGGCGTTCCGGCGCCTCGACCCCCGACGCCTGTGCCTGCGCGCCCTCGGGAACTGCCTGTGCGGCCTGGACCTCGAGGTTGTACAGGAAGCTCACGGACTCCTCGCGGATGCCCTCCATCATCGTCTGGAACATCGCGAAGCCCTCGCGCTGGTACTCGACGAGCGGATCACGCTGAGCCATGGCGCGGAGCCCGATGCCCTCCTTGAGATAATCCATCTCGTAGAGGTGCTCCTGCCACTTCCGGCCGATGACGGACAGGACAACGCGCCGCTCGAGCTCGCGCATGTTGTCCGAGCCCACCTCCTGCTCGCGCCGCTGGTAGACCAGCTTGGCGTCCGAGAGGATCTCCTCCTTGAGCATCTCGACGGTCACGCGAGCCTTGCCGCCCGCCTCCTCGATGATGTCCTGCGGCGTGATCGTCACCGGATAGAGGGTGCGGAGATTGTTCCAGAGGCCGTGGAAATCCCAGTCATCACCGTTGCCCTCCGCGGTCGAGGATTCGATCATCGCGGTGAGGGTGTCCTCAATGAAGAACTGGACCTTTTCGTGCAGGTCGTCGCCTTCAAGGATCCGGCGGCGGTCGCCGTAGATCGCTTCGCGCTGACGGTTCAGGACGTCGTCGTACTTGAGGACGTTCTTGCGCTGTTCGGCGTTTCGGCCCTCGACCTGCGCCTGCGCCGACTGGATCGCGCGCGAAACGAGCTTGGACTCGAGTGGCGTGTCGTCGGGGAGGCTGCTCGCCATGAGGCGTTCGGCGCCGCCAGTGCCAAACAGACGCATGAGGTCATCGGTGAGCGAAAGATAGAAGCGAGACTCCCCCGGATCGCCCTGACGGCCGGAACGCCCTCGAAGCTGGTTGTCAATACGCCGAGACTCGTGCCTCTCGGTGCCGAGGACGTAGAGTCCACCGAGCTCAAGGACTTCGTCGTGCTCCTCCTTGACAGCCTTCTGAGCCTCTTCTAGCGCCCCAGGCCACGCAGTCTCGTAGGCCTCCGAGTCCTCCTCGGGATCGAGTCCGCGAGAGGCCAACTCCGCAACGGCCATGAATTCGGCGTTGCCGCCGAGCATGATGTCCGTGCCTCGGCCGGCCATATTGGTCGCGACGGTCACAGCCCCTTTGCGCCCGGCCTGGGCGACGATCGCCGCTTCGCGAGCATGGTTCTTTGCGTTGAGCACTTCATGGCGCACACCGGCCTTGGCCAGAGCCTGTGAGAGGTACTCGCTCTTCTCCACGCTCGTCGTGCCGACAAGGACCGGCTGGCCCTTCGCGTTGCGGCGCGAGATGTCCTTCACGACCGCGTCGAACTTCACTACCTCGTTCTTGTAGACGAGGTCAGACTGGTCGACGCGTGCCATCGGCTTGTTCGTCGGAATCGGCACGACGCCGAGCTTGTAAGTGCTCATGAACTCGGCTGCCTCAGTCTCAGCAGTACCGGTCATGCCTGAGAGCTTCTCGTAGAGGCGGAAGTAGTTCTGGAGCGTGATCGTAGCGAGAGTCTGGTTCTCGGCCTTGATCTCGACGCCCTCCTTGGCCTCGATGGCCTGGTGCATGCCCTCGTTGTACCGGCGCCCCGGGAGGATGCGACCCGTGTGCTCGTCAACGATGAGGACCTCGCCGTCGAGGACGACATAGTCCTTGTCCCGCTTGAAGAGTTCCTTCGCCTTGATGGCGTTGTTGAGGAAGCCGATCAGGGGGGTGTTCGCCGACTCGTAGAGATTGTGGATGCCGAGGTAGTCCTCGACCTTCTCGATGCCGGGCTCGAGGACGCCGACCGTCCGCTTCTTCTCGTCGACCTCGTAGTCTCCGTCGTCGGAAAGGCGCAGCGCGACCTTGGCGAATTCCGAGTACCACCGGTTCGCATCACCCTGCGCGGGCCCGGAAATGATGAGCGGGGTCCGAGCCTCGTCGATCAAGATCGAGTCGACCTCATCGACGATAGCGAAATGGTGTCCACGCTGGACGAGCTCGTTCTTGTCCCACGCCATGTTGTCGCGCAGGTAATCGAAGCCGAACTCGTTGTTGGTCCCGTACGTGATCTCGGCTTCGTACTGCTTCCGGCGCGCTGCCGGGTCCATGTTTGCCAGGATGCAGCCGCTCGAGACGCCTAGGAAGCGGTAGACGCGCCCCATGAGCTCAGACTGATACTCGGCGAGGTAGTCGTTGACTGTGACCACGTGGACGCCCTTGCCGGTGAGCGCGTTGAGGTAAGCGGGAGCCGTCGCTACGAGGGTCTTGCCTTCACCGGTCTTCATCTCGGCGATGTTGCCGAGGTGCAGAGCTGCGCCGCCCATGAGCTGGACATCGAAATGCCGCATTCCCAACGTACGGCCGGCAGCCTCCCGCACCGCTGCGAATGCCTCAGGAATGAGGTCGTCGAGCTTTTCGCCGTCCTCATAGCGTGCCTTGAGCCGATCGGTCTCCTCCCGGAGTTCGGCATCCGTGAATCCCTTGAACTCTTCCTCGAGAGCGTTGGTCGCGTCAACGTAGACGCGAAGCTGCTTCAGGATCCGGCGGTCGCCGCTCCGGAGGAGTTTCTCGAGAAGGTTTGCCACGTGGCTTTCGCTCCCTTGTCAATGGCGTGAGCCCGCAACGCCGTGTATTGCGGGCGGCTTTTAGTCTACGGGAGACACGCGTAGGGGCGTATCCGGGTTCCCCACTGCCCGAACCTCAACGGGCTGGGCAGCCCTTTCCCTCGCCTCGAATGCCTGTTCTTCGAGCGGCTTCACCTCAAGGGCCTGAGCTACTGCCGCTGCCAGGCTTCCCTCGTCGCCGACCACGATGTCCGACAGTTGGAGCCAATCGGCAAGGAGGCGCAACTCCTGCGCGAGTTCGACGGCAGTCTCTGCGGGGGCGTCTGCCTCGCCATGGACGGCGTGGACGAGGAGGGCTCCGCCTGCACGATCGGCTTTCAGATCGACCCTCGCCACCATCGTCTCGCCAAGCAGGAACGGCAGCACGTAGTAGCCGTATCTTCGGCGCTCGGCGGGCGTGTAGATCTCAATCCGGTAGTGAAAGCCGTAGAGCTTCTCGAGCCGTCGTCGTTCGAATACAAGCGAATCGAATGGGCTCAGAAGCGCTCTTGCCCCAGCACTCCTCGGGACACTCGCCGCGGCGTCCTTGAACAGCCGATCGCCCCAGCCGTGAACCTGCACTGGTTCCGCCTCGCCCCTGCGCACAAGTTCCGCGAGCGCCACCTCGGTGGCCTTCACAGGAAGGCGAAAGTAATCGGCGAAGCACCGGACCGTACCGATGCCGTGGGCCCGGAGCGCGGCGCGAGTCAAGACGAGTGCCGCCTCGTGCCGATCGAGACCCGCGCTCGTCTCGGCCTCGGGCGAGGTCGCCCGAGCCACGGGTGGCATGACCGCGGCGGTGAGCGCGTAGCGCCGCTCGAACGACGCCGTTCGGCCGGCCGAGCTCACGACGCCCTGCTCGAACAGGTGGCTGACTACGCGCTTGACGGCGTTCCAGTTCCAGCCCCAGTTGTCGGTACGCCGTTCCTCGACGTGTCCGAGGCGCTGCGTGAGCTGGGCGGCTGTGAGCGGGCGGCTCGATGCCAATGTGCTCAGAATCCGTTCCGTCAATTCGTCGCGCACTCCGGGGTCGAGGCGGGATGCGCCCACCCAGTCGCGCTTCTGCCAGAGTCTGAGCGCCTCGAAGTGTTCTGGCTTGATGAAGCTCGCCTCGTGCGCCCAGTACTCCACCATTCTTCTGGGGCTCTGCGACGACAGGCGGTCGAGACTCTCTCGGTCGTATGGACCGAGCCTTGAGAAGAACGGCAGGTAGTGGCTGCGTACGAGGACGTTCACGGAATCGATCTGAACCAGCTGGAGCCTGTCAAAGGTCCGGCCCAAGGCCCTCGCCGTGGCGGGGGCCTTGGGCCGTGGTCCTGAAAGTCCTTGTGCCGAGAGGGCGATGCGTCGGCCCTGCGAAAGGCTCAGGCCACCGCCCATCGGCTCTCCTTTCGCACCGTCAGTGGACGACCGCTCCTTCATCGTCAGAACGGTAGGCAAGGATGCGGTCCTCGACCGCGGCCTTGCCCGGCTCGCACGCCTGATCGAGGCTGATCACGCCGTAAGTCCACCCCCGACGACGGTACACGACAGAAGGCGTGTTGGTTTCGGCATCGATGAACAAGTAGAAGTCGTGTCCGACAAGCTCCATGTTGTCAACCGCGTCATCGAGGGTCAGCGTCGCCGCAGGGAAGACCTTACGGCGGATCAGAACGGGCGAGTTGCCTGCTGGGATATCGTTCTCCACCTCATAGGGCGACTGGCCATCGGACTCGGATTGATGGTCCTGGGTCTGAAGGGGCTCTCCAGCATAAATAGGGATGCTCCCACTGACCACGGGAAGCGATGCCGTTGCCGTCTTCACGGCCACCGGCGTGTGCTTGCCGTGGTGCACCTTGCGCCTGTCCTTCACCCGCCTTAAACGTTCAAGGAGCTTTCCGTAGGCAAGGTCGAAGGCCGCGAACTTGTCGGGGGCTGTCGCCTCGGCCCGGATCACCGGACCGCGCCCCGTGACCGTAAGTTCAACGGTCAGCTGATCGCCCCCTGATCGGGCACTCGTCTGCTTCGAGCACTTTGCATCGACGCGTTGCACCTTGTCGGCGAGGTTCTCGATCTTCTCGAGCTTCTCGGTGGCGTACTCGCGGAACCGGTCCGACACAGTCAGGTTGCGCCCGCTGATCTTGAACTCCATGGTGCCCTCCAGAAGACTACTCGGTCAGCCCGACGGGGGCTCGTGGGGGCCGCTGCTTGACAGTCGAGCCCCTTTCCTGAGCCGCTATCGAGAGGTTCCCCTCAGCCTGGAACCTAGTACCGACGTTAGTTGATCGTCACCGTTTGCACACCCCTTCTTGCCCTGAAATTCACTTCATGTCCGCTCAGAGCACCAAAGGACCCGCTTGGCGGGGCGCTTCGGGCACCACGGCGACGACAACCGCGCCAAGCACGACTGCACCAATGTCCTCGAGAGCCCGCTTGGCCTCTCGAAGGGTAGCGCCCGTGGTGAGCACGTCGTCGACAATGACGACGCGCCGGCCCGTCAATCGGCCTGACATGCGGCTCCTTCCGAGCGAAGCCACGGGCCAGAACCCGAGGTATCTCGCGCTGAGCGGAATCCGCACACAGAAACTCCCCGCGAGTCGCGCTCTTCGGTCCCTTCGTCCGAGGCCCTTCTGGCCTCCTCGCGAGGCGAATAGCGCCGTACTCGCCAGGCTCCGGAGGGTCGCTGCGAAACCCGCCCGGCGCCTCCCGAGAACGGGCGCAGGTCGCGCCCCGGGCGGCAGCAGGCTGTGCCGGGAGAGCCACCGCAGGAGTTCTTGGACCGGATCAAAACCCCTGCGGATGAAAGCCGCGCTGGTCGTGGGCACGGGCACCAGCCAGACTGCAGCGTGGGGGCGGGACTTGGGCAGCGCTGCCCTCAGGGCTCTGCCCAGGGCGGCCGCCAACTCGTCACGGAGGGCCGGAGTCCCATGGCGTTTGAAGGCAAGCAATGCCTGCGCGAGCTCGCCCCGATACAGGCCCGCCGCCACCGCGGCGAGGAGGACGCCGCCGTCGTACTCAAGAAGTGCCGGGGCGAGCTCCTCGCACCGGGCGGGAACCGACGTCGCCCGCCGAAGGCTCCGCGCGCAATCCCCGCAGAGAACCGTGTCGGGGACGCGGCAGGCGGCGCATTCCACAGGCACGAGGAGCGAAAGGAGTGCCGAGCTGCCTCGTTCGGCGGCCGTCAGACACCGACGAAGGGCGCCGGCCACGGGAGCGACGTGACGAGAGGGACTGCTCACCACCCCATGCTGCCCTGCGCGTGCCTTGAGCGGCCGCCGATCCAGGGACGATGTGGACGAAGCGCCTGAGCAGACTCGGTGGAGGAACAATCTGTGGAGGAACAATCAGCCCGGAAACGCGAGCTGCGTGGCCCCCTTGCCCTGCTCGGTCCACGACGTACGGACCAAGAGGAAGATGCCATCTGGAGTCATTGCATAGATCGCGGAATCTCCGTTGCCAGCCGAGAGCGACTGGATCCCCGTCAACGGGGAGATCTGGCGCGGTTCCCCGCCCTGAAGGCTTACGAGTTCGGGGGCCACCTGAGCCGTGGACGAGGTCTCAGAAACCACGATCGTCGACTCGTCGACCCAAAGCGCGATGTCGGGGTTCTTGGCTGTGACGGGGAGGGTGATGGGGTTTGTCAGCGAATGCGGCGCGCCGTCGGCACCGCGGACAATGCCAGCGACCTGAAGGAGGGTTTGGCCGTCGGCCTCGGAGAGAACCAGTGCGCGGACCCCATCACGGGAAACGCGGAGGGACTTGACCGTCCGCCCTGCGAGCCACGGCGCGGAGACGCTCGCGCGCGGAACTGTCGCGCTCGGGCTGGTGCCGACCGGCCTGAAGGCGACAATCTGTCCCGCTGCACCCGAATCCGGCGAGGCGGACCAGACCCAGTCATCGGGCGCGATCGACGGCGGCGCGAGAGACTGCCCGGAATCCAGGAGCCGCGCGGGCTGGCCAGGGACGATCGAATACAGGCTCCTCCCGTCGTCGCCCAGGAACGCGTAGACGTGTTGGGATGCAGCAGCGGCGGGATCCGACGGATCCAACTGCGAGACCGAGGAAAGACCGTCGATCTTCGAAGCCTGTTTCGAGCCGTATTGAACGAGCTGTCCGCCAGCGATGCCGACCTGCCATGACGGGACCTTCGGATCCACGAGCGGCTCCGGCGGCCGCGGCGCGGAGGGATCCTGGATCGCGACCTCAGTCTGATTGGTCCTCAGTGATACGTCCCCCACCGAGGGAAGTGCCGCGAACGTCCGCACAAGCTGGCTGTGCATTCGCTGCCGATCGGTGAAGGATGCGTCGCGCAATTCAGGCGTCAGGTCGACCTGGGCGACCCCTCCGACAATTGGCACGGACTCACGCTCAAGCTGAATTCCCGGTGGGAATGCGCTCGCGACGGCTGGCTTGAGATACGGCGCAGGTCCTGCGATGAGTGCGCTCACGAGGGACTTGGCGATGCCGGAATTGTCGATGAACCACCGCGCGTCAGGGACGAGGACGGTGAACGTCGGGTCGAAGAAGTAGATCGAGAAGGCTCGGTACAAGACCTTGAACGTCTCCTCGGGAATGACCGTGCCGTCTGGAATCTTGGAGAGCCGCCACTGGCCATCGACCTGTGCGACCTCCACATCAATGGACTGCTTCGTCCCCGGGGGGTACTGGGTCATGATTCCGTCCTGGTCGACGGAATACGCGACATCGAGCTCATATCGATAAGCGTTCGGGCGGCCCCCAGGGACCACGGTCGCACTGCCCCGATAGACGAGCGTTCGCTGGCTCGGCTTCCACGAGACGGCATTGGCCGGCGCGAGGAACTGCCGTGCGACCGTGAAGTCGTTCTGATAGCCCGAGCCTGCGTTGAAGAAGCCCTCGATGATCGATTGGGGCGAGGCTCCCGTCTGCGGCCCCGGGGGGATGTACTGCGGCGCGTTCCCGATCGCCGAACCGCCGTCATTGCTCGTCCCGACAGGGCCAGCGGTCGGGATCTGAGCGCAGGCGGACACAGTGAGAAGCGCAACGAGGGCAAGGGCCGCCCAGCGGACCGCGCGCATCAGCACGGTGGCAGGGCGCCGCGAGACGGACGACGACGAGGGCTCGGTCACGGCGTTCGGCCTCCGAATTCGGGGGGTGCTTCTATGCGTGGGGCTTCCAGGCGCGGGGCTTCTACGCCCGGCGAGGCGGTCGCTGGTCCTGAATTGAGCATCGTCGTCGTACCGACGACGACGTCGCGCGTCGCCCCGCGGACGAGGGGAAGTGCCCCGCCGGGGTCGAGGGCTACAGGCGATTCCACAATCGTCCCGCCGGCGTGCAGGGGCAGCGTGAGCCGGAAGCATGAGCCTTCGCGCCGCCGTCCCCAAGCCTGCAGCCAGCCGTTGTGAAGCTTGACGTCTTCGGTGGCTATGGACAATCCGAGGCCGGAGCCGCCGGTCTTGCGTGCGCGCGCGGGATCGGCGCGCCAGAAGCGGTCGAAGACGCGGGCTGCCTCCGACGGCGACATTCCGATGCCATGATCGCGGACCGAAACCCCTACGGCGTCGGCATTGGCCGCGACGAAGATCTCGACGGGCTTGCCCTCGCCGTGCTCAAGCGCATTAAGGAGGAGATTGCGGAGCACTCGCTCGATACGCCTCGCGTCCATGTCCACGATGATGCTCCCCGCCCTCGTATAGAGCCGGACCTCTGATCCGCAGGAGACGGCGATGGGGGCTGCCGTCTCGATGACGGCGCGCACGACGGCGACGATGTCCTGCGGTTCGACGTCGAGGCGGGCCGCCCCTGCATCGAATCGCGAGATCTCGAGAAGGTCGTTGAGCAGTGCCTGGAAGCGCTCCACCTGGTTGTACAGGAGTTCGGCGGACCGCTTGTTCACCGGGTCGAACTGCTCGCGCGCGTCGTACAGGACCTCGGCAGCCATGCGAACTGTCGTAAGGGGGGTCCTCAGCTCGTGGGAGACGTCCGAGACGAATCGCTGCTGCATCTGCGAGAGCGCAGCCAGCTGGTTGATCTGCTCCTGAAGGCTCGTCGCCATGTGGTTGAAGGATTTGGCGAGTCGAGCGACCTCGTCTTCGCCTTCGACCGCCATACGCTCCTCGAGCTGCCCCGCGGCGAGCTTCTCCGAAACGGCGGCCGCGTGGCTCACCGGGCTCACGAGGCTCCGCGTCACGATCCACACGATCGCGCCGATCAGCAGGAGGAGGAACACGCCGCCGAACCACAGGACGTTCTGCATCTCGTCGAGGGTCTCCTGCGCTGACTGGATGTCATACAGGAGGTAGAGCTCGTAGACCGTCCCGCCGAAGGTCACCTTGTTCCCGACCGCAATCGCCGGATGGATCGTGTTGTCGACTGTGAGGGGAATCGACTCCCAGAACTGCTCCGACTGCTGTGAGCCTTCCACGGCCTCTCGCAGCGACTGAGGGATATCGTTCTCGGTCCTGAGGTAGGACGCTCGGCTGTCCACCCACTGATTGCGCGGCTGGTCCTGATTCGGGACGGCAAGGAACACGTACTGACGCGGGGTGCCGGAATCTCGTGCCTCGAGCGTGGCCAATGTGTCGTTGACGAGCTTCAGGACACCCTGCTGATCACTGACCTGCGCGCCGTCGAAAGTCTCCTGGACCTGGGTCACGCTCTGGCGAGTCTGGACCTCGGCTTGGGTCAGGCGTTCTTGGAAGAGGCTGTTCGCGATCTGGTTGGACAGATAGATTCCGACGCCGAAAATCGACGCACACGCAAGGACGAGCGTGATGAAGACGGTACGGAACTGCAAAGAGCGACGCCAACGCTGAGCAAGCGCCGAACGAATCCGGCCGGGGACGCGGAGCAGAAGCCGGAGGTATTTCCGGCCGCCACGGCGAAGCCGCGCGGCGGAGATCCGGGCACGTCGGGCGGCGAGCGCCCCGCGACGCTGCGCATGGCGCGCCACAACGCGGGCGCGTGCCCAGCGGTCCTCCTGCTGTTCCATTCCTGCCTCGGTCTACGTCCCTGCCTTGTACCCGACGCCGCGGACGGTCAGGACGATTTCCGGAGCCTCGGGATCACGTTCGATCTTCGAACGAAGGCGCTGCACATGGACGTTAACGAGCCGGGTATCGGCTGCATGCCGGTAGCCCCAGACCTGCTCGAGCAGGAGCTCACGAGTGAATACCTGCCACGGCTTGCGGGCGAGGGCCACAAGGAGATCGAATTCGAGCGGCGTGAGGGCGATCGGGTCTTCACCGCGCCTCACCGTGTGACCCGCGACGTCGATGGAGACGTCGCCGATCCGGAGGGTCTCCGGCGTCTTCGCCTCTCCCGGGCGCAGCCGCGCCCGAACCCGAGCGACGAGCTCGGCGGGCTTGAACGGCTTCGGCACGTAGTCATCCGCGCCTGATTCCAGCCCTCGAACAACATCCGACGTGTCCGACTTAGCGGTGAGCATGACGATCGGCACATCGGACTCGGCACGGATCCGACGGCACACCTCGATCCCGTCGAGGCCGGGAAGCATGAGGTCGAGCAGCACGAGGTCCGGCTTCTGGGCACGGTAGACGTCGAGGGCCTCTGCCCCGTCCGCGCAGAAGACGGGTTCGAAGCCGTCATTGCGCAACACGATGCCGATCATCTCGGCGAGGGCCTCGTCGTCGTCTATAACCAGAATGCGTGCCTTCATGCTTTCCACTTTCCCGCACAATCCGCTGCGGGCCGTTCAGGCACGCCCGCGCGTGCGCTGTTCCATTCTAATCTGGCGCATCAGTGCGCCATCCGCCGCACCGGCGCACCATCCGCCGCACCAGCGCACCAGCTCTCCCGTTCAGCTGGGCCCAAGCCGGGTGGCTTACAATCGCCAGAGTGCCGCCCGTCTCCACCCTCCTGACCACCGTCACGCTCGACCCCGCCGCCTTGGCCCTCGCGTTGATCGCCGCGGTGCTCTACGGAGTGGGTCTGCGCTCGGCGAGCCGCCGAGGTGAGCGGTGGCCCCTCTGGCGGACACTCAGCTTCTACGTCTTCGGCATCGCCGCCTATCTCGTCCTCACCTGCGGCTTCACAGGCGCCTACGGCCGGGAACTCCGATGGGCGTTCACGCTCAAGCTCGCCCTTGTGTTCTTCGTGATTCCCCCGCTCGCGGGGCTCGGGCGGCCGCTCAGCCTCGCGCGCGCGGCCCTCGCCGATCGAGGACGCGAACGCCTCGACCGGATCATGGGCAGTCGCCCCATGCGCATCCTGGGCAACGCCTTCATAGCCCCGATTCTCGGCCTCGCCTTCTTCGGGACGTTCCTTACGCCACTGCTCTACACGTACCGCGCCGATGCAGTCGTGAGCGGAATTCTGAGCGTCGCGGTCCCGCTGCTCGGACTCTTGCTAGCACTGCCCATCACCGAGGCGGAGGGCTTCCAGCGCACCTCGAGCTTCATCATGCTCGAGTTCGTCTACGTGTTCATCGAACTTCTGGCGGACGCAGTCCCCGGAATCGCGCTACGGCTGAATGACAACGTGCTCGACCGAGTGACCCAATGGTCGGCTGGCGCTCCGAGCTGGTTCCCCTCCCCCATCCGCGACCAGCAGCTCGCGGGTGACCTCCTGTGGTTCATTGCCGAGATCGTGGATCTCCCGCTCATCATCCTCATGTTCGTGCGGTTCAGCCGGAGCGACCGGCGCGAGGCCCGCAGTTTCGACGAGCTGACCGACGAGGAGATGGATGCGCTCTCCGAGGCGCACCTCCGCCGACGGGGCGAGTAATACCTCAGCCGAACGCGAGCTGATTGACGGCGTCGGCGAGCTTCACGAGTCGGGTGAGGGCCGCCGTCGCCCGTTCCGGTGAGACGAGCCGAAGGCTATCGCTTGGGGTGACGCGGACGGCGCCCAGCGAGCGCTCCGCGAGTCCGAGCTGCCGCCACGGCCGAAGCAGCCGTTCCGCGATATCGTGCGTCGTCGCCGCCTGGGGCGGGTCGAGCGGAAGAATGCCCAGCCAAACGCGCGCCCCGCCCTCGACGGCGCCCGCGACGGACTCCCATTGCCCGACGCTCAGGGACTCGGCGGGGAGCGCGACACCGTCCGCGCCCGCCTCAAGGATGCGCTCGATGGGCGCCTCCCATGCCGGCGTCTGGACGATGACGTGCTCGGCTCCGCCGTCGTGCAAAGCATCAACCAGCCCGGACCATGCAGCCCTCGCCTCGGCTGGGGGCACCGCCCGCAAGGTCCTGTAGCCGCTCGCGGTCGGGAGCAGGCCCGCGATGACCTGGGCTGCGTCCGGCTCGGCGAGCTGCACCGTGAGCCTCGCGCCCGGCACCGCGGCGCGGACGCGCGCAAGGAATGGCGCGACGCCCGCCACGAGTGAGTCCGCGACGTCGCGGCGCGCCCCTTGGTCGGCAAGGACCCGCTCGCCATTGTGGAGATAGAGGCCGGCCATGAGGCTCAGCGGACCGAGTATCCGGACTTGGAGTCCCTCTGCACGAGATTCTTCGGTGCCTACCACGTCGGCCAGAACGTTGAGGTCGGTCGCGAGCGCTGATGCCGCCCTCGCGGAGTCACGTCCGGGCCGCTCGACGAGCCGCCAGCCGTGCGGCTGCACGTCGGCGTAGAGGTCCACGAGCAGGCTCGCGGTGCGCCCTACCGCATCCGAGCCGACGCCGCGCTCTGGCAATTCGGCGAGGAACGGCAGGTGAGGACCACCGAGCTCGCCCCGAATGGCCTTCTCTGCTTCGACAGGGTCAGTCCCCGGCCACTCGCCCAGACCAGTGGCAGTGACCTGAGCCGGCACCGTTGGCTCTGACGACATCCGTCAGGCCTGATCCGTCAGTCCAGCCTCATCGGCCGGGCCGTCGTAGGCGGGGGCATCGGGGTTCTGGCGCGAGTGATGGTCCTCCGAGATCGCCTGATGATGCCGGATGACCTCGCTGATGATGAAGTTGAGGAACTTCTCCGCGAACGCCGGGTCCAGCTGCGCGTCCTCCGCGAGCCGCCGGAGGCGCGCGATCTGCGCGGCCTCGCGATCAGGGTCGGCGGGCGGCAGGTGGTGCTTCGCCTTGAGCCAGCCGACCCGCTGGGTCACCTTGAACCGCTCCGCAAGGAGGAAGACGAGTGTCGCATCGAAGTTGTCGATGCTCGAACGGATGGAGAGCAGCTCCTTCATGACGGCGGGGTCGACGTTGCCCTTGAGGGAGCTTGCGGTCGGATCGTATTCCTCTCCGGCTTCGCTCTCTGCCGACTCGGGGCGGGCGTCATCACGGGGCTGCTCGGTCATGGTGCAAGTCTAGGTTGCCCAGAAGGCATGCGAGGACGACGACGGCGCGAGCCACCCGCCGTCGTCGTCCTTTCGCTCCGGTTTCGGCTCGATTCAGCCGCCCAGCAGTGCGCGGTGAGCCTTCCGGCGTTCGGCCTGCTGCACGGGGTCGGGGACGGGAAGGGAGGCGATGAGCCGCTTCGTGTAGGCGTCCTGGGGATCGTTCATGACGCGGCTTCCGATCCCCTGTTCGACGAGCCGGCCCTTGTAGAGCACCCCCACCCAGTGGCTCAGCTGGTCTACGACCGCGAGGTCGTGGCTGATGAACAGGGCCGCGAAGCCGAGTTCGGCCTGGATTTCGCGGAACAGCTCGAGCACCTTGGCCTGGACGGAGACGTCCAGGGCCGAGGTCGGCTCGTCCGCGACGAGCAGTCGCGGCTCGAGGGCGAGAGCCCGGGCTAGAGACGCTCGCTGGCGCTGGCCGCCCGAGAGCTCATGCGGATACCGCGACGCGTACGACGCCGGAAGCTGCACCGACTCCAAGAGCTCGGCTACCCGGCGGCGCAGCTGCGCCGGCTGCAGGCGCAGGTGCACCACGAGCGGCTCCGCCACGCACTCCCCGATCGTCAGCTGGGGGTTGAACGAAGCCGCCGGGTCCTGGAAGACGAACCCGATCTCCTTCCGGAGGGGCCGGAAGGACCTCTCACGGAAGCCGACCATCTCGTGGCCGAGGACCTTCAGGCTCCCGCCCGTGGCGCGGTTCAGCCCCGCGATCGTCCGCCCGATCGTCGTCTTGCCCGAGCCGGACTCGCCGACGAGACCGAAGACCTCGCCCGCGGAGACCGTGAACGAAACGCCTTCGACAGCGCGGAACGCGGGCGAGCCGAGCCGTCCCGGGTAGACGATCTCGAGACCCTCTGCTTCGACGAGGACCTCCCCGCCCTGGTGGAGGCGCTCGGCGACCCCCTCGGAGGCGGAGTCGCGCCCGAGGTGCGGGACGGCGGCCAGAAGCCGGCGCGTGTAGTCCTCGCGTGGCTCGGCGAAGAGCTTCCGGACCGGTGCCTCCTCCACGACCTCGCCCTGGTACATGACGACGACGCGGTCGGCGAGGTCCGCGACCACGCCCATGTTGTGGGTGATGAGCACGATCGAGGTGCCATACAGGTCCCGCAGGTCGCGCAGAAGCTCGAGGATCTCAGCCTGGACGGTGACATCGAGCGCCGTCGTCGGCTCGTCCGCGACGATGAGCTCCGGGTCGAGCGCGAGGGCGGCCGCGATGACGACGCGCTGCTTCTGGCCGCCCGAGAACTGGTGCGGGTAGTAGTCCACGCGCTTCTCCGGATCGGGGATGCCCACCTTCCGGAGGGCCTCGATGGCCCGCGCCCGGGCCTCCTTGCGGCCCACCCGATGCCCCTGTTGGCCCCCGCCACCCCGAGCCCTATGGGCACGGATGCCCTCCATGATCTGCCAGCCGACCGTGAAGACGGGGTTGAGCGCCGTCGAGGGCTCCTGGAACACCATGGCCACATCCCGGCCCCGCAGTTCGCGCAGCTTCGCGGCCGAGATCGAGACGACGTTCTGGCCCTTGATCACCACGGCGCCTGAGCTCGTGGCGGTCTCGGGCAGGAGGCCGAGGATCGTCTTCGCGGTCACGGTCTTGCCGGACCCGGATTCACCCACGACGGCGACGACCTCGCCGGCCTTCACGTCGAGGCTCACGCCGCGGACGGCACGGACCTCCCCCGCGTCCGTCGCGAACGACACCTCGAGGTCGTCGATGTCCAGCACGGTCTCTGCTTGCACAGCGGGACGCACGTCAAGCTGCTCGCTCATGCCTGGCCTCCTTCTTGGCCGGTGGATGCTTCCGCGCCCGCAGCAACGCCGGGTACAGCATGTGCCGCCGGCGCCACCGAGTCGGAGGTGCGGGCCGTCGTCGTACGCTGCTTGCGGCTGCGACCGCGCGTGCGGAGCCGGGAGTCAGCGAGGTCGTTCATGCTCTCGCCCACGAGCGTGAGCCCGAGCACTGTCAGCACGATCGCGAGGCCGGGGAACACACCGGTCCACCAGATGCCCGCGGTGACGTCACTGATCGCCTTGTTGAGGTCGAAGCCCCACTCGGCCGCGCTCGTCGGCTCGATGCCGAACCCGAGGAAGCCCAGACCCGCGAGGGTCAGGATCGCCTCGGAGGCGTTGAGCGTGAAGATGAGGGGGATGCTCCGCGTCGCGTTCCGGAAGATGTGCCGCGCCATGATCCGCCAGCTCGAAGCGCCCAGGACCTTCGCGGACTCGACGAACGGCTCGGCTTTGAGGCGGATGGCCTCCGCGCGCACGACGCGGAAATACTGCGGAATGAAGACGACGGTGATCGAGATCGCGGCTGCAAGGATGCCGCCCCACAGGCTCGACTGCCCGTGGCTGATGACGATCGACATGACGATTGCCACGAGGAGCGACGGGAACGCATAGACGGCATCGGCGACAACAACCAGGACGCGATCGAGCCATCCGCCGATGTACCCAGAGGCGAGGCCCAAGGCGACACCCGCGAAGATCGACAGGGCTACGGCGACGACGATGACGAGCACCGCCGTCTGGGCCCCCCACACCACGCGGGAGAACACATCGAATCCGCCCACCGTGGTGCCCCAGATGTGCTGGGCGCTCGGAGGGTCCTGCGTGGGGAAGTCGCCGCTGGCGTCCGAGATCTGGGAGAAGCCGTAGGGGGCGACGAGCGGCGCGAGAAGGGCCATCAGCAGGAAGATCGCCGTGAGCACGAGGCCGGCTATGAGCATCCCGCGCTGGAGGCCAACGCTGTTGCGGAGGTGGGAGAGAACGGGCAGCCGCCGCCAGAGCGGCTCGCGCCGCTCGAGCTGCGGAAGGGTCTGCGTGGTCATCAGTACCTCACCCTCGGGTCGATCAGCGCGGCGACGACGTCCACGATGAAGTTGGTCACGGCCACAATCACGGCGAGCAGGACGACGATGCCCTGCACAGCGACGAAGTCCCGCGCTGTGAGGTACTGGGCGAGCTGGAAGCCGAGTCCCTTCCATTCGAACGTCGTCTCGGTGAGGACCGCGCCGCCGAGGAGGAGCGCGATCTGCAGGCCCATGACCGTGATGATCGGGATGAGCGCCGGCTTGTACGCGTGCCGCGTCACGAGACGGAACTCGCTCACACCCCGCGAGCGGCCAGCCTCGACGTAGTCCCGTCCCAAGGTGCCGATCAGGTTGGTGCGGACGAGACGGAGGAACACGCCGGCCGTGAGGAGGCCGAGGGCGAGCGCGGGCAGAATGGCGTGCGACTCGACGTCCCAGAACGCAGACATGTTCCCGCTGCGGAGTGCATCGAGCCAGTAGATGCCCGTCGGCTGCGCGAGGCTTGTCAGGGCGATCTCAGTCGAGGTCGAGGCGCGACCGGCGACGGGGAGCCAGCCTAGCCAGACCGAGAAGACGAGCTTCAGCAGCAGGCCCGCGAAGAACACTGGGGTCGCGTAGCTGAGGATCGCGAAGATGCGGAGCACGGCGTCCGGGGTCTTGTCTCGGCGGTGCGCCGCGATCATTCCGAGCGGGATGCCGATGATGAGGGCGACGACGACCGCGTTGATGGCCAACTCGAGCGTCGCCGAGCCGAACGTGGCGAGCATCTCGGTCACGGCTCGGTTGTCCGAGATGGTGCGGCCGAAGTTGCCGGTGAAGATCTGGCCGAGGTACTGGAAGTACTGGACGAGGATGGGCCGGTCATAGCCTGCCTCGTGGATGCGTTGGGCGAGCTGGTCCGCGGGGAGGCGGCCGCCGAGGGCTGCCGTGATCGGATCGCCTGTGATCCGCATCAGGAAGAAGACCAGGGTCACGAGGATGAGGATCGTGGGGAAGATCAGCAGGAAGCGGATGATGAGGTAGGTCGCGAGCCCGCCGCCCTTGCGCTTGGCGGCCGGGGCGGGAACGCCGGCGGCCTCTGGGGGCGTCTCTGTCAGTGCGGTCATTCGGGAAATTCCTTAGCGGGTGGTTCCTTGGCGGGTGGTTCCGAACGGTGGTTCCTCCGCACGGCAGCGGCGGGACGCTGTAGCATCCCGCCGCTGCGCTGGGTGGGGCTGAAAGCCGTTACTTGCTGAGCACCCCGAGGCGGAACTTGAACGACGGGTCGAGCGTCGTGTCGACGCCCTTGACGTTCGTTCCGGCCACGGCGATCTGCGCGCCCTGGAGGAGCGGCAGGGTCGCGAGGTCCTTCGCGACATCGTCCTGGATCTGGCCGATCTGCTGCTCGCGGGACGACTTGTCCGGGTTCGTGGCCTCTTGAGAGATGAGTCCCTGGACAGTGGTGTTCGAGTAGTGGTTCTTCAGGAAGCTGTTCTCGGTGAAGAACGGCGTGAGGTAGTCGTCCGGATCCGAGAAGTCAGGGAACCAGCCGAGCTGGTACATCGGGTAGACGTCCTTCGTGCGGTCCTTCGAGTAGGTGACCCACTCGGTGGACTGGAGGTTGACCTTGAACAGGCCAGAGGCCTCGAGCTGCTGCTTGACCAGGGCGTACTCGTCGCCCGACGACGTGCCGTAGTGGTCCGGGTTGTACTGGAGGTTGATGCTCACGGGTGTCTGGACGCCGGCCGCCTGCAGGGCCTGCTTCGCCTTGTCAGTGCTCGGCTTGCCGTTGCCGTCGCCGTACATGCTCTTGAGCGGCGTCGTCGCGCCCGGGAATCCGTCCGGAACGTACGAGTAGAGCGGCGTGTAGGTGCCCTTGTAGACCTGCTGCGCGATCGCTTCGCGGTCGACGAGGTCGGCCATCGCCTGACGGACCGCGAGAGCCTTGGAGGGATCGGCGTTGGGGGTCTTCGCGCCGTAGGGCATCGTGTCGAAGTTGAACACGATGTAGCGGATCTCGCCGCCCGGGCCCTTGTAGACCTTGACCTTGGAGTCCTTGGCGAGGCTGTCGACGTCAGTTGCGGTCAGCGAGCGCCATGCGACATCGATGTTGCCCTGCTGTACGTCGAGCTTGAGGTTGTTCGAGTCCGCGTAGTACTTGAGGTTGACCGTGTCCGTCGCGGGCTTCCCGAGGAGGCCCTGGTAGTCCGGGTTGGCCTTGAAGGAGACCAGCTGGTTCTTCTGATAGGTGGTGATCGTGTAGGGACCGGCGAAGGCCTTCTTCGAGATGATGTCGTCGTCGTTCATCACCTTGTCGGCCGGGAACACCTTGTGGTCGACGATGGGTCCGGCCGGGCTCGTGAGCACCTGCGGGAACGTCTGGTCGTTGCCCTGCTTGAGATGGAAGACCACGGTTGTCGGATCCGGGGCGTCGACGCTCGCGAGGTTGCCCAAGAGCGATGCCGGGCCGTTGGGGTCGTTGATCTTGAGCTGGCGATCGAACGAGAACTTCACGTCCGTCGAATCAAGGGTGTCGCCATTGGCCCACTTGAGTCCGCTCTTGAGCTTGACCGTGTAGGCCGTCGGGGACGTGAACGAGGCCGAGGTCGCGATGTCCGGCTGGGGGTCCGCGCTGCCGGGCTTCGAGTTCATGATGAACGGATAGATCTGGTTCATCACCATGAACGAGCCGTTGTCGTACGAGCCGGCGGGATCGAGGAACGTGACTTTGTCGGTGGTTCCGACGGTGATCGAGCCGCCGCCTGAGGAGCCGCTCTGGGCCGAGCTGCCTCCGGACGGGCCGGTGCAGCCCGTCAGAGCCAGCGCAGAGATGCCGAGGAGCGCAAGGGCGCTCCGTACGGCTGAGGTGGTCTTGCGCATGGGGTTTGGTGACCTTCTCTTCGAAGTTCTGGGCTCACGCCGCCTGTGATTCAGCGCACAGCCCGAGTGCACACAGCATTCAATCACGTTTTCGAAGATGTGAAAGCCTCGTTTGAGGAGATTGAAACGATAGATTCACATCTTTCGGATCAACCAGCGAAAAAGACCCGCGAGGACGACGACGGCGGGAGCGGCCGCCGTCGTCGTCCTCGGGTGGATACTCGGGAAGGTCAGCCGGAGTAGGGCACCTTCTGCCAGCTCAGGACCGGCTCGTCCTTGCCCGCCGCCCCATTGGAGCTGACCGTCACCCGCAGGTAGTTGTTGGCGTTCCCCGCCCCGTCAACCGTGATCCGCTGGAGGTTGTCCGCGCGGCCCGTCAGAGAGCGGGCCGCGAAAGCGAGCGCGCGGCGTCGATCGTCGCCTGGCCGAGCACCCTCGTCCCCTGGTACAGCACGACGGTCTGTCCAGGCGCGACCCCGCGAAGGGGAGATTCGAGCATGACGACGAGCTCGCCGTCGTCCGTGCCCTCACCGCCCTCTGCTTCCGCGCGGAGGACCACCCGCGCCTTGGACGGCAGGGGCTCGCCGTGTGCTCGCACTTGAGCCGCGCAGGCGAACTCCTCCCCCGACGCTGCCTCGGCGAGTGGAACGCCGGCCCAGGAGATGCGGATCCCGCGGATCTCATCGACCGCGAGGAGCTGCTCGGGCCCGACGACAACGGTGTTCTCCTTGGGCCGTACCTCGAGGACGAACCTGGGCTTTCCGTCGGGCGCGGGCCGGCCGAGCCGGAGGCCGCGGCGCTGGCCGACCGTGAAGGCGTTCGCGCCGCTGTGCTCGCCGACCTTCTGTCCGTTTTCGTCAAGGATGTCGCCCGAAGTCATCTCGATCTTGTCGGCGAGCCATCCCCGAGTGTCGCCGTCAGAGATGAAACAGATGTCGTGGCTGTCCGGCTTCTTGGCGACGGAGAGCCCGCGCCGCTCGGCCTCCGCGCGCACCTCTGCCTTCGAGGGGGTGTCGGCGAGCGGGAAGAGGCAATGCTCAAGCTGCTCGCGCGTCAGCACGCCCAAGACGTAGGACTGGTCCTTGGCCCAGTCAGCAGCCCGGTGGAGCTCAGGGTTTCCCTCGGCGTCGCGGACCACCTTCGCGTAGTGGCCCGTGCAGACCGCGTCGAAGCCGAGGGCGAGGGCCTTTTCGAGGAGAGCCGCGAACTTGATGCGCTCGTTGCAGCGCATGCATGGATTCGGCGTCCTCCCCGCGGCATACTCGGCGATGAAGTCGTCGACGACGTCCGCTTTGAACCGCTCCGAGAAGTCCCACACGTAGAACGGGATCCCGAGCTTGTCGCACGCGCGCCACGCGTCATTCGAATCCTCGATGGTGCAGCAGCCGCGGCTTCCCGTCCGCAGCGTTCCCGGCATGCGGGACAGGGCAAGATGGACCCCGACGACGTCGTGCCCGGCCTCCACGGCACGGGCCGCTGCGACGGCGGAATCCACTCCCCCGCTCATGGCTGCCAGAACTCGCACCGGTCTATTCTAGCGGCGGGGCCGGCTCACCCCGAGTCCGTCCCAGTACAGCTCCGCATGGAGGCGGGTCATGGACGAGCATGGCATAGTGATCGCGGGCGGCGGCCTTGCGGCCGGGAGCGCCGCCAAGACCCTCCGCGCGGAGGGCTGGGACGGCCCCATCACGGTTGTCGGGTCGGAGCACCGCGAGCCGTACCTGCGCCCTCCACTTTCCAAGGAATTCCTGCTGGGAAAGGCCACGGAGGAAGAAACGGCGGTCAATCCCCCGGGCTGGTACGACGAGAACGGCGTCGAGCTCCGCCTCGGCGAAACGGTGAGCCGGATCGTGCCGGCCTCACGGGTAGCGGCCCTCGCGAGCGGGGAGCTGCTCCACTACCGAGCGCTCCTTCTTGCCACCGGCGCGCAACCGCGCACGCTCGACTTGCCCGGCTCACAGCTCGAAGGAATCGTGACGCTCCGGCGCTTCGAGGACTCCCTCGCCCTTCGGTCCCAGCTCGACGACGGCGGGAAGCAGGTCGTCGTCGTCGGCTCGGGATGGATCGGCATGGAGGTCGCGGCGGCCGCACGAACCTACGGCAACGAGGTCATCGTGCTCGGGCGGGCGAAGACTCCGCTGGGCCAGCTCGAACCCGAGCTCGGGGACTACTTCCGAAGGCTGCACGAGTCGGAGGGGGTCGGCTTCCGGCTGGGGACGCATCCCGCCGAGTTCAAGGCGTCCGACGATCACGCGACCGACAACGCCGGCTGCGTCCGATCCGTCGTGACCGATTCGGGCGAGCGCCTCTCGGCAGACCTTGTGCTCGTTGCCATCGGTGTCGATCCCGACGTCGGACTCGCACACGACGCCGGGCTGCTCACGGGGAACGGAGTGATCGTGGACGCATCGCTGCGCACATCGGCGGAAGGGGTCTTCGCTGCCGGCGACGTCGCCAACTCAGTCCAGCCGTTCACCGGAGACCACGTGCGGAGCGAGCACTGGTCGAACGCCCTCAACGGCGGGAAAGTGGCCGCAAAGTCGATGCTCGGCAAGCCTGCCGCCCTCGACATCGCACCCTACTTCTACACTGACCAGTTCGGCCTCAGCCTCGAGTACTCCGGCTACACGCAGCGGGCTCGCGGGGCCAAGCTCGTACTCAGGGGCTCTATCGAGACAGTCGACTCGGGCCTCGAGGGCTTCGTCGCGTTCTGGATCCGCGACCGCCAGGTCGTCGCCGCGATGAACGTCAACACTCCGCGTTCGCAGAAGGCCCTCAAAGCGCTCATCGCCTCGCGCGCCGTCGTCGATGAGGACCGTCTCGCCGACCCTGAGGTTCCGCTTGCGGAGCTCATTGCCTGAATGCGAGTTGGCCTAACGGACGGACGCCGTCCTGATAGTGCTCTCATGCCCCGCCATCCCGGCCTGGCGCGCCTGTTCGAACGCGCGTCCGATGATGGCGACGAGCGCGTCGACGTCCTCATCGGTGGACGACCAACCGAGGCTGAAGCGCTGGGCGCCCCGCGCTTCGTCCTCAGTCAGGCCCATCGCGAGGAGGACGTGTGACGGCCGCGGGACGCCCGCCGTACAGGCCGAGCCTGTCGACGCCTCGACGCCCATCATGTCCAAAAGGAAGAGGAGCGAATCCCCCTCGCACCCGGGGAACGTGAAGTGGGCAATACCCGGGAGTCTCACCGCACCGTCAGACGGGCCGCTCAGGCGGGCATCGGGGACCGCCGCCCGCACGCCTTCGATGAGCCTGTCCCGAAGGACCGCGAGGCGAGGCCCCTCCTGCTCGATCCGGCCGACGGCGTCGGCGGCAGCGGCGGCGAACGCGGAGGCGCCAGCCGCGTCGAGGGTCCCCGACCGGAGTCCCCGCTGCTGGCCACCCCCGTGCTGAACCGGGGTCACCGTCGCGTCCCGGCGCACAGCGAGGGCACCCACGCCAACGGGTGCGCCGATCTTGTGCCCGCTGACTGCCATCGTGGCCAGGCCCGACGAGGCGAAATCAAGCGGTACGTGGCCGAACGCCTGAACCGCGTCCGAATGGACGGGAACGCCGTATTGTGCCGCGAGCGCGACGATCTCGGCGACGGGCTGGAGCGTGCCGACCTCGTTGTTGGCCCACATCACTGTGATGAGGGCAATGCTCTCGGCGGCACGCTCGAGCTCGGCGCGGACTGCCTCCACGCTCGTGATCCCACCCGCATCGCAGGGGAGCCAGACCGCTTCCGCCCCTTCGTGCCGCTCGAGCCACTCGACAGTATCCATGACCGCGTGATGCTCAATGCTGGAGCACAGGATGCGCTTACGCTCCGGATTGCTGTCCCGGCGCGACCAGAAGAGCCCCTTGACCGCGAGGTTGTCGGCCTCCGTGCCTCCAGATGTGAAAACCACTTCGGAAGGATGGGCGCCGAGCGACGCCGCGAGCGACTCTCGCGCGTCCTCAAGCACGCGCCGCGCGCTCTGGCCCACGGCATGTAGCGAGGACGGATTGCCTCCGCGAGCAGCCTGCTCGGTGAAGGCGGCGAGGGCGCGAGGCGTCACGGGAGTCGTAGCGGCGTGGTCGAGATACACGGGCACCCTTCCACTTTAGGCCGGTCCAGCCTGCGGGCGGCGAGAACGCATGCGCCGCCTAGGATTGACTCATGACGCCTGGCCTGCCCTCCCACTATGAGGTGCTCGGCGTCCCCGTCACTGCCTCCCTCCAGGAGATCAAGGCCGCCTACCGTCGCGCCGCCCGGGTCCATCACCCCGACCACGGTGGCGATCCCGCCGAGTTCCGACGCGTCACCCTCGCCTACGAGGTGCTCTCAGATGCCCAGCG
Source organism: Sinomonas humi (assembly GCF_000802235.1). Classification (GTDB taxonomy): domain Bacteria; phylum Actinomycetota; class Actinomycetes; order Actinomycetales; family Micrococcaceae; genus Sinomonas; species Sinomonas humi. Next base: position 71,660 of record NZ_JTDL01000149.1, read on the forward strand.
GAGGGAGTCGTACAACCGCAGCTACTTCGCGGCGTCGCCACAGCGGGAGCCTGAGACCGCCGCCTGGAGCGCAGGCCCCGGCGGGACGGACGACGGCGGGGCGCGCCCGCCGTCGTACGCGGCCTCCGGCTTCACGGCCAACCGCAGGCAGTCCGGAAGCCGCCCCCAGCGGAACCTCGCCGGCGAACCAGCCGTGTACGAGCCGCCTTTCTCGGACGGCGTCGTGCCGCTTGTTCCGCTTGACCTGGCGCGGCGGCCCGAGCATGGCGAACCTCGACGCCGCGGGATTTTCGGCGCGGCGGCCCGGATCGAGCGAGAGCAGCGGACGGCTGCCCTGATCCGACGCAGCATCCTCGCCGAGATCCCCTCGGCGCGTCTCGTCAACGGCCTCATCTCGCCCGACGGGCGCTCCTACGTCGCGCACGCCGTGCTTGCGGGATACCGGCTCGCGCTCGTCGACTCGATGCTTGTCCCAGTCGGCAACTACGCGTGGGACGGCGCTCATCTCCTGCATGGCGGGCGAGCCGCAGCCCCACCTCTGCTCGCGGGCCAGGTGCGGTCCTTCCAGGAAGTGTTCCCCGAGCTCAACGTGCACGGTTTCGTGCTCGTCCAGACCCCGGACGCCAGCGTGCATCAGCCGGTGATCGACGTGCACAGGAGCGTGACGGGCGGGATCGAGCCGCTCAACGCCTCGAAGTTCGTGCGCGAACTCAAGTTCTTCCTTGCGGCCGGACCGCAGCCGAACGTCGTGTATGTGCCCGCCCTCGCCAGGCTCCTCACGGGCCTGCACTAGGTCCGAACGCGCGGCGCCTAGGATGGAGGGCGTGTTCCGCATCCTCTTCTACACCCCCGAGATTCCGGGCAATACCGGCAACGCCATTCGTCTCGCCGCAGTGACCGGGTCAGAGCTCCACCTCGTCGAACCGCTCGGTTTCGACTTCGAGGACACGAAGCTGCGGCGCGCGGGACTCGACTACCACGACCTCGCCGTAGTGACGGTGCACAAGAACCTCGACGAGGCGTTCGCGGCGCTCCTGCCTTCACGCGTCTTCGCGTTCACCTCGCACGGCGACACTCCCTTCGCCGATGTAGCGTACGTCCCCGGCGACGTCCTGTTCTTCGGCCCCGAATCCGTGGGCCTTCCCGAGGACGTCCTTGCCGACCCGAGGGTGACAGCGCGGGTGCGACTGCCCATGGTCCCGGCGCGACGTTCGCTCAACCTCGCCAACTCCGCCTCGATCGCCCTGTACGAGGCGTGGCGGCAGAACGGGTACGCGGGCGCGCAGCTCTAGGCTTCCGTCCCGCATCCCTCTCCTGTGCGAGGGGTCAGAAGCCTGCGATGGTCTCCGGCGAGTTGACCGTGACCACGTGGAAAGCCTCCGCCAACCTCCCCGCCTGCAGGCCCGCCCCGGCTGCGGTGGCGGCGAGCCTGGCACGGACGAAGCGTTCCGTGGCAGCGATATCGGGGTGCTGGCTGAGGTGCACGCGAATCGCCTCGAGCTTCGCTTCCACATGGTCGGTGATGTCAACGACGTGGTTGACCCGCTCCTCTGGAGCTCCGTAGAGCCACAGCCAAGGGACGCGGTAGGCTGCAAAACCCGCTTCCTCGAGCTCGGGGTAGGCGTAGGGGTTCTCCGTCGCGGGGTAGATGGCCCGCGTCACGGCCTCGCCACTCGCGAGATGATCCGGGTGGGACATCTGGAGGCTCGACCAGTTGCGCTCGGGATGCTGGGCAATGACGACGTCGGGACGAAGCATCCTGATGAGCCGGACGACGTCGCGCTGCACCTCGTGCGTGGGCTCGAGATAGCCGTCCGGGTAGCCCAGGAAATGCACCTCGCTCACCCCGACGCGTGCGGCGGCGGCGCGCTGTTCGTCCCGGCGCATCGCGACGATCTCGGCGCGGTGAGCCGGATCGAAACCGCCGGCATCGCCGTCGGTCATGATGCCGTAGTGCACCTCGATCCCCTGGGCGACCCACGCTGACACAGTTCCGGCCACACCGAAGTCCAGGTCGTCAGGGTGGGCGCCAAAGGCGAGCACCTTCCCCACATCGTGGGGCCCGGGAAGGCCGCCCCGAGGGATGGCCACTAGGCTCGACGCCGCTTGATCTCTTCGGTGGCTTGGGGAAGGACCTTGAACAGGTCGCCGACGACCCCGAAGTCCGCGATCTCGAATACGGGCGATTCGGGATCAGAGTTGACTGCCACGATGATCTTCGCTGTCTGCATGCCAGCCTTCTGCTGGATTGCCCCCGAAATGCCAGCGGAGATGTAGAGCTGAGGAGAGACCGTCTTGCCCGTTTGCCCGACTTGGAAATCATGGCTGATCCACCCGGCGTCCGTCGCGGCGCGGGAAGCCCCAACCGCGGCGCCGAGCGCATCGGCGAGTTCCTCGATCGGCCCGAAGTCGCCATCTGTACCGCGACCACCGGCGACCACGATTGCGGCCTCCGTCAGCTCGGGGCGACCGCTTCGAGGGCGATCCGTTCGCCCCGTGATCCGCGCGGCGTGCGCGAAGGCGCCTTGCGGTACCTCGACCGTCGTCACTGTGGGCGAGCCTGCAGCAGGTGCTGCAGCAGCCTCTGCCGCGCCTGGCTTCACCGTGAAGACGGCAACCGGGCTCGTTGCCTTCGCACTGACCTCATACGAGCCGGCAAGCACCGACTTGTGGGCAGTCCCGTCGGCTTCAAGCGCGACGACATCGGTAATGACGCCGGCATCCAACCGCACGCCGAGACGCCCCGCAATCTCCTTGCCCTCGAACGAGTTGTCGAGGACGATCGCGCCCGGCTGGGCAACTGCCGCGACTGCCGCGAGCCAAGCGGCCTGCGGGGCGACGAGGTAGGACGAGAGATCTGACTCATCGGGGGTGTAGACGGTCTCAACACCGTGTTCGCCTAGCTGCTGGACGACGGCGTCGCTCGGGGGTGTGGCGACGGCAGCGGAGACGGGCCCGAGTATGCGGCCCGCTGCGAGGAGGTCGAGCTGGGGCTTGCGAAGGCCTTCGGCGGGAAGGACGTCGAGGTAGACGAGGGTTGCGGTCATGGTCATCTCTCCCTCTAAACGAGCTTCTGGGCGGCCAGGAAGTCGACGAGCTTCACGCCGGCGTCTCCCTCGTCGGTGATGATGGTTCCGGCTGTGCGCGCAGGACGCGGCTCGGCCTGCTCAACGCGAGTGAGCGCACCCGCGGAGCCCACCTGCCCCGCATCGAGGCCGAGGTCCGCCAGGCTGAACGTCGCGATCTTCTTCTTCTTCGCCGCGAGGATGCCCTTGAAGTTCGGATAGCGCGGTTCGTTGATCTGGTCGGTGACGGAGACGACCGCCGGCAGATCAGCCTCCACGGTATCGGACGTTGTTCCGCCGTCGCGCCGGATGACGGCCGTGCGCCCCTCGACCTCAAGGCTCGAGGCGAACGTTAGCTGCGGAAGGCCGAGGCGCTCGGCAAGCTGAGCGGGGACGAGCGACGTCTCGCCGTCGGTCGAGGCCATGCCTGCGACTATGAGGTCGACATCGCCAATCGCACGGAGCGCGGCAGCGAGCACGAGCGACGTTGCCCATGCGTCAGACCCGGCCAGAGCTTCGTCAGTCACGTGGACGCCAGAAGAAGCACCGATCTGGAGCGCCTTCTTGAGGGCGTTGGCTGCGTCCGCGGTGCCCATGGTGAGGGCGATGACCTGATTGCCGGCCTTCTCCCCGCCGCGAGCCTCGCTCAGCTGCAGGGCGGCTTCCAGCGCGTATTCGTCAAGCTCAGACAGGATGCTCTCCGAGCGCTCGAGCGTCCGGTCAGGACCGATGTGACGGTCGAACTGAGCGTCAGGGACGTGCTTGACGAGCACGACGATCTTGAGGGTGTCTCCCACGGTTGAGGACCTTCCGTAGTGTTGCGTCCGTCGCTGGTGGCGCCCGACGGCGCCGGTGTCGCGGTCAAGCCGCGAATGGCCACGGTGTGCGCACCGCGCTCCCGCGACCTTAGCTAACCATACGCGCTGGGGCTGCCACCCGAAGGGCGCCGCGCACGGCGTGAACTCTCGGGAGCGTCACGGAACGCCACGGAATGTCATGAAACGACGCGGTGCGGTCCGGGGACCTCCGCCGGGCTAGAGGGACTGCAACGAGCAGAAGGCTCCGCTCGCGGCCCTTGTTGGGAACGCGAGCGGAGCCTTCTGGGACTACCCGCCCACCGGTTGCCGGTCTTCGGGGATCAGGAGGTGGCGGTCCCCACCGTGACGTTGACGGTCATGCTCTGCCCATTGCGGTTCAGCGTGACCTTCACAGTCGAGCCCGGCGCCGTCTGACGCACTGCGGCGGTGAGCCCGCTTGCATCTTCGATGG
>NZ_JTDL01000015.1 GCF_000802235.1 Sinomonas humi
CTCGTTCTCGAACAGCCAGTAGACGACGGCGAGCAGCACCGAAGGGACGACGAGGATCAGCCCGATGCTGCGCGGGTCGTGGCATCGCCCAGGTGGCGCTAGCGCGAGCTCGCCAGAAGATCATGCATGCGGTTGAAGAAGAGGGCGTCGCTCTCGTGGCGATCCGTCACTCGCACCACCACAGCGCATTGTGGCCCGACCTCGAGCCGTTCGCTGAGAGTGGCTGCATCGCTCTCACAACGGTCACCGGTGGCGTTCCCACCGTCGCGCCGGTCGGGGTCCACGAAGCCGTGCTCAGCACAAATCCTTTTGCCTACGCCATCCCTGTGGCCGGTGCACCCCCGCTGGTGGCAGACTTCGCCACCTCCTCGGTGTCGTTCGGGGATCTCACTCTAGCTGCGCGTACCGGTCGCCCTGTGCCCCCAGGTACAGGTGTCGACGCAGAGGGGCGCGACACCACTGATGCGGGAGCGATTGCCGATGGTGGTTCCCTGTTGCCGTTCGGCGGCCACAAAGGCGCAGCGCTCTCGGTCATGGTGGAGGTGCTCGCCTCGGCATTGACCGGGGGCGCATTTTCCCGCGAAGCATCCGTAGATAAGCCTTCTGGCGCACACTCCTCACGCACTGGCCAGTTCCTTCTGGTAATTGATCCAGACCGCGGTACGTCTGGCGAATTTGCGGACCGGGTTGCGACGTTCACGAAGATGTTGCGAGCAGCAGGGATGGACAGGCTGCCCGCCGACCACCGCTACGCGCGCAGGGCAGAGGCAGAAGCCAGGGGGATCCCAGTCACCAACGCGATCCGAGAATTGTTGGACCTGCCGACCCGCCGACCGGGGCCTTAAGTGAGCTCTCACCCAGCGTCATCCTTTCCCACAAGCTGTCGTGGGATCGCCACAATTACGTTGCCGCCCGCTTTTGGCATAGCCGCCATCGTTCTCCAGCAAGATCGCAGCCACAGCCCTCAGGGCGGAAAGAAATAAAAAGGAGCGGGCCTGTGGACAGGGATCCTTGACAGTGTCCGAAACCATGAACTCGAACCCTGTGCGGATGGAGTAGGGTTCGCGGCCCAAAGAAAGGGTGCTCTTGTGTGCAGATATTGGCTGCGGATAGGAACCATTCGGGCGCTGGGAGAGCGCATGGCGAACTCCTTGGAACTCTCCTACAGCCTCCGGGGAGACAACGCCGCTGACGATTGGTTCATCGCTGGAGAGCTCCCTGGGGCGGTACCGATCGGCATTTTTCACGGTAACAGCCGGAACGAGCTCGGCACGATCGGTGGCGAGAGGAAGGCAGCAACCGCCATGCGAAGCACGGGCCTACTGGAGGGTGGGGGCGGAGAATTGGCTATTGACACCCCGATGTGACCCGGCTTACTTTGTCATACAACCAACCAATCTGATTGTGAAGCAGGTCGGTCCGACAGAGAAGTCGGCCGCAGCGAAACCTGCAACCCGCTCCCGTAGTCGTTCGACATACCCCGGCCTCCCCCTCTCAGGCACCGGGCAACAGGAGGAACACCGCAAATGAGCAAGCCCAGCAGAATTGCCTTCGCCGTCATCGGGGTGTTGGTGCTAGTCGTC
>NZ_JTDL01000150.1 GCF_000802235.1 Sinomonas humi
AGCGAGGATCGAGCCGATCCTGCCTTCCTCGCTTCGATCGTTCACGAGCAGGGGACGATGGCCCTGCTGCTCGCTCAGCACCGGGCAGCGATGGAGGGGGAGAGGCTGGTCCTCCTTCCAGCAGCCGAGCTCCCCCAGGAATGGCTCGACGGACTTGTGGTGTACCTCGGGCGTGTGCCCGAGGATGCGCGGCTGGCCGCGGAGGGGGCAAGCGGCCTCCAGATCGGTTCCGACGTCGTCCTCGTCGTCCTTCCCGAGCCCATAGAACCAATTGCGGGCGTCATGTCCGAGCCGGCGACCACTGGTGCGGGGCTGCTTCCCCGAGGCGCCCAATGGCTGGGCTTCCGGGAAGTCGGCGCCGCCATGCATCCCTTCGAGGCGGGCGTCCTGCTCGAAGCGAATGCGATCGCCAACTGGCACGGGACCCACCCGCGTTGTCCCCGCTGCGGGGCGCCTACCGACATCGTTTCGAGCGGCTGGGTACGTGTCTGCAGTCAGGACGGTTCCGAGCACTTCCCGCGGACCGACCCGGCGATCATCGTCACAGTCGTGGGCCCGGATGGCCGGGTTCTGCTTGGCCGCGGCGCGCGAATGCACTCGACGATGTTCTCCACCCTCGCAGGCTTCGTCGAACCCGGCGAGTCCCTCGAGCAGGCGGTCGTCCGTGAGATTGCAGAAGAGGTGGGAGTCCGGGTCTCTGCCTGCCAGTACCTCGGATCGCAGCCGTGGCCCTTCCCAGCGTCGCTCATGCTCGGTTTCACTGCGCGCACGGAGGACACGGTGGCGAGGCCCGACGGCGAGGAGGTGGTCAGGGCGCGGTGGTTCGACCGGGAGGAGCTCCAGGACGCCGTCGCGGCAGGGGAAGTCACCCTCCCCACGCGCGCGTCGATTTCACGTGCCCTCATTGAGCATTGGTACGGGGGGCCGATAGAGGATCGGGCCCCCGAACAGGCGCGGGTATGACGAGCGAAGTCCAGTCGCTCGAGGACCGGTTGCTGGGTGGACTCGACGACGAGCAGCGGACGGTCGCAACAACGCTTCAAGGCCCCCTCTGTGTCCTTGCAGGAGCGGGCACCGGCAAGACCCGTGCCATCACCCATCGGATCGCCTATGGCGTCCATGCCGGGGTCTATCAGCCGCAGCGTCTTCTCGCCGTGACGTTCACCTCCCGAGCCGCTGCGGAGATGCGGAGCCGTCTGCGGGATCTCGGGGTCGGCGGGGTGCAGGCTCGGACGTTCCACGCTGCCGCCCTCCGGCAGCTTCAGTACTTCTGGCCACAGGCGGTCGGCGGCCAGCTCCCGGGTCTGCTTGAGCACAAGGCACAGGCCATTGCCGAGGCGGCCAGGCGGCTCCGTCTGACCGTGGATCGCGCAGCCATCCGGGATCTCGCTTCGGAGATCGAATGGGCGAAGGTTTCCATGCTCACCCCCTCCACGTATCTGCAGGGGGCGGCGGGCCGTGGTGAGCCCGGCGGTCTCCAGCCCCCGACCGTGGCCCGGCTTTTCCAGGCGTATGAGGACGTCAAGATCGACAGGAATCTCATCGACTTCGAAGACGTCCTCCTCGTAACGGTCGGGATTCTGCAGGAGGATCCGAAGGTCGCCGCCGAGGTCCGCGAGCAGTATCGGTACTTCGTAGTCGATGAGTATCAGGACGTCTCGCCTCTCCAGCAGCGTCTCCTCGAGCTCTGGCTCGGAGGACGCGAGGAACTCTGCGTCGTCGGCGACGCGAGCCAGACGATCTACTCTTTCACTGGGGCGACGTCAGCCCACCTTCTCGAATTCGGTCAGCGCTTCCCGGCCGCAACCGTCGTGAAGCTGGTGCGTGACTATCGTTCGACCCCTCAGGTGGTCGATCTCGCGAACCGTCTCCTGGGAGCACGCCGCAGCAGCGGACCGGCCGCTGACCGGCTTTGGGCCGAGCCACTCCAGCTCTTGGCCCAGCGGCCCGCAGGGCCCGCTCCAGAGTTCGCGGAGTGCTCTGACGACGAGGCGGAGGCAGCCGCCGTCGCCCAGCGAATCTCCAAGCTTGTCGCGGCGGGCACGGAGCCGAAGGATATCGCGGTGCTGTTCCGCACCAACGGACAGTCCGAAGCCTTCGAGCAAGCGCTCACCGCCGCTGGGATCGGCTACCAGTTGCGCGGCGGCGAGCGGTTCTTCAACCGGCGTGAGGTCCGTGACGCCCTTCTCCAGCTCAGAGGTGCGGCCAGGACACAGCCAACCGGCATTTCGCTCGGCCAAGCCGTCCGCGACGTGCTCTCCTCGCTCGGCTACGCGGACACCGCCCCGTCGGGAAGCGGCGCCACCCGAGAACGCTGGGAGTCCCTCTCTGCGCTCGTCGCGCTCGCGGACGAGCTTTCGGCCAGCCGGGGGGAAGCCTTCGGCATGCCCGAGTTCGTCCTCGAGCTGCATGAGAGGTCTGCCGCCCAGCACGCCCCCGCCGTGCAAGGGGTCACTCTCGCCTCGCTGCACGCTGCCAAGGGTCTCGAGTGGGATGCCGTCTTCCTCGTCGGCTTGAGCGAAGGGCTAGTGCCAATTTCGTTCGCTGATACGCCGACTACGGTCGACGAGGAACGCCGCTTGCTCTACGTCGGGATCACGAGGGCGCGCGAGTTCCTTCACCTCTCGTGGTCGCTGTCCCGGACTCCTGGCGGCCGAGCGCACCGTCGCCCGTCGCGCTTCCTTGACGGGCTGCGGCCGGGGAGCCTGCGCACGACGGCGTCCGCGGCCGGAAGTTCTTCGGCTCGCCGGCGGCGGGAGTACCGAGGCCCGGCCGTGTGCCGGGTGTGCGGGACGGTTCTCGAATCGGGTGCCGAGCGCAAGGTCGGGCGCTGTGCCGACTGTCCGCCGTCGTACGACGAAGGCACCTTCGAGTCGTTGCGCGCGTGGCGCCTTGAGCAAGCTCGCGAGGCCGACGTGCCCGCCTTCGTCGTGTTCACGGATGCCACGCTCACTGCCATCGCGGAGGCAAGGCCCGGGAGCCTGGACGATCTCGCCAAGGTCGCAGGGGTGGGCAAGGCGAAGCTCGAACGGTATGGCGACGCCGTCTTGGAGCTGCTCCGTGGCGCCTGACGTCTCCCAGCCCAACGGCTCTCCGCCCGTCGAAGTGCGCCGCTCGGCACGGCGCCGCAAGACGGTGAGCGCCTTCTGGGAGGGCGGAACCGCCGTCGTTGCCATCCCGGCCCGATTCACAAAGGTGGAGGAGAAGCTGTGGGTCGAGCGGATGGTCCAGCGTCTAGAGCGGGACAGGTCTCGCCGAGGCGGGCCCCGCAGCGATCAGGAACTCATGGCACGCGCCGCCGAGCTCTCGGGGAGCTTCTTGGAAGGACGTGCCCGCCCCGAGACCGTCCGGTGGGTCACGAACCAGTCGACCCGATGGGGTTCATGCACCCCGGGGGAGCGGAGCATCCGGCTATCTCACCAGCTTCAGGGGATGCCGCAGTGGGTCGTCGACTACGTCCTCGTGCACGAGCTCGCGCATCTGCTGGTCGCCGGGCATACCCCAAGATTCTGGGCCCTCGTCGAGCGCTATCCGCGGACGGCGGAAGCGAAAGCGTTCCTGGCGGGCGTCTCGTTCGCGGCCTCGCGGGGCCTTACGCCAGAGGGCCCTCCGGCCTAGAATCTGGCGCATGAGCCAGCTTCCAGCCGGGTACGCGAAGTTCCTCGAGGGTCGCACCAACGACTTCATCGAGACGGTCCGACCAGTACTGCTCCAGTCAGCCGCGGACGGGCTGTACGGGGTGCGAGTCGTCGTCAACGAGCCTCACGCGCTGCAGGCGCTCGTCGATGATCGGATCCCGTTCGGGACGATCGTCGAGGACGTCGACTAGAACCGCCCGAAGCCCTTCGCTCGGCCGAGGCGCCGCCCTAAGCGCCGCCTCGGCCTGTTCGAGGTCACGCCCCGGCGAGCGGTTCCCCGCCGTCGTCGTCCTTGCCGGAGTGTTCGCCGGACTCGCCCTCGGAAGTGCCGTCCGCGGGCTTCTCGGCGTCCTGCGATTCTGCCGGTGCCGATCCCTCAGCGCCCGCTTCCTGCTCGCTCGCAGCCTCGGCTGGGTGGTCGAATCCGCCCGCGAGCAGCTTCTCAAGCGCCGCGTCGACTTCGGTCTCCTGAGCCTCCGCCGCAGAGCGCCGCGAGCTGAAGCCGTTGGGATCGTCGAGATCCTCGGCGGTCGGGAGGAGGTCCGGGTGCTTCCAGATGGCGTCCCGGCCCGCCACGCCACGTTCCTGCTTGAGCGATGCCCAGAGCTGGGCAGCGTCGCGCAGCCGCCGCGGACGGAGCTCGAGGCCAACGAGGGACGCGAAAGCGTGCTCAGCAGGGCCACCCGTGGCCCGGCGCCGTCGGACTGCCTCGCGGAGCGCGGGGGAGGAAGGCAGGACGTTCTCGGTGGCCGCCGCGGTGAGCTCATCGACCCACCCCTCGACGAGGGCGAGCGCAGTTTCGAGCTTCGCGAGGGCAGCCTCTTGGCGCGGCGTCCGCTCAGGCGTGAAGACGCCGCCCTGGAGCGCTTCCTGGAGGGACTCCGGGTTCCGCGGGTCGACTTCGCGCGCGACCTCTTCGATCCGCGAGATGTCGATGTGAATGCCCCGGGCGTAGTCCTCGACGGCGCCGAGGAGGTGCGCGCGAAGCCAGGGGACGTGCATGAAGAGTCGGGCGTGTGCCGCTTCGCGGACCGCCAGGTAAAGCCGCACGTCACCTTCAGGCAGGCCGAGGCCTTCGCCGAACTTGGCGACATTGGCGGGCAGGAGCGCCATTTCGAGGTCGACGAGCGGGACGCCGATGTCTGAGGCGCTCACGACTTCGCCGGAGAGCGCGCCGATGGCAGCCCCGAGCTGCATGCCGAAGATCGCCCCGCCCATGTTCTGAAGCATCGACGTCGCACCGCCGAGCATGCCCTTCATCTCTTCGGGCAGCTGCTCGCTGATGGCGGTCGAGAGAGCCGTGGCCACGCTGTTGGCGACCGGTTCGGTGAGCCGACGCCACGTGGCCATCGTCGCTTCGATCCATTCCGCACGCGACCAGCCGCGGCCGATGAGGCCCGTGGAGGGGAAATCGGTCACGTTGTCGAGCCAGAGCTCGGCGAGGCGGAGCGCTTCGTCTACGTCGCGGTTCTGAATCGCCGAGACCGAGGGGTCGGACGTCGCCGCGGCGGTGCGGCGCGCGTGCTCGTGCGCAAGCTGCCAGTTCACAGGTCCGTCCCCGGCCGAGGACATCATCATGGACTGGACCTGCTGGAACATCTGCTGGAGTACGGCAGGGTCGCTGGGAAGGCCTGCAGCCTTGGCAATCTCGGCAGGGTCGACCCCTTCGAGGCCTTCCCCGCCCATGAGCTTGGCGAAGAGTTCGGCGAGGGGGTCCTGGGGTTCCTCGCCGTTGCCCTGTGGCTTGTCCGGAGTGGTCATGACGCCGCCGATCACTTGGGAGGGAACGATCAACCTCACGGTACCGCTTGCGGACACGACTGTCTCCGCGCGCGACGCCCTTTCGCTCTGGGCACAGCGTGAGGTCGCGGCGCGACGTGAGCCCGAGGCGCAGCGTGGCGCGCCGGGGGCATTGCCGTCCCAGCGCGGACTAGGCTGGGGAGAGCGAATTCCTGAGCACAAGCGGCGCTCCCGCCGCGGAAAGGCGCGGCGTGAGCAGCAGCGTCCCCCCGGCCGCCGGCATCCCAGCGGACGACGGCGGTGCGCGTCCTCCTGAGGATTCCTCGCCGCGTGAGCGTCCCGGCGAGGAGGGGGACCGGTCGGGCGACGGCGTCGTCCGCCGGTCCCGACCGCGCACCGGGCGCGGACTCGTCGGGGCAGTTGCCGGAGTAGCGACGCTCGTCCTCGGCGGCATCGTCTGGGCTGCGCCGGTGCCGTACGTCGTCGAGCTTCCCGGGCCGGTCTACAACACCCTCGGCTCTGACAACGGCAAGGACCTGATCGCTATCCATGGCCACCAGACGTATCCAACGCAGGGCGCGCTCGACCTCACCACGGTGTACGTGGAAGGCGGCCCGAACTCGAACGTGAGTCTCCTGGGGCTCATCCGTTCGGCGCTGGATCCCTCGCAGTCGATCTTGCCCGTGGATGCGGTCTACCCGAAGGGGGTGACAACCCAGACGGTTTCCCAGGAAAACGCGCAGGAGATGCAGAGTTCGCAGGACAACGCGATCGCTGCAGCACTCAAGACTCTCTCGATCCCGTTTCAACAGCAGCTCAAGATCGCCTCGCTCGTTGACAACTCCGCGTCCGCCGGAAAGCTTCAGCCGCAGGACACGATTCTGAGCGTAGGGGGCCAGAAGGTCGATTCACTCACTGCAATCCAGCAGCTTGTGGCGAATTCGAAAGGCAGGCCGCTCGACGTCGTCTTCCAACGAAACGGTGCGCAGCACACGGTCTCAATCACGCCCCGCGATTCCGGAGGAGGCCATTACCTGCTTGGCTTCACGGTCGCGTACTCGTTCTCGTTCCCGTTCAGCGTGGACTTTGCACTGGACAGTGTGGGCGGACCGAGTGCGGGAATGATGTTTGCCTTGGGCATCATCGACAAGCTCACGCCCGAAAACCTGACGAACGGAAAGCAGATCGCCGGGACCGGAACCATCAGCCCAGACGGGTCCGTCGGGGAGATCGGCGGGATCGTGCAGAAGATGGAGGGTGCTCGGTCACAAGGAGCCACTCTCTTCTTGGCTCCTGCAGGCAACTGCGGCGAGGTCGTGGGGCACATCCCGAGTGGTCTCTCCGTGGTGAAGGTCGACACGCTCGACGCGGCGCGGCATGCGGTCGAGTCGTATTCGAAGGGAACGGATCCCGCGACGTTGCCGCAGTGCACGAAGTAGTTCGAAGCTGCGCGCCCAAAGCATCCGTCTCGCCGTCTCCGAATCGTTACCGCTCACCACGGAGCGGGTGGGAACTCCGTATCGGAGCGGGGCGTGCTTGACTTAGGCGAGGGCGCGCTGCGTCCGGACGCTCGGCGCGTCCTGACTGCTGCGCCCTGATGGTACAGAGCACTTGATGAAGGGGTAAACGTGACAGCCCGTCCAGAAGGCACCACTCCGCGACCCCTGAGGAAGAGGCGCGGTCCCCTCATCCCGACCATCATCATCGCGGTCGTGCTCGTGGTCGGCTTCGTGCTCTTCACCCAGGTCTGGACTGATGTCCTGTGGTTCCAACAGCTCGGCTACCTCGGGGTGTTCATCACCGAGAACGTCTCGAGAACCCTCGTCTTCCTCGTCGGTGCGCTCGGCATGGGCTTCGGCGTCTACGCCTCGATCCGACTCGCCTACCGTTCGCGTCCTGTCTACGCCCCCGACGGCGGCCCGCAGGACAGCATGAGCCGCTACCAAGCGCAGCTCGAACCGGTGCGCCGTGTCGTCATGGCTGGCGTGCCGATCGTCTTTGCGCTCTTTGCAGGTGCAGCGGCCGGGAGCCAATGGCAGAAGGTCGTGCTGTTCTTCAACCAGGTCCCGTTCGGGCAGAAGGACCCGCAGTTCGGGCTCGACCTGAGCTTCTACCTGTTCACTCTTCCCTTCATCGGGACGCTCGTCGGCTACCTCCTCAGCATCGTGATCATCGCCGGGATCGCCGGGCTCCTCACTCACTACCTGTACGGCTCCATCCGCATCAGCGACCGCGGTCTCTACACGTCGCGCGCGGCTCAACTGCACCTAGCTGTCAGCGGGGGGCTCCTGCTGCTCCTCATCGCGATCAACTTCTGGATCGACCGGTACGGGACGCTGCAGAATGCTGGCACCCGATGGGCTGGGGCGATGTACACGGACGTCAACGCCGTCATCCCGACCCAAGCCATACTCGCGATCGCTGCTGGGATCGTGGCCATCCTGTTCTTCATCGCAGCGGCGATCGGCCGCTGGAGGCTTCCGCTCATCGGAACAGCCATGCTCGTCATTACGGGCATTTTTGCGGGCGGCATCTACCCGTGGGTCATTCAGCAGTTCCAAGTGACACCGTCTGAGAAGACGCTTGAGGGACCGTACATCCAGCGGAATATCTCGCTGACCCGCGAGGCCTACGGCCTCGACAACGTTCAGGTCACTCCTTACAACGCAACCACCAATGCGGCCCCCGGTGCTCTCCAGCCGGACGCGCAGACTACCCAGAACATTCGGCTTCTTGACCCGACGCTCGTATCGTCGACCTTCCAGCAGCTCGAGCAGTACAGGCCGTACTATCAGTTCGCCCCGACGCTCAACGTTGACCGCTACAACGTGAACGGCACTACCCAGGACACCGTGATTGCGGTCCGCGAGCTGAATCTCAATGGCCTCAGCCCGGACCAGCAGTCGTGGTACAACACCCATGTCGTCTACACCCACGGCTATGGAGTGGTGGCGGCCTACGGCAACACGGCGACTTCTGACGGCAAGCCCGTATTCCTCCAGTCAGGCATCCCGACGACGGGCGCGCTCGGCACGGAGAGCTCGTACCAGCCCCGCATCTACTTTGGGCAGTACTCGCCCGATTACTCTATCGTGGGAGGGCCTTCCGGCTCCCAACCCCGTGAGCAGGACAAGCCGCAGGGCAATTCAGGAGACACTCTCTACACCTATACGGGCAATGGCGGCCCGAACGTGGGCAACTGGTTCAACCGTCTCATCTACTCCGTGAAGTTCCAGAGCACGGACCTCCTGTTCTCGGATGCCGTCAACTCCCAGTCTCAGATCCTCTACAACCGCGACCCTCTCCAGCGGGTCCAGCAGGTTGCGCCGTATCTGACGCTCGACGGGACCGCCTACCCGGCGGTGGTCGACGGGCGCGTGAAGTGGATCGTGGACGGCTACACGACGAGCCAGTACTTCCCGTACTCCCAACAGCAGCAGCTTCAGCAGGTCACGTCGGACTCGCAGACCGCAGCTGGCCGCAATGGCGCGCTCCCGCCGTCGAGCGTCAACTACATCCGCAACTCCGTCAAGGCGACCGTCGACGCCTTCGACGGTTCCGTCACGCTCTACGCGTGGGACGACCAGGATCCGATCCTCAAGACCTGGGAGAAGGTCTTCCCCTCCACGGTGAAGCCGATCTCGGATATGTCTGGCTCGCTCATGAGCCACGTGCGGTACCCGGAGGATCTCTTCAAGGTGCAGCGTGAGCTCCTGACCCGGTATCACGTGACTGATCCGGCGAGCTTCTATCAGAACGACGACGTCTGGAGCGTCCCGGACGATCCCACGAGCGCCTCCCAGAACGGCGGCAAGCAGCCGCCCTACTACCTGTCGCTGCAGATGCCGGGGCAGAAGACGCCGGCCTTCCAGCTGACTTCGAGCTTCATCCCCCAGACGGTGCAGGCGGGGAAGTCGCGCGACGTGATGTACGGCTACCTCGCGGCGGACTCGGATGCAGGCAACAAGCCGGGCGTCAAGGGGCCAGACTACGGGAAGCTGCAATTGCTCAGGCTCCCGACCGATACGAACGTGCCGGGGCCGGGACAGGTGCAGTCCCGCTTCGACTCCGACCCCTCGGTCTCGACCTCCCTCAACCTGCTAAGACAGGGAGCCTCGAAGGTCCAAGCCGGCAATCTGCTCACTCTGCCCGTCGGGGGTGGTCTGCTCTACGTCGAACCGGTCTATGTCCAGTCGACAGGCTCGACGTCGTACCCGACCCTTCAACGGGTTCTCGTCGCTTTCGGGGACAAGGTCGGCTTCGCCCCGACGCTTGACGAAGCGCTCAAGAGCCTCTTCGGCGGGAACGCGGGTGCTTCAGCGGGGGACGCCGGGAACAACTCGAGCGCGCCTCCGCAGTCGCCCCCCAGCTCGTCCACTGCGGCGACCAACGCGAATTCGCAGCTCAATCAGGCGCTTCAGGATGCGAAGAAGGCCCTGAGCGACAGCCAGACGGCCCTTCAGAACGGCAATTTCGCTGATTACGGTGCCGCTCAGCAGAGGTTGAGCGATGCAGTAACCCGGGCGCTTGCGGCCGAGGCCAGCCTGCAGGCGGCGCAGGGGCAAGGCTCATCGACGGCTCCGTCGACATCCTCGCCGAGTCCCTCATCCAGTCCGTCGGCGAGCCCCTCGCCGAGCCCGAGCGGCTGATCCTGGCCAGGCTCTCCACCGATTTGGCGCCAAGTTCACCTATTGGTAACGTAGTGAGTGCGCCGCGGGGTGGAGCAGTTCGGTAGCTCGCTGGGCTCATAACCCAGAGGTCGCAGGTTCAAATCCTGTCCCCGCAACCAGAGAAGAGGCCCGGGCCGACGTTGTCGGTCCGGGCCTCTTTGATTTGTCACTGGATCAGCGACTGGCGCCTGTCAGAGCTTGTCGAAGTCAGCTTCGTCGACGATCGGGTCGACGGCGCCCGAAGACTGAGTCTCCTTCCCGGCAGAGAGGGCAGCCTGCGAGGATCCTTGCTTGAGCGCAGCGAGTCGGGCCTCGACTTCGGTCTGCTCGCCGAGATCCTCGAGTTGGTTGAACTGGGCATCGAGGCTGCTTGCCGCGAGCTCCTGCTGTCCGCGGACCTTTGCCTCCTCCCGACGGACCTTCTCCTCGAAACGGCTCACCTCGCTCGTGGGGTCCATGATGTCGATGCTCTTGAGGGCGTCGTTCACCTGGCTCTGGGCCGCCGCTGTCCGGCTGCGTGCCACGAGTTCATTGCGCTTCGTGGTGAGTTCGTTGAGCTTGCCCTTCATCTGGTCCAACCCGGTCTTGAGTCGATCCACTACTTCGCTCTGGGACGCGATGGTGGGCTCTGCCGCCTTCGCCTCGTTCTCGGAGGAGATCTGGCGTTGCAAGGCGACTTTGGCGAGATTGTCGAACTTCTGGGCGTCAGCGGCATTTCCGGCGGCTCGGAACTCGTCCGCCTTGCGAGAGGCAGCGAGTGCCTTGTTGCCCCAGTCCTGTGCGGCCTTGAGATCCTCGGCGTGGTCATCCTGCAGCATTCGCAGGTTGCCGATCGTCTGGGCGATCGCCGACTCCGCTTCGGCGATGTTGTTGCTGTAGTCGCGGACCATCTGGTCCAGCATCTTCTGGGGGTCCTCCGCCTGGTCGAGCAGCGCACTGATGTTGGCCTTCGCCAACTGCGCGATGCGCCCGAAGATCGACTGCTTTGCCATGGTGTGGTGCTCCCTTCCCTGGCCCGGCATCGAGCCGCGGCCTCTTGTGGTCCTGTTCTCTCTGGCTCAGAAGCTTCCGCCGTCGCCGCCGAAATTGCCGCCGTCCCCGCCTCCGAAGCCCCCGCCGTCGCCTCCGAAGCCTCCGCCTCCGAAGCCTCCGCCGAAACCGCCGTCACCACCCCAGCCCCCGCCGCCCCAGCCGCCGCCACCGTGGTGGCCGCCGCGCAGGATGCTGTCGATGAGGATTCCGCCGAGGATCGCGCCTCCGATTCCGCCACCGTAGTTCCGGCCCCCACCCATGCCGAAGCCCCCGAACCCGGAGAACTGTTCGACGTCCTGCTGGGCGATCTGGGCGGCCTGCTGGGCGAGTGTTGTTGCCTGCTGGGCGTAGGCAAGCGCCGAAGTGGGGTCGCTCTGGGCGATGCTCAGGGCGTAGTCGAGGTTGCGCTGCGCCTCAGCGAGGCGGGTTCGAGCCTCTGTGCCGACCCCTCCGCGACGCGCCTCAATGTAGTCGCTTGTGGCACTGATCGAGTCCTGGCCCGTACGGATCGCCTGCTGGAGGGCGGCGGCTGCGCGCTGAGCCTGCTGTTCGCGATTGCGTACGCCCACCAGAACATCGTCGAGCTGCTGGTGCGCCTTTTCAATGCGTGCCAGAAGGGAGACAGGGTCGACCTTCGGGCCGGCGAGCTCTTGCTTGGCCTGAGCGAGGGCGGATTCGACACCAGCGATCGGGCCGGCCAGCTCCGTACGCGGCTGACTCTGGACCATGGCCTTCGCTTGGGCGAGGTCATTCTCAGTGTCGGCAATCGCGCTGTCCAGGCTCGTCCGCGCGCTCTCGAGGGCGGTCGAGGCCTTGTCGATCGCGTCGAGGAGGACCCCGCTCTGATGCAGAGCCTCTTCGGCTGCCCGAACAGAAACTGCCGCCGGCCCAGTTTCGTTGGCTGCGAGCTGCTGGCGCGCCTGCTCCGACGCGGACTCGACGAATGCGAGCCGATCCTTCGCCTGACTGATGTTGTCGGAAACCTGGCGGACTGCGGTCTCGGAGTAGCGCTCGCTCAGGGCTGCCAGGGTTCTCTCGGCCCCGGTGAGCCGGGCGGTGGCCTGTTGGACGCCTCCGGAGACGTTGTCGAGAGCGGCGGGAGCCGTGCGCTCGAGCTCGCGGAGCGCGTCGAAGTCTGCCTTCTGGTCGGCGAGCGACTGGATTGCCGCTTGCGAGCGGTTGATGATCTCGCCCAGCCAGGCGCGTTGCTGCTGCTCGGTGTCAGGAATGTGGTCGTCAAGCTGTTGCTGGAGCTTGAACGATTCGCTCAGCTGTCGTTTGGCATCGGCGAGGGCGCTTGTGAAGTTGCCCACGGCGTCGGCGCCGTAGGACGCCTCGGCGAAGCCAAGCTCCTGTTCGCTCGATTTGATGGTGTCGTCTGCCCGCACCAGGAGGGCACTGGCACGCTTGCGCAGTTCTTCGACTGGCACGCCGGCGAGCGGGTCGGAGGGGCCGCTTGGCGACGTCGTGCCGAGCGCGCGTGTCTTCCGGCGGCGGGAGAGGGCGTACACGCCTGCCGCGCCCGCAACGACGACGCCCGCGCCCACGAGGAGGGGAGTCGCGTCGCTGCCCGAGGAGACCGCCCCGCTGCCTCCGCCCGCGGCATCGCCCACGGCCTTGGCCGTGTCCACGGCGGCCTGCGCGTAGTCCTTCTTGCCATTCGCAAGGTTGGGCGTGATCGCATTCTGGAGGATGTTGCTGATCTTCGGATAGACCTTCGTGTTCGCTGTGCTGGCGGCGAGTTCATACTGGCCGGCCGTGGCGATGGTGAGGAGCACATCGGTCGTCCCCATTCCCTTGTTCTTCGCCACGGCCTGCGCCCAGGCCGCCCGGTCGCTCGGGTTGGTGAACGAATCGACGATCACGACGTAGAGGTTCAGCCTGTGCTGCGACAGGAGGTCCGAGATGGCGGCCTGCACATCCGATTTCCGCGTCCCAAGTGCGCCACTCGGATCGACGATGTTGGTCCCGGAAGGAATTGTCACGGGGTCCGTGGCCCATGCGGGCGTGGCCGCGGGCATCAACGCGAGTATCAATGCGCCGACGGCCGTCACGAGAGTCTTCAGCGTGGATCGCACTGCACAGCCCTTCACTCGGCTCCCGGGCGGTTGCCCCGGAAGGCCTCAGCGCCCCCAATCTCGGCCAAGTGCTGCAGGGACGCTGTGGCGTGTCGCTTCGATTCTAGGGGCGGCATTCTGCGGGAATCCACCGGCTCGAAGTGCGCCCCGAGCGAACAGGCCGAACGGCCGACGACGTAGGATCGTTGGGTTTTCGGGTGGGTCCCGGCTTTCGGCTGACTTCCAGATACCTCTCAGAAAACAAATGAGTCGCGCACAGCATCGCGGTCCATAGTTGTAGGCAGGACACGAAAGGATGAGGAGCATGAGCGAAACCCCAGAGAGCCCGACCCCGGACCGCGGTCAGGCGACAGAGGGCGGAGCGACGCCGGAACGTTCGAACGTCGCCCCGCAGGGCGCAGAGAGTCGGCCAAGCGCCGACACCGCGCCGACGGCACCGATCCAGGGTTCCGGCCAGCACTCGGCGCAACAGCCGAGCCAGGCCTCGGCATCGAAGCCGGGCCAGCCCTCGTCGGCTTCCACCCAAGGACAGTTCGGCCAGTCAGCGCCACGCTACGGCCAATACGGTCAGCCTGCCCAGCCGGGCCACGGACCGCAGCAGCAGGGCCAGTATGGACAGGGCCAGCCCGGCCAACAGGGCCAGTACGGGCAAGGCCAGTATGGGCAGGGCCAGCAGGGCCAGTCACCGTACGGGCGGCCGGCAAATCCTTACGGTCAGCCCTCCAGTCCTTACGGCCAGCAGTACCCCTACGGCCAGGGAGGAGGCCAAGGAGGTTCGTCCTTCGCGCCGCCCACCTCGGGCCGCTCGGGGCAACCGCGGCGGTGGGGCACTGGAGTGCTCGTCGCGGGCATGCTCGTCGCTGGGCTCATCGGTGGCGGGGTTGCGGCGGGTGGCTACTCGCTCGTCGCCCCTCGTGCTGCGTCTGTCGGAACGACCCAGAACAGCCCGGTCATCGTCAACAACCAGAACAGCGTCAACGCAGTGAGCGCCGCTGCTGCCAAGGCGTCCCCGAGCGTCGTCACGATTGGTGTCAGCTCCGGCAGCTCCCAAGGCACCGGGTCAGGCGTTGTCCTCGACAACTCCGGCCACATCTTGACCAACACGCACGTCGTCACGCTCGACGGGCAGGTTGCGAACCCGACGATCGAGGTCCGCACGAGCGACGGGAACGTCTATCCGGCAACCGTCGTAGGAACCGACCCGCTCGCTGACCTCGCCGTCATCCAGATCAAGGGTGCGAACCTGACGCCGATCACGATGGGCGACTCGAGCAAGATCAACGTCGGCGACACGGTCGTAGCCATCGGTGCGCCGCTCGGCCTTGAGAACACCGTGACGGACGGCATCGTCTCGACGCTCAACCGCACGATCTCGGTGGCTTCCTCGGCGGCTCCGCAGGGTGGAGACCAGCAGCAGCAGGGCCAGGGGCAAGGCGGGCAGGGCTTCCAGTTCGCACCTCCGTTCGGCCAGTCGCAGCAGTCTCAGGCTCAGAGCACGATCAGCCTCAACGTGATCCAGACGGACGCGCCCATCAACCCCGGGAACTCCGGCGGCGCACTGCTGAACACCAATGGTGAGCTCATCGGAATCAACGTCGCCATTGCGTCAACCGGCAGCAGCACGAGCAGCACGAGCCAGAGCGGAAGCATCGGCGTTGGTTTCAGCATCCCGATTGACTACGCGCAGCGGATTGCGCAGGAGCTGATCTCGAGCGGCAAGGCAACCCATGGCCTGCTGGGTGTCTCGGTCCAGCCGGCCGCGCCCAATGGGAACTCCAACTCGCAGTTCTCGGTGGGAGCCCAGGTCGCCCAGGTCACAGGTGGTGGCCCAGCCGACAAGGCAGGAATCAAGAATGGCGACGTCATCACCCACTTCGGTGACTACGCCATCGAAGATGCAAGCGGGCTCACCGCCGCAGTGCGTCAGACGGCGCCGGGCTCGACTGTGAAGGTCACGCTGAACCGCAATGGGCAGAGCATGACCGTCAACGTCACGGTGGGGACCGCCACCTCCTGATCCCCGAAGACCGGCAACCGGTGGGCGGGTAGTCCCAGAAGGCTCCGCTCGCGGCCCTTGTTGGGAACG
>NZ_JTDL01000151.1 GCF_000802235.1 Sinomonas humi
AGCCCATCCAAGACCGCACAAGGCTTTCCACCCCCCACCATGCGGCAGGAGGCGAATATCCGGTATTAGACCCAGCTTCCCAGGCTTATCCCAGAGTCAAGGGCAGGTTGCTCACGTGTTACTCACCCGTTCGCCACTAATCCACCCCGAAGGGCATCATCGTCCGACTTGCATGTGTTAAGCACGCCGCCAGCGTTCATCCTGAGCCAGGATCAAACTCTCCGTCAAAAAAACACGAAAAACAAAAGGAAACCAGCACGCCCGGAAAAGACGCACCAGAAACCCGACCCCAGCCAAAACCATCCCACACACACGGGGGTGCGCGCAGAACAGCATCAGCCAATCAAAAAAATGGCATCGAATCAAACATGGCACACTATTGAGTTCTCAAACAACAGGCCCAGAAAGTACATCCCCCAGGCACAAAACCCGGGATATCTTCCAACCGAACGAGGTTCTAATTTACCTTCTCGAGCGCCTCGCTGCAAATCCCGGAACATCATCCGCGATTTACGCCTTGAGGCCCTTGGAGGAAGGATTTTCGCCGCCACTCTGCGGTGGCGACTCGAAATACAGTACACGGCCTCTCCCGGGACGGCAAATCCGCCCAGACTCCCGGGCGTGTCGCGCGGGACCCAAGGCGGATCAAGTGCTAAGCCGTCTTGCCAGACGATGCCTCAGTCCGTCAGTACCGCCGTCGCGAGACTCTTCTTGCCACGCCGAACGAGGAAGTAGCGACCGTGGAGGGCGAGCTCCGAATCGACGACGGCATCGGGATCGGTGACCTTCACGTTGTTGACGTAGGCGCCACCCTCCCCCACCGTCCGGCGGGCAGCGGACTTGCTGTCGGAGAGCCCAGTGGCGACCAAGAGGTCGACTATGCCCAGCTGGGTAGGCGTCACGGCGGTCGTCGAGAGCTCGGCGGTCGCGGCCTCAAGCGTGCTCTCGTCGAGGATCCCGAGGTCACCGTTGCCGAAGAGGGCGGCTGAAGCCGCAATGACCTTTTCCGTTGCATCTACGCCATGG
The DNA here is from genome assembly GCF_000802235.1 of Sinomonas humi. Taxonomy (GTDB): domain Bacteria; phylum Actinomycetota; class Actinomycetes; order Actinomycetales; family Micrococcaceae; genus Sinomonas; species Sinomonas humi. The sequence goes on from NZ_JTDL01000151.1 coordinate 1,027, forward strand.
ACCGTCGACGTCACCTCGAAGGCAAGCCGGCGTTGAGCCTCCCGGGCGAAGGGGCGATCCTTGACTGCCGCCTCAAGCTCCTCGATCTCCGCCCGGGTGAGGAACGTGAAGACCTTGAGCCGGTCGACGACGTCTGCGTCCGAGGTGTTGAGCCAGAACTGGTAGAACGTGTACGGCGAGCACATGGAAGCGTCGAGCCAGATGGCGTTGCCCTCGCTCTTGCCGAACTTGGTCCCGTCCGCGTTCGTGATGAGTGGCGTGCCGAGGGCGTGCACGGTCTTCCCCTCGACCTTGCGAATGAGCTCAGTCCCGCTCGTCAGGTTGCCCCACTGATCCGAACCGCCTGTCTGCAGCACGCAGTCGTAGGCCCTGAACAGCTCGAGGTAATCCATCCCTTGGAGGATCTGGTAGCTGAATTCGGTGTACGAGATGCCTTCGTCGGAGGAGAGCCTGGAGGCGACCGCGTCCTTCCGGAGCATCGTCCCCACCCGGAAGTGCTTGCCGATATCCCGCAGGAAGTCGATGGCGCTCAGCGGCGCGGTCCAGTCCAAGTTGTTGACCATGCGCGCGGCGCTCTCGCCCTCGAAGCTGAGGAACCGCTGCACCTGCGCCTTGAGGTAGCCGACCCACTCGGCGACGGTGTCCTTCGTGTTCAAGGTGCGCTCCGCCGTCGGACGCGGGTCCCCGATGAGCCCCGTGGAGCCGCCGACGAGCCCCAAGGGCCGGTGACCAGCAAGCTGGAGGCGACGGAGCACGAGAAGCTGGACCAGATTGCCGAGATGAAGGCTTGGCGCGGTGGGGTCGAAGCCGCAGTAATACGTGATCGGATCCCCCGAGAGAAGAGCTTCCAGCTCCGCCTCGTCGGTCGAGACGTGGACCAGACCACGCCACTTGAGCTCCTGCCAGATGTTCGGGAAGCTCGGATCGTTCTTCTGCGTATCGAGTACTGTCTGCGGCACGGCTTCTACGGTATCAGTCAGGCATCAGCAAATTGGGCTTCGATCCCGGCCGGCAGCGGGTCCGCCGCGATGAGCCGAAGCCGCTGGGTGGGCCGTGTCATCGCAACGTACAGGTCGCCGACTCGGCCGTGGTGCTCGTCGACGAGACGGCCCGGCTCAAGGACCACAACGGCGTCGAACTCGAGGCCCTTCGCCTCGCGAGGATCGATCACGACGATGTCCTGGTCGAAGCTCCCCGCCCCCGCCCCGACGCGGGCGCCGTATACCTCCCGCAACGCGTTCCGCGCCGAGTCGACGAGCTCCTCCGGCGCGATAACGGCGACCAGACCGCCGTCGGCCGCCTCAAGTTCCTCCGGCATCACGGCGACCAAGCGCTCGACGACGGTCCCAGCGCCGACGCGGTCTACGATCGGGGGCCACTGGCCCTCGCGGACGGCTTTTGGCGCCGAGACGGTGAGCCCCGCGGCAGCCGCCATGCGAGCCGCGGACTCGGCGATCTGGCTCGGCGTGCGGTAGTTCACCGTGAGCTCCTCGAGCTGCCAACGGTCTCCGAAGAACGGGGTCAGCGCGGCGCTCCAGGACGAAGCGCCCGCAGCCGAGCTCGTCTGGGCGATGTCCCCGACGATGGTGAAGGACTTGAGCGGACAGCGGCGCACGAGGAGACGCCACTGCATGAACGAGAGCTCCTGGGCCTCGTCGACGATGATGTGGCCGTAGGCCCACGTGCGATCGCCAACGGCCCGCTCGGCGGCAGTGAGCCGCGCCCCGGGCGCCTGCTGGAAGTCAGCGAGGTCCTCGGCGCTCACCACGCCGTCCACGCCCTGTTCCCGCAGCGCGTTGTTGAGGTTCGCAAGCGTGCGCTCGGCATTCTCCAGATCGCGCCGTCGTTCGGCTTCACGGCGCGCCGCCTCGGTGCTGCCCGCGGCGTCGGGCTCGCCGAGCAGCTCGGCCGCCTCGTCCAGCAGCGGGATGTCTGCCTCAGTCCACGGCGCGTCGGCTGGACGCTCGAGAAGGTCCTTCTCCTCGCCGCTCAGGCCGGTCGCGACAGTATCGAGGATGGCGCGCCGCGAGAAAAGCTCCGAGAGGAGCTTCTGCGGCGTAATGGGCATCCAGCAGAGATTGAGCGCGACGCGCACGTCCCGGGCCTGCCGCACGTCCTCCGCAAGATAGGACCGGTCGGCGTTGTTTCCCACGCTCGAAGCCTCGAGCTTCGACTGGAGCTGCTCGGTGAGCTCGCGGAGGAGGATCTTGACGAACGTGTTCCGTGCCTCGTTGTAGGGCTTGCCCGTGGCGCGGGCCTTGTCCCGGGCGCGGCGGACCTGCCGGGGCGTGAGCACGAGCTTCTGACCCTCGACGTCGACGATGCGATCCCCCGATGGGATCCGCTGGCGGTTCGACACGGCGGCCGCGACCAGTTCCACCATGCGCTTGCTGCCCTTGAGCCTCGACACGCGCGGATCCTCTTCCGGAACCGCGTTGATACCCGGCATGAGCCGCCCAAGGCTCGACATGACGACGCCGGTCTCGCCGAGCGACGGGAGCACGCGCTCGATGTACTTCATGAACGACGGCGACGGCCCCACGAGCAGCACGCCCGCGGACTTGAGCCGGTCCCTGTGGCTGTAGAGGAGATAGGCTGCGCGATGCAGGGCGACAGCAGTCTTGCCGGTACCCGGGCCGCCTTGAACCACGAGGGCACCGGGCATGGGCGCACGGATTATGCGGTCCTGCTCAGCCTGGATGGTGCTGACGATGTCCGCCATGCGCCCCGTGCGCTTGGAGTTGAGCGCGGCGAGCAGGGCGCCCTCGCCCTGGTGATGGCCGGCCTCGAGCATGTCCGCGTCCAGGATGTCGTCTTCGATGGCTTTGACGTCCCGCCCTTGCAGGATCAGGTGGCGACGCCGGCGTACGCCTTGCCGGTCGAACGCCGTCGCCTGATAGAAGTGGCTCGCCTCAGGCGCCCGCCAGTCAACCATGAGGCGACGAAGATCGTCCGTGCTGAGACCGATTCGGCCGATGTACTGTGCCTCGCCGTCGTCGAGGTCGAGGCGGCCGAAGACCAGCCGATCCTCAACTGCGTCAAGCTGTGCGAGCCGGTCCTCGTACATGGCCGCGAAGGCGTCGCGCTCGGAGATGTTCTGCACGGAACCGACAGCGCCCGCCTTGCGCACGGCAGCGAGCTGGCCGCGCTTCTCGTCGCGCAACTCATCGAGCCGGCGGTAGAGGCCCCGCACGTAGTCGCGTTCGTGAGCCAGATCGGCGTCGGGCATCGGCATGTTCCCCTTACTGCAATGACGGACCGTCCATTCTACAGCGATTCGGGTGAACATGCCGGAAAGTGCATTCGCTGTGTGACGCTAGAGCTCGATGCGCTGGAGTGAATGCACGTCGTGCCCTTCAAGGGCGGTCCGTCCACCCAGGCCGGCCAGCTCGAGGACGACGCCGATCCCCACCACGTGTGCGCCGGAGCGCTCCATGAGCCGGGTCGCCGCGGAGAGCGTCCCGCCGGTGGCGAGGACGTCGTCGAGGAGCAGGATCCGCGCCTCGGACGGGACGTCATCCTCGTGCACCTCGATCGTTGCGTGCCCGTACTCGAGCGCGTAATCCTCCGAGAGAGTCTGGCGTGGGAGCTTGCCCTTCTTGCGCACCGTGATGACGCCGGTCCCAGTGGCGTAGGCCGCGGCGGCTGCCAGGAGGAAGCCGCGCGCCTCAACTCCGGCCACGAGGTCGAACTGCCCCTCGAATGGAGCCGTCAGCTCGTCCACCATGATGCGGAGGCCCTTGCCGTCGGCAAAGACGGGAGTCAGGTCCTTGAACATGATGCCTGGTCGCGGATAGTCCTCCACAGTGGCGCAGAGTCGGTTGAGGAGGTCGACGACGCTTTCGCCTGATGCGGTTTCTGGGATCACCCTTCCACGTTACCGAATGTTCATTTCCACATAGCCCGATTCCCTGTCCCCGGTCTGCTCTCTGGCTGCTTCAATGAGGCGCATGCAGCACACCGTTGCCCTCGCCGGACATGGCGTGCGCCTCCTGCCGCTCGCGCCCTTGCAGGCCGAGCAACTGTTCCCGCTCATCGACGCCGAGCTGTGGGCGGGGATGGCCGCCCGGCGCCCGGAGAACCCGGAAGCTCTCGCGCAGCTCTTCGCCGTACGGCTCGAAGATCCCGGTTCGCTGCCCTTCGCGGTCGCGCAGGACCGCACGGGCGCGCTCATCGGTACCACAGGACTGTACGAGCTGAACCCCGTACAGGGCCGAACCGAGGTCGGCGGAACCTTCTTCGGCCGCGCGTATTGGGGATCGGGTGCCAACGACGCGTCGAAGCTCCTGCTCCTCGGTCATGCCTTCGAGGCTCTCGGCGTCTCACGGGTCGGCTTTCGGCTCGACCCACGCAATCTTCGCAGTGCCAACGCACTGCGGCGGATGGGGGCGCAGTACGAAGGGACCTTGCGGTCCTACCGGGCCGAACACGAGGAAGGCGGGGTTCCAAGCGAAGGCGGGGTTCCAAGCAATGCACCCGGCGCCTCCGTTCAAAGGGCTCGCATCGACACAGCCGTGTTCTCGGTGCTGGACGACGAGTGGCCGGGAGTGCGTGCGAGGCTCCTTGACCGGCTGGCCGTTCGCCACGGGGCCGAAGAAGCAGCGTGACGGGGTCCGGTGAGGGGTCCAGTGACGGGGACTAGCGAGGGGTCCAGTGACGGGGACTAGCAGGGCGAGGCGAGAGAGCGCGGCAGCGTGGCTCAGCGGACGACGGCGTTGCCCGCTGTGCGTGCGCGGGTCCGGGGCTTGGCTGCGCGATAGGCCGAAACACTCGGCTCTCCCGGGAGCCAGAACCGCCATGGATAGTCTGCCGAGCCACCGGCTCCGGCTACGCCGACCCGGGAGCCGCTGAGGACGACAGGCGCGCGGTGGTCTGGCCGATCGAGCCGGAACTGGTCGCCGTCGAGCGCCGCGCCATTGTGCTCTCGGGTGATACCGAGCGCCTGGGCGAGTCGCGCAGGGCCCCGGGCGAGCTCGGATTCCTTGCGGGCGGCAGCACGACGCGACGCCGCGAGCTCGATCCCCTCCACGATCTCACCCGCCCGGAGGAGGCACCCGGAGGATCGCCCCGCCGGGCCGCACACGATGTTCGCGCAATAGTGCATGCCGTAAGTGAAGTAGACATAGAGATGCCCCGGCGGCCCCCACATGACCTCGTTCCGGGCCGTCCGACCGTTGTAGGAGTGGGAGCCCGGGTCGGCGTGTTCCGAGTCCCGATGACCGCGGTACGCCTCGACCTCGGTGAGGCGCACGCTCACCGAGCCCTCCGGCGTCGTATGTGTCAGGACGGCCCCCAAGAGGTCTGGCGCGACGGCGACCGGATCGCGCAGGAGCCAGTGGATGAGTTCGTCGTACTCCATGGGCAGGGGCTACTTGGCGGCAAGCGCGGAGGGCCACGGCCCGATGGCCGGCAGCGAGACTGCCTCCCCCGCGTGTTCGGCACGAACCGAACCACGGCCGATCTCGCGACCGGCAAGCCAAGCGGCAAGGTCCTGGAGGCGCCCTTCGAGAATGACGCCGTCCGTTCCCTCACCTAGGCGGATCTCCTCGCCATGGTGCGGGCGCAGAATAAAGGTCTCACCCTCTGGCACGCGCGGCTCGAGGAAGCCGAGGAGATGGTGGCAGAAGCCAGAGCTCCACTCCTGCTGATTGCATCCCGTCCCGAGATCACTGTGGTGGATGACGAGCTCGCGCCAGAGAGCGAAGCCTGCGTCCCGCACGACCCCGTTGCGGAAACGCACGGGAGCATCCCACTCGCTCGGCTCAAGGGCGGCAAACGCGTCGAGGACCCTGCCGAGCGCAGCGCCCACGCGTTCGCGGTGCTCGTCCGCCGTGGCGTGGGCGCCGTCCTCGATCGCTTGATCCCTCGCCTGCTGGCCACCGTCGTAGAGCTCGACCTTCTCTCCACGACGGGCATACTCGACCTGCCGTGCGACAGCCGCACTGATGCCCTCGATGTGGGCCAAGACGTGCCCCCTCGTCCACCCCGGCAGCTCGGAGGGCTGCAGGACCGATTCGTCCGTCAGCCGGTCGAGCTCATGGCGGATTCCGTCGGCGGCCGAACGGATCTCGGCCAGGAGGTGCTCATCGGTGAGGACAGCGGCTTCGGTTCCCATGCCTTCAGCGTAGCCAGTCAGACCGCTTGCGGGGATCAGCCGATCAGCCGGCAAAGCCTCGGGCCTCGCCGAGCTGCGCCTTGAGGCTATCGAGCTGCCGGGCCACGGCCGACGGCGCGGTGCCGCCCTGGGCGCTCCGGCTCGCGAGCGAGCCCTCGGTGCTCAGGACCGTGCGCACCGCGGGCGTGAGGGCGGGACTGATGGCGGCGTACTCCTCGTCCGTGAGGTCCCAGAGCTCAACCCCACGGCCCTCTGCCTGGCGCACGGCCGCGCCGGAGAGCTCGTGCGCCTCGCGGAACGGAACGCCCTGCCGCACGAGCCATTCGGCGATGTCGGTTGCGAGGGCGAAGCCCTGCGGCGCGAGCGACGCCATGCGCTCCGTGTTGAAGGAGAGCGTCGCGATCATGCCGGACACGGCGGGAAGCAGCAGCTCAAGCGTGTCCGCTGCATCGAACACCGGTTCCTTGTCCTCCTGAAGGTCCCGGTTGTACGCGAGCGGGAGGCCCTTGAGCGTCGCGAGCAGCCCGGCCAGGTCGCCGATGAGGCGGCCCGCCTTCCCCCGCGCGAGCTCGGCGACATCCGGGTTCTTCTTCTGCGGCATGATCGAGGAGCCGGTGGAGAACGCATCGTCGAGCGTGACGAAGGAGAACTCCTTCGTGGCCCACAGGATGACCTCCTCGCTGATCCGCGAGAGGTCCACGCCGATGATCGCAGCGACCCACGCGAACTCCGCGAAGACGTCGCGCGACGCAGTGCCGTCGATCGAGTTGTGCACGGCCGAATCGAAGCCGAGATCTGCCGCCACGGCCTCCGGATCGAGGCCCAGCGAGGAGCCGGCTAGCGCGCCTGAGCCGTAGGGCGAGACAGCAGCGCGCTTGTCCCAGTCCTGAAGCCGCTGTACGTCGCGAAGGAGCGCCCACGCGTGGGCAAGCAGATGATGGCTCAGGAGCACGGGCTGCGCGTGCTGGAGGTGGGTCCGGCCGGGCATCGCCGCCTCCGGATGCGACTCGGCTTGGGCGACGAGAGCATCGACTGTGTCGAGCACGCCCCGCGCAATGAGCCGCGCGTGGTCGCGGAGGAACATCCGGCCGAGCGTGGCGACCTGGTCGTTCCGCGAGCGCCCCGCGCGCAGCTTCCCGCCAAGAGCGGGACCCGCGCGTTCGATGAGACCGCGTTCGAGGGAGCCATGCACGTCCTCGTCGGACTCCGCCGGTTGGTAGGCGCCGGAGGCGACGTCGGCGTCGAGCTCGTCGAGTGCCTTGAGCATCCCTGCGAGCTCGCCGTCGTCCAACAGGCCCGCCCGATGGAGGACCCGCGCGTGGGCTCGGGAGCCAGCGATGTCGTAGCGCGCGAGCCGCCAGTCGAAGTGCGTCGACTTGCTCAGGGCCGCCAAGGCGTCCGCAGGTCCCCCTGCGAAGCGGCCGCCCCAGAGAGCGCCCTCGTTCGTTCCCGAACGCCCCTGCTCTGCCACGTCTACTCCCCCGCGACCCGCTGGTCGCGCCCCGAAGCCACCTTCGAAGCCATGCCCCAGATGTCGATGAAGCCCTTCGCGCTCGACTGATCGAACGTGTCGCCCGTGTCGTAGGTGGCGAGGCTGAAGTCGTACAGCGAGGTGTCGGAGCGGCGTCCGTTCACCACGGCCGTGCCGGCGTGCAGGACCATGCGGATCTCACCCGAGACGTACTTCTGGCTATCGTCGATGAAGACGTCGAGCGCGCGCTTGAGCGGGGAGAACCACTGGCCGTCGTACACGAGCTCGGACCAGCGCTGGCCGACCGTCGTCTTGAAGCGCGCATGCTCGCGCTCGATCGTCACGTCCTCGAGGTGCTTGTGTGCGGTGATGAGGGCCATGGCGCCCGGCGCTTCGTAGATCTCGCGGCTCTTGATGCCGACGAGGCGGTCCTCGACGACGTCGATGCGGCCGACACCTTGGGCGCCGGCTCGGCGGTTGAGCTCCTGGATGATCTGCAGCGGCGTGTGCGCTACACCGTCGATCGCGGTCGGGACGCCCTGCTCGAACGTGATGGTCAGCTCATCCGGCGCGGGCGGGAACTCTGGGCTCTGCGTGTAGTCGTAGATGTCCTTGGTCGGGGCGTTCCAGATGTCCTCGAGGTAGCCAGTCTCGATGGCGCGGCCCCACACGTTCTGGTCGATCGAGTAGGGGTTCTTCTTCGTCGTGATGATCGGGAGGTGCTTCTCCTCCGCGTACGCGATCGCCTTGTCGCGGGTCAGCGCGAGGTCTCGGACAGGCGCGATGCACTTCAGGTCGGGACCGAGCGTCTGGATGCCGACCTCGAAGCGGACCTGATCGTTCCCCTTGCCGGTGCAGCCGTGAGCCACGGTCGTCGCGCCGAATTCACGTGCCGCCTTGACGAGGTGCTTGACGATGACCGGGCGGGAGATCGCCGAGACGAGGGGGTAGTGCCCCTGGTAGAGCCCGTTCGCCTTGAGGGTCGGCATGCAGTACTCGTTCGCGAACTCGTCGCGCGCGTCGGCAACGTACGCCTCGACGGCACCGCAGCCGAGGGCGCGCTGCCGAACGGTCTCGAGGTCCTCGCCGCCCTGCCCGACGTCGACTGCCACGGCGACGACCTCGGCGCCCGTGGCGTCCGCGATCCAGCCGATCGCGACGGACGTGTCGAGGCCGCCCGAGTAGGCGAGGATGATGCGATCCTTCACGTTGTTCTCCTTGGAGTGACTGGTCTTGAAGCCGTCCGTGTCCCAAAGGGACCGGGATCGAACGAATGACTATTCAGAAGTCTACATAACTATTCAGCGCTTTCACACACCGCTCGGGCAACCCCCAACTCGATGTCCCAGCCTTGGCTGTTCCCCTCGAACGCCGCGCGCCTGTCGGCGTCGCTTCCCGGGAGGGACGCGAAGCCGGTCTCGACGACGCGAAGCCGCGCGCCGCCGTCGTACTCCTCGACGAAGAACTCGAGGAGGGTCGACCCCGCACCTTCGCCAACCCAGCGGAAGACCACGTGATGAGGGGCATCGAGTTCCACGGTCAGGATGCCGAAGTCGCCGTGAACCGGATCGCGGACGAGGCTCACATCACCGTCGCGGTCGATTTGGTGCGGACGGTATTCCCCGTCATTGACGAACCAGCCCGGCTCCGATACAAGCGCGAAGACCCGCTCGACCGGCGCCGCGATCTCGATGGACTTGTCGATGCGGTCGGAGACTGCGGAGGCTGTCTCGTTGGACACTAGGCCGGAGGCTGTCTCATTGGACACGATGCCGGAGGCTGTCTCATTTGACGCTGTCATGGCCCCATCGTCCCGCCCAGTCAGCCGCCTTGTGAAGCAAGTTCGAGGAACCTGGCGGCGACGGCTTCCCCGCCGAGCGGCTCGCGGGTGACGATCATGACCGTGTCGTCTCCGGCTAGGGTCCCGAGGACCGACGGAATGACCGAATGGTCGATCGCGAGCGCGAGGAAGTTAGCGGCACCGGGGGGCGTGCGGAGGACGACGATGTTCGCGCTCGCCTCGGCCGTCACGAGGAGCTCGGCACACAGCTTGGCGAGACGCGCGTCGAGGACCTCGGGATCGAGCCCGATGCGGGGGCTGCGATCGCCTCCCTCGCCGCGGACGGCGTACACCAGCCCCCCGTCGGCCCCCCGCACGCGGACGGCGCCGATCTCGACCAGGTCGCGCGAGAGTGTGGCTTGGGTGACCTGCACGCCGTCGTCCGCGAGAAGTGCCGCGAGTTCCGCTTGGGAACGCACGGGCTGTCCGGCAAGGATCGCCCGGATGCGCGCTTGGCGCGCAGCCTTGGTCTGGGGGGCTGGGCCGGGAGCGAGGCTCATGAGGCTGGCCGCATCTAGTCCAGGCCCTCCACCTTGGCTTGCCCTGACCGGTGGAGGAGCCACGCGAGCAATGCCTTCTGCGCATGCAGGCGGTTCTCCGCCTCGTCCCACACCACTGACTGCGGGCCGTCGATGACCTCCCCTGCAACCTCGTAGCCCCGGTAGGCCGGGAGGCAGTGGAGGAAGATCGCGTCGCCGGCCGCCTTGCCCATCGCGTCGGAATCGATGCTGTAGTCGCGGAAGAGGGTCATGCGGGCTTCCTTCTCCGCTTCCTGGCCCATTGACACCCACGTATCGGTCGCTACGACGTCAGCCCCCTCGAGGGCCGCTGCTGGATCGACGGTGACCAGCACGGAGCCGCCCGTCTGGGCGGCGACGGCCTCCGCCTCTTCCACGACCTCGGGCGCCGGGAGGTAGCCTTCCGGGCCCGCGATGCGCACGTTCATACCCGCCGTGACACCGGCGAGCAGGTAGGAGTTGGCCATGTTGTTGGCCGCGTCCCCGAGGTACGCCATCGAGAGCCCAGCGAGCGCCCCCTTGTGCTCCTTGACCGTGAGGAGGTCGGCAAGGAGCTGGCACGGGTGGTAGTCGTCGCAGAGCGCGTTGACGACCGGAACGCGAGAATGGGACGCCATGTCGACAAGGCCCTGGTGCGCGCCCGTTCGCCACACGATCGCGGCAACCATCCGTTCGAGCACCTTCGCGGTGTCCTCGACGGACTCCTTGTGCCCGATCTGGCTCTCGCCCGGGTTGATGATGAGTGGCGTGCCGCCGAGATCGGACACTCCCGTGGAGAACGAGACGCGGGTTCGCGTGGACGTCTTGTCGAAGATGACCGCCACTGTCTTGCGCGCGCTCCCGGGGCCGGCCAGGGGCTGAACCGAGTACGGTGCGGCTTTGAGCCGCAATGCGAGGTCGAGGACCTCGGCCTGCTCGGTCGGGCTCAGGTCGGTGTCCTTGAGGAAGTGCCGGACTGTTCCTGAGGCTTGTGCTGTCATGACGGATCCTTCTGCTTGAGTGCGGCCGCCGCTGCCTCCACGAGACCCGGCAGTGCGGCGAGGAACGTGTCCGCCTGCTCGACGGTGAGGATGAGCGGCGGGGCGAGCCTGATGGTTCGCGGTCCCGGCGCGTTGACGATGAAGCCTGCCGAGAGGGCTGCATTGACGACGGCGCCCGCGAGGTTTGCATCGTCAGCCACCGCTGTCGCGTCCCCTCCGGGACCGGCGAGGTCGAAGCCCACGAGGAGGCCACGGCCGCGCACCTCGGTGACCTCAGGCAACCGTTCGAGCGCGGCAGCGATGTGCTCGCCGACCGAGCGGACATGCCCAAGCAAGCCCTGGCTCTCAATCGTGTGGAGCGTCGCGAGCGCGGCGGCCGTCGCGACGGGATTGCCGCCGAACGTCGTGCCGTGCTGGCCTGCCGAGAGCAGCGCGCTGTTCTCCGGCCCGAAGGTGACGAGTGCTCCGATGGGGAAGCCGCCGCCGAGGCCCTTGGCGAGGGAGACCGCGTCGGGGACCACACCTGACCCGTCGATCGCGAGCCACGAGCCGGTCCTCCCGATGCCCGTCTGGACTTCATCGACGATGAGGAGGGCTCCGGCCTCTCGCGTGATCCTGCGCGCCTCGGCGAGGTAGCCCTCCGGGAGCGGAACGACGCCGGCTTCGCCTTGGATGGGCTCGAGGAAGAGGGCCTGGGTGGTTTCGTCGACTTCGGCGCGGAGCGCGTCGAGATCGCCGAATGGGACGTGGACGACGCCGCCGGGCAGCGGTGCGAACGGCTCCCGGTAGGCCTTCTTGGCCGTCAGGGCGAGGGCGCCCATCGTGCGGCCGTGGAAGGCACCCTCGAGCGCGACGATCTTGGTGCGCCGGCCGCCGTCGCCATTGCGCCGGGCGAGCTTGAACGCTGCCTCATTCGCTTCTGTGCCCGAGTTGGCGAAGAAGACCTTGGACCCGGCCGGTGCATGCGTGATCTCGAGGAGCTTCTCGGCGAGCGCGACCTGTGTGGGGCTCGTGAAGAAGTTCGAGACGTGCCCGAGGGTCGCGAGCTGGGACGAGATCACGCTCGTGACGAACGGGTGGGCGTGCCCCAGCGCGTTGACGGCGATCCCGCCGAGCAGGTCGAGGTACTGCTTGCCGTCGGCGTCCCACACGTAGCAGCCCTGCCCCCGGACGAGCACCCGCTGGGGCGTCCCGAACACGCCCATGAGCGAATCCGAGTAGCGGGCCAGCCAGGCCTCGCCGGTCGACGCGCCCACGAGCTCGGCGACCTGCCGGGCCTCAGGAGTCTGGGAAGTGCTCATGCGGTTCCTCCTGCATGTTCATCGGGCACAACCTGCGTGCCCACGCCGGCGTCCGTGAAGATCTCCAGCAGCATTGTGTGGGGGCTTCGCCCATCGACGATCGCCGCGCGGTCCACGCCCTCCGTGACGGCCTTGAGGCACGCGCTCATCTTGGGGATCATGCCCGATTCGAGGCTCGGAAGCATGTCCCGTAGCTCGGAAGCCGAGATCTGCGAGACGAGGGAATCCCTGTCCGGCCAGTTGCGGTAGAGCCCCTCGACGTCGGTGAGCACGACGAGCCGTGACGCGCCGAGGGCGACTGCCACGGCCGCGGCTGCGGTGTCCGCGTTGACGTTGAGGACCTGGCCCGTGGGCCGATAGTCATTCACGCCGTCGCGGGCGTCGTGCCCCACCACCTCCGGCGCGACAGTCGAGATGACCGGGATGCGACCCGCCTCGAGGATGTCGTGCACGGCCGCGGGATCGACTCCGACGACCTCGCCCACAAGGCCAAGGTCGACCTCCTCGCCGTCGACCACTGCCCCCGTCCGCACGGCGCGCAGCAGGCCGGCGTCCTCGCCCGAAAGGCCCACAGCATAAGGGCCGTGGGAGTTGATGAGGCCGACGAGCTCGCGCCCGACCTGGCCGGTGAGCACCATGCGGACGACGTCCATCGCCTCAGGGGTGGTCACCCTGAGGCCGCCCTTGAACTCGCTCTCGATCCCGACGCGCTCGAGCATGCGGTTGATCTGTGGGCCGCCGCCGTGGACGACGACGGGCCGGATCCCGACGTGGTGCAGGAACACGATGTCCTCGGCGAACGCTCGCCGCAGCTCATCGTTCACCATGGCGTTGCCGCCGTATTTGACGACCATCGTGCTGCCCGCGAATTTCTGGATCCACGGCAGCGCCTCGATGAGGGTCGCCGCCTTGTCCATCGCGAGGCGGATATTCGTGTTTGACGCTGTGTTGGTTGCTGACTCTGTCATGCGGCCTCAGCTCGAGTAGGCGCTGTTCTCATGCACGTAGTCGTGCGTGAGGTCGTTGGTCAGGATTGTCGCCTCGGCCTCGCCCGCCTGGAGGTCGATCTCGACGAGCACGTCGCGCGGCTCGAGGTCGACGAGCGAACGGTCTTCGCCGATCCCGCCCTTCTGGCAAACCTGGACGCCGTTGATCGCCACGCTCAGCTCGTCAGGGTCGAAGACGGCGTCGGTGGTGCCGACGGCGGAGAGTACGCGGCCCCAGTTCGGGTCTTTTCCGAAGATCGCAGTCTTGAACAGGTTCGAACGGGCGACGGCGCGCGCGACCACTTCGGCATCGCTCTCCGATGCCGCGTTGAACGCGCGAATCGCGATGTCGTGGCTCGCGCCCTCGGCGTCGCCGATGAGCTTGCGGGCGAGCTCGGCGCAGACTTGGGTGAGGCCCGCCGTGAAGTCGGCGGCGCCGGGCACAGCGTTGGACGCGCCAGAGGAGAGCAGCACGACGGTGTCGTTGGTCGACATGCAGCCGTCGGAGTCTGCGCGGTCGAAGGTGACCCGGGTGGCGTCCCGGAGCGCGGCGTCGAGCATTTCCGGGGCAGCCGCGGCGTCGGTTGTGAGGACGACGAGCATGGTCGCGAGTCCGGGCGCGAGCATGCCGGCGCCCTTGGCGATGCCGCCGATCGTGTAGGTCGTGCCCGCCGCGTCGGCCCCCGTGAAGAGTGCTTCCTTGGGCACCGTGTCGGTCGTCATGATGGCGACGGCGGCTGAATGGCCGCCATCGTCCGCGAGCGCAGCGGCGGCGGCGTCGACGCCCGTGAGCACCTTGTCCATGGGAAGCTGTTCGCCGATCAGGCCGGTCGAGCAGACGACGACGTCCGCTGCCGAGATCCCGAGCACGTCGGCCGTCTTCTCAGCCATCTTGTGGGCGTTCTGGAAGCCCTGCGGACCGGTGCACGCGTTGGCCCCGCCGGAGTTGAGGACGACGGCGTCCGCGCGCCCATCGCTCACGGCTTGCCTCGACCAGCGGACCGGCGCGGCGGCGACGCGGTTGGAGGTGAAGACGGCGGCCACGTTCTTCTCCGGGCCGTCGTTCACGACGAGGGCGAGGTCTGGCTTGCCTGAGGCCTTGATTCCGGCGGTCACGCCGGCGGCCCGGAAGCCCTTGGGTGCGGTGACGGTCACGGTGCGACTCCCAGCTGTGCGAGGCCGGCGCCCTCGGGGAGCCCCAGCGCAATGTTCATGGACTGCACCGCGCCGCCCGCGGTGCCCTTGGTGAGGTTGTCGATCACGGAGCTCACGATCACGCGGCCAGCGTGCTCGTCGAACGCGAGCTGGATGGCGGCGTTGTTCGAACCGAGGACCATCTGCGTGGCGGGCCACTGGCCCTCGGGCAGGACATGGATGAACTCCTCGTCCCCGTAGGCGTCACTCCAGGCGGCCCGTAGCGCGGCCTTGTCGACGCCGGGCTTCACCCGCGCCGTTGCAGTCGTGAGGATGCCCCGGCTCATGGGCGCAAGAGTGGGCGTGAAGGAGATGGTGACGGACTCCCCCGCGGCGTTCGACAGTCCCTGCTCGATCTCGGGCGTGTGCCGGTGCCCGCCTCCCACGCCATAGGGGCTCATCGAACCCATGACCTCGGAACCAAGCAGGTGTGGCTTCGCCGACTTTCCCGCGCCGGAAGTGCCCGAGGCCGAGACGATCACGACGTCGCGTGGCTCGAGCAGCCCTGCAGCAAAGCCCGGCACGAGTGCGAGGAGGGCCGAGGTGGGGTAGCAGCCGGGGACGGCGATGCGGCGGGCCCCCAGTAGCTTCTCGCGCTGGCGGTGGCCGCCGTCGAGCATCAGCTCAGGCAGCCCGTATGGCCACGTTCCCGCATGCTCCGAGCTGTAGAACCTGAACCACGCCTCGGGGTCTTCGAGCCGGTGGTCCGCGCCAGCGTCGATCACGAGCGTGTCCTCCGGGAGCTGCGCGGCGACCGCTGCGGAGGCGCCATGCGGGAGGGCGAGGAATACGACGTCGTGCCCCGCCAGGTTCTCGGGGTTGGTCTCGGTGATCGTGCGGTCCGCGAGGGAGAGGAGATGCGGCTGGAGCTCGCCCAGCCTGCTGCCAGCGCTGCTGTGCGCGGTGATGGCTCCGATCTCGATCTCGGGGTGGTTGGCCAGCAGGCGGAGGACCTCTCCCCCGGCGTAGCCGCTGGCCCCGGACACTGCTGCGGTAATAGTCACCCGGCCACTATAGGCAAACTTATGCAGAACTATCAATATTTATGCATGAAAGAATCGGCGGTGGCCCTCCTTAGGATGGGTCCGGACGAGAACTCCTGAAGCAACGCTGGAAAGAGGAAGACTCCATGATGAAAGCCATCGTCGCCACCGAGCCGGGCGGACCCGAAGTCCTGGTCCTCGACGAAGTCGAAAGGCCGCAGCCGGGCCCGGGCCAGCTTCTGGTCAAGATCGCCGCGACCGGCATCAACTTCATCGAGACCTACCAGCGCCAGGGCATCTACAACGTCCCGTTCCCCTTCACCCCGGGCGACGAGGCGTCCGGCACGATCGAGGAGGTCGGCGAAGGTGTTGAGGGCTATGGGGTCGGGGACCGGGTCGCGACCGCCGAGGGCCGGCGGACCTACGCCGAGTACATGCTCGTCGACGCGGACAAGGCACTCCCCGTCCCGGACGGCCTCGACCTTGAGACGGCGGCTGCCCTCCCTCTCCAAGGCATGACCGCGCACTACCTCATCAACTCGACGTTCCGCGTCGAGCCTGGCCAGACCGCGCTCGTCCACGCCGGAGCCGGTGGGGTCGGCCTGCTTCTGATCCAACTGCTCAAGGCCAAGGGCGCGCGCGTCCTCACCACCGTTTCCACTGATGAGAAGGCCCAGCTCGCCTCGGGGGCCGGGGCGGACCACGTCCTCAACTACTCCCAGTTCTCCGAGCACGTCCAGGAGCTCACAGGGGGCGCGGGCGTGGATGTCGTGTACGACGGCGTGGGCCGGGACACGTTCGACGGCTCGCTGGCGAGCCTGCGCCCGCGAGGATACCTCGTGCTCTTCGGCGCCGCGTCCGGCCCGGTGCCCCCGGTCGACCCACAGCGGCTCAACGTTGGGGGGTCCCTCTTCCTCACCCGCCCGACGCTCAAGCATCACCTGCTCAACCCGCAGGAACGCCTGTGGCGCTCCTCGGAGGTGTTCGGAGCGGCCGTGGATGGCTCGCTCTCGGTGCGCATCGGCGCGACCTTCCCGCTCTCCGAGGCGGCCGACGCCCACCGGGCCCTCGAGGGCCGGGCGACGACGGGCAAGGTCCTCCTGATTCCCTCCAGCCGCTGAGCAACAGGTCCCTCGACCGCCATCGCCACCGTGAGCGACACCCAGTCCCTTGCCGTCGGGCCCTCCGGATCAGTGCATGTCCCGCAGCTGCCCGGGTCTGAGCGCACGCCACCCGCGCGGACTCTCGTCGAGATCCTCCTCGCAACAGCCGAGGCGTTCCCGGAAGCGCCCGCGCTCGACGACGGGTCCCGGGTTCTGAGCTACGCCGAGCTCCTCGTGGAAGTCCGTGCGCTCGGCCGAAAGCTGCATGCGGCCGGTCTGGGCGCCGGCGATCGGATCGGCATCCGCATCCCGTCCGGAACGTGCGAGCTCTACGTGTCCATCCTGGCGACGCTCATGGTGGGCGCTGCCTACGTCCCGGTCGATGCCGATGACCCCGACGAACGCGCGAAGCTCGTGTTCGCCGAGGCCGGGGTCGCAGGCATTCTCCGGGCCGAGGGCAAGATGGTCGTCGGCAAGTCGAGGCCGCGACCGTTCCCCACGCCGCGCCCACCGGGCCTCGAGGACGATGCGTGGATCATCTTCACGTCCGGCTCGACCGGGACGCCCAAAGGGGTGGCGGTTAAGCACCGCTCAGCCGCCGCGTTCGTGGACGCCGAAGCACGCCTCTTCCTCAAGGCCGAACCGATTGGGCCCGAGGACCGCGTGCTTGCGGGCCTCTCGGTCGCGTTCGATGCCTCATGCGAGGAGATGTGGCTCGCCTGGCGACATGGCGGGTGCCTCGTCCCGGCGCCGCGCTCGCTTGTGCGCACGGGCATGGACCTCGGTCCCTGGCTCGTGGCGAGAGGCATCACGGTGGTCTCCACCGTGCCCACGCTTGCGGCGCTATGGCCCCCGGAGGCGCTCGAAAACGTGCGGCTCCTCATCTTCGGCGGCGAGGCGTGCCCTCCCGAGCTCGCACAGCGGCTCGCGGTGGAGGGGCGCGAGGTGTGGAACACCTATGGGCCGACGGAGGCCACGGTCGTCGCGTGTGCTGCGCCGCTCGGGGGCGACGGGCCTGTGCGGATCGGGCTTCCGCTCGACGGCTGGGACCTCGCCGTCGTCGACGCGGAAGGCAGGCCCGTCCCTGAAGGCGGGGTGGGCGAACTCATCATCGGCGGCGTGGGACTCGCGCGCTATCTCGACCCTGAGAAGGACGCGGCCAAGTACGCTCCGCTCGCGTCCCTCGGCTGGGAGCGCGCGTACCGCTCGGGCGACCTCGTCAAGTTCGAACGTGAGGGCCTCCTCTTCCAGGGCCGCGCCGACGAGCAGGTCAAGCTCGGCGGGCGTCGCATCGAGCTCGGCGAGGTCGACGCGGCGCTCCAAGCGCTGCCGGGCATCGCTGGCGCCGCGGCAGCAGTGCGGACGACGGCGGCGGGGAACCAGATCCTCGTCGGGTACCTCGCGGCGTCCGAGGGCGCGCAGCCCGATCTTGCGGCAGCGAGGAAGCGTCTGGCCGAAGCCCTCCCGGCAGCCCTCGTGCCAGTGCTCGCCGTCGTCGACTCCCTGCCCACGAAGACGAGCGGCAAGGTCGATCGCAATGCCCTGCCCTGGCCCCTTCCCGGCACCGAGCAGAGCAGGGACGAGGATCTGGAGCTGCCGGAGGACGCAGCCTGGATCCTCGAACAGTGGGGCAATGTCCTCGGGGCGAAGCCTCCCGGCCTCGACGCCGATTTCTTCGCCGCGGGCGGCGGCTCCCTCTCGGCAGCCCAGTTCGTCACTGCGCTACGCGTCCGCTACCCGACGGTCACCGTTGCTGACATCTACGCCCATCCCCGCCTCGGCGCCCTCATGGAAGCCGTGCTCGGCGCGGCTCCCGAAGGCGCCGTGCCCGCCGTCGACCGGTCCGTCGCCCCCACGTCGGGGCGCACCCAGCTAGTCCAGACGCTTCTCGGTGTACCGCTCTTCATCCTCGTCGGGATGCGCTGGCTCACGTATCTGATGGCGGGAAACAACCTGCTCGCCTCCCTGCTCGGCCCCACGGGCTCATTTTCGGCGGCGCCAACCATCTCATGGTGGTGGGTTGCAGCCTCGTGGCTCGTATTCGTGAGCCCCCTCGGACGCATGGCGATCGCCGTCGGCGCCGCACGGCTCCTCCTCCGCGGAGTCGTGCCCGGGCACTACCCAAGGGCCGGAAGCATCCATCTCCGGCTCTGGCTCGCCGAGCAGATCTCGGACCTCTCCCAGGCTGTGAGCCTCGCAAGCGCCCCTTGGGTTCCCTATTACGCCCGCGCGCTGGGGGCGAACATCGGGCGGAACGTCGTGCTTCACTCGGTGCCGCCGGTCACGGGCATGCTCTCGATCGGCGACGGCGCCTCGGTCGAACCCGAAGTGGACCTCGCCGGCTGGTGGATTGACGGCGACTCCGTGTACGTCGGAGCAGTGCGGATCGGGGCTGGCGCCACGATCGGCTCGCGATCCACCCTTCTCCCCGGTGCCCAGATCGGTGCGAACGCTGTGATCGACCCCGGATCAGCTGTCTCCGGGAAGGTCAAGGCCGGCCTCCGCGTCTCCGGGTCCCCGGCCCAGCGCGTAGGGAAGGCCAAGCCCGAGTGGCCTGAACGTCCCGAGCAGTCCACTCTCGCCGAGGGCGTATGGATCGCCGCGTTTGGGATCGCTTCCTCCCTCCTCGCCCTCATCCCCTACGTCTCGGGCGCCGCTGCCGGCGCAGTGCTCGTCTGGGCGGGGGTGGGTCACGAGAGCCTCCACGCTGCCCTCCCCTGGCTCCTCGCCGCGGCCCCCCTCGCAGCAGCGGTGTGGTTCGCCGCGAACCTGCTCCTCGTCGCCGTCTCGACTCGCCTGCTGGGGTTGGGCCTTCGAGAGGGCACGTATCCGATTCGTAGCCGGGTGGGCTGGCAGGTCTGGGCCACGGAACGCGTCCTGGATCTGGCCCGCGACCTCCTCTTCCCGATCTACGCGAGCCTCTTCACCCCCACATGGCTCCGGCTGCTCGGCGCGGACATCGGCAGGAATGTCGAGGCCTCCACTGTGCTCCTCGTGCCCAAGATGACCACGGTGGGCGACGGCGCGTTCCTCGCCGACGACACGATGGTCGCCTCCTACGAGCTCGGCGGAGGCTGGCTCCGGATCGCTCCCGCCAAGGTGGGGAAACGCGCCTTCCTAGGGAATTCGGGGATGACGGCGGCTGGCCGGTCGGTGCCGAAGGACGGACTCGTCGCGGTGCTCTCCGCCACGCCCAAGAAGGCGAAGTCTGGCTCGTCCTGGCTCGGCAGTCCGCCCGTCCGGCTGCGACGAACGTCCCTCGAGTCCGATGCGAGCCGAACGTTCAACCCTCCCACCCGGCTCAAGCTCGCCCGCGGGTTCTGGGAGCTGTGCCGCGCCGTACCCGTCGTCCTCACGGTCGCGATCGCCGTCGTCGCCCTCGCCGCCCTCGACTGGCTCGCCGCGGCTTCGGGCTACCTGCCCGCCGCGCTCCTGTGCGGCGCGGTGATGCTCGGGGCCGGCGCCGTCGCCGCCGCGGCGGCCGTTGTCGCCAAGTGGGCGCTCGTGGGCCGGATCCGCCCTGGGGAGCACCCCCTGTGGAGTTCCTTCGTGTGGCGCAACGAGGTCGTGGACGCATTCGTCGAGATGGTCGCTGCTCCATGGTTCGCGCGAGCCGCAGCCGGGACGCCGGCCCTCGTGTGGTGGCTGCGAGCGCTCGGGGCCCGGATCGGACGGGGTGCTTGGTGCGAAAGCTATTGGCTCCCCGAGGCAGACCTCGTAGAGCTCGGCCCGAGTTCGACCGTGAACCGTGGCTGCGTGGTCCAGACCCATCTCTTCCACGACCGCATCATGAGCATCGATGGGGTGGCCCTCGCGGAGGGCGCGACGATGGGCCCCCACGGAGTGATCCTGCCCGGCGCCGCCATCGGTCGCGGTGGGACCGTCGGCCCGGCGTCCCTCGTGATGCGCGGTGAGCACGTCCCGGCTGGCACCTACTGGCGCGGCAACCCGGTGGTCCCGTGGACCCCGCCGAAAGCATCTGGCCTATGAGCCCCTCGAAGAACCCGAGCGCAGAGTCCCTCGACCCCTACACGCCTGGGCACGGGACCGATGCCTACCGGGTCCGGCACTACGATCTGGACCTCGACGTGAAGCTCTCGAGCAATCGGCTCGAGGGCCACGCCCATATCCTCGCCGAGGCACGCGAGGAACTCGACGCCGTCGTCCTCAGCCTCTCGGGCCTGAAGGCTGCGAAGGTCCGCATCGACGGCGCGAAAGCCGCGAAGAGCATCCAGCGAGAGGACCAGCTCATCATCAGGCTCAAGGACAGGATTCCCCCGGGCCGGGGCTTCGAGCTCGACGTCCGCTATGAGGGTACGCCCCGGCCCATCCGGGGCGTCTGGGGAGAAATCGGCTGGGAAGAGCTCGAGGACGGCGTGCTCGTTGCCGGTCAGCCCACGGGCGCGCCGACGTGGTTCCCGTGCAATGACCATCCGAGCCAGAAGGCGACCTTCCGCATCTCGGCCACCGTGGACGCAGGATACCGGGCCGTCTCGAACGGGCTCCTGGCGGGCCAGAGCCGCAAGTCGAGCAGGACGACCTACGTGTACGAGCAGCGCGAACCGATGGCGCCCTATCTCGCGACCCTGCTCGTCGGCCGCTACCGGGAAGTCGAACTCGGGACGTGCGCCAGCACGGACGGGACGACGGTCCGAGTGAGAGCCGCGGTGCCACCCGAACTCCTTGCGGAAGCCCAGACCGGCCTCAAGGATCAAGTTCGCATGGTCGAGCTCTTCACCGAGCTGTTCGGGCCGTACGCCTTCCGCGACTACACGGTCGTCGTCACGGAGGACGAGCTGGAGATCCCGCTCGAATCACAGACCCTCTCCATCGTGGGACCCAACCACATCAAGTTGACCTGGGAAGCACAACGCCTGCTCGCCCACGAGCTCGCCCACCAGTGGTTCGGCAACTCCGTGACAGTTCTGCGGTGGCAGGACATTTGGCTCCATGAAGGATTCGCCTGCTACGCCGAGTGGCTGTGGAGCGAGCGCGCGGGACTGCGGTCGGCGAAAGAACGCGCGGCTGCGGCCTGGCGCTATCTGAGCGACGAACCGCAGGATCTCGAGATCGGGCGCCCAGGGCCGCATCTCATGTTCGACGATCGCGTCTACAAGCGCGGAGCGCTCGCGCTGCATGCCGTGCGCTGCGCTGTGGGCGAGGAGCTCTTCTTCCGTTCGCTGCGGGCCTTCGCATCCGACTACCGCCACGGCAACGCGTCAACGCCCGACCTCGTCGCGGTGCTCGACCGCGTCTGCATCGAGGTCGCGGACTTCGACGCCGCGCGCATACTGGACCGCTGGCTTTACTGCCAGGAGCTCCCTGCCCTGCCCGAGGGCGTCGTCAAGGCTTGACGACGGCGAGTGCCGCCACGAAGCCGCCCGGGAGCCCGAG
>NZ_JTDL01000152.1 GCF_000802235.1 Sinomonas humi
CTTCTCATGAGAAGTCACCGCCCGCCGTCGTTCTTAATGAGAGCGCCGCCGCCTCAGGGGGGAAGTATCCGTACCGAAACGACCAGGGACGGAAGTATCCGTACCCGAAACGACAAGGGACGAAAGTATCCGTACCCGAAACGATCAGCGAGGTTGAGGGGGTGTTAGGCGCCGAACCAGATGCCGATTTCCCGCTCGGCCGATTCCGGCGAGTCGGAACCGTGCACCAGATTCTGCTGGACCTTGAGCCCCCAGTCCCGTCCGAAGTCGCCGCGAATAGTGCCGGGGGCCGCCGTCGTCGGGTCCGTCGCACCGGCGAGGGAACGGAAGCCCTCGATGACACGCTCGCCCTCGAACACAGCGGCGATCACGGGTCCACTGAGCATGAACTCGAGGAGCGGCTCGTAGAACGGCTTGCCCTCATGCTCGGCGTAGTGCTGCTCGAGCACCTCACGCGTGGCGGTCAGCAGCTTGAGTTCTGCGAGCTGGTAGCCCTTTGCCTCGACGCGGGCGAGAATGGCCCCAGCGAGGCCGCGGGAAACGCCGTCGGGCTTCACGAGGACAAGAGTGCGCTCTGCGGTCACGGGTACTCCTAGATAGGGGTCGTGGAATTGAGGCCAGTCTACTGAGTCTGGACCTCTCCCCCGGACGCGGCCGAGCCGCCCTCGTCAGGATGGCTGCGCTCCCATTCGGCCTGCTCGCGGTCACGCTGAACGTTCTCCCGGTCCAGCCTCGCGCCAGTCCGGATGGCAAACCACCACGCGAGCGTCATGAGCACCCCCACGAAGAACATCATGGGCTCGATGAAACCTAGCGCGATGAGCGCAAGCTGCAGGACCCAGCCGAGGGCCATGCCCCACGAACGCTTGACGACGGCGCACGAGAGAACGAGGACGGCTACGAGGCCGAGCCCGGCGCCGAGCACGAGCCCCGCGCCGTACTGACTAGCGTGCAGCCCGAACACGGCGAGGGTCGCGAAGAACGCGACGAACGCCTCCATGACCAGCACGATCGAGGCGAACTGAACCCGGATCGAACGCCGTTGCCTGGGCATCCCCGGACGCCACTCGCGCTGGGCTCTACTGAGGCGCGCCATCAGTCCACTTCCTTTCCGAGAAGGATCCGGGCCTCGCCGACCACGGTGATCGAGCCCGTGACAAGCACGCCGCCCGCGTAGTCCCCCACCTCGTCCGCCCGCTCGACCGCGTAGGCGATGGCCTCATCGAGCTTGGGCTCAGTGTGGACGGCGTCCTCGTCGAAGCCGAGGTCGAGGGCAATCTCTGCCAGCTCATCGGCGGGAATCGCGCGGGGGGAAGCGGACTGGCTGAAGACGTACTCGACCTGCTGCTCGCGGAACTCCTCCTGGAGGGTCCGCAGGATCTCCTCGGCGTCCTTCTCGCGCAGCACGCCAAGGACGACGACGAGCCTGCTGAAATCGAACGCCTCGAGGAGCGCCTGAGCGCTCACGCTGATCCCACCCGGATTGTGCGCTGCGTCGACGACGATCGTGGGCGAAGTCTTGACGACCTCGAGCCGACCGGGCGAAGTGACGGTGGCAAAGCCCTCGCGGAGGACGTCCGGATCCAGCTCCCGCTCACCTCCCCCGAGGAACGCCTCCAGCGCGGCCACGGCGACAGCCGCATTCTCGGCTTGGTGCGCACCGTGAAGGGGCACCGTGAGGTCCTCGTATCTGCCCGCGAGGCCCTGAATCGTCACGAGTTGGCCTCCGACGGCCAGGGTCCGGCTCTCCACGCCGAACTCGACGCCTTCGAAGCGGTACTCAGCCCCTACCTCGCGCGCCTTCTCGAGCAGGACTTGGGCGGCGTCCGCGGGCTGGGCCGCGCTGACAAGGAAGCCGCCGCGCTTGATGATGCCGGCCTTCTCACGGGCGATGTCCTCGGTAGTGTCGCCGAGCAGGTCCGTGTGGTCGAGGGAGATGGGCGTCACCACGGAGACGACGCCGTCACCCACGTTCGTTGCATCCGTGATCCCGCCGAGGCCCACTTCGATGACCGCGACGTCGACCGGCTCGTCGGCGAAGATCGCGAAGCCAAGAATCGTCACGCACTCGAAGTAGGTGAGGCGCGGTTGTCCGGCCGCCGTCAGCTCGGAATCGACGATCCCGATATACGGCGCGATCTCGTTCCAGATCCGCACGAAGGTCGCGTCCGGCACGGGAGCTCCGTCGACGCTGATGCGTTCCGTGACGCGGCTCAGATGCGGGCTCGTGTAGCGGCCCGTTCGCAGGCCGTGGGCCCGAAGGCCGGCTTCGATCATGCGCGCCGTCGATGTCTTCCCGTTCGTGCCCGTGATGTGCACGATCGGGAATGCCTTGTTCGGTTCGCCGAGCACGTCCATCGCGCGGAACAAGGGAGCCAGGCGCGGCTCCATCTTGTTCTCCGGTGCCCGGCCGAGGAGCTCGGCGTAGACCTCCTCGACTGTGGTCAGAGAGCCCGTAGCCTCCGTCACCGTGCACCCTCCGTCGCCGTCTCGACGCGCTCGACGATCGCGGTCGGATCGACCTCCGCCTCGAGGAACTCGATCTCGACACTCAGCGTCTCCCCCTTGAGCAGTTCTGCGTGGGCGAGGGCAGCGGCGATCACCGAGGGACGCGCGGTGAGGCTCGTGCGGATCCGATCGCTCACATTCAGGTCGGCGTCCTTGCGAGCCTGCTGGATGACGCGCACGAGATCGCGGGCCAGGCCTTCGGCCTCGAGCTCGGGGGTGACCTCGGTGTCGAGGACCACGAAACCGCCCCCGGGGAGCATCGCGACCGCGCTCGATGCGCCTGCCTTCTCAGCATCGACGACGGTCTCGAGCGTGTACTCGTGCGGCTCCAACTCGATTCCGCCCGCAGTCACCGCGCCGTCTTCCGCGACAGACCAGTCGCCGGACTTAGAGCCCTTGATGGCCTGCTGCACCCCCTTGCCGAGGCGAGGTCCAGCGGCGCGGGCGTTGACCACGAGCTTCTGCTCGATGCCGAATTCTTCGGGCGATGCCTCCTCCGCGTCCAGGAGGCGCACGGACTTGAGGTTCAGCTCGTCCGCGATGACGGCCTCCGAACCGGCGAGCGAGCCAGCCGAGGGCACGACGACGGTCATCGCCTTGAGCGGGAGTCGCACCCTGAGCTTCGCGGCCTTGCGCAGGGACGAGCCCGCCGAGCAGACAGCCTGCGTGCGGTCCATCTGTTCCACGAGGGCAGGCTCGTCGGGGAACAGGGCCCCGTCCGGCCAATCGGTCAGGTGCACCGACCGCCCACCGGTGAGCCCCCGCCACATCTCCTCGGAGACGAGCGGCAAGAGCGGCGCCGCGGCTCGGCACACGGCTTCCAAGGCAGTGTAGAGGGCGTCAAAAGCGTCGGCATCCTCATCGAAGAAGCGCTGCCGGCTCCTTCGGACGTACCAGTTCGTGAGCATCTCGAGGTACTCGCGCAGAAGCTCACAGGCATTCGAGATGTCGTACGCGTCGAGGTGGCCGCGCATGCCCGAGACGAGCCGACCGGTCTCCGCAAGGAGGTAGCGGTCCAGCGGGTCGGTGTACCCGCTGTACCGGAGTTTCGCATCGTAGCCCCGGTCCGCGGAGTCTCCCCCAGCTCCCTTGGCGGCGTTCGCATACAGGGTGAAGAAGCTGTACACGTTCCACAGCGGGAGGATGACCTGACGGACGCCATCGCGGATACCCTGTTCGGTGACGACGAGGTTGCCGCCGCGCAGGATGGGGCTTGCCATGAGGAACCAGCGCATCGCGTCGGAGCCATCGCGGTCCAGCACCTCGGAGACGTCGGGATAGTTCCGAAGGCTCTTCGACATCTTCTGCCCGTCGGAGCCCAGGACGATCCCGTGGCTGATGACGTTCCGGAACGCGGGCCGGTCGAACAGGGCCGTCGCGAGGATGTGAAGGGTGTAGAACCAGCCGCGGGTCTGCCCGATGTACTCGACGATGAAATCGCCCGGGTTGTGGGTCTCGAACCAGTCCTGGTTCTCCATCGGATAGTGGACCTGGGCGTACGGCATCGAGCCCGAGTCGAACCAGACGTCGAGGACGTCGGGGACTCGGCGCATGGTCGACTGCCCGGTCGGATCATCGGGGTTTGGCCGCGTGAGCTCGTCGATGAATGGGCGGTGGAGGTCCGGCTGCCCCTCGTGGTTGAGCGGGAGGCGGCCGAAGTCGCGCTCAAGCTCGGCCAAGGAGCCGTAGACGTCGGTGCGCGGGTACTCGGGGTTGTCGGAGACCCACACCGGGATCGGGGAGCCCCAGTAGCGGTTGCGGCTGATCGACCAGTCGCGCGCGTTCTCGAGCCATTTGCCGAACTGGCCATGCTTGACGTTGCCGGGGATCCAGTTGATCTGCTCGTTGAGCTCGAGCATCCGGTCCTTGATCTTCGTGACCTCGACGAACCAGCTCGAGACGGCACGGTAGATGAGGGGGTTGCGGCACCGCCAGCAATGCGGGTAGCTGTGGACGTAGCTCGCCTGCTTGACGAGCCGCCCCTGCTCGCGCAGAACACGCGTGATCGGCTTGTTGGCCTCGAAGACCTGGAGTCCCACGATGTCCTTGAGCGGTGCATCATCTCCGGAGGCGAACAGCGGAAGGAACTTCGCGCCGTCGTCCACTGAGAGGATCACGGGGATGCCCGCGGCCTCGCACACCTTCTGGTCATCCTCACCGTAGGCGGGGGCCTGGTGGACGATCCCGGTGCCGTCGGTCGTCGTGACGTAGTCCGCCACGAGGATCTGCCAGGCTTTCCCGGTCCCCCACGTCTCGGCGTCGGTGAAGTAATCCCAGAGGGGCTCGTAGCCGATGCCGTCGAGCTCCGTCCCGAGGTACGTGCGTTCGACGGCGGCGATGGCCGCCTCAGCAGCGGACCCGCCTTCGCCGTCCTCGTAGCCGAGGTCCTTCGCGTAGCTCGGGATGAGGGTCTCCGCGAGCAGGAAGCGTGCGTCAGCGGGGATGTCGGACACTGTGCCATTCGCGCCGATGGCGCGGGGCCCCGCAGGCACGACGGCGTAGCGCACCTCGGGCCCGACCGCGAGCGCTTCGTTCGTGGGAAGGGTCCAAGGCGTGGTCGTCCACGCGATCGCGAGGACGCCCGCGAGCGCCTTCGACGCCTCCGACTCGCCCGCGAGCAGCGGGAAGGTCACCGTGACCGTCTGGTCTTGGCGGTCCTTGTAGACGTCGTCGTCCATCCGGAGCTCGTGGTTGGAGAGTGGCGTCTCGTCCTTCCAGCAGTACGGCAGCACGCGGTACCCGCTGTAGGTCAGGCCCTTCTCGTAGAGCCGCTTGAAGGCCCAGATGACGGACTCCATGTACTCGACGTTGAGCGTCTTGTAGTCGTTCTCGAAATCCACCCAGCGGGCCTGGCGCTTCACGTACGCCTCCCACTCGTGGGTGTACTTGAGCACGGAGGCACGGCACGCCTCGTTGAACTTGTCGATGCCCATCGTCTCGATGTGGGCCTTGTCGCTCATGCCGAGCTGCTTCATCGCCTCGAGTTCGGCGGGCAGGCCGTGGGTGTCCCAGCCGAAGCGGCGTTCGACCCGCTTGCCGCGCTGGGTCTGGTACCGCGCGACGAGGTCTTTGGCGTAGCCGGTAAGGAGGTGGCCGTAGTGCGGGAGGCCATTCGCGAAGGGCGGCCCGTCGTAGAACACGAACTCGTTCGAGCCGTCACGCCCGCTGTCGCGCTGATCGATTGAGGCTTGGAAGGTGCCATCCTCATCCCAGTACTTGAGGATGCGCTCCTCGAGTTCCGGGAACCGAACGGTGCTCGTCGCCGGCGTGCCGGCCGCATTCTCGTGGTTCGGGGAGGTGGTCGCCTTGGGGTACACGCTCACGGAAGATCCTTGGCTGTCGAGGCTTCGGAATGCGAGGACGGCATGCGCCCGGATCTGCCGGGCGGTACCGCGGTACCACCTCGCTTGCCCGACGCTACGTGCTCGCGCACGCCGCGTAGGGCCTCTCGTGAGGGCTGTGACGGGCCTGCCCGTCCGGTTCTACTGAGCGGCGCCCGCATCCGCGGGATTCGCTGTTCTTCCGGAAGCTCGCCGGTGATGGCCGGGTCGACGCTTTGCTGTCCAGTCTAACGTTCAATCAAACGTTAGACACACACTCAGCCGCGGCGGAGGAGCTTGTGAGCCGCTGCCTGGGCGACGGGGCGGATCACGATGTCGTCCAGGTTGACGTGATGCGGCACCGTCACGGCGTAGCGGATGACGTCGGCCACGTCCTCCGCCGTCAGGGGCTCCTCGACGCCCTCATACACCTTCTCGGCGGCCTCGGCGTCGCCGTCGAGGCGCCTGAGAGAGAACTCCTCGGTCTTGACGAGGCCGGGCATCACCTCGATGACCCGCACGTTGTGCTCGGCCTCCTCGAGCCTGAGGGCGCGGGTCATGCCATGCTCGGCGAACTTCGCTGCGTTGTACCCGCCACCGCCCTCGTACGAGACGAGGCCCGCGACCGAGGTCAGGTTGAGGACGGTGCCGCGGCCGTGCGCTCGGAGCATTGGGAGGAAGGCGCGAGTGACCTTCATAGTGCCGATCACGTTGACGCGCAGCATCCACTCCCAGTCGTCGGTCTTCGCGTCGGCGATCCATTCGGTGCCGCGAGCCCCGCCTGCGACGTTGACGAGGGTGTCGATGCCCCCGCCGTCCTCCACGGCGCGCACGAGGCGGGCGACGTCGTCGTCCTCCGCTATGTCTGCAGGAAGCGCGACGGCACCGCTTTCAGCAGCCAGCCGCTCGAGCCGCTCGGCGCGACGCGCAACGGCGTATACCCGCCAGCCCTCGGCCCTTAGCGCGCGAACGGCAGCCTCGCCGATGCCTGTGCTCGCGCCTGTCACGAGAGCTGCCCTCTGGGCACGGCTCGGGGTGGCTGCATCAGGGGCGGGGGTGAGCTGCGTCGCGTCAGAGGTCATGGAACCCAAATTACCCCCGGTCGCTCATCTCCCCGCGCGGAGGATCTCCTGCAGGACCACGGCCTGGTTGTGCTCCTCGTCATGCGCGGAGTAGACGAGCTCGACCTTCTCGTGCTCCCGCACAGCCTCCTTGAGCTGCTCAAGCGCCTCAGAGCCCCGGAGTTCCTCTCGGTAGCGGCGCGCGAACTCGTCGAAACGCTCCGGGTCGTGGCCGAACCACTTCCGCAGGTCCGTCGAGGGGCCGACCTCCTTGAGCCAGAGATCGACGCCGGCCTTCTCCTTGCTCACCCCCCGGGGCCAGATCCGGTCCACGAGGATTCGAAAGGCCCCTTCGGGCGCTGGTTCGTACACGCGACGCAGGCTGACGGTACCCATGGGCCCATGGTTGGGATTCGTACGTAGAATTGCAACCATGCCTGAAGCGAACCCCACGGGTACAGACACGCCCGCAGCCGCCATGACGACGCACGTCCCCGACAAGCCCGCGCTCGAGGGCCTCGAGGCCAAGCTCACCGAGCGGTGGCTCGAGGAAGGCGTCTACCGCTTCAACCCCGAGACGAGCCGCGGCCAGGTCTACTCGATCGACACTCCCCCGCCCACCGCATCGGGCTCCCTGCACGTCGGGCACATGTTCTCGTTCACCCAGACGGACCTCCTCGCGCGCTACCAGCGCATGACCGGCAAGAACGTCTTCTACCCCATGGGCTGGGACGACAACGGCCTCCCCACGGAGCGGCGCGTCCAGAACTACTACGGTGTCCGCTGCGATCCCAGCATCCCCTACGACGCCGACTACCGGCCGCCTGCCCAGCCCGCCAAGAACCAGCGCGACTTCGACGTCATCTCGCGCCGCAACTTCATCGAGCTCTGCGAGGAGCTGGCGGTCGAAGACGAGAAGGTCTTCGAGCACCTCTTCAAGACGCTCGGCCTCTCGGTCGACTGGGACATGACGTACCGCACGATCGATGATGTCTCGCGCGCAGTCTCCCAGCGGGCCTTCCTGCGCAACCTCGCCGAGGGGGATGCCTACCTCGCCGAGGCGCCGACTCTGTGGGACGTCACTTTCCGTACCGCGGTCGCCCAGGCGGAGCTCGAGGACCGAGAGGTTCCGGGCGCCTACTACCGCTATGCCTTTACGGCCGACGACGGCCGCGAGGTTCACATCGAGACCACACGTCCCGAGCTGCTCGCCGCGTGCGCGGCCCTCGTCGCGCATCCGGACGACGAACGCTACAAGGGGCTCTTCGGCACCACGGTGCGCTCGCCGCTGTTCGGCGTCGAAGTCGAAGTGAAGGCCCACCCGCTCGCCAAGCCGGACAAGGGCTCTGGCATCGCTATGGTCTGCACCTTCGGTGATCTCACCGACGTTACATGGTGGCGCGAGCTGCAGCTTCCGACCCGTTCGATCATCGGCCGCGACGGTCGCCTGCTCGCGGAGACGCCCGAATGGATCACGTCCGAGGAGGGCCGCGCAGCCTACGCCGAGATCGCCGGCAAGACTGCCTTCTCCGCGAAGGAGGGCGTGGTCAAAATGCTCGGCGAGCGTGGGCTGCTCGACGGCGAGCCGAAGAAGATCATGCACCCGGTCAACTTCTACGAGAAGGGCGACAAGCCTCTCGAGGTCGTGACGAGCCGGCAGTGGTATATCCGCAACGGGGGGCGGGACTCGGACAGGCGCGCGCGGCTCATCGAGCGTGGCCGCGAGCTCGCCTGGCACCCCGCCTTCATGCGCTCGCGCTACGAGAACTGGGTCGAGGGCCTCAACGGGGACTGGCTCGTATCACGCCAGCGGTTCTTCGGGGTGCCGATTCCGGTCTGGTACCGCCTGGACGAGGGCGGGAACCCTGACTATGAGAACCCGATCGTCCCGGACGACTCGATGCTTCCTGTCGACCCGGTGGCCGAGCCAGCACCCGGATTCGACGAGTCTCAGAGGGACCAGCCGGGCGGCTTCACCGGCGACCCCGACGTTCTGGACACCTGGGCGACGTCCTCGCTGACGCCGCAGATCGTGGGCCGCTGGAGCCGTGATGATGCGTTCTTCGCGAACGTGTTCCCGTTCGATCTCCGCCCTCAGGCCCACGAGATCATCCGAACGTGGCTCTTCTCGACAGCCGTCCGGGCAGACGCATTGCACGGCTGCGTTCCGTGGACCAACGCGGCAATCTCGGGGTGGGTCCTGGACCCGGACCGGAAGAAGATGTCGAAGTCGAAGGGCAACGTCGTCGTGCCGACCGACATCCTCGAGGAGTTCGGCGCCGACGCTGTGCGCTATTGGGCGGCCTCAGCAAAGCTCGGTGCCGACACAGCCTTCGAGGTGGCCCAGATGAAGATCGGTCGCCGCCTTGCGATCAAGATCCTCAACGCGTCGAAGTTCGTCCTGGGGCTCGGCGCGACCGAGGCCAACGTGGTACGCGACCCCTCCGACCCCGTGCTTGCGAACCCGCTCGACCGGGCCCTCCTCGCCCAGCTCGCCGACGTCGTCGCACAGGCAGGCAGCGCCTTCGCAGCATACGACCCTGCGAAAGCCCTCCAGCTGACCGAGTCCTTCTTCTGGCAGTTCACGGACGACTATGTGGAGCTCGTCAAGGATCGAGCGTACGGCGCTCAGGGCGAGGCCCAGCAGGCGTCCGTCCTCGCAGCGCTCGCGACGACCCTCGACTCGCTCCTGCGCCTCTTCGCACCCGTCCTTCCGTTTGCCACCGAAGAGGTGTGGAGCTGGTGGCGCGAGGGTTCCGTGCATAAGGCGCCTTGGCCTGAGCCGCTGCCCGTCGAGGGCGACCTCGCAATGCTCGCCACCGTGGGCCTCGCGCTCTCCGGCATCCGCAAGGCGAAGTCGGAGGCGAAGGTCAAGCAGCGCACCGAGGTGCTCTCGGCCACAGTTTCCGCGCCATCTGCCCAGCTCGCCCAGCTCAAGGGTGGCCTCGGGGATCTCCGGGCCGCCGCGAACGCGCGCGAGATCGTTCTGGGCGACGCCGATGATGAGCTGAGGGTTTCCTCCGTCGAACTCGCGGCGGTCGACGCCTAGCGCGAAGAGTCTCGGCCCGCGAGGCTCTCGCCAAAAGGGTCTCAGGCAAAGGGGAAGCCCCATCAGCGTTCTCGCGTTGGTGGGGCTTCGACTTTACGACTGCTTCGGTGACGTCGTGCAGTCTGGTGGAATCCTCGGCATCCAGGTCTTGCTCTCCGTCACTGGGAGCCAGCCGTCGACTTTGCCTGAGGCTGCGTCGTGACGACTGTCACTGAATCTTCGGCTTCCACGTCCTCATCCTGTTGGGGAGGAGGTACTAATTATTGTGAGCGCGATCACAGCCAGCTGCAAGAGGGCCGGGCGAAGTACAGTTGCGTAATTCGCCCGGCCCCGCCTGACCGGTTGGAGTCGCGCTCAGACCGCCTTCGGGCGCTCCGTCCGCGTCCGCTTGATCTCAAAGAAGTGCGGGTACCCGGCGAGCGTGACCGAGGCATCCCAGAGCTGGCCCGCTTCCTCACCCTCCGGCACGCGGGTCATGACCGGGCCGAAGAACGCAGTGCCGTTGAAGGCGACAACGGGCGTACCGACGTCCTGCCCGACGAGTTCGATCCCCGACTTGTGGCTCGCGCGCAGCTGCGAATCGTACTCGTCACTGTCCGCGTATCCAGCCAGGTCGGCGGGAAGGCCAACCTGTTCGAGCGCCCGCCGTATCACCTCAGGCCGGTCTTTGACGCCCTCGTTGTGGATGAGCGTTCCCATCGCGTCGTACAGCGGCTTGATGTGCTCCTTGCCGTGGAGCTCGGACGCCGCAACGATAACGCGTACCGGGCCCCAGTTCTCATCCATCGCCCGCTGGTAGTCGCTCTCGAGCTCCCGGCCCTCATTGAGAACCGAGAGGCTCATGACGTGCCATTCCGTCTCGATGTCGCGGACCTTCTCCACCTCGCCGATCCAGCGAGACGTCACCCAGGCAAAGGGACAGGCCGGGTCGAACCAAAAGTCGGCCTTGTTCTTGCTGCCCTGCACCACGTCAGTCATCCTCTGCTCCTTCTATCGGCGTCCGGCACGCAATTCGGGTCGTTACGCGGACTTGGTCCTGCGCTTGGCAACCACGCTGTGCGGAATCAAGGCTGGCGGCTCGTGGCGTACGACGACGTCGCGGTTGACCACGACTCCGGCCACGTCGTCCCGGCTCGGCAGATCGAACATGACCGGGAGGAGCACCTCCTCCATGATCGCGCGGAGGCCGCGGGCACCGGTGCCCCGCTCGAGCGCCAAATCCGCAATGGCCTCCAGCGCCCCGTCCTCGAAGTGGAGTTCCACCCCGTCGAGCTGGAACATCTTTTGGTACTGCTTGACAAGAGCGTTCTTAGGCTCCGTCAGGATCTGCATGAGGGCAGGACGGTCAAGGTTTTCAACCGTCGTGATGACGGGAAGACGACCGATGAATTCGGGGATCAGCCCGAACTTCAGCAAGTCCTCCGGCATGACGTCGGCGTACGTGCTCTCGTGCTTCGTGATGGAGCTGAGCGGCACCCCGAAGCCGATGCCCTTCTTGCCTGCGCGCTGTCCGATGATCTCCTCGAGACCAGCGAACGCGCCGGCAACAATGAACAGCACGTTCGTCGTGTCGATCTGGATGAACTCCTGGTGCGGGTGCTTTCGGCCGCCCTGGGGAGGGACCGAGGCAACTGTGCCCTCGAGAATCTTGAGCAGCGCCTGCTGGACGCCTTCTCCAGAAACGTCCCTCGTGATTGAGGGGTTCTCGCTCTTGCGCGAGATCTTGTCGATCTCGTCGATGTAGATGATGCCTTGCTCAGCCTTCTTGACGTCATAGTCAGCGGCCTGGATCAGCTTGAGGAGGATGTTCTCGACGTCCTCGCCTACATAACCCGCTTCGGTGAGCGCCGTCGCGTCCGCCACCGCGAACGGAACGTTCAGGCGTCGCGCGAGAGTCTGGGCGAGATACGTCTTGCCACAGCCCGTCGGGCCAATGAGCAGGATATTGGACTTCGCGATCTCCACATCGTCGTGGCCGTGTCCCTCCGCTAGCGATCCCGACTTCGACCCATGGCCGGCCTGAATCCGCTTGTAGTGGTTGTACACCGCGACGGCGAGAGCCCTCTTCGCGTGCTCCTGGCCGACCACGTATTCCTGCAGGAAGTCGAAGATCTCTCGGGGCTTCGGCAATTCGAAGCTTCCGAGATCCGAGACCTCAGCGAGCTCCTCCTCGATGATCTCGTTGCAGAGCTCGATGCACTCGTCGCAGATGTAGACACCAGGGCCCGCGATGAGCTTCCGCACCTGCTTTTGGCTCTTCCCGCAGAACGAGCACTTCAGCAGATCCGCGCTCTCACCAATTCGAGCCATTCGTCGAATCCCTTCGTGTAGGGGCAGAAGCCGTGACCACTCCACTGTAGGACACCGCACCGACAGGGCAGCGAAGCCAAACGCCGGTGCCACCGAACATTTCTCGGCGGCACCGGCGATATGGCGACGAGCGCCCCGGGCGTCCCTGAACTCAGCGGGCGATCGCGCTCTGCCGAATCTTGCGCGACTCGAGGACCTCGTCGACGAGTCCGTAGGCCTGAGCCTCCGGGGCAGTCAGGAAGAGGTCTCGCTCGATGTCGCGGCTGATCTCCTCCGGCGTCTTGTTGGTGTGCTTGGCCCACGTCTGCTCGAGCCATTCACGCATTCGCAGGACCTCCCGCGCCTGAATCTCGAGATCCGTCGCCTGACCACCCTGGCCGCCCGAGAGCGAGGGCTGATGGATCATGACCGTCGAGTTCGGGAGCGCGAGCCGCTTGCCCGGAGTGCCAGCAGCCAGGATGACGGCCGCCGCCGAGGCAGCCATCCCAAGGCACACCGTCTGGATCTCGGGGCGAATGAACTGCATCGTGTCGTAGATGGCCGTCATCGCGGTGAACGAACCACCAGGCGAGTTGATGTACATCGTGATGTCACGGTCGGGATCATTGGCCTCGAGGACGAGCAGCTGGGCCATGATGTCGTCCGCGGACGCGTCGTCGACCTGGACGCCCATGAAGATGATGCGGTCCTCGAAGAGCTTCGTGTACGGGTCCTGACGCTTGAACCCGTACGGCGTGCGCTCTTCGAACTGCGGAAGCACGTAGCGGCTCGTCGGCATACTGGCCGGGTTGGCGCCCATGTTGTAGTTCATCAGTTGCTCCTTCTTGCCGTGCGTTGCCGCGGGCGTCTCTTACTTATCCGTCCCGCCGCCGCCGGTCACATGTCCCGCGCGCTCGGCGATCTTGTCGAAGAACCCGTATTCGAGTGCCTCCTGGGCCGTGAACCACTTGTCGCGGTCGTTGTCCTTCAGGATCTGCTCGATAGTCTGCCCGGTCTGATCCGCGGTCAGCTGCGCCATGACCTGCTTCATGTGCAGGATGAGCTCGGCCTGGATCTTGATGTCCGAAGCAGTCCCGCCGATGCCGCCCGACGGCTGGTGCATGAGGATTCGGGCATGCGGAGTCGCGTACCGCTTGCCCTTCGTGCCGGACGAGAGCAGGAACTGGCCCATCGAGGCAGCGAGACCGGTCGCCACCGTCACGACATCGTTCGGGATGAACTGCATCGTGTCGTAGATGGCCATGCCAGCGGTCACCGAGCCACCGGGCGAGTTGATGTAGAGGAAGATGTCCTTCTCGGGATCCTCGGCCGAGAGGAGGAGCAGCTGCGAGCAGATCGTGTTCGCATTGTCGTCCCTGACCTCTGAGCCGAGCCAGATGATGCGCTCCTTGAGGAGCCGCTGGTAGATGTAGTCCTGACCGTTCGCCTCGCCGGGCCCCGCCAGCCGCGGCGTGCTCTCCTGCTGGTGCATCGTGCGATACCTCTCGATCTGCTCCAAAAGCGGTTGCTACAGGGACACTAGCCCGTTTCGAAGCCTCTTTGTTCCGCGCGCCGCCACTGTTCGCTTTCGGCGCATGCTCCCCGACGGGCCGCGTCCAACAAGGCTCCAAGTCGTGCGCTCAGGGCGAACGGCAGAGGCCGCCGCTCCCACTCATTCGCGGGTGCGGCGGCCTCGTGCCAGAGCCGATCAGAACTTCGTGCCAGAGCCGATCAGAACTTGGCGGCAGCGGGATCGTCGCTCGGGATGACCTCGGCAGCAGCTTCCTCAGAAGCCTCAGCCTCAGAGGCTTCCTCGCCTGCGGGGCGGACGAAGTCAGTCAGGTCGACGGCGTTGCCCTCCGAATCGGTCACCTCGGCCTGGCCGAGGACGACGGCGAGGGCCTTGCGGCGCCGCACCTCGCCGACCATCATCGGCACTTGGCCGGACTGGTCCATGATCTGGGCGAACTGGTTCGGATCCATGCCGTACTGCGAAGCCGTCGAGATGAGGTACTCGATCAGCTCGTTCTGCGAGACCCCGATCTCCTCCTTGTCCGCAATCGCGTCAAGGATGACCTCGTTCTTGAAGGCGCGCTCGGTGTTGGTCTTGACCTCGGCCCGGTGCTCCTCGGTGTCGTGGTCCTCGGCGGCCGCGTGGCCTCCGGACTCCGGGTTGAAGTGGGCGGCGACCTGCTCCTCGATGACAGTGTCCGGGACGGGGACCTCGACGAGCTCAACGAGCTTCTCAAGGACCTTGTCACGGGCTTCGATGCCCTGCTGGGCGACCTTCGCGTCGGCGGCCTGCTTCTCGAGGTCCTCGCGGAGCTCCGCGATCGTGTCGAACTCGGAAGCGAGCTGCGCGAAGTCGTCGTCCGCCTCGGGGAGTTCGCGCTCCTTGACCGCGGTGACCTTGACGTTCACCTGCGCGGTCTCGCCAGCGTGCTCTCCACCGGCGAGCTCGGTCTCGAAGATGGCTTCCTCGTCAGCGCTGAGGCCGGTCACGGCCTCATCAAGACCCTCGAGCATGGTGCCGGAGCCAACCTGGTAGGACAGGCCCGACGCCGAGTCAACCTCCTCGCCGTCGACCGTCGCGGTGAGGTCGATGGTCAGGAAGTCGTCCGCCTGGGCCGGGCGGTCCACTGGCTTGAGGGTGCCGAAGCGCGAACGAAGGTCGTTGAGGGACTTCTCGACGTCCTCGTCGGAAGCCTTCACCGCCTCGACGTCAACCTTGATGCCGGCGTAGTCCGGAAGCTCCACCTCGGGGCGAACGTCGACCTCGACGCTAAAGGTGAGCTGCCCCTCGGTTGCGGACGGATCCGGGACCTCGGTGATCTCGACCTCGGGGCGCGAGAGCGGTCGGATCCCCGTCTCTGCTACGGCCTGCTGGTACCAATCGTTGAGACCGTCGTTGATCGCAGTCTCAAGAACGTAGCCGCGGCCAACGCGCTGGTCGATGATGCGGGAAGGAACCTTGCCCTTGCGGAAGCCCGGAACCTGAATCTGCTCGGCGACCTGCCGGTACGCCGCGTCGATGTTCGGCTTGAGCTCCTCGAACGGAACCTCGACGTTCAGCTTGACGCGGGTGGGGGTCAGATTCTCGGCGGCGCTCTTCACAGCGTGGCTCTCCTGGATGTTCTGGTAGGGTTGCCGCCCTGGCTGGCTTGCCGACGGCGGAACTGTCGGGATGACAGGATTTGAACCTGCGACTTCCTGCTCCCAAAGCAGGCGCTCTAGCCAAGCTGAGCTACACCCCGTCTCCGATGCACAGACCACAATACAGGCGACGCTGCAGGGGCGCACACTCGCGCGTCGATAAGCGCGAGAGAGGGGCTGACGGGAATCGAACCCGCGTATCCAGTTTGGAAGACTGGCGCTCTACCATTGAGCTACAGCCCCTTGGGCGCCTTCAACTAAAGCGGGTGCCCGAACCGCTGTCAAATCCCAAGGCCTTCCGAACCGGGAGATGTCAGCCGGTCTGGCACGCGGGGCACCAGTAGAGTTTGCGGCCCGCCTCATCCGCGAGCAGGATGGCGGTCCCGCAAATGCGGCATTCCAGCCCCTGCCGCTTGTAGACCCAGTGCGCCTCCTCCGGGGCCGGAAGCGAGCCGATAGGGCTCGTCCAGATCGAGGGATCGGTCGTGATGATGCGGCCGTCCCGCACGCCTTGGCCCAGGGCTTGGACTGCGTCAGCCCACAGCTCGAGCGCCCGCTGCGTTCCGAGGGCTGAGCCGAGCACGGCCGGCTCGAGCCTTGCACGGAAGAGCAGTTCGGCACGGTAGACGTTTCCGATTCCCGCAACGACCGTCTGGTCCATGAGGAGCCTGGCGATGGGCGTCCGACGGCGGTTCACGCGTTGGGCGAATGCCTCCCCCGGGTCGGTGCCCGAGGCCCGAAGTCCGAGGGGATCCGGGCCGAGGCGTGCCAGAACAGCCTCGACCTCGGGCTGAGTTGCAACCGCGCACACCGTCGCTCCGCGGAGGTCGGCCCAGCCGTGCTCGGAGGCGAGCCGCACCCGGACTGCCCCGACGGGAGGCGGGGGCCCGGCGTAGGCCGAGTCGCCGTCGTCGTCCACGAGTTCCCGCTCGCCGACACGGCGAGGTGCCCCGATGCTGGACGCGCCGCGGAACGTCGCGTCTCCCCCGAAATCCCACGCGCCGTAGAGCCCAAGATGCACGTGGAGGTACAGCGGACCCTCGAATCGGAGGAACAGCTGCTTGCCGTGCGCTTGGGCAGATTCGAGCACGCGACTGTCCAGGAGGCCCGCTCCGGCACTGAACCGGCCCTGCGGACTTGTGACGACAAGCCTCTCGCCTGCGAAGACGTCGTTGAATTGGCGGGCGAGGCGATGGATGGAATGGCCTTCGGGCACTGCCCTCAGTCCACGATCTCGCCGGTGGTCTCGTAGACCGCGATCTTCCCGATTCGGCGGACATGGCGCTCGTCCTCGCTGAACGGCTCCTCCAGGAACGCCTCGATGAGCCCAGTGGCCTCCTCGACACTGTGCTGGCGCCCCCCGACGGCGATCACGTTCGCATCGTTGTGCTCACGGGCGAGCCTCGCCGTGTCCAGGTTCCAGGCGAGTGCGGCCCGCACGCCCTTGACCTTGTTGGCTGCGATCTGCTCGCCGTTGCCCGAACCGCCGAGAACGATCCCGAGCGCGTGGACTCCGGCCTCCTGATCGGCGACGACGGCGAGGGCAGCCCGAATGCAGAAGGCCGGGTAGTCATCGAGGGGATCGTATTCGCGCGGGCCGTGGTCGACCACGTCGTAGCCCTGGCTCCCGAGGTAGCTCACGAGATGCGAGCTCAGTTCCATCCCAGCGTGATCGGTGGCGATGTGGACGCGGGGCTTGGTCACGGCGAGGTTCCTCTCGGGTCAGCGGTGGGG
Organism: Sinomonas humi; assembly: GCF_000802235.1. Classification (GTDB taxonomy): domain Bacteria; phylum Actinomycetota; class Actinomycetes; order Actinomycetales; family Micrococcaceae; genus Sinomonas; species Sinomonas humi. Next base: position 17,115 of record NZ_JTDL01000152.1, read on the forward strand.
CGGGTCAAGCCTACTTTGCCGCAGGCCCGCCGAGCACTTCCGCTACATGTTCCGCGAGCGCCGGATCCTTCGCGGAGAAGACGTAGCGCGTGCCGTCGCGGCAGAGCACATCAACGGCCTGGCCGCTCGCGACGAGCGCGGAGACGAGCTTGCCGTGCTTTCGGTAGCCCCAGCCGCCATAGGACCGCGCGGAGACGGCTCCTGCGCCTGCGCGCAGGACCCGCGCAGTGCTGATGCTTGCGACGCGCACGAGGCCGACGAACGCGAGACGGACCTCCTCCGGTTCGACGCTCACGCGGAGGATCAGCATCGACGCGACCACGAGGCACGCGAACGCGATGACCGCCGAGACCCAAGGAGAAACGAGGAGCATGAGAAGCGAGAGGTTGATGCCGACGACGGCGAGCATCACGAACACAGATGAACGCGCATGGGCCCAGAAGACGAAGGTGTTGCGCACCCGCTCGGGGTCCAGGGCCTCGAGCAGCGCTTCCTCATCCCGCGGACTCCACTGCTCGTCCGGCTTGAAGAGCATGAACATGACGACGGCGAGCGCGACCGTCGCGCCGCTTCCCGAGGCGAGGACGAAGGGGTCCGGGTGAGTGTCGCGAGCGTCCTTCGCCCCGACTTGGCCTATGAGGCCCGCCCCGAGGACAGTCACGAGGAACATGGACATGCCGACTCCGCCGGCCATGAAGATCTTCCGCGAGATCGGGGGACGGGATTGGATCCCCGCTTGAAGGCACAGGACGATCCCGATGACTGCGACGAGGAAGGCCCCGCCGATGAGGTACGTCCAGAACGGGATGAACGAGCGGCCTCCGTTGGCATCCCACAGCCATGCGACCGGCTCGGGAACTTGGCCCCTGAAGGTGAAGGCGGCGAGCAGGAAGCCTCCCGCCAGGAGGATCGGGTAGCCGATCGCGAATCGGACGGCCTTGCGGTCCCAGCGCCCCTCCGACTCAGCCATGCCACCACGCTAGCGCAGGGGACGCTCGCCGTGTCATACACCCGCGAGTACTTGCACCGCAGCAGGAACTGAAAGAATAATTTCAAATATGTGCGGCGCGCCACAGCGCCGGGACGCTAATGCGAGGAGGCGCGCATGCCCGGTACGAACTTGACCCGATCCGAAGCCGTCGAACGGCGGAAGGCCCTACTCGAGGTCGAGAGCTACGAGGTCGAGCTTGACCTCACGCGCGGCGAACGCGTCTTCGGGTCCCGCACCACGGTCGTCTTCGACGCTGTCGCCGGCACCAGCACCTTCATCGACGCCATCACCGACTCCGTCCGCTCGGTGACCCTCAACGGTCGGGAACTCGATCCCGACGAGGTGTCGGACGGGGTGAGGATCCAGCTCCCCGGCCTCGCGGAGCACAACGTGCTAGTGGTGGATGCCGACGCGCGCTACATGAATACGGGCGAGGGCCTGCATCGTTTCGTCGACCCCGTCGACGGCGAGGTGTACCTCTACACCCAGTTCGAGGTACCGGACTCACGCCGCATGTTCGCGGTCTTCGAACAGCCAGACCTCAAGGCAAGCTTCCACTTCATCGTCAAGGCGCCGTCCCACTGGGTGATCGTCTCCAACTCCCCCACCCCCGATCCACAGAGCATCCCGGCCGCCGACGACGGCGCGGCGCGTTCGCTGTGGGACTTCGCCCCTACGCCGCGGCTCTCGAGCTACGTCACCGCCCTTATTGCAGGCCCCTACGAGTCCGTCCATGACGGGCTCGTGAACTCGGCGGGCCGGGCAATACCGCTGGGCATCTTCGCCCGCAAGTCACTCATGCAGTATCTCGACGCCGAGAACATCTTCGAGACGACTAAGCAGGGGTTCGCGTTCTTCGAGGAGCAGTTCGGCTGCGAGTACCCGTTCGAGAAGTACGATCAGCTCTTCGTCCCCGAGTTCAATGCGGGGGCGATGGAGAACGCCGGCGCCGTCACGATCCTCGAGAGCTACATCTTCCGGTCCAAGCCCACTCAGGCGACCGTCGAGCGGCGTGCCATCACCGTGCTGCACGAGCTCGCGCACATGTGGTTCGGCGACTACGTCACGATGCGCTGGTGGGACGACCTGTGGCTCAACGAGTCGTTCGCCGAGTACATGTCCCACCTCGCCGCCGCGCAGACGCCCGACTTCGCGCACGCCTGGACCACATTCGCCTCGGTGGAGAAATCGTGGGCCTACCGGCAGGACCAGCTCCCGACGACGCATCCGATCTTCGCTGACATCAGCGACCTTGCCGACGTCGAGGTCAACTTCGACGGCATCACGTATGCGAAGGGCGCCTCGGTGCTCAAGCAGCTCGTCTCCTGGGTGGGCCAAGAACAGTTCATGGCCGGGGTACGCAGCTACTTCGCCAAGCATGGGTGGAGCAACACGGTCCTGGCGGACCTCCTCGCAGAACTCGAAGCAGCGAGCGGACGCGATCTCTCTTCGTGGGGTGGCGTGTGGCTCGAAACCGCTGGGGTGAATACGCTCGCGCCCGTTATCGAGACCGACGCCGAGGGTGTCATCACGCGGTTCGCGATCCAGCAGAGCGCTGCCGAAGCGCAGCCCACCCTCCGGCCGCATCGCCTGGCCGTCGGCTTCTACGAGCGCGACGCCGCGGGGCGCCTGGGCAGGACGCGCCGCGAAGAGCTCGACGTCGAAGGGCCGCTCACTGAAGTTCCAGCCCTCGTGGGCGCCGTACGCCCCGAGCTGATCCTGCTCAATGACGACGACCTCGCGTACGCCAAGGTCAGGCTGGACCCAGTCTCACTCGCGACCGCGACCGACCACCTCCGGGACATCGCCCATAGCCTGCCCCGGACCCTCGTCTGGGGCTCAGCCTGGGACGGCGCGCGCGATGCCCAGACTCCTGCGCGGGCCTACGTCGACCTCGTGCTTGCCAATATCGGGGCGGAAACTGACTCGTCGGTGGTGCAGACGCTTCTTCGTCAGCTCGCCACGACCCTCGACTTCTACGTCGCCCGGGACGCGCAGGCCGCTACCAAGCGGGCGACAGCAGAACGCCTCTGGAGCCTCGCTCGCGACGCCGCGGGCGGCTCCGACTCCCAGCTCCAATTTGTCAAGGCGTTCTCCGCACTCGCGGCGGCTCCTGAGCACCTTGACACCGTGACGGCGCTGCTCGACGGCTCGCTCACCATCCCAGGACTCCAGGTCGACCAGGACCTCCGCTGGGAGTTCCTCGCCTCGTTGGCAGCAGGCGGGCGGGTCGGCAGCGATCGCATCGATGCCGAACTCTCCCACGACAACACCTCGACAGGGCAGTGCGCGGCGGCGCTCGCAAAAGCAGCGCTCCCCACCGAAGAAGCCAAGGCCGAGGCGTGGCGCAAGATCGTCGAGACCGGCGAGCTTTCGAACGCGGTTCAGCAGGCCGCCGTCAACGGCTTCGTCCGGGTGCACGACGCGAACCTGATCGCGCCGTACGCCGAGAAGTACTTCGATGCCGTTCCGGGCATCATCGCTGACCGCACTCATGCTCTCGCCCAGCAGATCGTCGTCGGACTCTACCCGGCGCGGCAGACAACCGAGGCGACGCTCGAGCGGACGGATGCCTTCATCGCCGCCCTGGGCGATGATCAGGGTGCACTGCGCCGCATGATGCTCGAGAACCGCGACGGCGTGGCGCGCGCCCTCCGCGCGCAGGCAGCGGACCGTTAGGCGCCGCTCATGGCCACCGGCGAGCACCACTACAGCGTCACAGTGACCTGGACGGGAAATCGGGGAACCGGGACTTCCGGCTATCGGGAGTACGGACGGGAGCATGACATCGCGCTCCCGGGCCTGCCCGTACTCCCCGGCTCGGCAGACCCCACGTTCCGCGGCGACAGGGACCGTTTCAATCCCGAGCAGCTGCTCTTGGCGGCCCTCTCTCAGTGCCACATGCTCTCGTACCTGCACGTAGCGGTGAACCACGGGCTCGTCGTTACGGGCTACACGGATGCCGCCGCGGGGACAATGCGACTGAACCGTGACGGGAGCGGCGAGTTCACCGAGGTGGTGCTGCACCCACGGGTGGAACTCGCCGACGAGGGCCAGCGCGCGCTTGCGGACGCCCTCCACGAGGAGGCGCACCAGCTGTGTTTCATCGCACGTTCTGTGAACTTTCCGGTCCGCACCGAACCCACGTTTCCCTGACGTCCAGCAAACCTCGCTAGGGTGGAAAACAACCCACTTTTCCCCCCAGCTGAGGAGGCACTCGGACTGTGCAGTTCGCTCTGCGTATGCCCCTGACCGCGCCCAACGCCACTGCTTCTCCCACACCCACGCCGACCCCGACGCCGTCGGCTACGGGCTCCCCGCTGCCGCACCTGACCACGGCGGAACTCAACTCCGCCGTGGACACGTTCAACTCGACCCTCCTGCAGGTCGCGATCGCCATCGGCGTCGGCCTCCTCGTGTGGCTCGTGGCCTCGTTCCTCATCCGTCAGGTCGTCAAGCGAGTCCTCGCCGGCTCGCAGCTGACCAAGCGGCGCCTGTTCCGGTGGGCGGCCCCCGCGCTCCGTGCGCTGGACTCGGAGCGGCGGGCCCAACGCGCCAAGACGATCGGCTCGCTCCTGAACTCGGTGGTTGTCGTCGTCATTACGACGATCGTGCTCATCTATGTGCTCAAGGCCTTCGGCGTCGACATCGCGCCGCTCCTGACGAGCGTCGGCATCCTCGGTGTTGCCGTCGCCTTCGGCGCCCAGCAGCTCATCCGCGACTTCCTGTCCGGGATCTTCCTCACACTCGAGGACCAGTTCGGCATCGGCGACGTGATCGAACTCGGCGCAGGCGAAGTGGTCGGGACCGTGGAAAGCGTAGGCCTGCGCATCACACGGGTACGCGGGGAGGACGGCGCGATCTGGTACCTGCGCAACGGCGAGATCCTCCGCGTCGGCAACCGGTCCCAGGGCTCGTTCATTCCGGCCCCGGCCTCCCCGGCTCCCGGGCAGGCGGCGGCGTCGGGCCCCAGCGCTGCAGCCACCAAGCCGGATGCCCAAGGCCAGCGCTCCGCCGAATGACGCGCCCTCCCCGCGACGGGCTACGGTGGATCGAGGACAGCACGAGGAAGGACGGCTCACCCCAGTGACCGAGAACCAGAGCGAGGGCCTGGCCCGCAGGAACCTACTCAAGGTGAACGACCCGTTCGCCCAAGAGGACTACGCGAACACGTTCTATGCCGAGATCGGGGGGCACGAGGCCTTCGTCAAGCTCGTGGACGTGTTCTACGACGGCGTAGCCGAGGACCCTGTTCTGCGTCCGATGTACCCCGAGGAGGATCTGGGACCGGCGCGGAGGCGGCTCACGATGTTCCTCGAGCAGTATTGGGGCGGCCCGGGCACGTACAGCGAGGAGCGGGGGCATCCTCGCCTGCGGATGCGCCACGTGCCGTTCAAGGTCAACCCCGAGGCCCGCGACAGGTGGCTGCACCATATGCGGGCCGGAGTGGACGCATTACACCTCGCACCGCTCCACGAGGCCACGCTTTGGGACTACCTTGAGCGAGCTGCCCACTCGCTCGTCAACACCTTCGAGGACTGATCCCAGCCGGGTCAGCTCGTCCTCCGGCTGCCGGGAACGCGGCACAGGACATGCCCGCGCGGTGAACTGATCCGCAGCCACGGCCCAGACTCGAACATTGCCATGGATTCCGTGGCCCTGAGGAAACCCAGCGCCTCCGCCGCGAAGGCGACGCCGGCCGGAAGGCGCTGCACGCCGTCGACCTCCCTGCCCCACACCGCCGCACGTGCGCCGTCGACCATCGCCGCTCCCGGCTGCTCTGGAACCATTGCGGCGACCTCCGCCATGCCAGCCGCAGCCGCGGCCGCAAGCACCTCGCCCGAGACCTCGCCGACCCCCGTCCACGGACCGCGCGGAGGGGTCACCGCCGCCCAAGGCACGTGGACGGACGACGGCGGGATGTCGAGGAGCGTGCCGTCGTCGGCAAGGCGGGCGAGGCGGTCCACGACGGAAGCCATCGGCACGGTCGTGTCGACGTCGGCCGCTCGCGCGAGCGGCATCGCCCGCATGCCCAACACGGTCGGCGTCCCCTCCCCCAGCATCCGCGGGCGCAGGACGCACACATAGAGCGCCAGGACCGGCCCGACGGCCTGAAGCCGGACAGCGCCGGTGGGGTCGATCGCGCGGGCGCGGGCCAGGAAAGTGCGGAGGTCGGCGACGGCCTCGCGGTCCCCAAGGTCCAAGGGCGTCTGGACTCCGGCGGGGCTCACGCGACACCGCCCGTCGCGGGTTCCTCGGCGGGAGCCTCGTCAGGCAGCGCCGCAGGCGAGCCCGTCCGACCCTCGTTGGGCAACGGCGGCCTTCTGCGGAAGGGGACGGCAGGGCCGGAGTAATGGGCGAATGCCTCCCGGAGGCCGCGCGGCACGCGAACGGGCCGTCCTGTTGAGCGGCTTACCAGGACCATCGACGTCGCGGCGTACGCGTAGAGCGCGCTTCCGTCCCGCTCTGCAACCGAATAGCCCAGGTCGAAGCTCGACCCCCCGAGCCGCGTCATCCAGAGATTCACAGCGATGGGGGCGGGCCGGTAGAGGAGCGGTGCGAGATACTCGATCTCGTGGCGGCCGACCAGCGTGAAGTTCTCAGAGGTGACGAAATCGAACATGGTGGCTTCCGAGCCCGATTCCTGACGGGACTCATGGTCGGATGAGATCCCGGCCGCGCTGCCGCCGCCTCGGACGCCCTCGGGAAGCGGTTCGCGGAGCCAGTGGACTCGGGCATCCTCGAGGAACTGCAGGAAGCGCACGTTGTTGACGTGCCCGTACGAATCCACGTCGCCGAAACGCAGCTGAAGTGGGAATTGGTAAGCAGCAGGCATACTTCCATCTTCCCCCGGCCGCTTCCGCGTCGCGAACCGGCGCGGCGGCCATCGGCTTGTTGGCTTCCTACCGGCGCGTCTAGTGTCAAGGCATGACGTCGCCCGCCCGCCAGTCCGGACCCACGGACACGCTGCTGACACTGCTCGACCTCGACAACCTGGGCGGTGCTCGCACCGACAAGGACATCTTCGTGGGCCCGAGCGAGCGGCAACCGCGGCATCGCGTGTTCGGCGGCCAGGTTCTGGCCCAGAGCCTGATGGCCGCGACCCGGACCGTGCCACAGGACCGCCTGGTCCACTCGATGCACGGGTACTTCCTGCGCCCCGGGGACGCTGACAAGTCCATCACGTTCGGAGTCGAACGGCTCCGCGACGGGCGCTCCTTCTCAGCGCGTCAGGTCCACGCTTATCAGGACGGTTTGCCCATCCTGTCGATGATCGCCTCGTTCCAGACGGAGTCGGTCGGCGTTGACCATCAGTCGGAGATGCCCGTGGGTCTGCCCGACCCGGAAACCCTGCCGAGCACCGCCGACCTGCTCGGGTCGATCGATCACCCTGTCGCGCAGTACTGGGCTTTCGACAGGCCGTTCGACGTCCGCCACGTCGATCCTGCCCTCTACGTCTCCGCTTCTGGCGATCACGTGGCCCGGAACGCGGTCTGGATGAAGACGTTCGGTCCCATGCCCGACGACGAGCGGCTCCACCGGGCAGCCCTCGCCTATGCGAGCGACTACACCGTACTCGAGCCTGTCCTGCGGCGGCACGGCCTCAGCTGGGTAACCCCCGAACTGAACCTCGCGAGTCTCGACCACGCGATGTGGTGGCACCGCCCTGTCCGTGTCGACGAATGGCTGCTCTACGTGCAGGAGTCCCCGAGCGCACACGGCGCCCGGGGACTCGGCGTGGGCAGGATCTTCACGCGCGACGGTGTGCACGTCGCCACCGTCGGCCAGGAGGGGATGGTTCGGATCCCGATGCCCTAGGGTTCAGTCGCGCGTGAGCTTCCGGTGAGTCACGCGGTGCGGGGCCGCCGCATCCGGGCCCAGCCGTTCGACCTTGTTCTGCTCGTACGACTCGAAGTTGCCCTCGAACCAGTACCACTTCGACTCGTCCTCGTCCGTTCCCTCATAGGCGAGGATGTGCGTGGCGACGCGGTCGAGGAACCAGCGGTCGTGGGAGACGACGACGGCGCAGCCCGGGAACTCCAGCAGCGCATTCTCGAGGCTGGCCAGCGTCTCGACATCCAGGTCGTTCGTGGGCTCGTCGAGGAGCAGGAGGTTCCCGCCCTGCTTGAGCGTCAGGGCGAGGTTCAGGCGGTTCCGTTCACCACCGGAGAGAACGCCCGCTTTCTTCTGCTGGTCCGGGCCCTTGAAGCCGAACGCTGAGACATAGGCCCGCGAAGGCATCTCGACCTGGCCGACCTGGATGTGGTCAAGCCCGTCGGAGACGACCTCCCAGAGCGACTTGTTCGGGTCGATTCCGCCACGCGTCTGGTCGACGTACGAGATCTTCACCGAGTCGCCGACCTTGAGGTCGCCGCCGTCGAGGGGCTCGAGTCCGACGATCGTCTTGAAAAGAGTGGTCTTGCCGACGCCGTTCGGCCCGATCACGCCGACGATGCCGTTCCGCGGGAGCGAGAACGAAAGGCCTTCGATGAGCGTCCGGTCGCCGAAGCCCTTCTTCAGGTTGCTGGCCTCGATGACCATCTGACCGAGCCGCGGTCCCGGCGGGATCTGGATCTCCTCGAAGTCCAGCTTGCGAGTGCGCTCGGCCTCCGCCGCCATCTCCTCGTAGCGCGCCAGACGCGCCTTCGACTTGGTCTGGCGCCCCTTTGCATTCGAGCGAACCCAGTCGAGTTCTTCAGCGAGACGCTTGGCGAGCTTGACGTCCTTCTTGCCCTGCACCTCAAGGCGAGCGCGCTTCTTCTCTAGGTACGTCGAATAGTTCCCCTCGTAGGGGTACAGGCGTCCGCGGTCCACCTCGCAGATCCACTCTGCTACGTGGTCGAGGAAGTACCGATCGTGGGTCACGGCGAGCACAGCGCCGGGGTAGCTTGCGAGGTGCTGCTCGAGCCATTGGACGCTTTCCGCGTCAAGGTGGTTGGTCGGCTCGTCGAGGAGCAGGAGGTCAGGCTTCTGGAGGAGAAGCTTGCACAGCGCGACGCGACGGCGCTCACCACCGGAGAGCACTCGCACATCAGCCTCCGGCGGCGGGCAGCGGAGGGCATCCATGGCCTGCTCAAGCTGGGAGTCCAAATCCCAGGCGTCGGCTGTGTCGATGGCCTCCTGAAGCTTGCCCATCTCGCCGAGGAGAGTGTCGTAGTCGGCGTCCGGGTTCGCCATCTCTTCCGAGATCTCGTTGAACCGCTGGATCTTGGCGTAGATCTCGCCAACGCCTTCCTGAACGTTCCCGAGGACCGTCTTCTCCTCGTTGAGCGGCGGTTCCTGCAGCAGGATCCCGACGCTGTAGCCCGGGGATAGCCGGGCCTCACCGTTGGACGGGGTGTCGAGCCCCGCCATGATCTTCAGAATGGTCGACTTGCCGGCGCCATTCGGACCCACGACACCGATCTTGGCGCCGGGGAAGAACGACATGCTGACATCGTCGAGGATCACCTTGTCGCCAACGGCTTTCCGGGCCTTGGTCATGGTGTAGATGAATTCCGCCATGCCGTCTAATCTAGTGGCTCTGGGCAGCGATCTCACATCCGCTGCACCACGCCCAAGGCCCCGAAGCCAGTGCTCACGCGAACGGGAGCACTAGCTCCTCGTACCGTTCCCTCATGAGGGCCAGCGTCTTGTCCCCGTCGGTGTCCCAGACCTCCTGATTGAAGATCTCGACCTCGATGAGGCCGTTGTATCCAGCATCCCGAACCCAAGCCGTGATCGTTGCAAAGTCGATGACCCCGTCCCCCATCATGCCGCGCGAGAGAAGCGCGTCCGCCGCGATGGGGAGGTTGAAGTCGCAAACCTGGTACGAGGCGAGACGTCGCTCTCGCCCAGCGCGAGCAATCTGCTCCGCGAGCTCCGGATCCCACCAGACGTGGAACGTGTCGACGGCGACAGCAACATCGTCCGGATCGAACGGAGCAGTCATATCGAGCGCCTGCCTAAGGGTAGAGACCACCGCGCGGTCAGCGGCGTACATCGGATGCAGGGGCTCGAGCAGAAGCCTCACTCCGTGATCGCGTGCGAACGGGACAAGCTCCGCGAGGCGCTCCCCCACACGCTCTCTCGCAGCGGCCACGTCCTTCGTGCCGAGGGGCAAGCCGCCGACCACGAGGTACAGGTCGCGCGTTCCGAGAGTCGCGGCCTCGAGGATGGCGCTGCGATTGTCCTCGAGCGCGGCTTCACGCCCGTGAGCGTCAGCCGCGGTCAGGAACCCGCCGCGGCAGAGTGACGAGACCTCGAGTCCGGCAGCCCTGATCATCGCGGCGGCCCTCTCGAGGCCTGCCTCGTGGACCCGGTCGCGCCATGGACCGATCGCGGGGATCCCCGCACGGACACACCCTTCGACGGCCTCTTGCAGACTCCAGCGCTTGGTCGTAGCCGTGTTGAGGGAAAGCCGCTCGCTTCCGGCCCTCATTGCGCCACCCCGTTGACGTCGAGATAGGCGGACATTCGTCGAACCGCGAGTTCTGGGTCCCGGAGGAGCCCGGCACGGTCGGCTAGCTCGAACGTTCGGGCGAGATGCACAACAGATCGGCCCGACTGGAGTCCGCCCACCATCTGGAAGCCAGGCTGCTGCCCGTTGAGCCATGCAATGAAGGCAATTCCCGTCTTGTAATAGAACGTCGGGGCGCTGAAGATGTGGCGGCCGAGATCCCGGGTGCTGTCCAAGATTGCCCTGGCTTCCTCACCGCGCCCGTCGTCGTACGCTTGGAGCGCTGCTGATGCCGCCGGGTAGATGGCAGCAAAGATGCCCAAGAGTGCATCCGATTGTCGTTCGCCGTCGCCGTGGATCAGCTCCGGGTAGTTGAAGTCGTCGCCCGTGTAGAGACGCACCCCCGAGGGCAGCTCGGCGCGGAGCGACTTCTCGTGCTCGGCGTCGAGCAGGGAGACCTTTACACCGTCGATCTTGTCGGCGTGAGCGTGCACGAGGTCGAGGAAGGTGCGGGTGGCTGCGGGGATGTCCTCACTGCCCCAGTAGCCCTTGAGCGCGGGGTCGAACATCGTGCCGAGCCAATGGAGGACGACGGGTTCCTTCGCCTCCCCGATGAGAGTGGAGTACACACGGAGATAATCGTCGGGACCCGCAGCAGCACGAGCGAGCGCCCGCGAGGCCATGATGATGGCCTTGGGCCCGGACTCCTCGACGGCAGCCAACTGCTCCCTGTAGGCATCAAGCGCCATCGCGACTCCTACCGCGCCGGCCGGGACCGCTTCCAGCTCAAGCTGGTCGGTTCCCGCTCCGCATGCCACGAGGTCCCGTACGGAAAGGCCGGCCGTAGCGCCGCTCCGGGCATTGGCCACGGTCTTGGCCTCGGCGCCGACGCGTTGGATCAGCTCCCGAGTCGCCTCCCAGTCGAGGCCCATCCCCCGCTGAGCGGTGTCCATCGCGTCTGCAACTCCCAGACCGTACGACCAGAGTTCTCGGCGGAATGCGAGAGTACTCTCCCAATCGAGGTTTGCAGGGGCTCCGGGCGTATTGTCCGCCCCCATAAGGGGGACGACATGTGCGGCGGCATAGGCCTTCCGGGCGCGAATCGGCGCCTCGGGCCGGCACCATTCGTACGGCGCGCCGAGCTCGTGGCGGCGCACCCCACCTCCTGATTCGGGGAGCGAGACTTCGAGGCGTGCTCCGGTCAACGCGCTCACAGGACGATCTCCGGGATTTCGATCGTCCGACGCTCCGCATTCGAGCGAAGGCCGAGCTCGGCGAGCTGAACGCCGCGCGCCGCGGAGAGCAGCCCGTAGCGGTGCTCCCGGCCAGCGACGACGTCGCGCAGAAACTCTTCCCACTGAAGCTTGAACCCATTGTCCAGATCCTGATTCGCGGGAACCTCCTGCCACTGTGAACGGAACGACTCTGTGACCGGCAGGTCTGGATTCCACACAGGCTTAGGCGTGTGTGCGCGGTGTTGGGCCACACACTTGGTCAGTCCGGCGACGGCGGAACCCTCGGTTCCGTCGACTTGGAACTCGACGAGCTCATCTCGATATACGCGGACAGCCCAGGAAGAATTGATCTGCCCCACGACTGGATCTCCGTCGGGCGTCTCCAGCTCGAAGATGCCGTAGGACGCATCGTCCGCCGTCGCCGCGTACGGCTGCCCAGCCTCGTCCCACCGGGTGGGGATGTGCGTCGCGGTCAGAGCGTTCACGCTCTTGACCTTGCCGATGATTCCTTCGAGCACGTAGTTCCAGTGGCAGAACATGTCCGTCGTCATCCCACCGCCGTCTTCTTTGCGGTAGTTCCACGACGGGCGCTGGGCGGCCTGAATCTCTCCTTCGAAGACCCAGTAGCCGAATTCGCCTCGAATCGAAAGGATGCGGCCGAAGAAGCCCTCATCAACCAGGCGGCGCAGCTTGACGAGGCCCGGCAGGTAGAGCTTGTCGTGCACGACGCCGGCAGTCACGCCCGTCTCACGCCCGATCCGGGCGAGCTCGATCGCTTCATCGAGGGTCTCGGCGGTCGGCTTCTCCGTGAAGACGTGCTTCCCTGCGCGCATGGCCTTCCGGAGGGTCTCTGCGCGCAAGCTGGTCATCGAAGCATCGAAGACGACGTCGACGCTGGGGTCCGCGATCAGGGCGTCCAGATCCGTGGACCACTCCGAGACCTTGTGGAGCTCGGCAAGCTCGCGGAGCTTCGCCTCATTCCGGCCAACCAGGATCGGCTCGATGAGGACGCGCGAGCCGTCCTCGAGGTTCAGACCGCCTGCGTCCCTGATGGGCAGGATCGACCGCAGCAGATGCTGACGGTAGCCCATCCGGCCGGTGATGCCATTCATGGCGATTCGAAGCGTTCTCGTCTCGGTGGCCACTGCCGCCTCCTTGCGTGGGCTCCGTCAGATGCGGAGCAAGTCAAGCGCTTCCACTGCTCCCGGAAAGCGCATTCCGTCCGTCAAGTCTGCGACACACCTGCCCGCGTTGGCAAGCGCATTCCTTCACCTGCTCACTCAATGCCATAATCTGAGCGAAAGCCTGAAGAGGGAGACGTTCATGCCAGCGGTGACTCTCAGCGAGGTCGCACGAGCGGCGGGGGTTTCGCCCGCCACCGCGTCCCGGGTCCTGAACGGGTCCAGCCGGATACCGGGAGCGGACATCGCTGAGCGTGTCAAAGCGGCCGCCGCGGCGCTCGGATATATCCCCAATGCCCAGGCTCAGGCCCTAGCTCGTTCAAGTTCCGGCCTCCTCGGCCTGATCGTTCACGACATCGCGGATCCCTACTTCTCGTCGATTGCGCGCGGCGTCCAGTCCGCGGCTAGGGAACTGAACAAGATCCTCTTGCTCACGAGCACCGAGGGCACGCCCTCCGAGGAACGCCTCGCGGTAGAGGCATTCACGTCACGCCGGGCCGACGCGATCGTGCTGGCTGGCAGCCGCTCGACCCGCCCCGAGGACGACGCGGCGAATTCTGCCCTCCTCCGAGAGGCATACCGCTACCTCGCCAATGGGGGCCGCCTCGTGCTCGCCGGTCATGACCTCGTGGATCCGTCCGCCCACGAAAGCCGGGGGCACGGGGACGCAGCGTTCACAGTTGGTACCCCACCAGTGCTCATCGATATCCCGAATGAGTCGCTTGCGTGCAGGCTTGCCCGCGCGCTCGGCGGCCAAGGCCATTCCCGATTCCTCATCGTCGCGGGCCCGGAAGGTCTCATGACCTCTGACCTGCGCGTTGCAGGATTCCAACGAGGACTCGCCGAGCAGGGACTCGAAAGTGCCGAGGTACTCCGAGCCGCATTCAACCGCGACGGTGGATTCGGGGCCGCCCTTGAACTCGAGGACAAGGTGCGCGAAGCCGCGGACAGCGGCAACCCATACTGCATCTTCGCGGTCAACGACAGGATGGCCATGGGTGTCGTAGCCGCTCTCCGCCACTGCGGCCTCCAGGCTCCGGCGGACTACGCCGTGGCAGGCTTCGACGACATCAACACCCTCGAGGACTTCATTCCCGGGCTGACGACCGTTCGCCTCCCACTCGAGGAGATCGGCCGGAGCGCGGCAGAGGCCGCCCTGACCGGCGCCGACCCCGCCCCTGCATCAGGAGAGGTCGTCCTGCGGGAGAGCACAGCGCCGGCCTCCTGAGCTCACGCGTTCACAAGATCGGTCCCCAGATCTGCCCCGTCTCGCCGCACGAGGCCCTCCGGTGCCTCAGCCTCCGAAAACGGATCTCCGCCGTCGTCCGAATCGCTCCCCTCTGAACCGTCTGTGACTGCCACGACGCCCAAGGTTCGCCCCTCGGTCCCCGACATTTCGCCGGTCTCGGAGTCCACAACCCCGACTCCTTCGACGATCACGCGAGCACCGCCCGTCTCCTGCCGCTGGCCGTCCTGAGGATTGCGCGCGAACTTGGCCGATCCCCAGAAGAGGTCGTGCCCGACCGATTCCGCTTCGACCTCCGCCGACTGGTAGACGCGGCCGTCCCTCTCCCACTGCTTGAGGCGAAGCTTGCCAACCACAATGACGCGGTTGCCCTTCTTGAGGCTTCCGCACATGTTGCTCGCCAACTGCCGGAAGCCGACTACCGTGAACCAGTTTGTGTGCCCGTCGACCCACGCACTTGCTTCACGGTCGTAGCGCCGATCGGTGACCGCAAGTCTGAAACTCGAGACGATGTCACCCCCGCACGTTCAGCATTGGTAGTGCTTCAACCAAAGAGAAAGCCCCGGCGGTGCGCTAACACCCCGGGGCGTGGCAACCGACTAGCAAGGAGTCGATCACAGTGACAAATTCTACTAGCACCATCCCTGCAGGCACCCGCGTCTGTCACCGCACGTTCGGTCTCGGAAAGGTTCTCCCCGCGCCCACGAAGGGCCGAGGCGAGGCCCTGGTCGAGTTCGAGTCCGGCGCCGTGTCGATCGTGGCGGCGCAGGATTTCGTGGCCATCCCGCCCGAGGGCTTCAAGCCCGTTTTCGACGACGATGGCCTGGCCTATTACGACGGGCCCACAGTCATGGCCGGGGACGTGGTGATCACGCGGAACTGGCAGCCTGAGGAGGGCATGATCTTCTGGCTCTCGCCGAGCGACCGCAAGCGTTCCGATGACTATTTCACGACCGGCGAGATCCGCACTCTCATCGGCGCACTCCAGGACCTGCTCAACGAGACCGACAGAAAGTGAGCCACATGCCCGACGATCCCCGTCCCCACAGCATCGACTGCGCCGTCGCGTGGACGATCCGATTACGCCACGACGGCAGAGTCGATTTCGAGCCGTGCGAGGGGATGGACCCCGCCCAGGCCGAGACGGCGCGCCGCCTTCTCGAATGGTTCTGCCCAGGCTGCCCGCACGATGAAACCCACGAGAGGATGCAACATGCCACGACGTAGAAGCCTCCGAAGCGACCTGTACCGCGCCGCCCGCGTGCTCGGGGACGTTCAAGCCGCCGAGCGCGGTCCCGGAGCCCTCGGGAAGCGCGAGGTGAGGAAAGCTGCCTACCGCCGCTCCGGGAGCCTGACTGGAGCGTTCCTGCGGGCTTTGGGCCTGATGGGCGGCCGGAGGCGCTGAGAGGCCTCGCAGGAAGCGGTGCTACCCTCGTGCGAGTCCGTCCCGGGCCCTAAACGGCAACAAGCCCGGGACGGGCCCCACAACCGAAAAAAGCAGGGCCCGGAGCGCGATTGCTCCGGGCCCTGCCTTTGCTGGGATGTTTCCGCGCTCCTGACTTGGGGGAGGATCCAATCGGGCACGGGGGTCAGTCGACCCCTTTCTGGGTGTACGTCAAGGAGCGGCGTCCCCATCGCTGGGGAGGGAGGCCGGCCTCCGCGCTCTAACCCGCAGCCCCCCATGCTACGCTCGGCGGGCTCGCCCCGGTTTCGGAAATGTTCACCACATGCCTCCGGCCGGGGCGAGTCCCTTCATCGCCTGATCTGATGCCCGGCGCTCGGGAGTGCCCACGTGGCCCCGTAGCGGCCGAACTCGTCCCAGAGCTGCTTGATGACCTTCTGGTCGGGCATCCCGAAGTTGTCGTGGATGTCCACGTGCAGATGGAGTTCGGGCGCACCCCCGCCGAGGGCAGACCCGGCAGGCCCTGCACCCCGAGGCGAGATGACCCGCTCCGGCTGGCCGGTGTTGTTGATCACCCGGGTGATGCCGGGCTCCAGCCATCCACCCTCGTCGTACCCGACGTAGGGGCCGCCCTGCGCCATCGAGACGAGGCCGGGAACGCTGCTGATGTCCCCGTACCGCGACTTGATGTAGCCGATGCCCGCCACGATGTTCGCGACGGGATCGAATATGTTGTCCGGCAGTGCCTGCGAGCGGTACGCCTCGAACGTTGACCCGATGGTCTGCATGAGGCCACGGGACGGGTCGCCCATGGCGGCATTGGAATCCCAATTATTCGTGGCGTTCGGGTTGCCGCCCGACTCGTGCATGGCGATGGTTTCGAGCCCGTTGAGCCAGTTCGCACCAGAGACGCCCGCTGCCGCCATGGCCGCCTGTACCCAGCCTGCGAGGTCGCCCGAGACAGCACCGGGGGAGCCGACGTTGCCCGCGCCGCCCTTGGGGGCGTTCTGGTCCTTCGCGCCGAGGAACTTCAGCAGGTCGTCCCCGAGCGTGTGCACGCCCGAGTCCAGCAGCGAGCCGAAGCCGGTCTTGCCGAGGTTCGCATCCGCGAGGGACTCGATGCCCTGCACGATCGGAGTCGCCGCCATGCGCAGGCCGCCGAGCGCGGCATCCTTGAGCCCATTCAGCGCCCCGCCGATGGCAGAGCCGATGCTGCCGAGGATGTCCCCGACCACGCCGCCCCCGGCGAAGTGGTTGCCCGAGCTCCTGCCCGAGCCGCCGCCGTACATCGAGTTGATCGCGTCGATGCCCGCCGCGCCGCCGAGGGCCCTGACGGCCTGCGGAACGAGGATGCCCTCGCCGGGAGACAGCATCGCGTGCACGATGTCATTCCCCGGAGAGTAGCCGGGGACGGTGCCGCCCTTGGCGAAGGAGAGGCTGATCGGGTCGAGCTTGCCGAGGCCGACCATGCCCGCCACGTCGTTCCAGACCGGCATGATGCCCTTGTTGTAGACCTGGTCGATGACGAACTTGACCGGGGTCTTGGCCGAGTCCACGATGCCGTCCCAGACCTTCTTGATGCCCTGCCCGAAGAGGTCGAAGCCCTTGCCGACATCGCTGATCATGTTCTTGATCGGCGTGAACACGTTGTCGGAGAGCCAGTTCCACACCGTGGAGATCGCCGTCTGGATGGCGTCCCAGACCGGCTTGATCACGTTGTCGTGGAGCCAGTTCCACTCGATCCCGAGGCCCTTGATCTCCATGTGGATGAAGTTCATGACGTTCGAGACGATCCAGTTCCATGCGGTCGAGATCGCATTCTGGATGCCCTGCCAGACGGGGACGATCACGTTCTGCCAGAACCACGTGAACGTGGACGCCACCTGCTTGACGTACGCGATGATCGGGTTGATGACGTTCTGGAGGATCCAGTTCCAGACCGTCCGCATCACGTCCTGGATCCCGTTCCAGACGGGCACGAGGACGTTCTGCCACAGCCACGTGTACGTCTGGGCCACGAGCTTCACGTACGCGATGATCGGGTTGATGACGTTGGCGAGCAGGAAGGCCCACGCGATCTTCGCCACGTCCACGATCCCGTCCCACACCGGCTTGAAGACGCTCTTCCAGAGCCAGTTGAACAGCGCAGACAGCATGTTCACCGCGAGCACGATCGGCGTCACGAGGACCGTGAAGATCACCGCGACCGCGACCTTGATGACCGTCACGATGCCGTCGAAGATCGGCTTCAGGAAGGTCACCACGGCCTTCCATGCGGTCACGAAGTCGTTGGCGACGACCTTGACGACCGCGACAGTGGTATTCCAGACCGAGGTGAACCATGCTGCCACCGGGTTCCAGACGGACATGAACCAGCCCACGAAGCCCTGCCAGACGCCGACGATCGCATTCACCGCTGGCTTTGTGAAGTTCACGATCGCGCCCCAGACCTGCTGCCAGTGCGTGACGAGGAGGAATATCGCCACCCCGAGGGCCACCACCGCGGCGATGATCAGGAAGATGGGTGCGCCCACGGATTCGAGCACGCCGAATGCCGTGGCCATGGCGCTGATCGCGAACGAGACCCCCACCATTCCCGCCACGAGGATGCCCAGCCCGCCCGCCACGAGCATGATCGTCGCGGCCATCTGCTTGTTGTGCGTGATCCAGTCCGCGATCGGCCCGATGAACCCCGAGACCTTGTCCATGAGGGTGCCCAGCACCGGCAGGAGCGCGGTGCCGATGGCGATCTTCGCCGTCTCGAAGGCCTGCTTGGCCTCGTCCATCTTGGTGTTGAAGTTCCCCTG
Source organism: Sinomonas humi (assembly GCF_000802235.1). Classification (GTDB taxonomy): domain Bacteria; phylum Actinomycetota; class Actinomycetes; order Actinomycetales; family Micrococcaceae; genus Sinomonas; species Sinomonas humi. The sequence continues at coordinate 35,416 of NZ_JTDL01000152.1, forward strand.
GATCTCGGTCCAGCCCTTCACGTTGCCCTGCGCGTCGGCTGTGGCGCCCGTGATGTCCTTGACCGCCTTCGAGGTGTTCCCCGCATTCTCGCCCGCGATCATCAGGGCCACATTCAGGCCCGTCGCGTCACCCGTGGCCTTGGCCATGGCCTGCGTGTAGTTCTGCAGCACATCCTTGCCGCTCATCTGCGCGTCGCCGATGCGGTGGGTCGCGCCGAGGAGGGTGGCGAAGGACTGGGCCTGCTTGGCCGAGACGGGATCGAGTGCGAGCGCGGCCTTGCTGTACTCCTTCATCGTCATCGAGCCGTCGAAGAGGTGCTGGGCGAGCTGCTGCGCCGCCGGGGTCAGGGACGACATGGCGGTCTTCATCTGCAGGATCACCTTGTCGGTGCCCGCCGGCATCATCTTGGTGATGCGCTGGGAGATCTCCTCCAGCGTGCCCGAGAGCCCCTTGGACTTGATGTCGGAGGCCAGCTGGTTCGTGGTCATCCCGAGGAGGGCGAGCTGCTTGGCCTGCATCGCCGTGGGGTTCACCATGTGGCGGATCACGTCGGAGAGGTTCTGGGCGCTCTGCTGTGCCGACATGCCGTGCATGGTCATGGAGGACATGTCGCCGAGGATGTCGTTCAGCGACACGTGCGCCGCCGAGGCCACCGGCAGGATCGCGGGCATGGCCGCGGCGAGGTCTTCGAACCTCATCTTGCCGTCAGCGGTCGCCTGCACGAGCTTCGAGGTCACGTCGGCGGCGGCCTGCGCGGGCTGGTGGTAGTCGAGGAGCGCCGAGGACACGGCGTCGGCCACCGTCTCCAGGTCCGCGCCTTCGGCCTTGGCGCCCTCCTGTGCGGCCTTGACCACATTGAGGCCCTCGGCACCGTGGAAGCCCGCCGAGTTGATCTTGTAGAGGCCGTTCCCGAGGTCTTCCATGGTCGCGCCGGTATCCCGCGCGATCTGCATCGCCCCGGTCAGGTCGCTGCCGAGGTTGTTCACGGACTCGCCCGCGGACGTGGAGAGCTTCGTGAAGTTCTGCTGCACGTCGGCCGCGGACTTCGCGGCGGACACCGCGAACATGCCCACGCCGACACCCACCGCACCCGCGGCGACGCCGACGCCCTTGAGGATCCCGGACCACGCCTGACCCTTGGCCCCGGCCTCGCTCTGCGCGTCGGAGAGCTCCTTGTGCCGCTTCGCCGTCGTGTCCAGCGCCGCCTGGAGCTTGGCGAGGGCGGCCTCCTCCTCGCCCGTGGCCGTCTTCAGCGCGGTTGCAGCCTCGGCCGCGGCCTTCGCCTGCTCGTCGCCGGAGAGCTTCGCGGCGTCGGCCACCGCCTTCTGCGCGGCCTCCACCTTCGCGCCGGCGGTGACGATCTCGGCCTGAGCCCCGACCACCGCATCCTTCGCAGCCGCGTGCGCGCGACCGAGGGCCGCCACCTTGGCCTGCGCGGCGTCCATGTTCTGCCCGGACGCGCCGAGGGCGGTGCGCATCTTGTCCAGTGCGCCGGAGACCGAGCCGAGGGAGCCCTCGAAGTCCTTGAAGATCGCCGTGGCACGGTCGCGCGCCTCGATCTCGAACAGGATCATCTCGTTGCTGGTCACACGCCTCCGACAAGCTCGTCGGCGAGGTCGAGGAACCGCTTCTGGTGCCGCAGGGCCTTCGCGAGGAGCAGGACTGCCTCACGCTCGCTCCGGCACCCTGCAGCGCGGCCATAGAGGCCCGCGGCCTTCTCCGCAGCGCGGGCCTGACGCCGAAGGAGCCGGCGCTCGCGGGCAGAGACCCCTGGCCGAGATGCCTCCTCCGCAGCTCGGTGCGAGAGGTGCGCCATTTCGCGGCAGAGACCTACGTAGTCAAATGGTTGTTCGGTCACATAACTCCTAGTGGGTCGTGGGGTGCCCCGCGGAGCCGGCGACCCAGACCGGCCCCGCGGGGCGGAGTCCCTCGGCGAGGAAAGGTAACCGAGGAACGGGGGTCCCCGGGACGTGCGGCGGAGGTATGTGAGTCCACGCCGCGTCCCGGGGAAGCAATCACAGCGTCAGGTCCATGGCAGCGGCACGGGCTGCCGCGCGCCTCTTGGCGATCGAGTGCGGCATGACGGCCTCGGCGTCGGCCTCCAGGAGGTCATCGAACCGCTTCTCCAGCGACGCGCGGAAGGCTCGGGACTCGGCGAGCTCGGCTTGGAGCTCGTCGCGGAGCCTCTCGACCTCCTCGCGGGTGGCAAGCGAGGCGAGCTGGCCCCGTAGCGCCTTCGCGATCTCGGCGTTCACCGTGCGCCCCTCTCCCGCTCGGCCAGTGCCACCTTCGCCGCGTCATGGAGCGCGATCGCCCGCGTCGGGCCGACCTTCTCCATGAGCAAGATGTACCGTTCGGCCGATTGCACCGCGCCAAACGCGAGCCGGGCGAGATCCTGCTCCTCCGGCGTCAGGGGGCGTGACTTCTCGACTCGGCCGGGGCACTTCTCGCCCGTCGTCCGGTGCGGGATGACGGTCTTGCCGCAACCCTCGCACGGCTGGGGGACGTAGTGGCTGCTCGGGCCGGACGCCGAGGACTTGGCGCCGGCCGGCCGGGGTGACTTGGCTTGATCGGGTATGTAGACCACAGACTCCTTAGTGGGTTAGCGGGCGTTGATGCCCGCGGCGATGAACTGCTGCGCGTTTCCGTACGCGACACGAGCCTCCCGCTCGGCGGCCTGCTCGATCTGGAGCTCGCGGAGCCGGACCCCGGCCTGCCTGAACTGCTCCTGCGCCTCTGCCAGGCTCAGCTTCGGCTCGGGCCTGGGCTTCAGGGCGTCCTCGTAGGCACGCTCGGCCCTCCCTGGGTCCGCTGCGGCCGTGCGCGCGACGCTGTCGGCCAGCAGGGAGAGGTGCTCCGCGAAGCCGGGCGCATCATTCCCGTCAAGGCCCGACTGACGCAGAAGCGCCTCTACGGTATTCCGGAAGAGCCAGTCAACAAGCGTGTGGGGCACCTTGCCCGCGTGCTCGGCGGCGTGCTCGGCGACAGCGGCCTCGGCGTCTCGCACCGCGCCCTCGGCGGGTGGGATCAGCGACTCCGCGAGCTCGGCACGCCGGGCACGCTTGGCCTCGGCCTTGACCTCCTGCCGGGCGTCTACCCGGGCCAGCGCCGAGAGCAGCGTCTCGGCGTCCACGACTCCGGCGACGTCGGCCTCGTCGGCCCGAGCATCCCGGGCAGCTTCGATCTCGGCCCGCTGCCGGGTCCGGTCCTGCGCCGCCGCGTCCAGCTCCGCGAGATCCCGGTCCAGAGCGTCACGCTCGTCCGTGAGGACCTTCAGCGCTGCCCGGGCGTCCCGGAGGACCTCCGCGAGGTCTTCGCCCTTCAGGATCTCGGCTGGGCCGACGGTGAGCGAGAAGTAATCGCCCTCCGGCAGCTCGACGTCCTCCGCCTCGGGCTCCTCGGTCTCATCCACGACGGGAGCGGGGATCTCCTTCCGGGGCTTCCTGACGGGCAGCTCAGGCCGGCTCAGGCCGAGACGTTCCATTGAGCACCTCCTCCTCGGCCTCAGCGGCCGCGTATGTGCGGATGGCCCTCGCGGCGACGACGCGCAGCGAGCGCTCCTCTTCCCGGGCGACGGACTTGAGCAGCTCGTATGAGGCGGGATCGAGATTCAGATGCACCACGGTTCAGCCCTCCTTCCGGGCATGGGAAGAGCGCCGCGACTGCTCACGGCGCTCGGTGTCTATGTTGTGTGCGGCACGATTCCCGGTCGGATCCTGCCACTCGATCTGGCGGCGGGGGGAAGAGATCGGACCGGCGGCCTCGGTCTCGTGGCGGTACTGCTTCGCCAACCGGTCGGCTCGGGAACTGCTGATGGTTTCGCCGCGCTCGGCGGCCTCGGCGAGGATCGCCTCGCGGATTGCTTGCGTGCTCAGACGCGGATCGATGCGGGATTCGTTTCCCACATACTCCAATCTTCGGGATCTCCCGGCTCGGAGTCGGGATTACTCCCCAGTATGCCAATCGGTGCCTAAATGTCCACATGACGCGCCGAATTGTGGACGAATGGAATAAAGGCCCCTCTCGCGGCCGCAAATTGACCGACCCTCACAAGTACCCATTCGGGGCGTTGAAAACGGCTGAGCGGGGCGCACGGCGGGGCTGGGGGTTAATTCGGGGGTACGGCTCGGGTCAGGCGCGCGCGTTACGCGATATTTCTGGGAGGTCCGCGCTCGGGGTTGCCATACGCGAGGGGCAGGAGCGCGGGGAGATAAGGACAAAGGGAGAAGGGGGTGGGAGCAGCCCTAGTAGCGTCGCTACTAGGAAGATTTCCCCCGCCGAGTTCTTCTCTAGCAACCCGGAAGCCAACCAGATCTATTCCATAGCCGACGTTACTGATGGCCAGTTCGAGGCCGCCCTCGCCCGCGAGGAGGGGAACCCGGACCCGCGACTCGGATTGGGGGTGCGCCACGGGACCGGGCTCCGGCAAGCGTACGGCTCGCACCGCCGTCCACGAAAGCCCCCGGGAGGCTGGGGCTCGGCTGACCCGCCCGCGCGTAGACACGTGCGATGGGTAGTCGGCTCTGGGGCTTTCACCTCAGTGGCCGACCTACCCCCCTACCCTTCAGCAGCGCGCCGCTTGCCGCCGTCGGCCCAGGCTTCGAGGTAGCCGTCAGCCTTGCGGGGCTTGCGGTCCTTGGCCCCTGCCTTGCGGCCGCCCACGGGCAGGCCAGCCTTGCGGCGGCGCTCGATGCCGGCCTTGGTCCGCTCGCTGCGGCGCTTGGACTCCTGCTGTGCCATCCAGCCGGTAATGCCGACGAGAAGTTCCCTCATCGCCGGATCGCTCGTGTGCAGCCACGGCTCCTGGTGCGACCACACCGCACAGCCGTGCTCAGTGAGCAGGCGCAGTGTGGCCAAGGTGTCTTCCATGCCGCGCCTGCTGAGGCGGTCCAGCGACCACACGAGCACCACGTCGTAATGGCCGAGGCGGGCGCCGTTGAGGAGCTCGGCACGCTGCCTGTCGAAGTCCTGGCCCTTGCCGTTCGTGCTGGTGTAGGCACTGTCCTCGATGGCATGCGCTGCCACGACGTCGAGCCCGCGACGCCCGGCCCAGTCGTGCAGCACCTGCAGTTGGTTCTCGGTGGTCTGCTCTGCCGTACTGACGCGCGCCCACACAGCCGCTTTGGTAGTCATGAATTAGAGGTTCCTCTAGTTGACCCGGTTTGGCAAGGTCTCGGCCCAGTGTTTCCGCAGGTGAGACGGCAGTGCGAGCGGCGCTGCAGCATGGGGTCTAATTCATCCCTCGCGCGCGCCCGCACCCGCCCGCCTGCCTGTCGTTCCTGCATCGGGACTAACGCGCGAAAGTAGAGGCGGCGGCTTTTAGAACGTCCACACGCGATGTTCTACGCACGCGGCGTTTGGACAGCACAGCCCCCTCAGCACGAGACCGAGGGGGCTGCCGCTGCTGTCAGGAGAGCAGCTCGTCGAGCATGTCTGCGAGCCGTTCGGCGTCCTCGCGGCGGAGCACTATCCTCGGCCAGTTGCGGGCGCAGACCGCAATGCCGTCCTCGGGCAGGCCATTCGGCTTGGAGATCTTGGCCCGCCGGACGACGAGGTCCTGGCCGTCCCGCACGACGCGGTCCCAGAAGCCGACGCGGCTGATGAAGGTCTCGGACATCATTCGTTCTCCAGTTCCGTCGTGGGCAATTCCTCTTCCACGTCGCCGTTGGCGTCCGTGGTGACCGTCGGTGCTGTCATCGTGCCTTCTCTCTCGATTCGTACATCGCGAGCTGGGCCTTGGCTGCCCTGAGCTCGATCTGGAGTCGGGTGTTCCTGTCGTGGAGCTGCTGGCAGAGCCACTGCAGCTCTCGCTTGGCGTAGGGCTTCAGCCACGGCTGCGGCTTGTAGTCCTGGGGCACTGCATCGGTCACATTCCTCCAGTTGGTTCATCAGTTGGGTCACGTCTCCCTCGGGCATGAACCGACTGAGCCGACTGAGCCGACTGGGGCTCAGTCAGTCCAGTTGGCTCAGTTGGTTCAGTCAGACCATCTCCCCTAGGCACTTGAGCCGACTGGTGAGCCGACTGGCCGGGGAAGTACCAGAACGTCCTCCGAGGGAAGCCGCTGGACCGGTCATCGAGCCGCAGCTTCCCCTTGGCGCGCTTGATCGCGGACTCGCTGTGGCCAGCCTTCCTGCCCTCGGTCTTGATGGTCGCGCTGTCGCAGGAGCCGCCGCGGCTGGCAAGGAAGTCTTCGAGCCATCCGGAGGCCTCGTGGACCGCGCCGCGGTCTTCGCCGCCGTCCTGCTGGGCGCGGCGCATCGCGTCGGCGATGCTGCCGTCGTGCTCGCCGTGCCACTCGACGCGGCCGGTCCACGCGGGCCCTTCGTCGGTGGGCACGGCGTGGGACTCGACGGTGAAGGCGAGCGTGGGGAGGTTGCTGCGCCCGAGGTTGTTCTTGGGAGTGCCGAAGAGCCGGAGCCTGTCGGTGTCGTCGTCGGGGTCCGGGACGACGGTGTGGACCGAGCGCGCGACGGCCGTGAACGCCTTGGAGCCCATCACGAGCTGCAGCGGGTCGCTGGTGCCCGACTTGTTGTGGTGGATCAGTCCGAGCACGGCCATCCCGGTCCGGCCGGCGACCGAGACGAGCGGTTCGAGCGCCTGCCGCACCTCGGAGTCCCGGTGCGTGTCCAGGTCCCCGAGACGGGAGATGATCGGGTCGAGGATCAGGAGCGAGGCGCCGGTCTGCCGTGCGGCCTGCTCCGTGCGCTGGTTGTCCCTCGGCAGGGAGAGCCCGACGTGGATCTCGTCCGCGTTGAGCACCTCGACGCGGAATACCCTGTCCCCGTCCGCCCCGGCCGCGATGAGCCGAGGGACGATCGTGTGCTCCCAGCTGTCCTCGGTGGCGCACACGAGGACGCTGCGCGGCTTCCCGTAGAACTCGCCCGGGAGCTCGCCCCGGGTGACCTGAGCGGCGAGCCAGTACGCGAGGGTGGACTTGCCGAGGCCTTCCCGGCCGGCGAGCAGGGCGAGGGTGCCAAGCGCGATCCGGCCGTCCCACATCCACTTCACGCGGCGCGGCTTGATCGAAGACGCGGGAGTCAGGACGAGGCTGCGCTCGTGCTCCCCGGACCTCGCGTAAGCCTCCTCGATGCCCAGGAGATCGGCGTCGCTCGGGCCGTCTGGGATCCCTGCCGGCTCGCGGCCCATCGCGCTCTCGAACGAGACCGACGCCTCTACCTGTCGCTTCGCGGCTTCGAGGATCTCGTGCTGCCGTGCGGCAGCATTGTCGTCGTAGTCGCGGAGGGTCGGCTCTGAATTGTCGGAGAGGTTCGCTAGACTGGTCGTACCTGATTCGTCGCCGTGCTGGGCGTTTGAGTGGCCTCGGGGTTCGCCGCCCGGGGCCCTCTCTTTTGTCTGGGCACTATCGGCCACACGCAGACCCCCTCAGTAGAGCGGCGATGCGATCGGCCTGCTCGGGGGTGAGGGGCGGGGCCGCGGAAACGACCCGCTCGACATACTGGGCGAGCTTGGCTGCGGCGAGGTCGCGTCGGGCCTCGGCTATCTCTTCAGGGTCTCGGCGGCGCGCGGCTACTCCGAGCCTGCTCTTCGCCTGCACAACTTCGGATGACATGGAAAAGCTCCCGCGACAGGCAGCATAAAAAGCTGCATGCATCACTGGGAGCTTGCTGGGCCTTACTTCCCTCGGTTGAGGGCCCTGTATGTGGCGGAACCATTGGCTTCCGCGGCCGTGTAGTTCGACCTTACCAAGCACCTATGGTCTAGGTGAGCAAATGCAGTTGGACGCCCTTCCGCGTGTCGCGGCCGCCACCTTCGATCAGCGCATTCACTGCGGCGCGATAGAGGGAAAGGACGGATACATTGCGGAGGGCGACCGATGTGGCATTAGAGCCCTCTGGGATATTGCACAGGCAGGACACTTTCACCGGCTCCAAGTGCGTGCCTGGGCCCGTGAGCCGGTACTCGCCATCCTTCTTCCGGCTTCGATCTACGTAGATGAGTTCGACTGCGCCGTCGCGGACGGCGAACGCGACGGACCAGTCCTTTTCGGTGGTGCCGCATTTGATCGGGATGCGGTTCGTCCGACCAAAGGCCGCTACGGTGTGCCGCGACACGAATTGGATCCATCTATCCTCACGGGACATCCTGTTCAATTCCCTGAGGTCATCCGCGAGCTTCCCCCACCTGTCGACCGCCTCGAACAGTTGTGGTCCGGGAGCGAGCGACCCGCCGTCGCCGCGGTCCCATTTCCACTTCGTCGCTGGTCCCCGAGGTTCACGTGCCATCTTCTCGAGATCTTCGAGGTCAGACATTCCCTTCGCCAGCTTGGCCCGGAAGTCGTCCCCCACGCTGCCGCTCATGACGTCTCCTTCCAGTCGAACCGCACCTGCTCGGGCGAGAACCTGACTCCCCGCCCTGCCGGGAGCATCGTGATTGCCGCCAGCTGGCGAAGGATCTTCCTCTGGTCCTCCAATGGCGTCGCCGCCCACGCCGCCGCAGCATCCTCAGTCCCGACGAACGCCGACAGTGGGTCGGTCACCGTCGCCCGATCGAGCTCACCCTCGATCTCGGCCAGGCGCTTGCGTATGCGCTGGAGGTCATCGCGCACATCGGCTTCAGTCACGAGCTCCTCACTGAGGAGCCGCACGAGCGACGCCCGTTTTTCCCTCAGGCGGACGGCCTCGCCGCGGAGCTCGGCCACGCGGTCGCTACGCACTAGCCGAGACGCGATGTCCGGCTGGCTGAGACGCCTCACGATCACAGCCTCGACGGCTTCCTCCACGAGCCCGGCCGTTCGCTGCGTGCAGCCCTTCCGGCAGCGGTAGGCGCGCGCGTCGTTCGCGGTGCCCTTGCCTGGCCCCTCGTACATCGGGCCGCCGCACTTCCCGCAGAGGAGGATGCCAGACAGGAGGTGCTTTGCACTGCTGACCACGGGCGATGTCTTTCGGCGGGGATCCTTGAGCAGGCGGACGATCTCGTCGTGCTGCTCCTCTGTCAGGATGGGCGGCCACTCCCCCGTGGCGACATCCTCGCCCAGGTAGAAACGCCGTCCGGGGTGCATGGGGTTCAGGAGCACACGTCGGACCGGAGTCGGCGACCATCGCCCCGACGAGTTCTTGGCGGATGTCCTGAGGCCTCGCGCATTCCAGTCGCGCGCTACATCGGAGATCGAGCCGCCGGACAGGACGGCCTGCACGCCATCCTTGATGGCCTGAGCCTCGGCCTCGACCACGAACACCTTCCCGGATTCGTCGCGGCCGTATCCGAATGGCCGGCGGACCCAGAATGCCCTGCCTGCCTCGGCGCGCTGACGGTTGGCAGTCTTCTGCCGCTCGGCTTTGTGGGCGACTTCCATCGCGGCGATGGAAGTCAAGATCTGGCTGACTGCGATGCCGGAGGGGTCGGCCAGGTTCAAAGACGTGCCGTGCACGCTCGCCACCTCAAGCGCGTGAGGCTTCCCGGCGTCGATCACTCGCTGGAGGTCCCTCATGGACCGCGAGAGCCTGTCTAGGTGCCATACGGCAAGCTGGGTCACCTCACCAGCGGCAATGGCCCTGATGAGCTCCTCGAAGCCCTCGCGGATCTTCCCCGAGGTGGCAGACCGATCGTTGTCCCTGAATACTCGAGGCTTGCCCCAGCCCTTCGCCTCGGCGAGCTTGGTGCAGTTCTTGAGTTGACGCTCCACGGCTACGGCATCGCCGGTCCGGTCCTTCGATTGCCTCACATAGATTGCTGAGCCCATGTGGAAACAGTACTACCAACTATTGACAAACGCACCGCCGTTTGTCGTGTTGGTCCTCGGGTCCGTCGCAACGAATCCCCGAACCGTGATCATGTCGCTCATCGCCATCCCCTGTCTCCTTGGAATCCGGTTCCCGCTCCGCGGGTACAACCAGCCTCCGTCAGCTCCAGGACAGGCCTTGGCGTCTGGGCGCTCTATGTGGACGACGCGCCGCGATGAGGTCTGTGGAGACCCAATGATGCCCGAGAAAGTAGCCGAGCAACGGCAAACGCATGGTTCCCAGAAGCAGAACACCCCCGGTCCGGAGACCGGGGGTGCAGGCATGCCCGAGATGTGGAACCAGCCACATCCCCGAGACAGCCACAAACGCGCCCCAGGAGGGAGTCGAACCCCCGACCAGAGGATTAGAAGGCCCCTGCTCTATCCGCTGAGCTACTGGGGCGGGCGCGGTGCGGTGCGCTGCGTCCCGACCAGTCTATCGTGCGGCGGAGGCCTGCTTGAGTGGAGCGACTCGAGTGAACAGGCTCCGCGTCTTCCAGTCCCAGAACATCATGTACGCGACGAAGATGACGCTCAGCGCGATCGCCACAGCGCGGATCGCGACCAGCGGTATCCAGTCGAAGACGTCGAGCTGGTCGGTGAGCGCAATCACGGTAAAGAAGACCGTGGCGAAGTAGTACGCCCGCAGGTACCACCCTTCGGCCACCCCCGCGAGGGCGAAGAACGCTGCAAGCCACGTGACGTACCAGGGCTGAATGGCCGCCGCGGTAACGACGACAGCAGTGAGAGCGAGTGCGATCCGCAGCATGGTCTTGTCGAAGCTTCCGCGGAAGACGTACCAGAGCGCCACCACCATTCCAAGGCCCCGGCCGATCGCCTTGATGATCTCGCCCACCGCGTCGCCCGGTCCGTTCACGTACTGGACGAGGGTAGCCACGGTGATCGAGAGGAGCCCGAAGGGCGCGTACCAAGTCCAGATGGTGCCGGATGTGGTCATCGCCGGGAGCCACCCGAACCAGAAGCCCGTGAGCGCTCCCTCAATCGTCAGAAGCCCGCCGGAGATAAGGACGGTCAGGGCCCAGCACGTGATCTTCCGACCCCACCCAGCTTGGCGACCCGCCCAGAGGAGTCCGATGAACGGCAAGGCGATGAGGGTGATGGGTTTGATTCCGATCGACAAAGTCACCCAGATGACTCCGCGGATGGGACGGCCGCGGACTGTGGCGAGCAGTCCCAGTAGGACTAGGCCAAGCATGAGCGCGTCGTTGTGGATGCTCGCGACGAAGTTGATGACGAACAGCGGGTTCGCGACGGTCAGCCACAGCGTCCGCGCTGTCGGAAGCCTGTAATGGTGTGCAAGCCCGACGACGGCGACGGCGCACAGGGCGACTCCAAGCGCCGCGACAATCCTGAACAGCGCAATGGCAACCTCGAGGTTTCCCCCGCTGATCCAGACGATGCCCTGCTCGATCCATAGGAACAGGGGGCCGTAGGGCGTGGGAGCCTCGGTCCAGAGCGAGTCGGGGCCGAGGTTGTGGTAATTGTTCAGCGCCGAAATCCCGTTGACGTACGGGTTCAGGCCCGCCATCATCAGGCGCCCTTGTCCAATGTAGGCGTAGACGTCCCTGCTGAAGAGCGGGAAGGTCAGCATGAGCGGGGCGCACCACAGGGCCGCTATCCGGAAGAGCGCGGCTGGGTGAACTGAGCTCCACTCCCCGACGCGCTGCCCCAGCCGCAGCCAAGCCCGGACGAGGAACAGCCCGCCGAAGGTAACCAGGATGGTGCAGGAGACAACGAGAAACGGGTTGTCACGCAGGAAGATGAAGAAGGGAACGCGGATGAGCGAGGATCCGCTCGCCATCCATCCGACGCCAAGGCCTCCGGCCATCATGCAGACCGACGCAAGGAAGCCCTGCCACACGGCAATGCTCCCCCCACCGGGGAGCCCGGCAATGGTCCGGGCACTAGGCGCAGTGCTCAGACTGCGGCCAGCCGAAGGCTGAAGCATCGGAGTCCCTACTGTTAACTCAGGAGCCAAGCGGTCCGCCGCGCGCGAGCGCCGCCTCGGGGGCGCACATCGGCGGGCCGTCCGCTCAGGATGACATCCATTCGATGCTATCAGCAGCAGCTGTGCGAGCCGCCCCCAAAGGCCCCGCTGATAGACTGCCGGGTGGCCGCCACGACCGTCTGCGGCCGTCAAGACGCCCAGGAGAGCACCATTTCCATCGAGACGCCCCGCCCTGCGAACCTCAGCCCTCGGAACGAACGGCTCCGCCTGCTGAAGCGCTTTCTGTTCTCGCCCCGGGGCCTCCTGGTCGGTTATCTTTTGGTCCACCTCGGCTTCCTCGCCTACTTCCTGGTGTACGTCTTCCAAGGGCAGGCCTTCAGTGACACCAACATCTACCGCGATTGGGCCGCCTCGGGTTTCCCGCAGAACGTCCAGCCCTCCCCGTGGGTGTACCCGTTCGCCGGCCTGCTGCCCATCTGGATCTCGGGCATCTTCGGCCCTGGCCCCTTCCTCGCCGTCTGGGTGATCCTCGTGTCGATCCTCAACGGCGTCGCCCTCGGGGTCCTGAGCGGTTGGGGCAAGAAGCCGGAAGGCGTCCGCGCGGCCTGGTGGTGGCTCGTCTTCATCGCTCTCCTCGGCAACCTCGGCTTCGCCCGCGTAGACGGCGTAACCGCACCAATCGTGCTCATGGGCCTCAGCCTCGGAGTGGCAAGCCCGTTCGCGGCGACCGCAATCCTCGCCTTCGCGACGTGGATGAAGGTCTGGCCGGCCGCGGCGCTCGTGCCGCTCTTCGCCGTCGTACGCGACCGCTGGAAGATCGTGGCCGGCGGGGCTGCCGTGACCGTGCTCGTGGCGCTCGCCGCCTCCGCACTCGGGGTGACCTCGCACCTCCTCGACTTCCTCACCACTCAAGGCTCGCGTGGAATGCAGCTCGAGGCGACCTTCACGACACCATGGCTCTGGATGTCCGTCCTCGGCCTAGGGGGCGCCCGGATGTACATGAACACCGAGATCAACTCGATGCAGGTCGACGGGCCCGGGAGCACGGTAGCTTCCGCCCTCATGCAGCCGCTGTTCGTGGTCGTTGCGCTCGCCGTGGCGGGGGTCATCTTCTGGGCGCTGCATCAAGGCAAGAAGCGCGGTCATGAAGACCGTTCGGAGCTCCTGCTCGCCGGCGCACTGACCATGGTCAGTGCGTTCATCGTGTTCAACAAGGTCGGCTCACCACAGTTCATGGTCTGGCTCGGGCCCGTGGTCGCTCTGGGACTTGCGCAGGATCGCCGTGGCTGGCGTGTCCCGGCAGTCCTCCTCCTTGCCATCGGGGTCGCCACGTATTTCATCTACCCGCTGTTCTACGACGCGCTCAGCCACAACAACCCGCTCATGGCGGGCGTGCTTACGCTGCGCAACATCCTGCTGGTTGTGCTCTTCGTGTGGTCGAGCATTCGTCTGGTCCGGCTGGGCCGCCGCGGCGCTCCTGTTGCTGATCAGGGACTGCGCGCCGGTACCGGGTCAGGAACTGCGGGCCGCTAGGTCGTGGCGCCGGACCGCTCGCTCGAAGACGAGCCTGCGCGTCTTCGGGTCGAGCAGGACTAGATACCCGAGGAAGACAAACGCCACGAGGACCGCGAGCGACTCAGGCGCCAGCGGCGTGTTCACGAAGCTGAAGACATAGAGCTGATCCTGCGCTCCGAACACCACGAAGAAGACCACCGTCAAGTACCAGAGCTTGATCTCCCAGTTGTCCCGGATACCCGTCACCGCGAGGAACGGGATGAACCAGAGCACGTACCAGGGCTGGATGATGGGGCCGAGCACCACGATCGACATGAAGGCCATTCCGAGGCGGCGCACCACCTTGCGGTCGTCGCCTCGCAGGATGAACCAGACCGCCAGGCCGATGCCGATCCACTTGACGACTGTACGGAATCCGTCCGCTATCGATCCACCGTTCAGGCCGACGATCGTGGTGAGGGTATCCACGATGTTGCTCGCGAAACCCGAAGGCGTGTACGCGATGAAGCCGGGAGTCGGGTCCACGATCGCGTTGACCCACCCGAAGCCGAGCCCGTAGACGGGCGCGCTCGCGGCGAAGATCGCGAGACTGATGAGGCCCGTCGCAGCCCAGCACGCGAATCGCCGAAGCCAAGTCGCCCCGGGCCCAGCCCAGAGGAGTCCGATGAACGGGAGGACGACGGCGGTAATCGGCTTGATCCCGATGGACAGGGTCACGAACACGATTCCCAGAAGCCAGTTCCCCCGGGCGGCGTAGTAGACGCCCGCGACTGCGAAGCCGATCATGAGCGCCTCGTTGTGAGCGCTCGCTATGCAGCTGATGAGGAAGAGCGGGTTGGCGACCGTGAGCCAGACTGCACGGGCCCCGTCCACACCGTGAAGTTGGGCGAGGCGGTAGCCGTAGTACGCGCACAGGGCAACTCCGCCGAGGGCAAGGACGCGGAACAGGAGCACGGAGGAATCAGGCTGGCCAGCGGTCAACTGGACGACCCAGCGCTCAAGCCAGAGGAAGTACGGGCCGTAGGGGGTCCGGGTCGTGGCCCAGGATGGATCAGTTCCGAGCTCAAGCCAGTTGTTGAGCGTAGAAATCCCCGTCGTGTACGGGTTCATTCCGGCTGCCATGAGACGCCCCTGCCCCACATAGGCGTAGACGTCCCGCGAGTAGATGGGCACCGCAACCACAAGCGGAAGCCCCCAGAGGGCGATCGCGAGGCCGACTGGCCGAATCGTGCCCGGACCCCAGTAGCGGAGCCGCTGGCCGAGCCTCAGCCACGAACGAGTGAGGAGCATCGCGCCCAACGCGAGGGCGAGGATGCAGCTCGTCACGCCCCACGTCTCCGTCCGCAACGGAATGAGGAGCGGGTTACGGGTCAGAGGTGAGACATCGGCGAATCGGCCCACGCCGAACGACCCGTAGACCATGAGCAGCGATCCGACGAAGCCTTGACCGATGGCCCAGTGGGGCGGCTGGTTCACTCCGACGGGAGGAAGGGCGGTCCAGAGCGACTTCAGCCACTCGAGAATCCTCCCGAGAAAGCCAAAGCGCATCGTGGACATAGGTCACCCTTCGATCAAAGCCGGGAGAGAGCCCCAGTTTAGCACCGGGGCCCTCTCTGAACGCCGTTGATCGGGCGCTCGGGTACATTGGCAGGGTGTCAAATCATGCTGAACGCATCGTGTGGATCGATTGCGAGATGACCGGGCTGGACATCGCCCGCGACGCGCTCATTGAAGTCGCGGTGCTCGTGACCGACTCGGAACTCAACGTCCTAGGCGAGGGGGTCGACGTCGTCATCCGGCCTTCGGACGAAGCGCTCGCCGGCATGAACGACTTCGTGCGCCAGATGCACACCACGTCGAAGCTGCTCGAGGAGCTCCCCCACGGCCTGACCCTTGAGGCCGCTCAGGCCGAGGTCATGGCCTACATCCGTCAGTGGGTCCCGGAGCCCAACAAGGCGCAGCTGGGCGGGAACTCGGTGGGAACCGACCGTATGTTCCTCGCCCGGGACATGCCGCACGTCGTCGAGCACCTCCACTACCGGATCATCGACGTCTCGACGATCAAGGAACTCGCGCGGCGTTGGTACCCCCGAGCCTACTTCCAGTCCCCGGCGAAGACCGGAGGACACCGCGCGCTCGGTGACATCCGTGATTCGATCGACGAGCTGCGCTACTACCGGGAGGCCGTCTTCGTGCCCCAGCCGGGCCCGGACTCGGCAACAGCACGCAGCATCGCGGAACGCATCACGGAAGCAGCGTCGGGAGTGGCTGGCACCGAGGACACTGCCGCGAGCATGTGACCGCGGTCCCAGTTCGCGAAAAATTCGCCGCAACCCCGTCGAAGTGGCAAAAGCATCGGTGAACAGCAGGTAGACTAGTGGTCGTTGCCGGCGCGGCAGCCAAGGGACGTGTTCCCTCGGCGTGCGCTGGTAGAGCTTGGTGGGTATAGCTCAGTCGGCAGAGCGTCTGGTTGTGGTCCAGAAGGTCGCGGGTTCGACCCCCGTTACTCACCCCGATAGCGGGTACTCCCCGCGCAAGAGGCCGCACGGTTCGCCGTGCGGCCTCTTGCATTGGCCCGCGTCCCCGTCCCGACAGACCGAGGAGCCACACATGACCGTCCACGCCGTGACCATCTGGGGCGAGCCCGTCCTGCACCGGAGGGCCGCGGAAGTGACCGAGTTCAATGACGAGCTGCGGGCACTCATCGAAGACATGCATGAGACCAATGACGCCGCGAACGGCGTCGGGCTCGCGGCGCCCCAGATCGGCGTGGGCCTTCGGATCTTCGTCTACAAGTACAAGAACGACGACGGCGTCCCGCCCCGCGGCGTCGTCGTCAATCCTCGGCTGACCCTCACCAAGGTCCCAGGCACAGCCCCGGACCCCGAGGAGGACGAGGAAGGCTGCCTTTCGTTCCCAGGCGAGTCGTATCCCCTCAAGCGGGCCGACTGGGCGCACGTTGAGGGCTTCGACGGCGACGGCAAGCCTGTGGACTTCATCGCAACCGGCTGGTTCGCCCGAGTGATGCAGCACGAGTACGACCACCTCGACGGGAAGCTCTACATCGACAAGCTCGTGGACCGCTACGCCCGCAAGGCCAAGAAGGCCGCCAAGAAGAACGGGTGGGGCGTACCGGGCCTCACCTGGATGCCAGGAGTCGACCCCGACCCGTTCGGCCACTGACCCGACGGGACCCAGCGGACTTCATCCGCCCCTCTATCTGGGAAATGCCGAAGGGGGCACCGCATCGTGCGGTGCCCCCTTCTTCGCCTACTGGTCGTTTCGAATAAATGGCGGGCCGAAGCTACTGCTCCCTCGCCACCCGAGCCAGATCCTCCTCGGCGGTTCGCAGCAGCTCTTCGAGCTGCGCTACCCGCTCGGGACTCACATCGCCCGTTTCAAGCTTGGCCCGGGCGTGCTGAAGCAAGCGCCGCGCCTGCTTCGCGTTCTCCTTGGCCACGTCCAGTGCGTGTTCCAGAGTGCTCTCGTGCTCAGTCGCTTCCATAGCTGCATCTTGCCCCGGCTCTCTGGGTGAATCCAGTGACGTCACCGAGTTGTTGCCAAAAGCTCTTGCTGCGCCCGCTCAGTGGTCTGAGCTGGGAAGGAGGGAGCGTTGACGCCCGCCATCTCCTCGAGCACACGCACGACCTGGCAGCTGTAGCCGAACTCGTTGTCGTACCAGACGTACAGCACCAGATTCTTTCCATTGCTGATCGTTGCGAGCCCATCCACGATCCCGGCCCGACGCGAGCCGACGAAGTCGGTCGAGACAACCTCTGGCGAGGCGATGTAGTCGATCTGCTTCCGCAGCTCCGAATGCAGCGACACATCGCGCAAGTAGGCGTTGACCTCATCCTTCGTGGTCTCGTTCTGGAGGGTCAGGTTGAGGATCGCCATCGAGACATCAGGGGTGGGGACGCGAATCGCGTTGCCCGTGAGCTTCCCGGCGAGCTCGGGGAGCGCCTTGGCGACGGCCTTCGCCGCACCGGTCTCGGTGAGCACCATGTTGAGGGCGGCAGAGCGCCCTCGCCGATCGCCCTTGTGGAAGTTGTCAGTGAGATTCTGATCGTTCGTGAACGAGTGCACGGTCTCGACGTGCCCGTGCACCACGCCGTACTTGTCGTTGACGGCCTTGAGGACGGGAGTGATCGCGTTGGTCGTGCATGAGGCCGCCGTGACGATCCGGTCCGCTTCCGAGATGTCAGCGTGGTTGATGCCGTGGACGATGTTCGGCAGGCCGCCCTTGCCGGGTGCAGTCAGGAGCACTCGCGCGACGCCCTTGCTCTCGAGGTGCTGCGAGAGGCCGGCCTCATCACGCCACTTGCCGGTGTTGTCGACCACGATCGCGTTGTCGATCCCGTAGGCGGTGTAATCGACCGCTGCCGGGCTGTCGGAGTAGATCACCTGGATGAGCGTCCCGTTCGCGAGGATGGTGTTGTTCTCCTCGTCGACCGTAATGGTGCCTTCGAACGGGCCATGCACGGAGTCGCGGCGGAGAAGGCTCGCACGCTTGACGAGGTCCTTGTCCGACCCCTTGCGCACGACGATCGCCCGCAGGCGGAGCCCGTGGCCGCCGCCTGCATGCTCGATGAGGATGCGCGCTACGAGTCGGCCGATCCGGCCGAAGCCGTAGAGGACGACGTCGGTGCTCGGCCGCGGGTCGGCTCCACGCTGGCCGACAATGGGCGCGAGCTCGTCGCGGAGGAACGCCTCAAGCGAGCGGCCTGCGGCCTCGGACCGGAACTTCTCATTGAGCCGGGCGAGATCGAGCGACGCGGCGCCGAGCTGGAGCGAATCGAGGACCCGCAGGATCGGGAGCGTCTCCTCGAGGTCGAGTTCCTCGCTGTCGATCTGCCGTGCCCAACGATGGAGCTTGAGCAGGCTGACGACCGACTGGTTGATGAGGCTACGGCCGTGAACAGAGGTCACGACGTTGTTCTCGCGGTACAGGCGCCCGATCAGGGGGATCATCTCTTCAGCCGCAGCCTCGCGGCTGATCCACGTATTGAGGGCGGAGTCCGTCATGCTCACACAGGTGCCTTTCTCTGCGGTCTTGCGCACGCCGTCGTGCGCGGCCGGGGCCTGGTGCTGGCGCCCGACACGAAGAAAGCCGACAACTGCGATCGCAGAGCCGGCTCCTGAACTTCTACGTTCGCTTTCAATGCTACGGGAGTGCGCACCGCGGAACGCCGGGAGGCCCTGTGAAATCGCACACAGGGCCTCCCGAGTTCGTTGGCTCTAGCTCAATCGGACAGAGTGATGTAGACGGTGACCGCCTCGGTCACGGTCGTACCTTGGTAGGTCACCGTTACGGTGAGATAAGCGGTCGCGGGCCGTTCTCCCGAGGACAGATTCTGGGTGTTGACGGCGAAGAGCGCTTGTCCGTTGGAATCCGTGATGAGGGTGGCAGCGGGATGAGGCGAGTTCTCAGGCCCACCGTTGGAGGGAGCGGGGTAGGCGTATACCCCAAGCAAGTCCCCGTCGCGGTTCTTCCCCGAAGCGGTCACGGTGACGGTTGCCCCGGCGATGGGATTCCCGGCCGTGTCCGTGACCTTCACCGGGAAGTCGTACGAGCGGCGGGAAACGTTCGAGTTCGTGCTTCCGTAATGGTGATCGCCCTTCCAGGACGTAATGTACGTTCCCGTTGACGGGCGAATGATGAATCGAGCCGAGGCGGCGGCAAGCGGAGCCGCTGCAACGGCTGCGATCACCGGAGCGGACCATGCCGCGGTGCTGACGAACTTTCTTCGGTTCAGAGATGCAACGGGGGCGCTAGATCCCCCCCCCCCCCCCGACAGGGCGTTCTTGTCCTCTGAGCTCTGCGACGTTGAATCCATGGCCTTCCCCTTCAGCTTGCGTGTCTGCCGGCGCTTTTGGTTCTGCGCGACATGGCTCAAGATATGGCCCGAAGACAGGTTCTCAGTGGCAAATCTCGCGGACTACGTATTGCCTTTTCCGAACTCGTAGACGCTCTTGCCCGGAAGGACCCCGGGCAAGGGGAAAGGGGTGCGAGGTCAGGCCGGCCTGTGAGCCGGGTTCTGTCACCATGGCGAGTTGCCTCGGCATGGGAGGCGATCATCCATCTAGAACCGCCGTTGCCGACGGCCTCAAGCGGCCTACCCGGGCGCTCGGGCGGGCAGCCCTCGAACGCGCCCTGTCTGGCCTTGCTCCGGGTGGGGTTTACCGAGCCTCCTCGGTCACCCGAGGAGCTGGTGGTCTCTTACACCGCCGTTTCACCCTTACCGTCGCGCTCCACGTCAATGACGTGGCCCGCGGCGGCGGTCTCTTCTCTGTGGCACTGGCCTGCGGGTTTCCCCGAGTGGGCGTTACCCACCACCCTGCCCTGCGGAGCCCGGACTTTCCTCGCGACGCCCTTCCTCAACGGAAGAAGCGTCCCGCGATCGCCCGGCCGACCTGACCTCGCCCCAGCATTCTACCGGCGCTGTCCCCCTCGGCCGCGTCAGCTGTTCCACGGCAGATCCCCTCCACGCAAACCGGTAGGATTCCGTGGTGCTCATCCTCCTGCCGCCCTCCGAAGGCAAGACCCCCGCGTCTGGGGGCGCCGCCGTCGACCTCTCCGCATTGAGCTTCCCCACCCTCGAGATAGCGCGCAAGCAGGTGATGGAGAGCCTCGCCGAGGTGAGCGGCCGGGACGACGCGCTTGAAGCCCTGGGGGTGGGTGCATCGCTTGCGCACGACGTCGAGCGCAACCGGCGGCTTCACGCCGAGCCGGCGGCTCCAGCGCACCGCGTGTACTCGGGCGTCCTCTACGAAGCGCTCGGCTACGCGTCCCTCACCGCCGCCCAGCGCAGGAAGGCCGATGCCTCCATCGTGGTTGTTTCGGCGCTTTGGGGCGCGGTGGGCTTCTCGGATCTCGTTCCGGCGTACCGCCTGTCGATGTCGACGGCGCTCCCTGGCCTCGGGAGGCTGGCCTCCTTCTGGAAGCCGCTGCTCACCGAGGCGCTCGCCGATCGGGCCTCGGAGGGCCTCGTCGTCGACTGCCGATCGAGCACCTACGCCGCGGCTTACGCTCCCCCAGTCAGCCGCACTGTCACAGTGGACGCCCTCACCGAGCGGAACGGGAAGCGGACGGTAGTGAGCCACTTCGCCAAGCATCATCGAGGCGAGTTC
Source organism: Sinomonas humi (assembly GCF_000802235.1). Taxonomy (GTDB): domain Bacteria; phylum Actinomycetota; class Actinomycetes; order Actinomycetales; family Micrococcaceae; genus Sinomonas; species Sinomonas humi. Next base: position 55,772 of record NZ_JTDL01000152.1, read on the forward strand.
GTCCGGCATCTGCTGACCCGCAAGGGCAGAATGCCGGGGACACCCCAGGCGCTCCTGACTGCCGCGCGCGAACGCTGGAATGCGGAGCTCCACGAAGGTACCGGCAAGAAGCCGCCCTCGCTCGTCCTGGTCCTCGAGGGGTAGTCAGCTCCACTCGGGAGAACGCACAAGGATGCAGCCCGAGTCGGGGCAGAAGACGACGTCGTCCTCGGCGGCCGAACGGATTGCTGCGAGATCGCCGGGACTGAGAGACATCCCTGAGCCTTCCGAGGTCCCATGGAACAGGCGCGCAGCGCCGACGCCACGCTTCGCGAGGGTCTTCTCGTAGACCTCGACGAGCCCCAAATCGATGTTCGCAGCGACCCTGGACCTTTCAGCGGCGACCTGGGCCCGCTCCTCTGCCACGGTGGAGAGCTGGACGTCGAGCTCGTTCCGGAGGGCCGCGCTCGCCGCTTGCGCCTGTGCAAGCTCGGCCGCCGCCGAGGCCTGTTGCTCGCGCAGCCCGTCGAGCCGCTCGAGGACTTCCAGCTCGGCGTCCTCAAGGTCTGAGCGGCGAGCCGAAAGCCCCTCGATGTCGTGCTGGAGTGCCTGGAGATCCTTCGAGAGGCCGCCCGCATAGAGCCGCGCCTCGTCCTTCTCGATTCTCGCGCTGACCTGCTCGACATCCTGCTCGGCCTTGACGAGCTCAGCCTGAGCCTCCTCGACGGCGAGGTCAGCATCGCGCACTGCCCGGGACGCAGCTGCGAGTTCCTCGGCGGTTGGAACGAGCCGCGGATCAGCGTCGAGCGCCTGCCTGCGCAAGTCCAAGGAGTGGAGCTTCGCGTCGAGCGCTTGGAGGTCGAGCAGCTTGAGCTGTTCTGCGGCGGGGGCCTTGGGCATGGTTCCTCCTGGCGGGTTCGAGCGGGCCGCTCCTGGCTGCGACTCTATCCCTCGCCGGGTGTGAGGATGAAGTCCCACGGGTCGGTGTTGACGGTGGAGACTCGGATATCGATTGAGTGCCCCTGATCGTGCAGGACGTTGTCGAGGGCCTGCGCCGCAGCGGGGAGCCACAGCCACTCGCTCGCGAAGTGGCTCACATCGATGAGGTATGGGCGCCCGTCAGGGCTCGACTCCCGGGCCTCCGAGGCCGGGTGGTGGCGCAGATCGGCCGTCACATACACGTCGGCGCCGGCGGCTCGCACGCTCTCGAAGAGGCTGTCCCCCGCGCCTCCGCAGAGCGCCACGCGGCGGACGAGTCCATCCCGGTCGCCAGAGACCCGCACTCCCCCGGCAACCGTGGGAAGAATCCCGAACAAGGCTCCGGCAAAGTCAGCGAGACTTGTGATCTCGGGGAGCTCGCCGACCCGCCCGATGCCTTCCTCGGGCAGGCCGTTCTCCGCCTTCGTGAGCGGCTCCACGTTCTCGAGTCCGAGGGCATCGGCTAGGACATCGGAGACGCCGCCCACCGCGCTGTCGCCATTCGTGTGAACGGTCAGCAGCGCCGTGCCGGCCTCAATCAGCCTGTGCACCGCCCGGCCCTTGGGAGTGTTCGCCGCAACCGAATGGACGCCGCGTAGAAGCAGCGGATGGTGGGTGATGAGAAGATCGGCGCCCCACGTCGCGGCCTCTTCGATCACCTCGAGTACGGGGTCCACGGCGAAGAGAACCTTCGTCACCTCCTGCGAGGGATGGCCTGTCACGAGGCCGACGGCGTCCCAGCCCTCCGCCAACGATTCCGGCCAAAGCTCCTCCACGGCGAGGAGCACCTTGGCGAGGGTCGGTGTGGAAGTCGGCGCCCCGGCGTCGTCCGCGCCTTCCTCTCGGGCGGGAGCCTGTTCGGCTCCCTCTTCGGAAGCCTGCACTGGACTCTCTGGAGCCTGCGCTGGCCGTTCCTCGTCCACCATGGCGTCATCTCCCGGCGTCTCAGATCCAGCGCGCTGTCCCGTACCGCTTCCCTCAGTCACTAGGCCCGGTCCTCTCTCGGGAATCTTCCGCTCGTCCCGGACATTGTAGGCAGCATGAAGACCTTCATTCTGGGCGGCGGATGCTTCTGGTGTCTCGACGCCGTCTACCAGAAGACGCGGGGTGTGACCGCCGTCGTCTCCGGCTACACGGGTGGCGATCTGCCCAATCCCGACTACTACAGCGTCTGCAGCGGCATGACGGGACATGCCGAGGTGGTGGCCGTGACGTTCGACGAAACGGTGATTCCCAGCGAGACCATCCTCGACATGTTCTTCGCCATGCATGATCCGACCACGCCCAACCGGCAGGGCTACGACGTGGGCACCCAGTACAGGTCCTCGATGTTCTACGTGGACGACGAGGAAAAGGTCCTCTTCGAGGAGTCGATCGAACGCAATCAGCCGCTATGGGATCGGCCGATCGTCACCGAGGTCACTCGCGCGAGCACCTTCTACCCCGCCGAGGAATTCCACCAGAACTACTACGCGAAAAATCCGGATGCGGGATATTGCCACGTGATCATCAACCCGAAGCTCGCCAAGGCCCGGAAATATTACTCGGCGTGGCTTGACGCCTAGCTCCGGTTTGCGACCCGTGGCTAGGCTGAGCGCGGCCAGCCCCACGCGCTGCCTGGATTGAACGCGCCCCGAAACGACAAGAAGGAACCTATGCGCATCTACGATGACGTCACCCAGCTGGTCGGCAACACGCCTCTCGTCCGGCTCAACCGCCTCACCGAGGGCCTTGGCGCGGACGTCGCGGTCAAGCTCGAGTTCTACAACCCGGCGAACAGCGTCAAGGACCGCATCGGTGTCGCGATTGTCGACGCGGCCGAGAAGGCGGGTGCGCTCAAGCCCGGCGGCACCATCGTCGAAGGCACGTCCGGCAACACGGGCATCGCGCTCGCCCTCGTCGGTGCCGCTCGGGGCTACAAGGTCATCCTCACGATGCCCGAGACGATGTCGACGGAGCGCCGCGTCCTGCTCCGCGCCTACGGCGCCGAAATCGTCCTCACCCCCGGCTCCGAGGGCATGCGCGGCGCCGTCGAGAAGGCCCAGGAAATCGTCGCCAACACCGAGAACTCGATCTGGGCCCAGCAGTTCGCCAACCCAGCCAACCCCGCGATCCACCGTGCGACGACGGGCGAAGAGGTGTGGTCCGATACCGACGGCAAGGTCGACATCTTCGTCGGCGGCATCGGCACAGGTGGCACGATCACCGGTGCCGGCCAGCTTCTCAAGGAGCGCAAGCCCGGCCTCCGGGTCGTCGCAGTGGAGCCGAAGGACTCTGCAATCCTCAACGGAGGCGCTCCCGGTCCGCACAAGATCCAGGGCCTCGGTGCCAACTTCGTTCCCGAGGTGCTCGATACCAACGTCTATGACGAGGTGCTCGACGCCACGCTGGAGGACTCCGTCGCGACGGCCCGCGCTCTCGCGACCCAGGAGGGCATCCTGGGCGGCATCTCCTCGGGCGCCGCAGTGTGGGGAGCCCTCGAGCTCGCGAAGCGTCCCGAGAACGCCGGCAAGCTCATCGTCGTCGTCGTACCCGACTTCGGCGAGCGTTACATCTCGACCGTCCTCTTCGACGACATCCGCGGCTAAAGTCGCCCCTTCCGGCGGGCTGCGGTAGAAAGAACCCTGTGTCTCTGATCAAACGCACCTTCGCGCGGCTTCGGGAGGACCTCGAGTCCGCCCGAGCCCACGACCCCGCAGCCCGCGGGAACGTCGAGAACTTCCTCGCCTACTCCGGACTCCACGCCATCTGGATCCACCGCCTGACGCACCGTATGTGGCAGAACCCTGAGCTGCGCTTCCCCGCGAGACTCATCTCGCAAGCCGGCCGATTCATAACAGGCATCGAAATCCATCCCGGTGCCACGATCGGCCGCCGTTTCTTCATCGATCACGGCATGGGGGTTGTGATCGGCGAGACATCCGAAATCGGTGACGACGTGATGATCTACCACGGTGTGACCCTCGGCGGTCGTTCCCTCGCCAAGGTCAAGCGCCACCCTACGATCGGCGACGGTGTCACCATCGGCGCGGGCGCCAAGGTGCTCGGGCCCATCACGATCGGCCGAGGCAGTGCCGTGGGAGCCAACGCCGTGGTAGTGAAGGATGCTCCTCCGAACTCGATCGTCACCGGCATCCCTGCGACCTGGCGCCACCGAGACGCCGTCAAGGAGACCAAGCCGGCCGTCGATCCCGCGGAGTACTACTACATCTGACGGGCCACGCTTCTCCCGCCATGCACACGCTGTTCACTCAGCGTTCGCTAGCTCGCGGGCTGGGACGGGCATGCTCGCCCCATGACCACCACGCCTCCCGAAAACTCCCCTGTCACGCGTCGGCGTCTGCTCATCGGCGCTAGCCTCGCCGCCGTCGCCGGTTCAGCCGCCATCGCAGGACCCGCTCAGGCCGCGCCGGACGCGCCCCAAGGCTCGAGCAAGGATCTCCCCGGATCCCTCTCGGCCTCTGACCCTGTCTCCGTTCCCACGGTCGACGGCCTCCACCTCCAGTTCGGCTCCGACGCATCGAGCGTGATCGTCGTCTCCTGGCACACACTGCAGCCGGTAGCGGACGCGCGGGTTCTCCTCGGAGACGGCCACGGCAACTTCACAGCGGCTGTCGGTGCCGCGACCAAGAGCTACGTAGACGACAAGTCGGGGCGGACCGTCTACACCCACCACGCGACGCTCACGGGGCTTCAAGCGTCCACCGGCTACCTCTACGCCGCCATCCACGCCGGCGCGACCCCTGAGTTCGGAACCTTCACAACCGGTCCCCGTGGCCGGGCCCGGGTCACGTTCACGAGCTTCGGCGACCAGGGCACGCCGACGCTCGGCAAGCAACAGCCCGGCAGCACCACATGGGTCAACGACAATCTCGGGTCTCCCGCCGCTGGCGACACGACCGGCGGGGTCGAGCGGGTCCAGCCCATGTTCCACCTCTTCAACGGCGACCTCTGCTACGCCAATCTCGCGAGCGACCGCATCAGGACCTGGTGGGACTTCTGGACCAACAACTCCCGCAGCGCCCGGAATCGGCCGTGGATGCCTTCGGCCGGCAACCATGAGAACGAACTCGGGAACGGCCCCATCGGCTACGCCGCCTACCAGACCTACTTCCAGGTTCCCGAAGCCGGGGGCCAGACTGATGTGACCCGTGGCCTCTGGTACAGCTTCACGGTCGGCGCCGTGCGCGTCATTTCCCTCGCGAACGACGACATCTGCTATCAGGACGGCGGGAACTCCTACGTCCGCGGCTACTCTCGGGGCGCCCAGAAGGCGTGGCTCGAGAGCGAGCTCAACGCGGCACGCTCGAGCCGGGACGTCGACTGGATCGTTGTGTGCATGCACCAGGTCGCGATCAGCACGGCGAACAACTTCAACGGGGCCGACCTAGGTGTCCGGCAGGAATGGGTCCCGCTGTTCGACAAGTACGGGGTGGACCTCGTCGTGTGCGGTCACGAGCACCACTATGAGCGATCGCATCCCATCCGGGGCCAGCAGGCGAACCAGACGCTGACTCCCATCCCCACCGCCACGAACACGCAGACCGTGGACACGACGCAGGGCACGGTCCACATGGTGCTCGGTGGCGGGGGGACGTCAGCGCCCTCGAACCAGCTCCTCTTCACGCCTCCGGAATGCCGAGTGATCGTCTCCGTCTCGGCGCAGCCCGACCCGAACACCGGGCACCGGACGCCGGTCTACGTCCACGAGCAAGCCTCATGGTCGGCGGTTCGCGACGCTGCGAAGGCGTATGGATTCGGCGCGTTCGAGGTCGACCCAGGCGCCCCCGGCGGGGAGACGACGATGAAGGTCACCTACTACAACGTGACCGGCGTCGGCGGCGGGCTTGAGGCGTTCGAGACGTTCACACTGCGCCGGCCACGGTCTGACGCGCACCGTTGACGAATACCGGGAAAGCCTTCGAAACGACAAACGACAAACGACGGCGCCGCCCACCTCTCGGTGAGCGGCGCCGTCGTGCGCGACGAGACGAATGCCGGCAGGTCAGTGGGTGTCGACCGCGGAGACCTCGGAGTGGTCTTCGCCCCAGAGCGTGTGGAACGTGCCCTCGGTGTCGACCCGCTGGTAGGTGTGTGCTCCGAACAGGTCGCGCTGGCCCTGGATGAGGGCGGCCGGGAGACGCTTGCGGCGCAGGCCGTCGTAGTACGCGAGCGAGGACGAGAAGACGGGCACCGGGATACCGAGCTGGACAGCTGTCGCGACGACGCGCCGCCAGGCCGGGACGGCGTCGCCGACCGACTTGACGAAGGCCGGGGCGAACAGGAGGTTCGCGGGCTTCTCGTCGCCCTTGTACGCCTCCATGATGTCCTTGAGGAGCTCGGCGCGGATGATGCAGCCGGCGCGCCACAGCGAGGCGATCTCGTCGAGCTTGAGGTCCCAGCCGTACTCCTTCGCGGCGCTCGAGAGCATGTCGAGGCCCTGTGCGTAGCTGACGAGCTTCGACGCGTAGAGTGCCTGGCGCACGTCCTCGACGAAGTTCTCAGGCAGGCTCACATCGCCCTCGTGGCCGGCGAGCGTCTCCTGGGCGATCTCACGCTGCGCGCGCTGGGAGGAAATGCCGCGCGCGAACACCGACTCCGCGATGCCCGAGACCGGCGACCCGAGGTCGAGCGCCGACTGGACGGTCCACCGGCCCGTGCCCTTCTGCCCCGCCGCGTCCACGACGACGTCGACGAACGGCTTGCCCGTCTTAGGATCGACATGGCGAAGCACCTCGGCCGTGATCTCGATCAGGAACGAGGAGAGCTCGCCCTTGTTCCACTCCTCGAAGATCGCCGCCTGCTCGGCCGGCTCGATCCCGGCACCCGCCCGGAGGAGGTCGTAGGCCTCGCCGATGACCTGCATGTCCGCGTACTCGATGCCGTTGTGCACCATCTTCACGAAGTGACCCGCGCCATCGGTGCCGATCCACGCGCAGCACGGGGCGCCGTCGTCGGCCTTCGCCGAGATCTTCTCGAGCAGCGGGCCGAGCGCCTGGTACGACTCCTTCGAGCCGCCGGGCATGATGGACGGGCCGTTGAGCGCGCCCTCCTCACCCCCGGAGACGCCCACACCCACGAAGTGGAGGCCCTTCTCGGCCAGCGCAGCCTCCCGGCGGCGCGTGTCCTCGTAATGCGAGTTGCCGGCGTCGATCACGATGTCGCCCTCTTCGAGGAGCGGCACGAGCTGGTCGATGACGGCGTCGACAGGAGCACCGGCCTTGACCATGATGAGCACCCGACGGGGCTTCTCGAGCGAGTCGACGAGCTCTTGGAGGGACTCCGTGCGCACGAAGTCCCCCTCGTCGCCGTGCTTGGCGAGCAAGGTGTCGGTCTTCTCGACGGAGCGGTTGTGGAGCGCGACGGTGTAGCCGTTGCGTGCGAGGTTGCGGGCGAGGTTCGCGCCCATCACCGCGAGTCCGGTGACGCCGATCTGTGCAGACAATGTACTCTCCGTTTCTCGGGCCGTGCCCGCGTAGCTGCGCGGGGTGTGGCCGCAGCAGGTGCCGCAGACTACGCTAGTGGACCACTCGCTGCGGCGGTGTTTCTTGACAGCCTATTTCGGTGAACCTAACTTCTGCCCTGGTTTGCCGCCGTTGCCACTGAGAATCTGGCAGGCTCACGTCTTCCCCAAGGCATCAGACGACGACGGTCATCCCGCCGTCGACAAAGATCGTCTGGCCGTTGACGAAGTCCGACGCCGATGAAGCGAGCCACACGACCGGGCCTGCAATGTCGTCGACCGTCCCCCAACGGCGCGCCGGCGTCCGACCCAGGATCCAGCTGTTGAACTCGGGATCGTCGACGAGGTTCTGCGTCATCTCCGTATGAATGTAGCCCGGCGCCACGCCGTTGATCTGGAGTCCCGAACCCGCCCATTCGGCTGTCATCGCCCGAGTGAGGTTGCGAAGACCTCCCTTTGCCGCCGTGTAGGCGCCGATCGAGGGCCGCGCCAGATCGGTCTGGACCGAACAGATGTTGATGATCTTTCCTCCGCCGCGAGCAGCCATGCCACGGGCGGCCTCGCGCCCGACGAGGAAGGCGCTCGTGAGGTCCGTGCGGATCACGCGGTCCCAGTCGGTCGGGTCGAGGTCGAACAGCGGGACACGGTGCTGGATGCCCGCGTTGTTGACGAGGATGGCCAGAGGGCCGGCCTTCTCCTCGGCCTCCCGGACTCCCGCTTCCACACTTGCGGCATCAGTGACATCGAACGCAACAGAATGGGCCCGGTCTTCGCCGTACGCGGCCGCGAACTCCCGGCGCGCCTCCTCGGCTCGCTCCGGATCCCGGCCATGCAGGACGAGGGTCGCGCCGGCGTCGGCGAGGCCGCGGGCCAGAGCCCGCCCGATGCCCCGGCTGGAGCCCGTGACAAGGGCGGTGCGGCCCGAGAGGTCGAAGGGTGAGGTCATAGTTGGTCTCCTCGAAGCGGCGTGCGAGCCGAACGACATCGTTTTGGCTGTTCAGCATACTAGTCGCCTTTCAGTAGACTGGACACATGAGTCCTGAGTCACTTTCCGCGAGCACACCTTCGGCCCCTAGCGAGAGGGAGGCCCTCAAGGTGGCCGTCGCCGTCCCCCTCGAGCCCCAACTCGTCGAGACGATCCGCGCCGTCGACCCTCGGATCACGGTGCTCTACGAACCCGATCTCCTCCCGCCCGAACGGTTCCCCGCCGACCACTCGGGAGATCCGAGCTTCCGGAGGTCCCCCGAGGATGAAGAGCGCTACTGGAAGCTCGTGAACTCGGCGGACGTCCTTTACGGCTTCCCGAACGAATCGGCTCCAGGTTTCGCCCGGGTGGTCGCCGAGAATCCCCGGCTCCGCTGGGTCCACGCCATGGCCGCCGGAGCTGGCGGGGCCGTCAAGGCCAGCGGGGTCTCGACGTCGGACCTCGAACGCGTCATGGTCACGACCTCGGCCGGAGTGCACGCTCTTCCGCTCGCCGAATTCGCCCTCATGGGCATCCTCAACGGCCTCAAGAGAACCGCCGAGCTTGCAGCGGACCAGCGCAACAAGCATTGGCCGGAGCTGCGCATCCCCACACGCCTCGCCGCCGGATCCCACGTGGTCGTCGCAGGCCTGGGCGAGATCGGCCTGGAAACCGCAAGGCTCGCCCGCGCCTTGGGCATGACTGTGAGCGGTACCAAGCGGAATGCTGAGCCGATCGAGGGGATTCGCGAGGTCGCCACTGCGGAACGGCTCCCCGAACTCGTCGCCGATGCCGACGTCGTCGTCAATACGCTGCCTGGCACCCCCTTTACCGAGCGGCTCATCGGCAGGGACGTGTTCGGTGCGATGAGGCCCGGGACGATCCTTGTCAACGTAGGGCGCGGCACGGTGGTCGACGAAGAGGCGCTCGTCGAAGCACTCGAGAACGGTACGGTCGGCTACGCGTGCCTCGATGTGTTTGCCACGGAGCCGCTCCCTTCGTCTTCTCCGCTCTGGGATCACCCCAAGGTGCTCGTCTCTCCTCACACTTCCGCCCTCAGCGTTGCGGAGAACCGCCTCATCGCCGAGCGCTTCGTCGAGAACCTTCAGAAGTTCCTCGCTGGCGAACCGCTCCCCCACCGCGTGGACCCAGTGCACTTCTACTGAGCAGTCCGGTTGGGAGCGAAGCTCAGCTCGTCGGCCACCCACCCATGGGGTTGCCGAGAGCTCGAGCGAGCTCGGTGAGCTCAGACACCATCATCAGCTTCTGCTCCTCGGTGAAGGTCGCCCTGAGAGCGGTCACGCTAACCCCCAGATTCGGTCCGTGCGCACCGCGAGTCGGAACCGGAACCGCGACACACACGACGCCGAGAGTCGACTCCTCGTCTTCGAAGGCGTAGCCCTCTTCCCTGATTCGGCGGAGCTCTTCCTTGAACTCCCTGCCCGTCCGGATCGAACGAGGCGTAAGCACGGGAAGTTCAGCGTCGTCGGGATACATTTCCTCCCAGTCCCGTTCGTGGAGACGGGCGACAAGAGCCTTGCCTACAGCACACAGCGAAGCAGGCATCTTGTCGCCGATCGTAGAGGTGAGCCGAACGGCGGGGTGACCCTCGTAGCGGGCCAGATAGATGACGTGATCGCCGTCGAGGAGGGCGACGCGGACAGTCTCGCGAGAGAGGGCGGGCGCCCCGCCGCAGAACTGATAGAACTCGCGGATCTCGTCACGCCGGCTCAGATAGGACGCGCCGAGTTCGACGAGCTTCCGTCCGAGAGAGAACTCGCTGCCGTCCCGAGCCACGAGTCCCGCATCCTCGAGCGCCTGGAGGATGTTCGACGTGGACGACTTGGGGATTCCGAGTTCGCGAGCCAGGTCGCTCAGGGTTGCGCGCCCCGAGGCAGATGCCGCCAGCACGTCCAGCACAGCTGCTGCGCGGGTGACGGCGGGAGCGGGCGAAGACGACGGAGCTTCACTTCGCTCCCGCTCGGCTTCGGCGGCAGTGGTTGAAGGCCGGTTGAGTGCCACGGAGCTCCTCACGTCTGCGGGATCGCCCCGCTGTCCAAAATGCTGAACACTGAACATTGTACTGAGACGCGCGGAGGCTGCTCCGATTTGGCGTACACCTCAAGTTCACCTAGCATTCACATTCAGAGCCTCCCACCGCGGCATCCCCCAATGGCTGCGGCGGGAGGCTCTTTCCATGCGCTGGGGATACGTGCGTGGGCAACGGCTGCAAGATGTGCCGGGAAGTGAAAAGCACGCCCGAAAGCGCCCTCACAGGGTGGGTCCTACCGGGATCGAACCGATGACATCCACGGTGTAAGCGTGGCGCTCTACCAGCTGAGCTAAAGACCCTTGGCCGGCATTGCCGGCGCTCGACCACTCTATCCGATCTCTGCCAAGGCCGACGAATACAGACCGAGATCGCGCGCCTCCCCCGCGGGATTGATGACGCGGAACCTCACGATCCCTTCCCGGTCAAGGATGAAAGTGCCCCTGCGGGCCATTCCGCTCGACTCGTCGAAGATTCCGTATCGCTTCGCGACTTCGCCATGCGGCCAGAAGTCAGCAAGCAGCGGAAAATCGTAGCGCTCGGCCTCAGCGAAAGCCCTGAGGGCGAACTTGCTGTCGACCGAAACGGCCAGAACGCGAGCCCCAGAAGCCGCAAAGACATCCCAGCGGTCACGGATCTCTGCTAGTTCACCCGTGCAGATCCTCGAGAACGCAAACGGGTAGAAGACGATCACAACGGGCGAGCCTTGCAGGGACGACAGCCGCACCGGCTCACCGAACTGATTCGGGAGTTCGAAGTCAGGTGCGGCGCTCCCGATTTCCAGGCCAGCTGCCTCGCCCTGCGGCGACGTCACTTCTTCCGGGCGAGCCGAGTGGCGTGCCAATCCTTGGAGACTCCAGCCGTCGAGGTCGAATGGAGCCCTGCTGTCGGAGCCGCTTCCTGTACCTCTACCGGCGGAACATAGCCCTCACGCCCCTGCTTGGGAGTCAGGAGCCAAATGACGCCATGATCTTCGAGCGTCGTCTGGGCGTCGACGAGCATGTCCACGAGGTCCCCGTCGCCATCGCGCCACCAGACGACAACTGCATCCACCACATCGTGTTCATCTTCGTCGAGGAGTTCGGATCCCACCGTGTCCTCGATGGCAGCCCTGAGGTCGAAGTCGACGTCCTCGTCGTAGCCGAACTCCTGGATCAGGTCTCCGTCCTTGAAACCCAATCGCCCCGCCACGTTGCTTCCCGCGGCGGTGTCGGTCTCGCCCACGTTCTTCCTCCTTGCACTGTCCATGTCCATCCGCGCCAGCACGCGGAATGTATCTATAAGCCAACACCGTTTGGCGCGTAGCATCAAGCGCACGCGCTGCGCGTGCCCAGCGGACGCGACTAGAGTGGCAGGGAGCGCGCCGCTGCTCCAGCCGGGGAACCCGGCTGCCTAGAGGGGCGCCCACACGAAAACGGGGGCCTGCACGTAGGGCCCAGCGACGATATCGCCCGACGTCCGGCAGCAACCAGCTCCGGGCCTCCGGGCTCGAAGAGAGGTTTGGACGTGTCTGTAGGAGAGGAAACCTCGCACATCCTCAGCGGCCTGACGAATCAGCTGCCGGACCGCGACCCCGAAGAGACCGCCGAATGGATCGAGTCTCTCGACGCCCTGATCGATGAACAGGGCACCGAGCGCGCGCAGTACATCATGCGTAGCCTTCTTCAGCGGGCCGGGGCCCAGAGTGTCGGCGTCCCGATGGTGACCACGACGGACTTCGTCAACACCATCCCTGCGGATCAGGAGCCCGAGTTCCCCGGAAACGAGGAGTTCGAGCGACGCTACCGGGCGTGGATGCGCTGGAACGCCGCGATCATGGTGCACCGCGCCCAGCGGCCGGGCATCGGCGTCGGCGGCCACATTTCGACGTACGCGGGCGCAGCCACGCTCTACGAAGTCGGCTTCAACCACTTCTTCCGGGGCAAGGACCACCCCGGCGGCGGGGACCAGGTCTTCTTCCAGGGCCACGCCTCGCCCGGCATGTACGCCCGCGCGTTTATGGAAGGCCGCCTGAGCGAGGAAGACCTCGACGGGTTCCGCCAGGAGAAGTCCCACAAGGGGCATGCCCTTTCTTCCTACCCCCATCCGCGCATGATGCCGGAGTTCTGGGAGTTCCCCACCGTGTCGATGGGCATCGGTCCCATGAACGCGATCTACCAGGCACAGACCAACCGCTACCTGCACAACCGGGGCATCAAGGACACCTCGGACCAGCACGTGTGGGCGTTCCTCGGCGACGGCGAAATGGACGAGCCCGAGAGCCGCGGTCTTCTTCAGCTGGCTGCCAATGACAACCTCGACAACCTCACGTTTGTCATCAACTGCAACCTCCAGCGCCTCGACGGTCCGGTGCGTGGCAACGGCAAGATCATCCAGGAGCTTGAGGCGTTCTTCCGGGGCGCGGGCTGGAATGTCATCAAGGTCATCTGGGGCCGCGAGTGGGATGGGCTCCTGAAGAAGGACTCCAACGGCCAGCTCGTCAAGATCATGAACGAGACCTTGGACGGCGACTACCAGACGTACAAGGCCGAGTCGGGCGGATTCGTGCGCGATCACTTCTTCGGCAAGACTCCCGAGACGAAGGAACTCGTCGCCGACCTGACGGACGAGCAGATCTGGAACCTCAAGCGCGGCGGACACGACTACTGGAAGGTCTACGCCGCCTACAAGGCCGCGACGGAATTCAAGGGCAAGCCCACGGTCATCCTTGCGATGACGGTCAAGGGCTACGGTTTGGGTCCCCACTTCGAGGGCCGCAACGCGACCCACCAGATGAAGAAGATGACGCTGCAGGACCTCAAGGACTTCCGCGACCATCTCCGGATCCCGATCACGGACGAGCAGCTCGAAGCCGACCCGTACCGCCCGCCGTACTACCACCCAGGCATGGACTCTCCCGAGATCCAGTACCTCATGGAACGGCGCAAGCTTCTCGGCGGCTTCCTGCCCGAGCGGCGGGATCCCCACCAGGGGATCGCCCTCCCGGACGAGAAGTCCTACGAGGTTGCCAAGCGCGGCTCGGGCAAGCAGCAGGCAGCCACGACTATGGCTTTCGTGCGTTTGCTCAAGGACCTCATGCGGGACAAGGAATTCGGCAAGCGCATTGTGCCGATCGTTCCTGACGAGGCCCGCACGTTCGGCATGGACGCGTTCTTCCCGACGGCGAAGATCTACAACCCGAAGGGTCAGAACTACCTCTCGGTGGACCGCGACCTCGTCCTCGCGTACAAGGAGTCGCCCGCCGGCCAGATCCTCCACGCGGGCATCAACGAGGCCGGCTCGGTCGCGGCTTTCACCGGCGCCGGCACGTCCTACGCGACGCATGGCGAGACCCTCGTGCCGGTCTACGTCTTCTACTCGATGTTCGGCTTCCAGCGCACCGGGGACGGGATTTGGGCCGCCGCCGACCAGATGGCACGTGGCTTCATCATCGGTGCGACGGCTGGCCGCACGACCCTGACGGGTGAGGGAACCCAGCACGCCGACGGCCACTCACCGCTCCTGGCTTCGACGAACCCTGCGGTCGTCACCTACGACCCGGCCTACGGCTACGAGATCGGCCACATCGTGAAGTCCGGCATCGAGCGGATGTACGGCGGGAACCACGCGGACCCGAACGTCATGTACTACCTGACCGTGTACAACGAGCCGATCGTCCAGCCCGCGGAGCCGGAGGAGCTCGACGTCGAGGGCGTTGTGAAGGGCATCTACCTGCTCGCACCCGCCAAGATCGACGGCCCGCGCACGCAGCTGCTCGCCTCGGGCGTCGCTGTTCCCTGGGCCCTTGAGGCGCAGCAGATCCTTGCCGAGGAATGGGGCGTCTCCGCCGATGTCTGGAGCGTCACCTCGTGGAACGAACTCCGCCGCGACGGCCTCGCCGCCGAGCAGGAGGCCTTCCTCAATCCAGGTCAGGAGCCCCGCGTTCCGTTTGTGACGCAGCAGCTCTCAGGCGCGACCGGCCCGATCGTTGCCGTGACGGACTACATGAAGGCCGTGCCGGACCAGATCCGGCAGTTCCTCCCGAACGAGTTCGCCACGCTCGGGGCGGACGACTTCGGCTTCGCTGATACACGGGCAGCGGCACGGCGGTACTTCCACATCGACAGCCACTCAGTCGTGGTGCGGGCCCTGCAGATGCTCGCCCGCCGCGGCGAGGTCGACGCCGATGCGCCACGTCAGGCGTTCGAGCGGTACCGGCTCCTCGACGTCAACGCCGGGACGACCGGCAACGCGGGCGGAGAGAGCTAACCCGTTCTCGTGCCCCGATGACGTCCCTTAGGGGACACAGACGACGGCGGCGCTCCCTGCAGTGGGAGCGTCGCCGTCGTCGTCCTTGCCGAAGGCAGTCGGGAAGGTACCTGCACGCCCTCGAGTCGATCCGCGGGGTTGTAGCCTTCTTACAAATTCAGGCGACGGCGAAGCGGAGCCTATGCTCTTCACATGCCGACTCAGACGCATGCAGCAGGAGGCGCCCGGCGAGGGCGCCTGAAGGCCTCCCCTGCGAAGGCCGAAACGCTCAAGAAGCTGCGCAACAGCGTCGGCCAGCTCTCGACGACTACGACCCGGGAGCTTGAGCGCGCGCTCCCGTGGTACGGGCGGCTCAGCGCGGACGAGCGCTCGGCCCTCGGCCTGGTCGCCCAGAACGGTATCGCGGCGTTCGTCACGTGGTACGAGCGGCCGTCCCTTCCCTCGTGGGTCCTTTCCGATGTCTTCGGCAACGCGCCCACCGAGCTCACACGTTCGATCAGCCTCCAGAAGGCGCTCCAGCTCATCCGGATCGTCGTCGAAGTGGTCGAGGATCAAGTACCGAACCTCGCTTCGGAGGACGACCAGCCGGCCCTCCGAGAGGCCGTTCTCCGCTACTCGCGCGAGGTCGCCTTCGCCGCTGCGGACGTCTATGCGCGGGCAGCCGAAACACGTGGCTCGTGGGACACGCGGCTCGAGGCGCTGATCGTGGACGCGATCCTTCGCGGTGAGAACACTGACGCCCTTCGGTCCAGGATCGCGGCCTTGGGGTGGAAGGCCCAGGACAACTTCGCCGTCATGGTGGGCAGCTCCCCGCTCGAGCCCAGCCCGAGCTATGTCGGGGACATGCGTCGCACCGCCATCCGCTATGCCAAGGACGCCCTCGTGGGGATTCAGGGAGATCGGCTCATCCTCATTCTCGGTGGCGTAGAAGAGGACGAGACGGCGTACACCCGCTTGAGCGAGCTGTTCGCGCCCGGACCGGTCGTGTTCGGGCCGCGCGCAGAGAGCCTCCCAGAAGTGAGTTCCTCGGCTCAAGCCGCGTTCGCGGGGCTCTCCGCCGCACGAGCCTGGCCCAATGCGCCACGGCCGGTTGCGGCAGATGACCTCCTACCCGAGCGCGTTGCTGCCGGGGACGATGCTGCCCGCCGCGCCCTCGTCCAAAAGATCTACCGGCCCCTCCTCGCCGCGTCGAACGGACTCGTCGAAACCCTCAGCGCATACCTCGAACTCGGGCACTCGCTCGAGGCCACCGCTCGAGAGCTCTTCGTGCACGCAAACACGGTGCGGTACCGGCTCCGTCGAGTCTGCGACGTCACGGGTTGGGATCCCCTCCTTCCTCGGGAGGCGTTCGTCCTGCAGACCGCGCTCGTCGTCGGCAGGCTCGCGGCGCAGCCCTCGACTCGCGATCGGACGGTGCGCCAAGGCACTTGAAATCTCCCTCGAAGAGCGAGACAGCGTTGTAGACTTCCTACAATCTGTGTTCTGGAGCTTGGTGCGTGGGGGCACCGCTGGAACCAACCGCACTTTGGAAAGCTGGAAACGTGCTAGCAATTGTCTGCCCTGGACAGGGTTCCCAGACGCCGGGCTTCCTGGCCCCGTGGCTCGAGCTGCCGTCCGTCGCCGAGCAGCTTGGGGCGCTCGGCGAGGTCGTCGGCCTCGATCTCATCGCCCACGGTACGACGTCTGACGAAGAGACCATCAAGGACACGGCTGTCGCCCAGCCTCTCATCGTTGCGGCCGGGCTCGTGACAGCCCGCGCACTCTTCGACGTCGAGCTGTCGACACTGCCCGTCGTCCTCGCGGGGCATTCGGTCGGCGAGATCACCGCGTCGGCCCTCGCCGGCGTCCTCAGCGAAACGGACGCCATGAGGTTCGTCGGCCTGCGGGCCAGGGAGATGGCCAAGGCAGCAGCAGTTACTCCGACCGGGATGAGCGCCGTCCTCGGTGGCGACGCCGACGAGGTCCGACGTGCGATCGAAGCGGTCGGTGCGACGGCCGCAAACGTCAACGGCGGCGGCCAGATCGTGGCTGCGGGCACCCTCGAGCAGCTGTCCTCCCTCGCCGCGAATCCTCCCGCCAAGGCACGCGTGATCCCGCTCAAGGTTGCGGGGGCCTTCCACACCCAGCACATGGCCCCGGCTGTCGCCGCGCTGGAAGAGCTGCGCCCCAACCTGAACGTCGTCGACCCTGCGGTTCCGCTGCTTTCCAACTACGACGGACGCGAGGTCGTCTCGGGCACCGCCGCGGTCGAGAGCCTCGTAGCCCAGGTGTCGCGTCCGGTGCGCTGGGACCTCTGCATGGAGACTTTCAAGGCACTCGGCATCACGGGCCTCATCGAACTCGCCCCGGCAGGCACACTGACCGGTCTTGCGAAGCGCGGTTTGCCGGGCGTCAAGACCGTAGCCGTCAAAGCCCCCGGCGACCTCACGGCAGCCCTCGAGCTGTTCGCAGCGGACGCAGAGCAGAACCCTTCGACCGAAGAAGAACTCGCATGAGCACCCCCACGCTCCGCCAGACGCCCGTCCAGGAGCACTCGCGGATCCTCAGCTTCGGGGCCTTCCGCCCCTCGGTCTACGTCACCAACGAGGAGATCTGCCAATGGATTGACTCGTCGGATGAGTGGATCCGCCAGCGGACGGGGATCGTCACGCGCCATCGGGCACCTGCCGAGGTCGACCTCATCGACATGGCAGAAGGCGCCGCACGCGAGGCAATTCAGAAGGCGGGCATCGAGGCAGCACAGCTCGGCGCCGTCATCGTCTCGACCGTGTCCCATCCCTACGCCACGCCATCGGCTGCTGCTCTCCTGTGCGACCGTCTCGGTGCGACCCCCGCTCCGGCCTACGACATCTCCGCCGCCTGCGCCGGCTACTGCTACGGCGTCGCTCAAGCCGACGCCCTCGTCCGCTCGGGTGCCGCCGAGTATGTCCTCGTCGTCGGTGCGGAAAAGCTGAGCGACTACATCGACAACTCCGAGCGGAGCATTTCATTCCTCCTCGGCGACGGGGCGGGGGCGGTAGTTGTCGGCCCCTCCGAGGCCCCCGGCATCGGGCCCTCCGTTTGGGGGTCCGATGGCAGCAAGTGGAGCACGATCGGCATGACCCACTCGCTCCTGGACGTACGCGATCTCTCCGACGAGGCCGAGCGCGAGGGTGCAGACGAGGCAGCTGCCGTCCTCGGCACCGAAGCAAAGATCTGGCCGACCCTGCGCCAAGATGGCCAGTCCGTCTTCCGCTGGGCGGTCTGGGAGATGGCGAAGGTCGCCAAGCGCGCACTCGACGCAGCGGGCGTACAACCCGAGGACCTCGCCGCATTCGTGCCGCATCAGGCGAACATGCGTATCATCGACGAGATGGTCAAGCAGCTCAAGCTGCCCGAGAGCGTCGTCGTCGCCCGTGACATCGCGGACGCCGGCAACACCTCGGCGGCGTCGATCCCGCTTGCCGCGCACCGGCTGCTGAAGGAGAATCCCGAACTGAGCGGCAAGCTCGCACTCCAGATCGGGTTCGGTGCCGGCCTGGTGTTCGGTGCACAGGTCATCAGCCTCCCCTAGTTCCCCAGTGCGCCGGGCCGGTGCCCGGGGTGCGTGAAGCCAAGCCGCACAAGCGGCTTGCCCAGCTAGTCGGCGCCAGCCGGCGATCAAAGAGAAGGAGCCGAAATGGCTAGCAACGAAGAGATCCTCGCCGGCCTCGCCGAGATCATCAACGAAGAGACGGGTCTGGCGCCCGACGCGGTCCAGCTGGACAAGTCCTTCACGGACGACCTCGACATCGACTCGATCTCGATGATGACCATCGTCGTGAACGCCGAGGAGAAGTTCGGCGTCCGCATCCCGGACGAAGAGGTCAAGAACCTCTCGACCGTCGGCGACGCCGTCGACTTCATCTCGAAGGCTCAGGCCTGACCTCTCTTCGCTGACGGCCGGCACCTTCTCGGTGCCGGCCGTCAGTTCCACCCTGCCAGACTTCGCAGCTTCCGCAGTAGCGGCTAACCGACCCGAAAGAGTGCAGCATGGCCCGCAAAGTTGTCGTCACCGGCCTCGGAGCCACCACCCCCATCGGCGGGGACGTTCCCACCCTCTGGCAGAACGCCGTGAAGGGCGTCTCGGGCGTCGGTCAGCTGACGGACGACTGGGTGGAGAAGTACGACCTCCCTGTGAAGATCGCGGCCAAGCTCTCCGTGCCAGCGGAGGACGTGCTTGGACGTGTCGAGATGAAGCGGATGGATCCTTCGACCCAGTACGGCGTCATCGCTGCACGTGAGGCATGGAAGGACTCCGGGATCGAGGAGATCGACCACGATCGCCTCGCTGTAGCTTTCGCAACTGGCATTGGCGGCGTCTGGACGCTGCTCAACGGGTGGGACACGCTCAGGGAGAAGGGCCCGCGTCGGGTCCTTCCGATGACCGTTCCGATGCTCATGCCGAACGGTGTCGCAGCTGCCGTGAGCCTCGACCTCGGAGCGAGGGCGGGAGCCCACACGCCCGTTTCCGCCTGCGCTTCCGGGACCGAGGCGATGGCCGTGGGCCAAGAGCTGATTCGCGCAGGCAAGGCGGACGTCGTCATGGTCGGCGGCGCCGAGGCTGCGATCCACCCCATGCCGCTCGCGGCGTTCGCATCGATGCAGGCTCTGTCGAAGCGGAACGACGATCCCGAGCACGCATCGCGCCCCTACGACATCGACCGGGACGGCTTCGTGATGGGCGAGGGCGCGGGAGCCCTTGTCCTCGAGGCCGAGGAGCACGCCCTTGCGCGTGGAGCACGGATCTACGCGGAGCTGGCCGGGACTTCCGTGACGGCGGACGCCTATCACATCACCGCGCCCGATCCCGAAGGCCTCGGGGCAACCCGCGCGCTCAAGGCAGCGATGTACGACGCCCGCGTCCAGCCTGAGGACATCGTGCACGTCAACGCCCACGCGACTTCGACGCCTGTCGGCGACAAGCCGGAGTACACCGCTCTCAAAGCGGCTCTGGGCCAGCACGTGGACAATGTAGCTGTCTCGGCGACGAAGTCTCAGATGGGACACCTGCTTGGCGCGTCCGGCGCAGTCGAGGCCGTGCTGACGGTCCTTGCCGTGCACGAGCGGAAAGCCCCCGCGACCATCAACCTCGACCACCAGGATCCCGAGATTCCGCTCGACGTCGTTACAACGGCGCGTGATCTGCCCCAAGGCGACATCGTCGCGCTGAGCAATTCGTTCGGGTTCGGTGGACACAATGCCGTCCTCGTGGTCCGTAACCACTGACCCAGGCGCAAGCACCCCCCGAGACTAAGCAGAGGGCCCGCAGTATGCGGGCCCTCTGCTTTTTGCGATGGAGTGGGGTGGCGGGCTGACTCAGCCCACCTGGTGGAGCCAGCGCACGGGCGCACCTTCTGCGGCGTGCCGGAACGGCTCGAGTTCCTCGTCCCAGGCTTCGCCCAAGGCGAGGGAGAGTTCTTGGAAGACTAGAGCGGGGTCCCCCGCGCCGGACTCGTATGCGTAGCGGATGCGGTCCTCGGTCACCATGATGTTGCCGTGGACGTCCGTCGTCGCGTGGAAGATCCCTAGCTCGGGAGTATGGGACCAGCGTGCTCCGTCCACACCCGGACTGGGCTCCTCTGTGACTTCATACCGAAGGTGTGCCCAGCCACGGAGGGACGACGCCAACTGGGCACCCGTGCCCGGTGCGCCTACCCATGAAAGCTCGGCCCGGAACATCCCGGGCGCGGCTGGCTGAGGGGTCCACTCAAGATCCGTGCGCTTTTCAACGACGGAGCCAATCGCCCACTCCACGTGCGGGCATAGCGCACTCGGTGCCGAGTGCACGAACAGCAGACCACGGGTCATCACTGCAGACATTCCATCCTCCATCGCTGTCGGTACGTCTTCCCCTACGACCGTCAGCACGGAGTGCGTGAACCAGTGGTTGTTTCAGTTGTCAGTGGCTCTCTCGTCCGAAGGACGCACTTTCGGTGCACCTTGGACGCACAAAGCCATCACGGGCCATTCTGCACGAGAGCTGGAGGAACCGCCAGCACCACCGGGGAGGTTGCGGCGTGTTGCGGCGTGTTGGGGTTCGAATGTGGGCACGGGCTTGCCGTCGGCGGCGACTTGCTTGTCACGCTCTGGGGTGGGCCTGAAGATAGCTCGAACGGAGCCGCTCCACAGAGACATGGGTGTAGAGCTGGGTTGTGGCGAGGCTCGAGTGCCCGAGCAGCTCCTGAACTGATCGAAGGTCGGCGCCCCCATCGAGGAGATGGGTGGCGGCGGTGTGCCGCAGCGCGTGAGGACCGCTGGCAGCGGTATCGCCGAGGGACTTGAGTGCAGCGTCAACGGTCTCTCTCGCCTGCCGCTGGCCCAGACGGCCGCCCCGACGACCAAGGAAGAGAGCGGAGCCACTGTCTTGGGTCACCAAGGCGGAGCGCGCACCGAGCCAACGCACGACGGCGTTGGCCGCCGGCGCGCCGAACGGCACCGTCCGCTGCTTGTTGCCCTTACCGAGCACGCGCACAGTTCGTGCATGGAGGTCCGCATCGTCGATGTCGAGGCCGACGAGTTCGGAAACGCGGATGCCGGTGGCGTAAAGGAGCTCAGCAAGGGCCCAGTCCCGAACGGCTACAGGGTCTCCGTGACCCGCGGCCTGAGCGAGACCGTCAAGCAGGCGCCTCGTCTGCTCTTGATGGAGGACGTCCGGAAGAGCCGATTGCCGCTTGGGCGAGGCAAGCCTCAGCGAGGGATCCACCTCGATCATGCCCTCGCGGACTGCCCACGCCATGAACGACCTCACTGCCGCAGTTCGACGAGCGAGCGTCGCCCTCGCGAGTTTGGCCTCGCTCTGGCGCCCAAGCCACCGTCGGAGCGTGGCAAGGTCGATGTCGACGAGCTCAAGCGCTCCATCCCGTTGCGCGGACTGGAGCATCGAGGCAAGGTCGCCTTCGTAAGCTCTGACGGTGTGCTCCGAGCGACCTCGGCCGAGAGCGAGATGGCGCAGAAAGCCCTCAAGGGGCTCACGCAGGCCCAGGGGAAGCGGCGTCACGTCGGTCACGAGCCCACTCTGGCCGCTGGCAGTACGAAGAACAAGCCGACACTCGTGGACCCGGGATCACGATCCTTCATCGGTTTTTGCTCCGCCCGCGATCCCCTCAACCAAGCTGCCTGCTTCTCTCCTCCAGCCCTGCCTGCTTCTCTACCCCAGCCCTGCTTGGGTCGCGTTCTGGGCTCACGTGTCTGTCCGCCGCCAACCGCCGGCTGTCTGCTGGCACAATCCCATGAGCTGGAGACGTCCGAGCCCCGCCCTGACTTGGGCCGAGCTGAGCCCAGCCACGGTGGTCAGGCTGTCGATGCCTGCGCCCCTCTGCACGGGCAGCGCATCAAGCAGGAGCAGGTCCTCGACGGCCAGGCCGTCGTGAACGGCAACGCGTCCCTCGCGCTCTCCCGCCAGCCCTTGCCCGACGGGAGCCAACAATTCATAGACCTCTTGAACGTCGGTGACGCACACGGCCGCGCCGTCCCGCAGCAGGCGATGACAGCCAGCCGAGCTCGCGCTGTACACGGAGCCCGGAACAGCAGCGACAACGCGCCCGATGTCGGCCGCGTGATGCGCCGTGCTGCGCGCCCCCGACCTCCACTGCGCCTCAACCACGACGGTCACGCCGGTCAACGCTGCGATGAGCCGGTTGCGCCGTAGGAACCGATGGCGTGTGGGAGCTCCTCCCGGTGGCAGTTCTGAGATGAGCAAACCCCGGCGCGCCACCTCCCGGAGAAGCTCCTCGTTGCCAGATGGGTAATAGCGGTCCAATCCCCCAGCCATGACGGCAACGGTGGGAAGGCCGCCCCCTTCGGTCGCGAGGGCGGCCCGGTGAGCCTGCGCGTCGATCCCGTAGGCGCCCCCGCTCACGACCGTGACTCCGCGGTCTACGAGGCCCTTTGAGATCTCCCCGGCCACGCTGAGACCGTAGTTCGTCGCGTTCCTTGAACCGACAATGGCGATCGCAGAGCGTTGAGACGGCAACTGCTCCTCTCCCCGCACCCACAGCCCATGTGGGGACTGCTCCCCGAGATCCTCGAATCCGTCGGGCCACTCAGGATCCTCAGGGATGACGAAACGGCCGCCAAACCTCGCAATCGTCTCGAGGTCACGCTCGGGCGCGAGATCGCGAACGCGACCTTTCCATCGTTCGACAGCAGCGGCAACACCCTCCCACGCCTTGGTGCCGCGGCCGATCAGAACGCTCCTGAGGCGCGCTTCGATGCCAGGTTCAATCGGACACCTCCCGGTCGCGACTCGGAGGCCCTCCACCGGACCCAACGCGGCCACGAGCATCGCACCTGTCGCATCGCCGGGCTCGATGAGCCGTGTGAGGGCCGCCCGCGCGATCCTTGTCTCGTCCAAAGCTTCTCCCCCAGCTGGAACCCCAAGTCCGGCGCCGCAGGCCCGCGGTTCCCCGCTCATCGTGCCTCCTCAGTGGTGCGCAGGAGCAATGCCGCGCCGACGTCATCGGGGCTCGGGCTCTCGCCCCCGGCCAAGTCAGCAATCGACCACGCCAGCCGGAGAACGCGGTCGTAGCCCCGTGCAGTGAGGGTGTGCATCTCGAGAGCCCGATCCAGAATGCGCGTCGAACTCGATGGGAGCCTGAGGGCACCCCGTAGCAGCCGGCCAGGAGCTTCCGCATTGGTCGAAAATCCAAAGGGACCCAGCCGCTCAGCCTGACGCGCCCTTGCCTGGAGGACGCGGGCAGCCACAGCCTTCGAGGACTCTCCCGAAGAGTTGCCCGCGAGGTCAACAGCAGATACCCGCCGGACCCCAAGCTGGATGTCCACGCGATCGAGAAGCGGACCGGACAGCCGTGCAAGGTACCGTCGCTTCGCTTGAGGGGGGCACGAGCAGAGAAGCCCCTTTCCAGATCCCTGCCCGCAGGGACAGGGATTGGCCGCGAGGACGAGCAGGAACCGAGCGGGGTACGCGGCCGTGCCAGCCGCCCGATCGATACTCACCACCCCGCTCTCGAGTGGCTGTCGCAGGGAATCGAGGACGTTTCGGTGAAATTCAGGGGCTTCGTCGAGGAACAGGACGCCACGGTGAGCGCGCGAAGCTGCACCGGGGCGAGCGATCCCGCTCCCGCCTCCGATGATCGCCGGCGGGCTCGCCGTATGGTGAGGACTCTCGAACGGCGGCCTGCGCACGAGTTCGCGCGTGGCGCTCGGATGACTCGAGAGCGAATGGATTGCTGTGACCTCCATAGCCGCCTCGTCGTCCAGGTCCGGCAGGATCCCCGGAAGCCGCTCGGCCAGCATTGTCTTGCCCGCCCCCGGAGGCCCGAGCATCAGGATGTGATGGCCTCCTGCCGCTGCCACTTCCAAGGCCGCCCGCGCCTCGTGCTGGCCCGCGACGTCCCTCAGGTCCGGCACCATCTGGGGAGGCGGAGACCCGCCGTCGCCCTCCCCCGCCTGCCCCGCCGAGGTACCCGAACCTCCCTCCTCGGGCAGGATCACGTTGAGCGGGTCCGCGCCGAGATCCAACGCGAGGCTGCCCAGACTCTCATAGCCGCGCACTCGAGCCCCTGGCACCAGGCGAGCCTCGGCTTCGTTCGCCCTCGCCACGACGACATCCGAATACCCGGCCCGCACCGCGGCCATTACGGCTGGCAGCACCCCCTGAACCGGCCTCAGCCGTCCGTCCAGGCCCAGCTCTGCCACGAAGACCGTGTCCGCGGGCGGACGAATGTCCCCCGCTGCAGCCAACGCCGCGACCGTGATCGCCAAATCGAACGCAGTCCCCCGCTTCGGCAGCGATGCCGGAATCAGGTTCACAGTGATCTTGCGCCGGCTCAGCGGCAGACCAGAGTTCTGTGCCGCGGACCGCACCCGCTCTTTGGCCTCGTTCAACGCCGAATCCGGTAGGCCCAGCAGCACAAACGCTGGCAGCGTCTGGCCGATGTCAGCCTCAACCTCGACGACGAACCCGTTCAGGCCCACAAGCCCGATTCCCAGTGCACGTCCCACACCGCTCACGCCACACCCCGCAGATGCTCCACGAGCGGAGAAGGCCCCTCCGGCCCCGTCACGGCGATCACGTCGACCCGTCGGCGAGCCGCCTGGAGCCGATGCTCCTTGGCCCACAAAGCGGCCAGCCGCGCCACTCTCGCGAGCTTCACTCCATCGACGGCCTCGAACGGATGACCGAAGTCCCACGACGAACGCGACTTCACCTCGACCGCAACCAGCACCGCGCCGTCAAGCGCCACAAGGTCCAGCTCCCCTTCCCGGCACCGCCAATTCCGGTCCAGGATCACCGCCCCGCTCGCCTTGAAGTAGTCCTCGGCTAGCCGCTCACCGCGCTGCCCGACC
The DNA here is from genome assembly GCF_000802235.1 of Sinomonas humi. Lineage (GTDB taxonomy): Bacteria > Actinomycetota > Actinomycetes > Actinomycetales > Micrococcaceae > Sinomonas > Sinomonas humi. The sequence goes on from NZ_JTDL01000152.1 coordinate 80,783, forward strand.
CTATCCTTCGCCCTCATGCAGCAAGCCTGCCCGCCTAGCGCGACGCAGACGGCCTGCATAGGGACCTATGTGGGGAAAACGCCGTCGAAATCGCCGTGGAGGACCAATCGACCGGGCTGAATGTCTGGAAGCGATGGTGTTCAGCCTCTGGGTGACGCACCCGAGGAGCAGACGCCCGCATATTTGGCGGGAACAGAGATCACAAATGCGCTTGTGGTGTTACTGGCACCCGGAACGGTATAGAGATATGCGCTGCAACTCTCCCCCGCCGGCTTCTGGACCGCCGGGCCGTCCTGAATGTAGGTCACTTGGTAGACGATCTTCGCGGGTTGCGCCAGTCCCGCGACGAGCTGGCCAACCGAGGCCTGCGGAACCTTCGGGATGGTCCCCGGCGTGGACACTGGGCTGGGCGCAGCCACCAGCGGCTCGGTTTGCCCGGGCGCTAGAGGGGCCGGCGAGGCGCTGCTACTGGGGCCGGGCCCGAAGGACAGATCGTTAGTCAGCTGGAGGGCGCAATAAGCCGGTGCTCCACCGTCTGAGGTCGTCAGGCCCGGCAGCGCTGCTGATGCCTCGTTTGCCGACGAGGCGTTGTTGAGCAGGCCCTTGCCAAGAGTGCAGACCGCAGAATTGATGGGGTAGAGCGCCAGGGGCGACCAATCATACGGCTCAGGATTGGGCCGGCCCGAGGTTGTGTTGGTCACCGTCGCCTTCGCATCGACCTTGAAGGTGACGGTCGAGAAGCCCGAGGCATCCTTGGCAGGCGAGGCCGAGAAGCCCGATGCGCTCACGCTGTAGTTGATCGTCGCGGTATAGCCCCCGGTTGAGGTAAGCGCAATCGAACCAGACTCGGAGATCTGCGAGGTTGTCGACTGGGTTGGTGAGTCGGCAGCGCTCGCTGCGGACGTCGTTTGGCCCGCAGTGCCGGCCGAGGATGCGCCCCCGGAGGGGCCCGATGAAGTGCATCCTGAAGCGACGACGGCCAGGGCAGCGGCCAGAATCACGGCAGGTGTTCCTCGATGCATCTCCTACCCCCAACCACAGCCGATCCGGCCAGTCAGACGACGTTGGAGCGGAGCGTACACCACTATCTCGGCTTTTGCCCGGGAAGCGTTCGCCTGGTTTCCCTCTACGTCCCGAGCCCGTCCTTCGGAAGCGCCAGGTCTTCCACCTTCGGAAGCTCCTCGACGTTGACGTCCTTGAACGTGATGACGCGGACGCTCTTCACGAAGCGGGCGCTGCGGTATACGTCCCACACCCAGGCGTCTTGAAGGGTCAGATCGAAGTAGACCTCGCCGTCAGCAGAGCGCGCCTGAAGATCGACATGGTTGGCCAGATAGAACCGGCGCTCGGTCTCCACGACATAGCTGAACAGCGAGACGACATCGCGGTACTCGCGATAGAGCTGGAGCTCCATGTCGGTCTCGTAGTTCTCGAGGTCTTCAGCGCTCATAGTCCCATCTTCCCATCGTCATCGAGGAGCACGGCGCCGCCTTCGAGATTCCAGCTCCGCCGATGCCACGCCGTAGGCCCGAACTCGAGGAGTGCCGCGCGATGCTCGGGAGTCGCGTAGCCCTTGTTGACTGCCCAGCCATAACGCGGATCCTCGGCGCCCAGCTGCATCATGAGCGCGTCTCGCTCGACCTTCGCGAGAATGCTCGCAGCCGCCACGGCCTGGCATTTCAGATCCGCCTTGATCATCGTGCGCACGGGCGTACCCGGAACCGCGACGGCGTCGCCGAAGAGCGCGTTCTGGCCCCCACGGCCCAGCCAGTCGTAGTTGCCGTCCAGATGAACAACGTCCGGGACAACTCCGTCCAAGGCGATCTCCGCAAGAGCCCTGGTCCCCGCGAGTCGTAGGGCTTCCATTAGCCCGAAGGCGTCGATCTCATCAGCGCTCGCATGCCCCACCGCGCTCGCCACCCCCCACGACCGGACAAGAGGAACGAGTTCGACCCGCTTCTCCGGACTCAACAGCTTGCTGTCCCGCAGCACGGTGCGGGTGCGCACGCTGCGGACGTCGACAACCACCACGCCGACGCTCACGGGGCCCGCCAAGGCCCCTCGGCCCACTTCGTCACACCCAGCCACGAGCGGACCATGCTCAGCTGCGAGCTGACGAACATAGCGCAAAGTCGGCGCAGGAGCACTGGGCTTTCGCGACGAGGGGCGGACGCGGAGTGGCTCGATTGCTGTCATGTCAGTGCGGTGCGGGAATTGACGAAAAAGTACTGGAATAGTTGCTCAGGGTCCCCAGCCGATTGAGCGGCCAGGCAATAACGACAGCTTGGCCCTCAATGTCCTTCTCGTCAATGAAGCCGTTGCCCGGCTGGGCGGCGTTGTGGAACCGCGAGTCGGACGAGTGATTGCGGTTGTCGCCCATGACCCAGACGTCCCCGGCCGGAACGACGACGTCGAACGGCACGGGTCGCGGCACCTCGGCCGGGTTGACATAAGGTTCGACGAGCGCCACCCCGTTGACCGTGATCCGCTGCTGGGCATCACAGCACACGACGTGATCACCGGGGAGCCCGATGAGGCGCTTCACGAGGTACTGCTGCGATGTGTCCGGAAGCAGCCCGATGAACTCCAACGTCTTCTGGAACCAGTTCTGCGCGCCATCGTTCGAGGGCGGCAGCCACCCCTTCGTGTCCTTGAAGACGACGACGTCGCCCCGCTGAAGGGCGAAGTTGCGAGGCACCATGAGGTTCACGAAGATCCGGTCGTTCTCCTCAAGCGTCGGCACCATCGATTCCGATGGGATGTAGAACGCCTTGAAGAAGAACGTCTTGATGACGAACGAGAGGACGATCGAGATCACCAGGATGAGCGCAATCTCGCGGAGCCACGAAAGCAGCCCGCCTCGGCGCGAATTGCGCTCGCGTACGGGATCTACAGGATCCGGAGAATCTTCAGCGGGGCCTTGGTCGGCGTCATGCGGTCCTGTCTCGGCCCCGTGGGTCACCGGACCTCCTTCGGAGTGGTGGTCATCGGCCCCAATCTATCAAGGGGCCAGAGAATGGCGATCGGCTCGCCGATCACGCGATCCGTCCGCACCAGGCCGCCGCCGGGGGCACCCAGCAACGCGCGTGAGTCCATGGAATCCGATCGATGGTCCCCAAGCAGCCACAGACGGCCGGCGGGAACGATGACATCGAACTTCATCGTGCTAGGAGCATCACCGGGAAACAGATACGGCTCATCGATCGGCTTGCCGTTGACAGTGAGCCGTCCATCAGGGCTGCAGCACGCGACGTGGTCCCCCGCTACGCCGATGACGCGCTTCACGAATACCGTCTCGTTGGGAACCACGCCGAGCCACTCCCCGGCCCCCTGCAGGGCGTCTCCGATCCAGCCGCGCCCGCTGTCGAGCGGGGCGAAGGATCCGCGCCCGTCGAAGACCACGACGTCCCCGCGTTCTATCGGCCGGGACGCGAAGGCGGTGCGAGAGACGGCGATGCGGTCTCCCGGCTGCAGCAGCGGTTCCATAGACCCGGAGGGAATGTAGAAGACGTCGACCAGGAACGCTCGGACGAGGCTCCATACAACGAACGCGACAACGACGCCGAGAAGCGCCGAGCGCCAGCCCAGAAGTCTGGGCCGGCGCTCGGACCGGGTGCTGCGGTCGGCGTCTGTCTCAGCGGTCACGACGCGGCAGCGTTGGAGGCCGTAGGGCTCACCAAGGGGTTACTTGGAAGTGCTGTAGTCGCGCTTCTCCTTGATCTTCGCGGCCTTGCCGCGGAGTTCACGCATGTAGTAGAGCTTGGCGCGACGAACGTCGCCCTTCGTCACGACCTCGATCTTCTCGATGATCGGGGAGTGAACCGGGAACGTACGCTCGACACCCACGCCGAAGGAGACCTTGCGGACGGTGAACGTCTCACGGACGCCGTGGCCCTGGCGGCCGACGACGAAGCCCTGGAAGACCTGAACACGGGAGTTCTTGCCTTCGATGATGTTGACGTGCACCTTGATGGTGTCGCCGGGCGCGAAGGTCGGGATGTCGGAGCGCAGGGAGGCGGCGTCGACAGCGTCGAGATGATGCATGATGCTTCTCCTGGCGACTGCCACAGGTCAATCGCTTCAGTCGCGGACCCGAGGGCCCGTGCTCTCACCCGCCAGCCGGATGGCCCGGAGGCGGGACGCCCCAGCCGTTGGCCGGCTCCCCTGTGGCAGAGTCCGAACCCGGCGGGCGCAACGCTCCATTTTGCCATGGGCGGGCCCCGGCGCGCGAATCGCGACCAGTAGGGCCGCTTCCCTGCTCGTCAGACTCGGGCGAGGCGCCCGCCGTCGTCCACGCCATACCCGAGTTCCCGCAGGATCTCGCGTTCGCCCCCCGAAAATTGGGCCGCATCCGCGCCGTCAAGCAGCTCGGGGCGGCGAGCGGCCGTACGACGCAGCTGCTGCTCCCGGCGCCACTTCGCAATCCGCCCGTGGTTCCCGCTCAGGAGAACCTCCGGGACATCAAGTCCGCGCCAAGACGAGGGCTTCGTGTACACGGGGTACTCGAGGAGCCCGTCCGAGTGCGACTCCTCCACGAGCGACTCGGGATTCCCCACGACGCCAGGGATCAGTCGGCCGACGGCTTCGACCATGGCCATGACGGCCACCTCTCCTCCGTTGAGGACGTAGTCGCCGAGGCTGACCGGCCGTACTCGGAACCGCTCACTGGCCCAGTCGAGCACGCGCTCATCGATGCCCTCGTATCGCCCGCACGCGAAGGCCAGTGTCGGTTCGCCGGCGAGTTCGTGTGCGAGCGACTGGGTGAAGAGCTCGCCAGCCGGTGAGGGCACGATGAGGGTGGGCAGCTCCGCGTGGAGTTCGGGGTCGCGCTTCGCCGACTGGGCCGCGAGGACGGCGTCAAGGGCAAGCGACCACGGCTCGGGCTTCATGACCATGCCCGCTCCGCCACCGTAAGGCGTGTCGTCGACAGTGCGGTGCCGGTCGAAGGTGAAATCACGGAGATCGTGGACCTCGAGCTCGAGGATGCCGTCTTCCTGGGCCCGCCCTAGGAGGGACAGGCGCAGCGGCGAGAGATATTCCGGGAAGATGCTGACGACGTCGATGCGCATCTAGGCGCCTTTCCCGCCGTCGCCCTCGGCCCCGCCGTCGTCCTCCCTCGTCTGGCCGCCTTGGGGGGCGGCTGCCGGCTCGGCATTGAGCTCGAACAGGCCGGCGGGAGGGACGACGACGACGAAGCCCCCTTCCGGGTCGACTTCCGGCACGATCTCCTCGACGAACGGGACGAGTACCTCTCCCTGCGGAGTTTCGATCACGAGCAGGTCCTGGGCCGGCATCACCTGCAGCGCGGACACGGTTCCGACGCGCTCGCCCTCGACGCGCACCTCGAGCCCGACGAGCTCGTGCTCGTACCAGCCCTCATCGTCCTCGTCCTCGACCTCGTCGGTGTCGATGGAGAGGGTGGCCCCGCGCAGTTCTTCGGCGCGATTGCGATCTGGGACTTCCTCGAAGCCGAGCACGAGGATGTCCTTGTTCCAGCGTGCGGAACGCACAGTGAGTGAACGGACGGAGAGCGAAGATTGGGATGCGGGATCGACGTCGAACACCGCGCCCACTACGAACCGGTCCTCGGGCGAGTCTGTCAAGACCTGCGCCGTCACCTCACCGCGGATGCCGTGGGGCTTGCCGATGCGCGCGACCCGAACCTGCATGTCTTCCTCTCCTCATCCAGACGTTGATGCGCAACCCTTGCGCAAAAAGGCTCCGGCCCCTCAGCCGTCTCTTGCGGGCGGGGGGCCGGAGCCGTTCAGATATTGATGCCGGGGGCCAGGCCTAGCGGCGGCGGTCGGTGTCGACGACGTCGACCCGAACCGAATCGCCCTCGGCGAGGGCGCCGACCACCGTGCGCAGCGCACGGGCGGTCCGACCCTGTCGGCCGATCACCCGGCCCAAGTCATCCTGATGGACGCGGACCTCGAGGATGTCACCGCGGCGGCTGTTCTTCGCCTCCACAGTGACATCGTCGGGGTTGTCCACGATTCCACGGACGAGATGCTCGAGCGCGTCGGCCAGCAAGTTACTCAGCCTCGGTCGTCTCGGCTGGGGCCTCGTCGGCGGGCTTCGAAGCCTTGGGAGCCTCGGGGCGGATCACCGAGTCCTTCTCGGGAGCCACGAACGACTCCTTGGCCTTGGGCGCCTTGAGGGTGCCCTCCTGGCCAGGGAGGCCCTTGAACTTCTGCCAGTCGCCGGTCACCTTGAGGAGGGCGAGGACCTGCTCGGTCGGCTGGGCGCCGACAGAGAGCCAGTACTGCGCGCGCTCCGAGTTGACCTCGATGAACGAAGGCTCTTCGATCGGGTGGTACTTGCCGATCTCCTCGATAGCACGGCCATCACGCTTGGTGCGTGAGTCCGCGACGACGATGCGGTAGAACGGCTGGCGCATCTTGCCGAAGCGCTTGAGGCGAATCTTAACGGCCACGGTTGTGGTCACTCCTGTTTCTGGAAAAGGGCGAACTCGCGCTTTCTGCTCCCGTGGGGCGGGCCATACTCGGGCGCGTTCTGGTTGACACGACGCACGCGGAGAGAGGGGCCACGCCAGTCGGGTACCCCACTATTGTGCCAGACCTCCGGAGTGTTTTGCGATTCGCGTGGGGCCACCGGTGTCAGGAGCCGGCCCAGACGAAGAGCTCCTGCTGACCGGAGTCGTCAACGTCGGCTGCGAGCTTGGCAAGCTGCTCGACGTAGCCGTAGGCCTCCTGCGCGTCGAACGGCAGGTCCTCCTGGTCGACCCATGCGGCCGCGACGCGTTCGACGACGTTGTCCTCCCCCTCGTCCGATTCATAGGCGAGCAGCTCGGCGAGCGCGCGGACCATCGCGGCCGGGACAGCGAGCAGGGTGTCGCTTGCGACATCGACCATGGTGAGCTCGTAGTCGGCACCGGACGCATGCACGGCCGCCCCCACCAGCGTGCCGAGTTGTTCGATCTCGTAGTCGGAGACGCCGGGAATGCGGACGCCCTCGCCGTCGACATCGGCGGCCGAGCCGGAGTCGAGATCGGCGGCGCGGCGAACAGCGTCGGTGTGGGTCGATACGAAGACTTCGGCGAACGGGTTGGGAGCTGACACAGTATCCCCCTCGATCGGGCAGCCGCCGGGCCTGGCCGGCCCCGCGGAACGGGCTGTGGACGGGCAACGTGCCCGCGGAGACCGCGGACACGTTGAGCGTAACGCAGGAGGGGTCAGGCTGCCACGGACGCCATGCGGATGCGGTTGCGCCAGGGGTCTTCGAAGCGAAGCTCCAGGCCAGTGTGCTGCGTCGCCACTCCTGCCGCCTTGAGGCGATCCGCCGCGGCGAGGAGATCGTCGTCGCCGTGAACGTGGATGAGGACTTCCCCGAGCCCCAGCGTGTCTTTGCGCGGACCCGCGCCGCGGCTATTCCAGACGTTCATGGCCATGTGGTGGTGGTATTTGCCGGCCGAGACGAACAGCGCCTGGCCGTGCCACCCCGCCGTCTGCTCGAACCCGAGGGTCTGGACGTAGAACTCGTGGGCCGTCTTCACATCCCCGACTTGAAGATGGACGTGACCGACCCCGGCAGCAGCCTCGTTCTGCTCAGACACCGCCTGCTCCGTCAGATTCGCCTGGAGGAAGCCTTGAGGGGGAAGCGGGAGGCTGTCCATGACGACTTGGTCGCCGCGCCACTCCCACGTGCTGCGCGGCTTGTCGAAGTACAGCTCGACACCGTTGCCCTCGGGATCGGTGAAGTAGAACGCTTCGGAGACCAGATGATCCGCGCTCCCCGCGAAGAGATGCGGATCGTACTGGGCCGCGGTCGCAACGGTGGCGGCGAGATCGGAGCGGTTGTCGAAGAGGATCGCCGTGTGGAACAGGCCCGCTTCGCCCCTCGACGGGATCTGGAGCCCTGCCGCAGGGCTCAGGTGGATGATGGAAATCCCCTTGCGGCCCAAGTACACGCCCCCAAGGGACTCGGCGAGCGGGACGAGTCCGAGGGCCCGCTGGTAGTAGTCGAGCATGAGGCGCATGTCGCCAACCTTGAGCATGACCGTGCCCATGCTCAAATCGGCAGGCAGGAGGTCCTGGCTCGGGACGGAGAGGCTGGATGGCGTGCTCATGGTGGCTCCTCGGATGGACTGATCGATTCAAGAATACTTTTAGTTGAACCTTCAATCAAGGCCGAGTATTCCAGCCTGACCAATGAACCGAGATGACGTGCCTCTGTCCTCCCTATCTGCTAGCGTGCGTGATTGTCCACACGGGTGCCCTCGCAAGGGCTGAGATCAGGCTGACGCGGCCTGCGACCGTCGAACCTGTCCGGGTCATGCCGGCGTAGGAAGTGAGAACCCTTTTGGAAAACACTGTGAGCACCCCTGCAACCGCTGTGAGCACGTCTGCAACCGCAGAGCAGCACCCGGCCCATTCGCTCGCGTTCGTCGAGGACAGCGCGCACGGGATCCGCGTGCCAGTCACGGAGATCGCCCTCGACGACTCCCCCAACGGGCAGCCCAACGAGCCGCTGTACGTGTATCGAACGGCTGGACCGGGCAGCGACCCGGTCGTTGGGCTTCCGCCTTACCGGTCCCGGTGGGTCGAGGAACGAGCTGACACCGAAACCTACGAGGGCCGGGAGCGGAACCTGCTCGACGACGGGCGCTCGGCCCTGCGCCGCGGCGCGGCCTCCGCCGAGTGGAAGGGAGCTCAGCTGGTTCCGCGGCGCGCCAAGAAGGGTCGCCGCGTGACCCAGATGCACTACGCGCGTCAGGGCATCGTCACACCTGAGATGCGCTATGTAGCCCTTCGCGAGAACTGCGACGTCGAACTCGTACGCAGCGAAGTGGCCTCTGGCCGCGCCATTATCCCGAGCAACATCAACCATCCCGAGTCGGAGCCGATGATCATCGGCAAGGCGTTCCTCGTGAAGATCAACGCGAACATCGGCAATTCCGCCGTCACGTCGTCAATCACCGAGGAGGTCGACAAGCTCCAGTGGGCCACCAAGTGGGGTGCTGACACCGTCATGGACCTCTCCACGGGCGACGACATCCACACGACGCGGGAATGGATTGTCCGCAACTCTCCAGTTCCCATCGGGACAGTGCCGATCTACCAAGCGCTTGAGAAGGTCAACGGAGACGCCTCGGCCCTCACCTGGGAGGTCTTCCGCGACACCGTCATCGAGCAGTGCGAGCAGGGCGTGGACTACATGACGATCCATGCGGGAGTCCTGCTGCGCTACGTCCCCCTGACGGCCAACCGCGTGACCGGCATCGTCTCTCGCGGCGGTTCGATCATGGCAGGGTGGTGCCTCGCCCACCACGAGGAGAACTTCCTGTACACCCACTTCGACGAGCTGTGCGAGATCTTCGCCCAGTACGACGTCGCCTTCTCGCTCGGTGACGGACTCAGGCCCGGCTCCACCGCGGATGCGAACGACGCCGCACAGTTCGCCGAGCTGGACACGCTCGCCGAGCTGACGAAGCGGGCGTGGGAGTACGACGTCCAAGTCATGGTGGAAGGCCCCGGCCACATCCCGTTCCACCTCGTCCGAGAAAACGTCGAGCGCCAACAGGAACTGTGCGACGGCGCCCCGTTCTACACGCTCGGCCCCCTGGTCACCGATGTGGCCCCCGGCTACGACCACATCACGTCTGCCATCGGGGCGACCGAGATCGCACGCTATGGCACGGCGATGCTCTGCTACGTCACCCCCAAGGAGCACCTGGGCCTCCCGAATAGGGACGACGTCAAGACGGGCGTCATAACCTACAAGATCGCCGCCCACGCCGCCGATCTCGCGAAGGGACATCCCGGCGCGAACCAGCGCGACGACGCCCTCTCCAAGGCGCGCTTCGAGTTCCGGTGGAACGACCAGTTCGCGCTCTCCCTCGACCCCGCCACAGCCGAGGCGTTCCACGACGAGACCCTGCCCGCGGAGCCCGCGAAGACAGCGCATTTCTGCTCTATGTGCGGCCCGAAGTTCTGCTCGATGCGCATCTCCCAAGACATCCGCAACGAGTTCGGCTCAAAGGAGGCACAGGAGGCCATTGCCGGGATCGCCGAGGGCATGAAGCAGAAGAGCGCCGAATTCCTCGCCCAGGGCGGGAAGGTCTACCTTCCCGAGACAATCTCAGTAGGTTCCCCCGAGTAACGGACACCCAGTCTGGCGCCTAACGGAATGAGGGGCCCGGCATCCGCCGGGCCCCTCATTCAGGACGCTGCTTCCTCCCTGGGAGTGGCTACTTCCCCAAGAACTTGTCGAAGCCCTTGGGAAGGTTGAGCGAGGCTGGATCGAAGTCCTCGGAGGCCTGCTGCCCGAACGAAGAACCCGCCTTGACCGCGTTCGCCGCGCCAGCCGCCCGCCGCTGCTCAGCCTCGCGGAGCTGCTGGGCAGCCTTCGCGGGGTTGCCCGACCGTGCCTTCTTCTTGTTGTTCTTGCCCGCGGGCTTGCGAGAGCCCCCGCCCATGCCCGGCATTCCGGGGATTCCTCCCCCAGCTGCCATGCGACGCATCATCTTCTGAGCCTGGCCGAAGCGCTCGAGCAGGCCATTGACCTCGGAGACATGCACGCCCGAACCACGTGCGATGCGCGCACGGCGTGAGCCGTTGATGATCTTCGGCGCGACACGCTCGTGCGGGGTCATCGAACGGACGATCGCCTCGACCCGGTCAATCTCCCGCTCGTCGAACTGTTCGAGCTGCTGGCGGAACTGGGCTGCCCCAGGCATCATCCCGAGGAGCTTCTTCATCGAGCCCATCTTGCGGATCTGCTGCATCTGGGTCAGGAAGTCCTCGAGGGTGAAGTCCTCCTGGTCGGCGAACTTCTTCGCCATCCGGGCCGCTTCGTCGCGGTCCCAGTTCCTCTCTGCCTGCTCGATGAGCGTCATGACGTCGCCCATGTCGAGGATGCGCGAGGCCATGCGGTCCGGATGGAACAGCTCGAAGTCCTCGAGCCCCTCGCCCGTCGAGGCGAACATCACGGGGCGGCCCGTGACCGACGCAACCGAGAGCGCGGCACCGCCACGCGCGTCGCCGTCGAGCTTCGTGAGGACGACGCCGGTGAAGTCGACGCCCTCCTCGAACGCCTTCGCGGTGTTGACGGCGTCTTGGCCGATCATCGCGTCGATGACGAACAGGACCTCATCCGGGTTCACCGCCGCCCTGATGTCCGCAGCCTGCTGCATGAGCTCGGCGTCGATGCCGAGGCGCCCAGCGGTGTCGACGATGACGATATCGTTCAGCTTCTGGCGCGCTTCCTCGACGCCCCCGCGCGCGACGCCGACGGGATCGCCGGTCGCCGCCTCGAACTCGGACTGCACACCAGGGTGTGGCGCGTAGACCGGGACACCCGCGCGATTGCCCACGACCTGCAGCTGCGTGACCGCGTTGGGGCGCTGGAGGTCGGCTGCGACGAGCATCGGCGAGTGCCCCTGGCCCTTGAGCCACTTGGCAAGCTTGCCGGCCAGGGTCGTCTTGCCCGCGCCTTGGAGGCCCGCGAGCATGATGACGGTCGGAGGATTCTTCGCGAGGCGAATGCGCCGCGTCTCGCCGCCGAGGATCGCCACCAACTCATCGTTGACGATCTTGACGACCTGCTGGCTCGGATTGAGTGCGGCAGCGACCTCCGCACCGAGCGCGCGCTCGCGCACTCGGGCGGCAAAATCGCGCACGACGGGAACGGCCACGTCGGCGTCGAGCAGGGCGCGCCGTATCTCGCGGACGGTAGCGTCGACGTCGGCTTCGCTCAGGCGGCCCTTGCCGCGGAGGTTCTTGAACGTCGCAGTCAGACGGTCCGAGAGGGAGTTGAACACGTGACGGAGTCGCTTTCAGTCCTGTGAGTTGCCCGCCAATAGACGGATCTGCCATTCACTAGGGTATCAACGGCACGTGCGCGGTGGCATGCTGGGCACCGTGACGACCCAGACTGCAGACGAAAAGAACAGCCCATCGACCGCGCCGTCGATCGCCGAGCGCAACTGGTCCCCCCAGCCGGTGCGAAGCCTCCTCATTCTCGGGGCCTCCGGGGACCTGACTGGACGCCTGCTCTTCCCGGGCCTTGCACGCCTCCTCGCGACCGGCCGCCACGCTGGACTCTCGGTCACTGGCGCGGGAGCCGAGGACTGGTCCGAAGACCAATGGTCCGAACGTGTTCACAAGGCGACGGAGGACGCCCTCGCCGATGCCACCCCAGAAGGCCGCGAGGAGCTCGATCGGCTCCGCCGAGAATCCCGGTACGAGCAGCTCGACGTCACCGCGCCCGGCGAACTCGCACGGGCCCTCGGGAAGCTCGAAGCTCCCGTCGCCGTCTACTTCGCCCTCCCACCGCACATCACAGAGAAGGCCTGCGACGCGCTTGCGCCGGGCGATCTCCCACCGGGGACGCGCTTTGTCCTCGAGAAGCCCTTCGGAACCTCGGAGGCCTCGGCCGCAGCGCTCAACGAGACGCTTCGCTCGCTGCTTCCCGAGCAGCAGATCCACAGGGTCGACCACTTCCTCGGCAAGGGAACGGTGCTGAACATCCTGGGTCTGCGCTTCGCCAACAACTTCCTCGAGCCGGTCTGGAACCGCGACCACATCGAGAAGATCGAGGTCTTCTTCGACGAAGACCTCGCGCTCGAGGGCCGTGCGGGCTACTACGACCGCGCGGGAGCGTTGCGGGACATGATCCAGAGCCACCTCCTGCACATCCTCGCGATCCTCGCGATGGACGCCCCGGCAAAGCTCAACGAACGAGACTTGCGGGATCAGATCAGTGCCGTCCTGCGGGCCGCCCGGATCGAAGAGCCATTCGCCGAGACCACGCGCCGCGCCCGGTACACTGCCGGACGAATCGGCGACCGCGAAGTTCCCGACTACACGAGCGAGCCGGGCGTGGACCCGTCGCGGGGAACCGAGACCCTCGCTGAGGTCACGGTCACGCTCGCGAGCTGGCGCTGGGCCGGGGTCCCGTTCATCCTCCGCTCGGGCAAGGCGCTCGGCGCGAAGCGCAAGGAGGCCGTCATCACCTTCAAGCCGGTGCCCCATCTGCCCGAGGGGTTCATCGGCGTCGACGAGCCCAACCGGCTGCGCATAGGCTTCGGTCCCGACGTGCTCCAGCTCGACGTCGACGTCAACGGCCCAGGAGACATCCTGAGCCTCAACCGAGTCACCCTGAACGCAGAGCTCAATGCAACCGACCTCTTGCCGTACGGCGAGGTCCTCGACGGCGTCCTCAACGGGGACCCGCTCCTCTCGGTCCGGGGAGACACCGCGGAGAGCTGCTGGCGGGTCGTTGAACCCGTGTTGAATGCATGGGCCGCCGGAGAGGTGCCGATGGACACGTACCCGGCGGGCTCGCTCGGGCCGACGGGGTGGGCAACGTCGTCGCCCACGGAAGACGGAACGACCGCGGGAATCGCCTAACCACACCCGTTCAATGGTCAGCTCCTGCAAGAGCGAAGCCCCCACCGATCGTTCAATGGTCAGCTCCTGCAAGGGCGAAGCCCGCAGGAGCTGACCATTGAACGGCTAGAGACCCCCACCCCTCTAGATCGCCGCGGTCCCCCGCTCACCCGTCCGGACGCGGACTACCTCGTCGAGCTGGATTACCCAGACCTTTCCGTCGCCCGCTCGGCCGGTGTTCGCCGTCGTGATGAGGATGTCGAGGATGTCTTCGGACTGGTCCTCCGCGGCGAGCACCTCGACACGGAGCTTGGGGAGGAGGTCGACGCTGTACTCCGCGCCCCGATAGACCTGCGTGTAGCCCCGCTGGCGCCCGTAGCCGTTCGCGCGGCTCACGGTAAGCCCCTGGACGCCGTAGGACTCGAGGCCCTCCCTGATCGCGTCGAGCTTCTCGGGGCGGACAATCGCCGTGATGAGTTTCATGCCCCCGCCTCCGTAGGAGTGCCCGAGTGCACCAGCTGACGCTCACGGTTGTGGCTCGCGAGAAGCTCATCGTCCTCGAGGCCGAAGCCGTCGCCAACCGGGCCCCGCTCCCCAAGTGGGTGGAAGCCGCTGGCCGAGGAGGACCCTGAGTGGTAGGCGGTCTCGGCGTGAATCGCGAGGTCGACGCCGACCTCCTCGACGTCCTTCGATACGCGGAAGCCCATGACGGCCTTGATGGCATATGCGAGCGCGAGCGAGACCAGGAACGAGTAGCCAAGCACCGAAACCGTTCCGAGGGCCTGCTTGCCGAGCAGGTCCAAGCCGCCGCCGTAGAAGAGTCCCTTGCCTCCCACGGGCGCACCGGGGCTGGCTGCGAGACCGATGAAGAGCGTGCCGACGATGCCGCCGACAAGGTGGACGCCGACGACGTCGAGCGAGTCATCGTATCCGAAGCGGTACTTGAGGCCCACGGCGAGGGCGCTGACCGCGCCGGCCGTTGCGCCGAGCACGATAGACCACAGAGGCGAAAGGGAAGCGCAGGACGGGGTGATGGCTACGAGGCCGGCGATGGCGCCTGAGGCTGCGCCGAACGAGGTGGCATGCCCGTCCCGAAGCTTCTCCACGAGGAGCCAGCTCAGGACCGCAGCGCATGGCGCCACGAGGGTGTTGATCCACACGTACCCAGCCGTACCGTTGGCAGCGAGCGCCGAGCCTGCGTTGAAGCCGAACCAGCCGAACCACAGCAGGCCGCAGCCGAGCATGACGAGCGGGAGGTTGTGCGGGCGGTGGTTCGGGTCCTTGCCGAAGCCGATGCGCTTGCCGAGCACGATCGCGAGCGCGAGGCCCGCGGCGCCCGCGTTGACCTCCACTCCCGTGCCACCGGCGAAATCTATGAGCCCGAGGTGGTTGAGCCACCCGCCGATGAAGGTACCTGCCGAGTTCTTCGAACCATCGAAGACCCAGTGCGCCACGGGGAAGTAGACGAGGACGCCCCACAGGGCAGCGAAGACCATCCACGAACCGAACTTCGCGCGATCGGCAATCGCCCCCGAGACGAGCGCGACGGTCACGGTTGCAAAGACGCCTTCGAAGCCCACGAAGACGATCTCGGGGATTGTCCCGACGAGCGGCATGTCCTTGCCCGTCGAGAGGAGTCCGTGAAGCCCGAAGAATTGGAACGGGTTGCCGAAAAGTCCGGCGAACGCGTCGTTGCCGAACGAGATCGAATACCCGACGACGACCCAGAGGACACCGATCACCGCTAGCGCACCGAAGCTCATCATCATCATGTTGAGCATCGACTTCACCCGCGTCATGCCGCCGTAGAAGATCGCGAGACCGGGGGACATGAGCAGAACGAGGGCTGCCGAAACGAGAACCCAGGCTGTGTCGCCAGCATTCATGAGTCGTGGGGCCTTCCGGAGGGAGACGGTCGTCGAGGCCCCTCCTGCCGCATTCGAAGCGGCGGGTGGGGCCACGAACTACATTCCTCCCGAGGTGTTTCGGACTTTCACCGTCCGTGTTGCCCGAAAGTTACAAGATTGCCCCTCAGGTTAAGCGGCGATCGCGCGCATGTTTCGGCCATGTTTCCTGCCCGTTATTCGGGGCCTCTTGCTTGGAAGGGCGAGCGGACGACGGCGGCCCCTCCCGCCGTCGTCCGCTCGCCCTGACGCACCGCTGGCGCAGGCTGCCGCTTAGATCGCAGCCGCCCCGCGCTCCCCCGTCCGGACGCGAATGGCCTCGTGGACGTCTACGGTCCAGACCTTGCCGTCACCGGCCCGGCCCGTGTTCGCGGTCGTGATGATCACGTCGAGGATGTCGTCTGTCTGCTCATCCGTCGCGAGGACCTCAACCCTCACCTTCGGAAGAAGGTCCACGCTGTACTCCGCGCCCCGGTACACCTCGGTGTAGCCCCGCTGCTGGCCGTAGCCGCTCGCCGAGCTCACGGTCAGGCCCTGGACTCCGTAGGATTCGAGGCCCTCCCTGATGGAGTCGAGCTTCTCGGGCCGGACGATCGCGGTGATGAGCTTCATGAAGTGACCTTCCCTGCCTTGGTGGATTGGGTGAGCAGATCGTCGGCGTTGAAGCCCGAGATCTCCTCGCTCGCCGCCTTGCCGCCGAGCGGGTGGAAGCCATTCCCGCCCGAGGACGCCGACGAGTAGGCCGTCTCCGCATGGATCGCGATGTCGATGCCGGCCTCTTCCGCTTCGGTCGTGACCCGGAAGCCCATCGTCTTCTTGATGGCGAGGCCGATGAGGAGCGAGACGACGAAGGAGTAGCCGAGAACGGTGAAGGCCCCGATGGCCTGCTTGCCGAGGAGGTCGAAACCGCCGCCGTAGAAGAGGCCAGTGCCGGCAGACGGAGCGCCCGGGCTCCCAGCGAGGCCGATGAAGAGCGTGCCGACGATTCCGCCGACCATGTGGACGCCCACGACGTCGAGCGAGTCGTCGTAGCCGAAGCGGTACTTCAGGCCGACCGCGAGGGCGCACACGGCACCGGCGAGGACGCCGAGGATGATCGCCCAGAGCGGGGAGATCGCGGCACAGGCCGGGGTGATGGCGACAAGACCCGCGACGGCGCCTGAGGCCGCGCCGAGCGAGGTCGCGTGGCCGTCGCGGATCTTCTCCACGATGAGCCAGCCGAGGGTCGCGGCGCACGGCGCTACGAGCGTGTTGATCCAGGCGAAGGCCGCAGTGCCATTGGCCGCAAGGGCCGAGCCGGCGTTGAACCCGAACCAGCCGAACCAGAGGAGGCCCGCGCCGAGCATGACGAACGGAAGGTTGTGCGGGCGGTGGTTCGGATCCTTGCCGAAGCCATTTCGCTTGCCGAGGACGAGGGCCAGAGCGAGGCCTGCGGCGCCGGCGTTGATGTGGACTGCGGTACCGCCTGCAAAGTCGATCACGCCAAGGTGGTTGAGCCAGCCCCCGATGAAGTTTCCGTTCGCGTCCTTGTTCGCGTCGAACACCCAGTGAGCCACCGGGAAGTACACGAGGACCGAGAAGAGCGCCGCGAAGACCATCCACGAACCGAACTTCGCCCGGTCAGCGATCGAGCCGGAGATGAGCGCAACGGTGATGATCGCAAAGACGGCCTGGAAGCCGACGAACGCGAGTTCGGGGATCGTGCCCGTGAGGGGCATGTCGTTGCCTGTCGAGAGGACGCCGTGGAGGCCGAACTTCGCGAGGTTGCCGAACAGCCCGGCGAACGCGTCCGTGCCGAACGACATCGAGTAGCCGAACAGCACCCACAGCACGCCCACGAGGGCGATGGCGCCGAAGCTCATCATCATCATGTTCAGGACGGACTTGGCACGGGTCATGCCTCCGTAGAAGAACGCAAGCCCGGGGGTCATCAGCAGCACGAGCGCCGCTGACGCGAGGACCCAGGCGGTGTCGCCAGCATTCATGGTGAGTTGCCTTTCGAGGGGTGGAACGGGTGGCGTCTGGCCCGCCTTCGCCGCTGGGATGGCGGTTTAGCGGACCACTGAGAAAAGATTGACGCCGCGGTGTTTCAGCTGCTCGCGGCCAAAATTGCTCTGCCGTTACAACTTCCGCTCAGGCGTTAAGCCCGTGTCACGAGCTCGTTTCGGGGGCGTTACGTAATGTTGTGCCATGCCGAGACCAGCATTCCGGGTCCCGCTCGGGCCGTCCCCTCGCTCAGCCCGAGCTGAGCAGACTCCACGCGCGCCGATCCCCCGCGACGTCTGGGTGCTCGTTGTCGCGGCGTTCGCGATTGCCATCGGTTTCGGCTTGGTCTCTCCCGTGCTCCCGCAGTTCGCCGCGAGTTTCGGCGTGGGGGCAACGGCTGCGTCGATTATTGTGAGCGCCTTCGCCCTCACGCGCCTCGTTCTGGCTCCGACAGCCGGGAGCTTCGTGAACCGCGTCGGCGAGCGGCCCGTCTACGTCATCGGCGTCCTGACGGTCGCGGTCTTCACGGGTGCCTGCGCGTTTGCGGGGAGCTATTGGCAGCTCCTCCTGTTCCGGGGGCTTGCAGGCCTCGGCTCGACGATGTTCACGATCTCTTCGTCAGGTCTCATCGTCCGGCTCGCGCCGCCCGAGTCGCGGGGACGGGTCAGCGGACTGTACGCGTCCTCGTTCCTGCTCGGCAGCATCGCGGGGCCACTCGTCGGCGGACTGCTCGCGGGGTTCGGGCTCCGCGTCCCGTTCCTCGTGTACGCGGGGACCCTCGTCGTGGCTGCCTCGATCGTGGGCATCCTGCTTGGCCGGGGGCCGGACGCGGTTCCGCGTACGGCGCTTCCGCCGCTCCGTCTCGCCGAAGCCCTCGAGCTTGCGCCGTACCGTGCTGCGCTCGTGTCCAACTTCGCGAACGGTTGGGCGACGCTTGGCATCAGGATGGCGCTCGTCCCGCTTTTCGCGGCGGAGGCGCTTCGTGCCGCACCCGCCGCCGCGGGCCTCGCACTCGCGCTCTTCGCGCTGGGAACCGCCGGGGCACTGACGTTCTCGGGTCGGCTCGCCGATACGTGGGGTCGCCGCCCGCTCGCACTTTCGGGACTTGCGACCGCTGCCGCGGCGACGGGCGTCATGGGGCTCAGCCCCGACGAACCCGTCCTGTTCGCGCTTTCCGCCATTGCGGGCTTTGGCTCGGGGCTTCTCAGCCCTGCACTCCAAGCGACGGTGGCGGACACGATCGGCCGCGAGCGGAGCGGCGGTGCCCCGCTCGCCGTCTTCCAGATGGTCTCCGACGTCGGGAGCATCGTCGGCCCGCTGCTAGCCGGCCTCCTCGCCGACCATGTCGGCTATGGCTGGGCGTTTGCAGTCTCAGGTGCATCCCTGCTCCTGGCGATCCCGGCTTGGGCGGGACGACGACGGCGGGCGCCCGTCTGAACGAGCGCCCGCCGTCGGTGGGGCTTAGGAAGAGAAGCCGGAGCTAGTTGAGGATCGCGTCGACGAACCCCTCGACATCGAACGGGGCCAAGTCATCTGGGCCCTCGCCCAGGCCGACCAGTTTGACGGGCACGCCGAGCTGCTTCTGGATCGCGACGACGATGCCGCCCTTCGCGGTGCCGTCGAGCTTCGTGAGGACGATGCCCGTGATGCGGACGACCTCGGAGAAGACCTTGGCCTGGTTGAGTCCGTTCTGGCCCGTCGTCGCGTCGAGCACGAGGAGCACCTCGTCTACCTCGGCGAGCTTCTCGATCACGCGCTTGACCTTGCCGAGCTCGTCCATGAGGCCGACCTTGTTCTGGAGCCGGCCGGCCGTGTCGACCATGACGACGTCGGCCTCCTGCTCGATGCCAGCCTTGACCGCCTCGAACGCGACCGAGGCCGGATCGGCGCCCTCGATGTCGGATTTGACGGTCGGGACTCCGACGCGCGCGCCCCAGGTCGCGAGCTGCTCGGCCGCCGCCGCGCGGAAAGTGTCTGCGGCGCCAAGGAGCACATCCTTGTCCTCGGCGACGAGCACGCGCGCGAGCTTGCCGACCGTCGTCGTCTTCCCCACGCCGTTGACCCCCACAATGAGGACGACGGCGGGCTTGCCGCCCTTGCGGTCGACGTTGAGTGAGCGGTCCAGGGTCGGGTCGACGAGCTTGACGAGCTCCTCGCGGAGCATCGACCGCACCTCTTCCGGATTGCGGCTGCCCATGACCTTGACGCGGTCCTTGAGCGTCTCGACGAGCTCAAGGCTCGGCTCTGTGCCGATGTCGGCCAAGAGCAGTGCCTCCTCGACCTCGTCCCACACGTTCTCGTCGATGCGGTCGCTCGAGAGCAGGGCGAGGAGGCCCTTCCCGAGCACGTTGTTGCTCCGGATGAGCCGTTCGCGCAGACGCTGGAGCCGCCCAGCGACGGGTGCAGGTGTCTCGGTGGGTACTTCTTCGACCGTCGGCTGCTCGAAGACTTCCGGAACCTCGACCGCCTGATCGGGCTCGAGGAGCGGCGGCGGCTCGGCGACCGCCGTCGGTGCTCCCGTCTCGTCGCCTGCGACGTTCGGCTGATTGGGTGCGAGAACCGGATCGTTCGCGTCCCTCGTCCCCGGGTAGCGCACCTTCGAGCGCCTCCCGCGCACAAGCCCGATGACGGACCCGGCGACGACGAACAGCACGATCACGGCAATGATGATGGGCAGGAGTGCGGAGGCTGTCACGAGACCTAGCTTCTCACAGCCACTTCACCGCCGGGCCTTTCGCGCAGGCAGGGTCAGACCCGCTCGAGCTTCTGGCTCACGACCGTCGAGACGCCGTCCCCGCGCATCGACACCCCGTACAGGGCGTCCGCGACCTCCATGGTGCGCTTCTGGTGCGTGATGACGATGAGCTGGCTCGATTCGCGCAGCTCCTCGAAGATCGTGATGAGACGGCCGAGGTTCGTGTCGTCCAGGGCCGCCTCGACCTCGTCCATGACGTAGAACGGCGACGGCCGAGCCTTGAAGATCGCGACGAGGAGCGCGACGGCGGTGAGGGATCTTTCCCCTCCCGACAGGAGCGAGAGCCGCTTGATCTTCTTGCCGGCCGGACGGGCTTCGACTTCGATGCCTGTCGTCAGCATGTCCTCCGGATCGGTGAGGACGAGGCGCCCTTCGCCGCCCGGGAACAGGCGCCCGAAGACCCTCTCGAACTGGACGGCCGTATCGGCGTACGCCTCGGCGAAGACGCGCTGCACGCGCTCGTCGACGTCCTTGATGATCGCGAGCAGGTCCCGCCGACTCGACTTCAGGTCCTCGAGCTGCTCGTTGAGGAACCGATGCCGCTCCTCGAGCGCCGCGAACTCCTCGAGCGCGAGTGGGTTGACCTTGCCGAGGGCCGCGAGGTCACGTTCGGCCTTCTTGAGCCGCTTTTCCTGCTCTGCGCGCACGAACGGGGCACCGCCCACAGGCTGCCCCTCGTCGTCGACCTCGACGCGGAGGGAGGCCCACTTGTCGGCGCCGTCGTCGGGAATCGGGATCGCGAGGTGAGGCCCGAATTCTTCGACCAGCTGCTCGGCAGCGAGCCCGAGCTCCTCGACTGCCCGGTCCTCGAGGGCTTCGAGACGCAGGCCGAGCTCTGCGCGGGCGAGCTCGTCGCGGTGGGCCGCGTTGCTCAGTTCGGCGAGCTCCTTCGCGAGCGCTTCGGTTGAGGTGCGGAGGGCAGAAAGCCGCTCATCGAGTGCTTGGCGCCGCTCCTCGGCTGCGTCACGTTCCTCGGCAGCGTCTTCCACCGCGCGGTCCATTGCGGCGACGCCGACAAGCGCGGCTCGGGCGACAGCCTCAGCTCGGGCCGCCTTCCTCGCCCGGTCCTCAGCTCGCCTCCGTGCCTCAGCTGCTGCCTTGCGCTCCGCGGCGGCCGCTCGCTCGAGCGACTCCGCCCGGGCCTCGAGCGCCCGGTGCTGTTCCTCGACCGTGCGCAGCGCAAGGCGCGCCTCCAGCTCGGCCGCACGCGCCGCCGTCGCCCGCTGCGCAAGCCGATCACGCTCGGCCGCGGAGGGCTCGGCGTCGTCCTCCTCCGCTTCGGCCTCCTCAGCTGCTTCGAGCCGCTCGGCCGCCAGGGCCAGGGCCTCCTGCTCGGTGTCGAGCTGCGCTTGGGCGGCCGCAAGCGATGCCCGGAGCCGCTCGTCCTCGGCGGTGGCACCCCTCAGCTGCGCGCCGAGGGCCGCGAGGCGCTCCGCGACGGCGGCGAACTTCGCATCGGAATCATGGAGGGCGGCGAGGGCAGAATCGGCGTGTTGGGTCGTCTCGCGGACCCGATCCCTGGCGCCGACGAGCTCGAAGCCTGCGCGCTCGTGCTCGGCAATGGCAAGCCCGAGCTGCGACTCGGCCGCCTCAACTTGGGCCTGGAGCTCGATCGTCGATGGGGCGGCTGCTGAACCGCCGCGCATCGCGCCGGCGGTGACCACGTCCCCTTTCAGGGTCACAACCGTCAGCTCGGGCTGGGCCATGAGGAGCGGGAGGGCTTGGCCCACCTCCTCCACGGCGACCGCGCCGCTGAGGAGACGGACGACGGCGGCGCGCACCCGCGGATCGGCGGTCACGACGGAGTCGAGCCAGTGCGCTTTGGCTGGCAGCTCAGGCCGATCGTCTCGACCGGGCGGCTCCGCTGCGCCGCCGATCAGGAGGGCGGCCTGACCGCCGTCGTCGTCGCTCAGTCGCGTGAGGGCGCGCAGGGCAGCCTCCGCATCGTCCATCGCGAGGCCTTCGGCGATGCTCCCGAGGATGGCGGCTACGGCGGCCTCGAACCCTGACTCGACCTTGAGCAGGGAGGGAACCGGGCCGAGGACGCCGTCCCCGGATGCGAGGACGGCGGTACTGCCGTCTCGGCCCCGGAGCCCGGCCCGGAGCGCATCGAGCCGTGCCTCGAGCGAGTGGCGCGCCGTCTCTGCCGCTCGCCGGCGCTCCTCGATCGCCCGGAGCTCTTCCTCGGCAGCCTCCTGAGCGGCGGCTGCCTCCTCGTAGGCGGCATCGAGGCCCTCTTCGCCCTGCTCCACGCCCGCGACCTGCGTCTCGAGCGCGGTGAATTCGAGCTCCGCGCTCCGTCGACGTTCAGCGGCCGAGGCGAGCGAGGCTTGAAGACGTCCGATTTCCCCCTCGGCAGCCTCGACCCGGCTCCGAGCTGCCCCGACGGCCCCCGCAAGCCGGGCAAGGCCCTCGCGACGATCCGCGGAGGCTCTGAGGCGTGCGGTGTGCCGACGATCTTCGGCGGCTGCCTCCTCCTCAGCCTCGATGCGCGCCTCGGACGCTGCCTCAAGGCCCTCGGAACGGACGTCGATCGCCTCTGCAAGGACGGCGAGCTCCTCTCGGGCCTCCTCGGCCTGCCGGTCGAGCCGCTCGGGATCGCGCCCGGAAGGCGGGGCCTCGGAAGCGCCCAGGAGGCGGCGTCGTTCCTCGGCAACGCTCGCGAGCGAGCGCAGCCGCTCCCTGCCAGCGGAGAGACGGTACCAGAGGTCGCGGGCGGCGTTGAGCTTGGGCGTTGCGAGGGCGGCTGCACGCTCGGCCTCGGCTTGCTCGCGGCGCGCCGACTCAAGCTCGCGCTCGACCTCGGCCCGCCGTGCTGTGAGCGCGGACTGGTCGGCCCGGTCCTGTTCGAGCGTGTCCCGCAGCCGGACGACGTCGTCTGCCAAGAGACGAGCCTTGGCGTCGCGGACGTCGGCCTGGATCGTCTGGGCGCGGCGTGCGACCTGCGCTTGGCGGCCGAGAGGCCCCAGCTGCCGACGGATCTCCCCGGTGAGGTCCGCGAGCCGCTGGAGGTTGCCCTGCATCGCGTCGAGCTTGCGGACGGTCCGCTCCTTGCGGCGCCGATGCTTGAGGATTCCCGCGGCCTCCTCGATGAAGCCCCGCCGGTCCTCGGGCGTTGCGTGCAGGACGCGGTCGAGCTGCCCCTGACCAACGATGACGTGCATCTCGCGGCCGAGACCCGAATCGCTCAGGAGCTCTTGGATGTCGAGAAGGCGGCATGACTCGCCGTTGATCGCGTATTCCGAACCCCCTGTGCGGAAGAGCGTCCGGGAGATCGTGACCTCGCTGTACTCGATCGGGAGTGCGCCGTCGGCGTTGTCGATCGTCAGGGAGACCTGCGCGCGGCCCAGGGGTGGCCGCCCCGCGGTGCCCGCGAAGATGACGTCCTCCATCTTGCCGCCGCGGAGCGTTTTGGCGCCCTGCTCCCCCATGACCCATGCGAGCGCGTCGACGACGTTCGACTTGCCCGAACCGTTCGGACCGACGACGGCGGTCACACCCGGTTCGAACTCGAACGTCGTGGCCGAGGCGAAGGACTTGAAGCCTCGGATCGTGAGGGTCTTGAGGTGCAAAGGGCCCGTGTTCTCCTTTTGGTGGATGGCTGTCCGTCAGCGGATAGGTGGTTCTGCCACTGAATTCTGCCACTGACACGGGCGCCAGCGCGGGCAGGCGGAGCTGTCCCTCCTGATTGGCGTTAGAGACGGACGTTGCGCGGTGTCCGCTGGCATGACGGGCAGCGGTACGACGAGCGGTTCATGAACGGTTCGCGGACCATGATGCTCGTTCGGCCCTCCTCGGCGCAGCGCAGGCATGGCTGCCCGGCGCGGCCGTAGGCCGAGAGGGAGCGGTCGAAGTAGCCCGACGCACCGTTGACGTTGACGTAGAGCGAATCGAAGCTCGTACCGCCCGCATCGAGAGCGCGGAGCATGACGTCGCGGACGGCGTCGACGAGCCGCAGGGTCTCTGCCTTGCGCATGGTGTCGGTGGGCCGGGCGTAGTGCAGACGCGCGGCCCAGAGGGCTTCGTCCGCGTAGATGTTGCCGATGCCCGAGACGAGCCGCTGATCAAGCAGCGCGCGCTTGACGCCCGTGCGACGCGCGCGGAAACGCTCGTGGAGCCCGGCCGCCGAAAAGGAGGGATCGAGCGGGTCCCTTGCGATATGGGCCGCCTCAGCCGCGATGAGCGGAAGCGGCTTTGCGGCGCAACCCCCCGGTCCGCCGTCGTCTGTTGCCACGAGCGGCACGACGGCGAGGCCTCCGAAGATGCGCTGGTCGACGAAGCGGAGCTCGGCTGGCACGCCCGGGGAGTCGGAGAGGGTGATGCGGACCTTGAGGTGCTTCTCGTCCGGCTGCCCGGGATCCTCAACGAGAAGCTGGCCGCTCATGCCCAGATGGGCCATGAGGGCGGTGTGGGGAAGGGAATCGGCACCCCCCTCGTCCACGTCGGCGAGGGGAAGCCACAGGAACTTGCCGCGGCGCACTGCGTCAAGGACGACTGCGCCCTCGAGCTGACCGCGGAAGTCGTCGGGCCCTAGGAGGTGGCGGCGGATAGAGCGGGGGTCCAGAACCTCGACGCGCTCGATCCGGCGTCCGGTGACCCATGTTGAAAGGCCGCGGCGGACGACCTCGACTTCGGGTAGCTCGGGCAAGGCTAGGCTGCCCCGCCAGCGCTCTCACGCCCGCCCGGCGAGCTGCCGATGACCCCGGACTCGTCCGGGCAGAGGACCTTCCAAGCGTCTGCGGCCGAGTACTGCTCGGCCTCCTTCTTCGAGTTGCCGGTCCCTGTCCCGTAGGGAACGCCGCCGATCGAAAGGGTTGCAGTGTACGTGCGCGCGTGGTCCGGGCCGTCCCCCACCACGGCATAGTGGATGGTGCCGAGCTGACGGTTCGCGGCGAGCTCCTGGATGTGGGTCTTCCAGTCGGTGCCTGCCCCCATCACGGCGGCGTCATCGAGAAGCGGTCCGACGAGGCGCACGACGAGGCAACGGGCTTCCTCGAGGTTGTTGGAGATGTAGGTGGCGCCGATGAGCGCCTCCATCGTGTCCGCGAGGATGGAGGACTTGTTCTTGCCGTTGGTGACTTTCTCGCCGTGCCCGAGGTAGATGCACTCCCCGACGCCGAGGCGCCGCGCGATGCCGGCAAGGGCCCTCGTGCTCACGACGGCGGCGCGCCGCTTCGCCAGCTCGCCCTCGGAGAGGTCCGGGTACGTGCGATACAGGTGGTCGGTCACCGAGAATCCCAGAATGGAGTCGCCGAGGAACTCGAGGCGCTCGTTCGTGGGAATGCCGCCATTCTCGTAGGCGTACGAGCGGTGGGTCAGGGCAAGACGAAGCGTCTCGGCGTCGATGTCGACGCCGAGACGCTTCAGAAGCTCATCGTGAGCGGGCATATCGTGGCCGGCTGACTGCTCAGGCGTCGGCGACCTTGCGGCCCTTGTACTCCATGAAGAGCGGGGTGCCGGCGGAGTCGGTGACGACCTTCGCCTGGTGGGGAAGGCTGTAGACCACGCGACCGTTCTCGACCGTCTTGATCAGGTTCGGCGCGGCCGCCTTCCACTGGGAGCGGCGGGCTCGCGTGTTCGAGCGGGACATCTTCCGCTTGGGAACTGCCACGGCTAACTCATTTCTCTCTTAGGGCCAACACTTATTCATCGCTGTGCCGGTCGGGCCTGATCAGATCCGCCAGGGCCGACCACCGCGGGTCAACGACCTCGTGATGGTGGCCAGGCTCGTCCGCAAGGCGGATCCCGCACTCGGGGCAGAGCCCCGGGCAGTCCTCCCGGCACACCGGCTGGAACGGCAGCATGGTCACTACTGCGTCCCGCAACACCGGCTCAAGATCGATGGAATCGTGCTCGACTCGACGTTGCTCTTCATCGTCTTCCCCTTCCGAGGGCTGGGCGCCCTCGTAGGAGAAAAGCTCTTGCACATCGACGTCGAGGCTGTACTCGATGGGATCCAGGCACCGCCCGCACTCGCCGCTTACGTCGACGCGTGCGGTTCCCGATACCAGGATCCCCTCGTGGACCGCCTCGAGCCTCAGGTCGAGATCCACGGGGGACCCCTCCCTGACACCGATGAGCGCCACACCGAGTTCACTCGGTGCGGGAACATGCTCTTTGAGTGTCCGCATCGTGCCCGGGCTCCGCCCGAGGTCCTTGACGTCAAGCGTCAAGGGCGAACGATCTTCGCGCTTAATGAGAACTCCTGTAGAACATAGACCGACAAACAATCCTAGCCTGCGCGGGCCCTAGTCCCAAACCCGCGGCACGGGGCGGCGAACCTCGTTCAGGCGCCCCGGCCCGCCGATGTGGCGTCGAGCCGCGCGAGCACCGAGCGCGGGACGAACTCGGAGACGTCCCCACCGAGGTCGTGCACCTCCTTGATGAGAGTCGATGAGAGGTGCACGTAGTGGGACTCGGCGGCAAGGAAGACGGTCTCTACCCCTGTGAGCTGCCGGTTCATGATCGCCATAGGCAACTCATAGTCGAAGTCCGACGACGAGCGAAGCCCCTTGACGATAGCCGAAGCGCCCCGCTCATGGCAGTAATCCGCCAAGAGCCCTTCCCCCATCGGCTCCACCAGGATCCCGCTGATGGCGCCGAGGGTCCGACGAACCATGTCGATCCGCTCCTCAAGCGGGAACCGGTACTTCTTCGCGTAATTGGTTGACACGGCGACGACCACCTCGTCGAACTGGTTCGCGGCGCGAGCGATGACTTCAAGGTGGCCGTTGTGGATCGGGTCAAAGGAGCCAGGGCAGACGGCGCGTCTCATGCTGCAAACATAACCGAAGCCCGAGCCCGCCCGCTCGCTAGCATGACTCCATGACTTCTCCTTGGCAGCGCACCGCCGCGGGCGCGAACGTACTGGGCTCGGACGGACGCCTTGGGGTGACAATCTTCGAGGAGATGACCGGGCTCGCGGTCAGAACCGGGGCGATCAACCTGGGTCAGGGCTTTCCCGACGAGGACGGCCCCGCAGTGATGGCGGAGGCAGCCCGCCGCGCCATCGCCGAGGGCTCGAACCAGTACGCGCCGGGCAAAGGCATCCCTGTTCTCCGCACGGCGGTCTCGGCCCACCAGAAGCGCTTCTACGGCCTCGACCCGGACCCGGAGAGCGAAGTACTCATCACCACCGGCGCGACCGAGGCGATCGCCGCCGCGGTGCTCGCCCTTGCCGAGCCCGGCGACGACGTCCTGACCTTCGAGCCGTTCTACGACTCGTACGGGGCGATGATCGGGCTCGCGGGAGCGAACCACGTCACGGTGCCCCTGCACGCACCGAGGTTCCAGCCGGACCTCGCGGAGCTTGAAGCTGCTTTCGGGCCAAAGACTCGTGTTGTGATCCTCAACAACCCGCACAACCCAACAGGCGCCGTCTTCGGCCCGGAGGTCCTTCAGCGCGTCGTGGACCTCGCTGCCGAGCACGGCGCGATCATCGTCACGGACGAGGTCTACGAGCATCTCGTGTTCGGCCGCCCGCACATTCCGGTTGCGACGCTGGCGGGAGCGGCCGAGCGGACGCTCAGCATCTCGTCGGCGGGGAAGACGTTCTCCTTCACTGGCTGGAAGGTCGGCTGGGTGACCGGCCCTGAGGAGCTCGTAGCGAAGGTACGGACCATCAAGCAGTTCCTCACCTACAGCTCAGGCACACCGTTCCAAGTGGCGGTCGCTCAGGGCCTGGGACTTCCCGACGAATTCTTCAGCGAGGCAGCAGATGCGCTCCGCCGCAAGCGCGACATCCTTGCAGACGGACTCCGCCAAGCCGGCCTGACCGTCTATCTTCCCGACGGAACCTACTTCATCACGGCGGACACGGCGTCCATCGGCTTCGACGATGCGCTCGACCTTGCCCGCAAGCTCCCTGAGCTCGTCGGGGTGGCGGCGATCCCCGTCTCTGTCTTCTGCCATGAGGAGGGCGCGCGGAGGACCCGTTCGCTCCTGCGTTTTGCGTTCTGCAAGCGCGACACGGTCCTCGAGGAAGCTGCGGGCAGGCTCGCGGGCCTCGGCGAACTCGTATGAGGTCGGAGCGCTACCTCGCTGGCATCGGGACGCGGGCGAGCATCTTCCCCGACCATCTGGTCGAGGGCGCGTCCATCCTCGCGATCGGCGGTGCGGAGCAGTCCCACGTCGATCTCGAGCATCCGGAACGCGTCTTCTATGCCTATCTCCGGCGCATGGCGAACGTGCTGGACCTGCTCGCTGCGCCCGGCGAGCCGCTCCGGGTGCTCCACCTCGGCGCAGGCGCGCTCACCCTCGCCCGATACCTCCAGGCGACCAGGCCTGGCTCGCGGCAGGTTGCGGTCGAACTCGAACGCGAGCTGCTCGACTTCGTCCTCGAGCAGCTCCCCCTGCCACCCGGGACCAGTTTGGAAGCTCGCGTCGGCGACGCCCGGTGGGAGCTCCCGGAGCTGGCCTCGTCCGGGCCGTTCGACGCCATCGTGCTCGACATCTTCTCCGGCCCGGAGGCGCCGGCCCACATCGCACACCGCGACTTCTATGCCGAGGCGGCCGCGCTCCTCGCTCCGGGCGGAGCGATGCTTGTGAACATCGGCGACGATCCGCCGCTCACGCTCGTCCGGTCGCAGCTCGCCGCCATGCTTACCGTCTTCGGCGAGGTCGCTGCGCTGAGCGAACCGGAAATGTTCGAGGCGCGCCACCCGGGAAACATCGTCGCAGTAGGCCTCACGGGCGGGTGGAACCCGGCATGGGCCGGGGCTCTGGTCGCGGCTGGCCCCCACCCCACCGCAGTCCGGCGGGGCGTCGAATTGGACCGGCTTGTCCGATAGTCAGCTCGCGAGCTTCTGACACCGCTCTTGGCGAGGCTCCGAGGCCGAGACGACGTCCACCATTGAGGTGCAACCGCCATGGCCTGCGCGAGGCACCTCATGCGGTGGCGCCCTCCGCCGCTGAGCTCCCCTCGCCGTCGGCCGCCTCCCCGCCTTCCCCAGCTGGTTCGGCGAACCACAGGCGCGTCTCGCCGTATTTCCGCTCCCCGAAGTGCACAAGTCCCTCGGGCCACGAGGGCTCAGGCGAGCGGGCGGAACGTTCGACGACGACGAGTCCGTCCGGCGCGAGCCGCTCCGCAACGGCGTCTAGGACATTGGTCAGCTGTGCCTCCCCGAGCGGGTACGGGGGGTCCATGAGGACGAGGTCCCAGTGGGCCCCCGGCGGCACGCGCTCGAGGAAGGAATTCACCTTCGAGCGACGGACGGTCACCGCACGGCGGCTCACGGCGTCGTTGACGGTGCGGGCGTTCCGCTCGCACACCTGCGCGGCCTTGGCCTCGGACTCCACGAGCTCGACCGTCGAGGCACCTCGGCTCGCCGCCTCGACACCAAGTGCCCCTGAGCCGGCATAGAGATCGAGCACTCGGGCGCGGGCGATCATGCCGAGGGCGTCAAGGCGCGAGAACAGGGCCTCCTTGACGCGATCCGTCGTCGGCCTCGTCGCGGTCCCCGGCACGGCAGCCAGCGGAACGCCACCAGCGATCCCCGAGATGATCCTGCTCACAACACCCTCCCCCTCGCCCCTCGCCCTCCACAAAGCGGTGGCAGACGGCGGTGGGCCACCACGGACGGATTCTCCTTACCCACGTTCGAGGAAGACCTCCTTCTCGGGCCCGAGGTAGTCATCGATCGCGTCGGCGAGCGCGACGTGCCCGTCCAAGTCCGGGTCCTCTGCCACGAGGGCGAGCGCGTCCTCGCGGGCACTGGCGATGACGTCGCCGTCGCGGAGGACCCGCAAGAGGCGCAGCGTCGACCGCCGGCCCGACTGGCTCGCACCCAGAATGTCGCCCTCGCGGCGGAATTCGAGGTCCTTCTGCGCGAGCTCGAAGCCATCCGTGCTCGCGGACACTGCGCCGAGCCGTTCGCGGCTCGGGTGGCCTGGCTCTAGGCGGGTCACCAGCAGGCAGGTGCCCGCATGCCCGCCTCTGCCGACGCGCCCGCGCAGCTGGTGCAGCTGGGCGATGCCGAAGCGGTCCGCGTCGAGGATGACCATGAGCGTCGCGTTCGGTACGTCGACGCCGACCTCGACCACGGTCGTGGCGACGAGGATGCCCGTCTCCCCCGCCGCGAAGGCTCTCATCGCAGTCGCCTTCGCGTCGGTGTCAAGGCGTCCATGGAGGACGCCGATCCTGACGCCTTCGAGCTCGGGCTCTCCGCCCAGCTGCTCCGCGACCTCCGTGACCGAGGCCGGCTGGACTTCGGGAGCGGGGGCTGGCGCCGCGGCGAGTGAGGTCCCTCCCCACGTCGCGCGGTCCAATGCGTCGAGATCCCCTTCGTCGCCCGCGCCCTCCCCGATGGTCGGACACACGACGTAGACCTGCCGCCCGGCGTCGACCTCTTCCCGCGCCCGCTGCCAGATGCGCCGCTCCCACGCTGGGTTTTCGACAAGCCCTACCGTGTGCGTCGCGATGGGCGAACGGCCCGCGGGAAGCTCGCGGAGGACCGACGTCTCGAGATCGCCGAAGACCGTCATCGCGACGGTCCGGGGAATGGGCGTGGCGGTCATGACGAGCAGGTGTGGCGTGGCGAGGCTCTTGGCGCGCAGTGCGTCCCGCTGTTCGACACCGAACCGGTGCTGCTCGTCGACGACAACGAGCCCGAGGTCCGCGAACTGGACGTGCTCCGAGAGGAGCGCATGGGTCCCGACAACGATTCCGGCTTGACCGCTTGCCGCCGCAAGGAGGCTCCGCTTCTTCTCTCCCGCCGACTGCGACCCGGTGAGCACCGCGACCTCGACCCCGTCCTCGCCCGCTCCGAGCAGGCCGTCGCGCACGAGTGGACCTAACGTCGCACGGATCGATGCATAGTGCTGGGCCGCGAGGACTTCGGTCGGGGCCAGGAGCGCGGCCTGCCCGCCGTCGTCGACCACTTGGAGCATCGCCCGCAGCGCAACCACGGTCTTGCCGGAGCCGACCTCTCCTTGCAGGAGGCGGTTCATCGGGTGGTTCTCGGCGAGTTCCCGTGCGAGAACCTCACCGACCTCTTGCTGGCCCGCCGTGAGCTCGAACGGCAGCTGGCGGTCAAATGCCTCGAGGAGGCCGCCACGGCGCGCAGGGCTTGGGCGCGACGGAAGCGCGGCGTGCTGGGCCTTGCGACGGGCGAGTGCCGTCTGGAGAACGAGCGCCTCCTCGTAGCGGAACCGCCTCTGCGCGGACCGCCACGCCCCGTCGTCCTCTGGGTCATGGATCATCCGGTAGGCGTCCGCCACGCGCGGGAGGCGGTACTTCAAGCGGATGTCCGGCGGAAGCGCCTCCGGAAGGGAGTCGAGGTCGAGCTGCCCGAGCACGGTGCCTACGGCCTTCGCGATCGTCCAGCTTGGGATGGAAGCCGTGGCGGGATAGACCGGGATCGGCCGCCCTGCCATGCGGGCAGCAGCCTCGGCGTCGAACTCATCGGGATCCAGAAGCTCGTAGATGGGATTGGTCAGCTGCAGCTTCCCGCGGTAGAGCCCGACCTTCCCGGAGAACATCGCGATCACTCCGCGCGTGAGCTGCTTGGCCGCCTGATAGCCGTTGAAGAACGTCAGCGACAGAGTGCTCGGTCCATTCGTCTGGCCCGGGCGGTCGCTCACGAGGACCTCGGTGATGCTGCCCTTGCGGCTCGTCATGCGGCGGTTCGAGGATGAGACGACCTGTGCGACGAGCGTGACGTCCTCATCGAGGGGCAGTTCTCGGATGGGCGTCAGTTCGCCTCGGGTGAGATAGCGGCGCGGGAAGTGGTCGAGCAGGTCGCCCGCCGTCGCAATTCCGAGCTGCTCGGCGAACTTCTTTCCACTGCGGGCCCCGATGAGCCGGTCAAGAGGGGTGTTGCGATCAGTGGGCATAGTGGTCAGTGCGCATGGTCGGAATGGAGCTCGGTGAAGGCAATCTTCTCGGGCTCGCCCACGTTCCGGATCTCGGCGAGGGCGGCCTCGGGGTCCCGGACGTGCACGTGGACCCGCCAGCGCACGCACCCGGAATCCTCATCGAGAGGCCCGAGCGGGCTCATGATGACGGACTCGCCCAGCTCATCGAGCCGATGGCGGAGTCCCGCAGCGTCGAGGGGGCTCAGGGTGATGGTGCACATCAGCTCGACCCCTTCGGCGGGAGGCTGTTGGGCGTGGATGTGCGGATCCTGGACCGCGTAGCCGTGAAGCCGATCGAAGATCTGGTCGCCGAGCCCCTCGCCGATCACGGCTGCACGGAGGGCACCGAGCACGAGAAGGAGACCGACGCCCCCGGCGTCCACGACGCGGGCGTCGTGGAGCGTCGGCAGCTGACCCTCCGTCTCCACGACGGCGCCGACGGCCGCGTCGATGACGGCATCGATTGTGCGGATCAGGATCGCGTTGCTGTGCGGGGCCTCTCCGGCATCGGCGGCTTCCGAGGCACTCGCGGCCGCGTCTGCCGCCGCCGCGAGAACCGAGAGCATCGTGCCCTCCACCGGCTCGCTCAAGGCGGACCACGCACGGATACGGCAGCGGTGGAGCGACTCGGCAAGCAGCGGACCGCTCAGGCGGGACTGGCCAGCAAGGGGCACCGCGAACGCGTCGAGGAAGACCGCGAAGAGGGTCCCCGAGTTGCCGCGAGCCTCCTCCATCGCGGCCTGACCCGCGGCGCCCACGACGATGCCGAGGTCCTGGCTGTCCGCGGCTGCTGCCGCCTGCGCTGCAGCGCGAGCGGTCAGGTAGAGGTTCGTGCCAGTGTCGCCGTCGGGCACGGGAAAGATGTTGATCGCGTTGAGCCGGTCGCTGTGATTCGCGAGCACTGTCTCCGCCATGCCGAGCCACCGGCGCATCGCCGCAGCGTTCGACGCCGTCTTCGCGGCGTTTCTACTTGGCAAAGTGGTCCCATCCCCTCGTTACCGCCGGCTTCCCACCGACGGACACTCCAGGCTCTCCACCATCGGCAGGCATCACCGAGCCTATCGCAGCGAAGCCGTGCGGGAGCTGTGCGTCGGCAGGGAAGGCCGCGAGGAGACCGTGATCCTCGCCTCCGCCCAAGACCCATTCGAGGGGATCAGCGCCCAATAGCTCCCCCGCCTGCTTCAGTGTCCGAGCGTGGAGGGCGAGGACGTCCGGATCCAGGTCCAGTCGGACGCCGCTCGCGGCCGCAAGCCTCAGCCCGTCGCGAAGGAGGCCGTCAGAGAGATCCATGAGCGCCCGCGCCCCCGAGTTTGCTGCTGCTGGCCCGGCCTCGAGCGGCGGAACCGGCCTGCACTGGAGAGCCACGAGCTCCCGCAAGGCCGGTTCCAAGCCCTCATACGCGGGCCCGTGTTCGAGCAGCGCGAGCCCCGCGGCAGCGGATCCGAGCGGGCCGGCGACGGCGAGCCTGTCCCCCGCTTGTGCCCCGCTCCGAAGGACCGGCTGACGGCCCTCCAGGCTGCCGAGGACGGTAGCGGTGACCGAGAGCTCGCCACCGCGGCCGAGGTCACCGCCGGCCAGGGCACATCGGCTCGCCCCCAAGCTCCGAACGGCGTCCAAGAGGCCCTTTGCGAGGTCCTCGACCCAGCCGACCGGGGTGGCTTGCGGAAGGGTAAGGCTCACCACGATGCCCGTCGCGACGGCACCCATCGCGTTGATGTCGCTGAGATTCTGGGCCGCCGCCTTCCATCCGACGTCGTAGCCCGTGTGCACGTATCCGTTCGGCCACTCGAGGCGGAAATCAGCGTTCTGGGTCTGGGTATCCGTGCTCACGACGACGCGGCCGTCCGGCGCTGCAAGCACCGCGGCGTCGTCCCCAGGCCCGAGCAGGGCCGACGGGCCAGCGGCAAGCCGAGGAAGGATCCGGTCGAGGAGCTCGCCTTCGCTGAGGTCGCCGACGGTCAGAGGCAGCGGGGACGTGCGCACGATCCCAGCCTAGTAGTCTTGAAGAGACGCTTCGTCCGCCCCCGGACACGCCCCCACCACAGATTCCGAGGAGAATCATGCCCCGCAGCCGACGCCGCGCAGCAGTCCTCGTGCGCGCCGCGGCGCTCACCTCCACCCTTGTGCTGGGCGCCTCGCTCTCGGCCTGCAGCGCAGCCGTCTCCGTCGATCCCGCGCCCGACGCCGCGGACCCCGCCTGCGCACCCGAAATGATCGCAATGCCCGACACGCTCGGAGACGCCGGGCTGCGGACGACGACGAGCCAGGCCACCGCCGCGTGGGGGGACCCCTCGGCCGTCATCCTCCGCTGCGGCGTCCCGACGCCGGGGCCGACGACGGATCGTTGCGTCACCGTCAATGGCGTCGACTGGGTGATCAAGGACCTGACGACGGCGAGCGCTTCACCATCGGCATCGCCGTCGTCGTCCGGGGCCTCGCCGGCGCCCTCCGGCGACGCGACCGAAGGCCCGAACGACACCTATCTCCTGACGACCTTCGGCCGCACACCGGCGACCGAGCTCGTGATCGACACCTCCAAGATCAGCTCGGCGACGGTCCTCGCGACCATCGCCTCAGCCGTGGCCAAGGTCCCGCAGACCAAGAAGTGCATCGGAGAGTCAGAGGTCGCCCAGCTTCCCCAGGGCTAGCGCAGGCCGGTGGGCCGATCCAACGCGAGCTGGATGAGCTCGTCGATGAGGTCGTGGTAGGAAAGCCCGGTCGCCGCCCACATCTGGGGGTACATGCTGATGGGCGTGAAGCCGGGCATCGTGTTGATCTCGTTGATGACGAGTTCGCCGTCAGGCGTGTAGAAGAAGTCCACCCGGCTGAGACCCTCGGCCGAGACCGCATCGAATGCCCGGGCCGCCTGTTCGCGCACTTCGGCGATCACCTCGGGGGGCAGGTCCGCCGGGCAGCTCAGGGACGCTGCATTGTCCTCGACATACTTGGCTTCGAAGTCGTAGAACTTGTGCGCCCCGCCTTGGACGACAATCTCTCCGGGCAGAGAGGTCCGCGGCGCATCGCTTCCGCGCCCTTCGAGGACACCGCACTCGATTTCGCGGCCCGTGATCGAGGCTTCGATGACGATGCGCAGGTCATGGCGGCGGGCCTCGGCGATCGCAGTATCAAGGCCCTCCGCGCTCTCGACCCGGGTGATGCCGACCGAGGAGCCCGCGCGGCACGGCTTGACGAACACGGGATAGCCGAGCAGCCCGACGGCGTCGCGGACGGACTGCGGGTCGCGCCGCCATTCCTTGTCCGTCACCGTGACATAGGGCCCGACCTTGAGCCCGGCGGCTTCGAAGGCCACCTTCATGTAGTGCTTGTCCATGCCGACCGCGGAGGCGAGCACGCCCGCCCCCACATACCGGACATCTGCAAGTTCGAGGAGGCCCTGGACCGTCCCGTCCTCGCCGAAGGCACCGTGCAGGAGCGGAAAGACGACATCGACGTCGCCCAGTTCTCGAGGAACCTCGTTGGGGCGTGTGACGACCAGCCCAGTCCGCCCAGAGCCGCCCCCGAGGCGCACAGTCTCCGAGCCGGAACGGACCTCGGGCATCTCCCCCGCGTTGAGCGCCCACTGCTGCCAGTCGCCGTCGGAGAGAACCCACTGGCCGTCTTTCGCGATCCCGACGGGCACGACCTCGTACTTGTCCTGGTCGATCGCGTTCATGACGCCTGCGGCCGTCACACAGCTGACGGCGTGCTCGCTCGAGCGGCCGCCGAACAGGAGCGCGACGCGGATCTTCCGGCCGGGGCTGGGGTTGGGCACGCTATTCGCCTTCCGATTTGAGCTCCCGCGCAAGCAGGAGCGATTCGAGCTGGTCAACGTCGACGCGGCCGGCGAGAACGCCGACGACCGCTTCGGTGATGGGCATCTCCACGCCGACACGCCGGGCAAGCTCCCGCACCGCGGGGGCGGACTTGATGCCCTCGGCGACTTGGGTCATGTGGTTCCCCAGCTCGTCGACGCTGAAGCCTTGGCCGAGGAGGGTCCCGGCGGTGTGGTTGCGCGACAGCCTGGATGCGCAAGTGGCCACGAGGTCGCCGAGCCCTGCGAGCCCGGCGAGCGTATGGGGATCGGCGCCGAGGGCGACGGCGAGACGGGTCGTCTCAGCAAGGCCCCGCGTCATGACGGAGGCCTTCGTGTTGTCGCCCATGCCCTTGCCCTCGCAGATGCCAACGCACAGGGCGATCACGTTCTTGACGATGCCGCCTATCTCGGCGCCGACGACGTCGTTCGACGTGTAGGGGCGGAAATACGGCGCGGTGCAGACTCGGGCGATGCGACGCGCGAGTTCCTCGTCGGCGCAGGCAACGACAGACGCCGTGGGCTCCCTTCGCGCGATCTCCATCGCGAGGTTCGGCCCCGAGAGAACAGCAATGCGTCCGGGAGCAATCCCTGCGACCTCCGCGATCACCTGCGTCATGCGCAAGTCGGTACCGACCTCAAGCCCCTTCATGAGTGACATGACGACGGCGTCGGAGGGAATGAGAGGCCGCCACTGCTCGAGCTGGGCCCTCAACGACTGGGCGGGAACGGCGAAGACGACGAGCTGCGCCCCCTTGAGCGCGACAGACGGATCGGTCGTGGCGCTGATTCCTTCCGGCAGTTCGATGTCCCCGAGATAGCGCCCGTTGCGGCGGCGGTTGATGTCCGCAATCGTCTCCGGGTTCCGTCCCCAGACACGGATGCTGCGCTGGACGCCATGTGCCGCTGCGGCGTCTGCGAGGACCTTCGCAAAGGTCGTTCCCCAGCTTCCGGCTCCGAAGACGGCGACATCCGTGATGTCTTCGGCGATTCCGTCGGCTGGGGAGGCTCCGCCGCGGGCGAGGCCACCGCTCACGCGGGGATCCCGCCGTCGTTCGCCGCAGCGCCCTTCGACGGGTTGGTGCCCCTCGCGACGTCGCGGCCATGCAGGCTCTGCTGATGCGCCGATGGGTCCCAGCGCCGCGCGGGCGGCTCCTCGCCACGAAGTTCTGCCAGCAAAGCCGTGATGGCCCCCATGATCTTCTCCGTCGCCGCGACGAGCGTCGACTTGTCGAGCGGGCGCCCCTCGAACTCGCTCAGGTCAACCGGTTCTCCAACGATCACCCGCACACGCTTCCGAGGCCAGACGTGGAAGCGCTTGGCGTACCGCGGGAACACCTCCTGGGCTCCCCAGTGGGCGATGGGGACGACGGGCGCTCCGGTCTTGAGGGCGAGGCGAGCGGCACCCGTGTGGCCTTTCATGGGCCAGAGGTCCGGATCGCGGGTGAGCGTGCCCTCTGGATAGATGAGGATTGCGCCGCCCTCGTCGAGCACCTCGCGGGCGACCTCAAGCGACGTGCCCGCCCCGGCGCCGCTGCGATCCACGGGAATCTGCTTAGTGCCCTTCATGACCCGCCCGAGTACGGGCGGCTTGAAGAGCCCTGCTTTCGCGAGGAAGTGCGGCGGCCGGCCTAAGTTGTAGAGCATGTGCCCCACGACGAGCGGGTCGATTTCAGTGCAGTGGTTGGGGCAGGCGATGAAGCCGCCGTCCGGGAGCCGATCGGTCTTGAGCCAAGTCTTGCCCATGATCGCGTTCATGATCGGCCGCACCACCGCACCGGCGAAGGCGAAGGCGATCCGCTCGCTCATGGTCTCCGAGACCGCCCGTCGGCTCACGCAGCACCCTCCGAGAGGTCGAAGTCGGCACCGAGCGATTCGAGCTTGTCGGTGAAGTGCTCATAGCCGCGCTTGATGACGTCCACGCCCGTCGCCCGGGATGTTCCCTGGGCTGCGAAGGCCGCGATGAGGTGGCTGAAGCCACCCCGCAGGTCCGGTACGTTGAAATCGGCGCCATGCAGGCTCACCGGTCCCGAAATGACGGCGGAATGCAGGAAGTTGCGCTGGCCGAAGCGGCACGGGACGCTGCCTAGGCACTCCCGGTGCACCTGGATCGTCGCGCCCATCCGGCGCAGCGCCTCCGTGAAGCCAAACCGGTTCTCGTAGACGGTCTCGTGGACGATCGAGACGCCATCCGCTTGCGTGAGGGCGACAAGGAGCGGCTGCTGCCAGTCGGTCATGAAGCCGGGGTGCACGTCCGTCTCCACGACGAGCGGCGAAAGCTTCCCGCCCCGGTGGTAGAAGCGGATCCCGTCGTCCCTGATCTCGAGGCCGCCGCCGAGCTTCCTGAACGTGTTGAGGAAGGTCATCATGTCCCGCTGGAGCGCGCCCTCGACAAAGATGTCGCCCTTGGTGACGAGCGCGGCCGATGCCCAGGACGCCGCCTCGTTGCGGTCCGGAAGCGCGGTGTGCGTGAAGCCGCCCAGCGACCGGACGCCCTCGATTCGGATCGTGCGATCCGATTGGATCGAGATGAGCGCGCCCATCTTCTGAAGCACGGCGATCAGGTCAACGATCTCCGGCTCCGTCGCCGCGCCGGTGAGCTCCGTGATTCCCTCGGCCTTCGTCGCGCTCAGCAGAACCTGCTCGGTCGCCCCGACACTCGGGTACGGGAGCGAGATCTTGGCGCCCTTGAGGCCCTTCGGCGCAGAGATGCTGATCCCGCCCGGACGCTTGTCCACCACCGCGCCGAACTGCCGGAGGACGCCGAGATGGTAGTCGATGGGACGGTCGCCGATACGGCAGCCGCCCAGGTCAGGGATGAACGCCTCACCGATGGCGTGGATGAGTGGCCCGCAGAACAGGATGGGAATCCTCGAATCGCCCGCGTGGGCGTCGATGTCGGCCACATGGGCGGTGCGGGCGTTCGACGGATCGAGCGTGAGATCGCCCGTCGCGGGATCTTGCGAGATCTCCACTCCGTGGAGACGCAGAAGATTGCGCACCACTTCGACGTCCT
Organism: Sinomonas humi; assembly: GCF_000802235.1. Taxonomy (GTDB): domain Bacteria; phylum Actinomycetota; class Actinomycetes; order Actinomycetales; family Micrococcaceae; genus Sinomonas; species Sinomonas humi. The sequence goes on from NZ_JTDL01000152.1 coordinate 119,460, forward strand.
TGATCTCCGGGACGTTCCGGAGCACGGACGGCTCGTCGCCGAGCAGCGACGCGACCATGGCCTTCGGGACGAGGTTCTTGGCTCCCCGGACGGCAACCCGTCCGGAAAGCGGCACGCCGCCGCGGATGGTCAGCACACTGCTCATAGATGTTGCTTCCTCACTGCTCGCCTGGCCTCACGGCTCGGCCGCGGACCCTGCTAAGCATAGAAGGAAGCCGTCGCAGCCGCGAAAAGTGCTGCGGCGTGCCGCCCACGCCTCCGGCGGCACGCCCGCGGGTCAGCTGTGGGCGGGGAGAGTGGTGGGCTTGAAGGACGGGCGCTTGCCCTCGTACGCGGCGATCTCGTCCTCGTGCTGGAGGGTGAGCCCGATGTCATCGAGGCCCTCGAGAAGACGCCAGCGCGTGTAGTCGTCGATCTCGAAGGGCGCCACAAGGTTGCCACACGTGACCGTCTTGGACTCGAGGTCCACCGTTATCTGGGTGCCGAGGTGGTTCTCGAGTTCCTTCCAGATCAGCTCGATGTCGTCCTGGGCGACGACGGCGGCGAGCAGACCCTGCTTCCCTGAGTTGCCGCGGAAGATGTCGGCGAAACGCGAGGAGAGCACAACGCGGAAGCCGTAGTCCTTGAGAGCCCAAACGGCGTGTTCACGGGACGAACCCGTGCCGAAGTCAGGGCCCGCGACGAGCACCGAGCCCTGCTTGAAGGGCTCTTGGTTGAGGATGAACGACTCGTCCTTGCGCCAGGACGAGAACAGTGCATCCTCGAACCCGGTTCGCGTGATGCGCTTGAGGAACACGGCGGGGATGATCTGGTCGGTGTCGACGTTGCTCTGGCGCAGCGGGACGCCAATCCCGGTATGGGAGGTGAACTTCTCCATGGCGGGCTTCCTGTCTCGAAAAGGTTCTGGGGCCCGCAGGGGGCCGGGATCAAGGTGGGCTTGGGGCCGCAGGGACTCAGGCCGAGAGACCGCCTGCGGCGGCAGCAGCCGGCATTGCTTCGAGGTCCGACGGCGAGGAGAGGGTCCCGCGGATCGCGGTGGCGGCGGCGACGACCGGCGAGACGAGGTGCGTGCGTCCGCCCTTGCCCTGCCGGCCCTCGAAGTTGCGGTTGGACGTCGATGCGCACCGCTCGCCCGGGGCGAGCTGGTCCGGGTTCATACCCAGGCACATCGAGCAGCCCGCGAAGCGCCATTCGGCACCGAAGTCCTTGAAGACCTGGTCCAGACCCTCAGCCTCAGCCTCGAGGCGGACCCGTGCCGAGCCGGGGACGACAAGCATGCGGACATTCGGATCCTTCTGCCGCCCGCGGAGGATCTCGGCCGCAGCGCGCAGATCCTCGAGGCGGGAGTTGGTGCATGAGCCGAGGAAGACGGTGTCGACCCGGATGTCCTTCATCGGCGTCCCCGGCTCAAGGTCCATGTACGTCAGTGCGCGGCGGGCGGCAGCCTTCGAATTCTCGTCTGCAAACGAGTCGGGATCGGGGACGGCCTGCGAGAGCGAAACGCCCTGCCCGGGGTTGGTGCCCCATGTGACGAACGGCTCGAGCTCGTCGGCGTCGAGGAAGACCTCGGCGTCGAACACCGCGTCCTCGTCGGTGTGGAGGGTGTTCCAGTACTCGACCGCCGCGTCCCAGTCCGCGCCCTGCGGGGCGTGCGGGCGGCCCTTCATGAAGGCGTAGGTGGTCTCGTCCGGGGCGACCATGCCAGCGCGGGCGCCTGCCTCGATCGACATGTTGCAGATGGTCATGCGAGCTTCCATCGACAGTGCCCGGATCGCAGAGCCGCGGTACTCGAGGACGTAGCCCTGCCCACCGCCGGTGCCGATCTTTGCGATCACAGCGAGGATGATGTCCTTCGAGCTCACGCCGGGCTTGAGCTTGCCCTCGACCGTGATTGCCATCGTCTTGAACGGCTTGAGGGGCAGGGTCTGGGTGGCCATCACGTGCTCGACCTCGGAGGTGCCGATGCCCATGGCGAGGGCGCCGAACGCGCCGTGCGTGGACGTGTGCGAGTCGCCGCAAACGATGGTCAGGCCGGGCTGCGTGAGGCCGAGCTGCGGCCCGACGACGTGCACGATGCCCTGCTCCGTGTCCCCGAGGGGATGCAGCCGGACACCGAACTCCTTGCAGTTGCTCCGGAGGGTCTCGATCTGCGTCCGGCTCGTCGGGTCGGCAATGGGCTTGTCGATGTCGAGCGTCGGGGTGTTGTGGTCCTCGGTCGCGATCGTCAGATCGGGGCGGCGGAGTTGACGCCCCGCGAGACGGAGACCCTCGAACGCCTGCGGGGAGGTCACCTCGTGCACGAGGTGCAGGTCGATGTAGAGAAGGTCGGGCTGGCCAGCCTCGCCTTTGCGCACAACGTGCGCGTCCCAGACCTTCTCGGCCAGAGTGCGTCCCATGGCCAGCTCCCTTCGGTTCTTTATGCGCGCCGTCAAGCGCCTCTATACCAGTGCAGCAGGACACCCGCGATCGGGCTAGTCCGCCGACTTGCATCTCAGATGGTGAGACACCAATATCAAGCTATGGACAATTCTAGTGGCGTGGGCGTGATCGACAAGGCCGCGATGGTGCTCGATGCACTCGAGGCAGGACCGACCACCCTGGCCCAGCTCGTCTCCGCGACAGGCCTGGCCCGCCCGACCGTTCATCGGCTCGCGCTCGCCCTCGTCCATCACCGCCTCGTAGCGCGTGACATCCAGGGCCGCTTCGTGCTCGGCTCCCGGCTCGTCGAACTCGCCTCGGCCGCTGGAGAGGACCGCCTCATCGCGGCCGCCGGGCCGATCCTCGTCCAGCTGCGCGACGCGACCGGTGAAAGTGCCCAGATCTTCCGCCGGCAAGGCGACTGGCGCGTGTGCGTCGCTTCAGCAGAACGCCCGGTAGGGCTTCGAGACACAATTCCAGTCGGCACCCAGCTCACCATGAAAGCTGGCTCGGCCGCCCAGATCCTCGTTGCGTGGGAGGACCACGACAGGCTCCTCGAGGGGCTCAACAACGCCCGCTTCACTCCCACCGTGCTAGCGGGCGTACGACGGCGGGGCTGGGCCCAGTCGCTCGGCGAACGCGAGCCCGGGGTCGCCTCGGTGTCCGCGCCAGTCCGGGGGCCTTCAGGGCGGGTGATCGCGGCCGTCTCCATCTCGGGCCCGATCGAGCGCTTGACGCGGCAGCCGGGCCGTCAGCATGCTGAGGTCGTCTGCAGCGCTGCCCGCCTCCTCACCGAAGCGCTCCGCAAGGGCAACGACTAAGACGCGTCCGGGAGAACGATCACGACCTCTAAGGAGAGGCTCCATGAACGCTTACGCCGTCTTCCTGAGAGGCGTCAACGTGGGCGGGATCAACCTCAAGATGGCAGAGGTCAAAGCGACGCTCGCGGAACTCCCGGTCACCGACGTTTCGACGTTGCTCGCTAGCGGCAACGCCGTCCTCCGTTCAAGCCTCTCGGCGGATGAACTCAAGGAAGCCATCCAGGACGCACTTCGTGAACGCTTCGGCTATGACGCCTGGGTGATCGTCATTCCCGCTGACGACGTCGACGCCCTGGTGAATGCATGCCCCTTTCCTCCCGACGACGCTTCGACACACACCTACGTGACGCTGGCGACGGACTCTGCCGTGCTCGACGAACTCTGGGATCTGGCAGAGAGGGCCGGCACCGAGCACGCGCGCCTCTCCCCTACTGCTACGGCGTGGCTCGCCCCGGTCGGCGGGACGCTCGACAGCACGATGTCGAAGGCGACGGCGAAGGCCAAGTTCAAAGCCACCACGACCACCCGGAATCTCCGCACCATGCTCAAGGTCCAAGCTGCAGCGCAGAAGCTCTGCGACTAGCCCCTTGGTCAGGGACAGGGCTGGAAAGCCGAATGCCCCGATCCGCGAGGATCGGGGGCATTCTTCGCAGTGACCCCAGCGGGATTCGAACCCGCGTTACCGCCGTGAGAGGGCGGCGTACTAGGCCGCTATACGATGGGGCCGAGCACTGCATCTTGACGCGAAGGCATGACAGCCGCCGCGCCAAGGCTTGAATAAAGGCCCTACGGGAAATCCCGCGGACCTTCGTGACCCCAGCGGGATTCGAACCCGCGTTACCGCCGTGAGAGGGCGGCGTACTAGGCCGCTATACGATGGGGCCGTGTACTTTACCTGACCGTCAGACCCGCCGCTCGCTCACGGGGCATCAGGAGCTGGGATACCAGGACTCGAACCTAGAATGACGGTACCAGAAACCGTAGTGTTGCCAATTACACCATATCCCAAGGCGTCTTCGGGGCCAGAAGGGCCTCGAACCTTCCGATTCGATGCGCTCCGTGCCCCTCAGCACGAGTAATTACTTTACAAGATCGGCACCGCGGTGCCAAATCGCCTCGCGCGGATCAGTAGCCCCCAACCCGATGAGGGCAGGCAGCTCCTCGAGGCTGCCGATCTGCACGCGCACGTGCGCCGCGAGGTCCGCGGGCAGCTCCTTTCCGGAACGGTTGAGCCAAATGCCTCGCAGTCCCGCGCCCTCGGCCCCGACTACGTCGTGATGGGGATTGTCCCCCACGTAGACCGTGCCCGCGGCACTTGTACCGAGGAGGCGCAGCCCCTCATGGAAGATCGCCGGGGCCGGCTTCGCTGCCCCGACCGCGTCGATCCCGACGAGGACCTCCACCCTCTCGAGCCCGGCGTGGTCGAGCTTCGCCCGTTGGTAGTCGTGCACGTTGTTGCTCACCGCGCCATAGGGCACGCCCGCCTCGTCGAGCGCGTCGAGGAGGGGCACGACGTCGTCGAACGCACGCACGTAGGCTGGCTGCGCCGCTTCGTAGGCGCTGAGCCAAGATGCTGCCGCGGCCGCGTCTGGGAACTCCGTCCCCGCATCGGCGAGGCACCGTTGCGCGCGCAGAACCCGCTGCTCGGCAAACGTGATCTCGCCGGCGACGTACTGCTCGTAGATGTCTTCCGAACCGCGAGTGAACGTATCGCAGAAACGGGCCCAACCCGCCTCGTCGAGTTCGACATAGCCAGCAGTGACTTCCCGCAGCGCGCGATGCATCGCGCCCTCGAGATCGACGAGCGTCTCGTCAATGTCGAGGAGAACTCCGCTGACGGGCCGATCGGGCAGGCCCAGGGAGCCGGAGCCGCCGTCAGCCACGGAAGGCCTTGAGCCTCGCGAGCGAGGAGTCCTTCCCGAGAATCACCATCGACTCGAAGAGCGGCGGTGAGACCCTGCGGCCTGACACCGCGACTCGTACGGGACCGAACGCGAGGCGCGGCTTGATTCCGAGTCCATCCACGAGAGCAGTGCGGAGGGCGTCTTGGATCGCCTCCGCCGTCCACTCCGTCAACGGCTCGAGAGCCGCGATCGCCGCGTCGAGGACTTCCGCAAGATTCTCGGGAAGGCCCTTCCGCGCGTCGTCCTCGACGGTGATCGAGGCGTCCTCTGCAAACAGGAAGCCGAGCATCCCGGGCGCCTCGCCCAGCAGGGTGATCCGCTCCTGGATGAGCGGAGCGCCCTCGGTGAGAATCTGCTCCTCACGCGTGTTCAGCGTTTCGCCAACAATCCCTGCAGACCGAAGGTACGGCACGAGGCGGTCGCGGAAGTCCGCGGCGTCCAGGAGCCGAACGTGGGTGCCGTTGATCGCCTCGGCCTTCTTCTGGTCGAAACGGGCCGGGTTCGGGAGCACATCGGCGATATCGAAGTTGTCGACGAGCTCCTTGACGGTGAAGATGTCCTCGTCCGCCGAGAGCGACCAGCCGAGCAGCGCGAGATAGTTCAACAGGCCCTCGGGAATGAAGCCTCGGTCCCGATGGTGGAACAGATTCGACTGCGGGTCCCGCTTCGAGAGCTTCTTGTTCCCCTCTCCCATGACATACGGGAGGTGTCCGAAGAGCGGCATGTAGGACGCGACGCCGACGGCGTGCAGCGCGTGGTACAACGCGACCTGGCGCGGAGTCGAGGAGAGGAGATCCTCTCCCCGGAGCACATGGGTGATCCCCATCAGCGCGTCATCGACCGGATTGACGAGCGTGTACAGGGGTGAACCGTCGGCGCGCACGACGACGAAGTCCGGCACGCTTCCCGCCTTGAAACGGATCTCGCCGCGGATGAGATCGTCGAAAGCGACATCCTCATCCGGCATCCGGAACCGCAGGACCGGCTCGCGGCCCTCGCTCCGGAAAGCCGCGATCTGTTCCTCGGTCAGGTCCCTGTCCGAGTTGTCGTAGCCGAGCTTGGGGTCACGGCCGGCCGCGCGATGGCGCGCCTCGATCTCATCGGGTGTCGAGTAGGACTCGTAGAGGAACCCCGCCTCCTTGAGCTTCGCGGCGACATCCTTGTAGAGGTCGAGCCGGCGCGACTGCCGGTAGGGCTCGTGCGGGCCGCCGACGTCGATCCCTTCGTCCCATGTGAGGCCGAGCCAGCGCAGCGCCTCTACGATCTGCTGGTAGCTCTCCTCCGAGTCCCGCTGCGCGTCCGTATCCTCGATGCGGAATACGAAAGTCCCTCCCGTATGGCGCGCGTAGGCCCAGTTGAAGAGGGCCGTACGCACCATGCCGACGTGCGGCGTACCCGTGGGCGATGGGCAGAACCGAACGCGGACGGGGGTATCGGGGGTGACGGAAGGGATGGCGTCAGCGTTGAGCACGGCGGTATCGGCGGAGGAAGTCATAGTGGAACCATTCTAGGCCGGAGCCATGCCGCTCAGGCGCCCGCCGGCTGCTTCTATCGGCGCACGACGGGATTGGAGAGCGTCCCGATCCCCTCGATTTCGACCTCGATGCGGTCGCCCTCCGTGACGAGACCGACCCCGGCCGGCGTTCCGGTCATGATGACGTCGCCCGGGAGCAGCGTGAAGGCTTGGGACACAGCGGCGACGAGCTCGCTTACGCCGAAGACCATGTCCGCCGTCGTGCCGTCCTGGACGACCTTTCCGTTGAGCCGCGTCACGAGAGAAAGGTCCTCGGGGTCGAGCTCCGTCTCGATCCAGGGGCCGAGGGGTGAGGACGTGTCGAAGGACTTGGCACGCGCCCACTGGACGTCGGAGCGCTGCTTGTCCCGCGCCGTGAAGTCGTTCCCCACGGTGTAGCCGAAGATCACTTCATGGGCCTTCTCGGCCGGAACGTCCTTGCAGATACGACCGATCACGACGCACAGCTCGCCCTCGTACGATACTTCCTCGGTCCACTCGGGGAGGATCACGGGATCGCCCGGACCCACGACGGCGGTGTTGGCCACGAGGAACATGGCGGGCTCGGTGGGCAGCTCGTTGCCGAGCTCCTTCGCGTGGTCCGCGTAATTTCGGCCGATGCCGACGACCTTGCTCCGAGGGATGATGGGCGCCACGAGGCGGACGTCCTCAAGGCGATGGACTTGGCCCGTCGGGGTGATGCCCTGGAAGAAGGGATCACCCTTGATGGCCGCCACCTGTTCGCTGCCGGGCTCGCCTTGGACGACGCCATAGAGAGGGGTCGAATCTGAGGCACCATCAATGACGAAACGGGCAATACGCATGGCCCCCACCCTATCGCGGGGCTGGGCGCTCAATGCGGGGAGCCTGACCCTAGAGGAGATCGTGTTCGGCGGCAAAGAGAGTGACGGCCGCCCGAGAGGAGACACCAGTCTTGGCGTAGATGTGCCTCACGTGGTGGTCAGCCGTGCTCACAGAGATGGTCAGTGCGACGGCCACTTCCTTCTTGGTGGCACCTCTGCAGATGAGACGCAGCACCTCGACTTCCCTTTCGGTGAGCCCTGCAGCGTGGGCACGCGGACTGAGACCCCTCACACCGGCTGCGGCGAGGACGGCATCTACCGCGTGAGGGTCTAGCTTTGCCGGAGCGAGTCGAGCGAGCGCATCGGCTGCCTGCTGGGGGGTCATGTCCGCGGGACCGGGGGCACGCACGAAGTTCTCCTGGAATGCGTCGGCGGCGGCGAGCACCCGTGCCTCCCAGGGGATCTCAGTGCCCGAGGCGCCTCGGTAATAGCCCGAGCCGTCAAGACGCTCGTGGTGCAGGCCCGCAAGTTTCGCGAGTGGCCGCGCAGTCGGGATGTGCGCAAGAATGCGCTCGCTGAAATATGGATGGAGCCGGAGGCGCTCGTCGTCGAGCGGCTCGAGCGACCCGTCCGCCCTGCTCGGCATGCCTACGCGTCCAAGATCCTGGACGAGCGCGGTCTGCCGTAAGAGCTCTGGTCGGTCCGGAACGGCCGCTGCTGCAAGATGTGCGACTGCCCGGGAAAACCCCGCCCGCCGTGGTTCCTTGAGATCGGCGAAGTCGGCGAAGACTGCGAGCACGTCCTCCATTCGCTCGGGCGGTATCTCGGCTAGCGGCAGCGGCTCCTTCCCAAGGACCGTCTCCCACGCCCTGCCCGTGCCGGCAGCATCCAGCAAGCGCCCAAGCTGGGAAAGTGCGGCGGTCGCAAGCCGGGGATCATAGGACTTCCCCGCCCGCTCGCGAAGGGCGGCCTTGAGGGCTTCGACGCCGCCGAGGCGAGAGATCACCTCTATGTCACGGGCGACGGCGACGAGGCGGGCAGCGAGGGGGATTGCTTCGCCCTTCACCCCGCTGGGAAACCCGCGGCCGTCCCACTGTTCGAAGGCCGCGCCGAGCGCCCTGCGGACGCCGAGCGGAAGGGTGAGCCTCACCGCGAGCATCTCGGCTGCCTCGCAATGCGCCCGCACTCCAGCCCTCAGTCGCTCAGGTCCTGTTGCCAGGAAGCGTGTTCGAAGCGCGGCCTTGCGTCCCACAGACAGGCCGCGACCGAGCGCAGGCATCACGGCGCGAAGAAACGTGCCCGGAGTTGCGCCTATGACAGGGGCGATGGCAGCCCGCAATTCAATGTCATTCCCGGCGATACGTGCTGCCTCGAAAGCGTCGGCAGTGCAGCCGAGAAATCGGAGGAGTGCGGTGTAGTAGGCCTCGCGCGCGACGTCCCTCTCCGCCCCGACCGCGTCCGCGAGCTCCAGAGTCACGAGGCAGGTTCTGAGCCCCTGCTCGAGCGGTTGCCCCATGCCAAGATCCGTCGCGAGCGACACTGCGGCGATGAACTCAGCGAGGCGCAGCGGGCCCGTCATGCATCGATCATGAACCGCACTCGTGCCCTAAACCAGCCTCCGAATAGCGCGTTCGCGCGATGTGGGCGCGGCTCTTCCCGCCGCATCCTGAAGCCATGGAAACCACCCAGCACAGTCGACACCGGGTCATGCTCCTCCCCGGAAGCGTCCTCCCAGCAGCACCGGCCTACCGGGCGCTCCTCGAGTCTCTCGGCGAGAACGTCGAGGCGGTTGCCAAGGACCTTGAGGTCTACGCTGGCCCAAGACCTCCCGCCGATTACAGCCTCGACACCGAAATTGCCGGCGTCCTACGCGCTGCCGACGAGCAGGGCTGGGACACCTTCAACCTCGTCGGCTACTCAGGCGGGGGCGCCTCCGCGCTCGCGTTCGCGGCGCGGCATCCAGCGCGTCTGGAAAGCCTTGCCTTGCTTGAGCCGGCGTGGGCAGGCAACTGGGGGTGGAGCGACCGCCACCGGGAACTGTGGGAGAAGTACCGAGCGCTCGAGGATTTGGAACCGGCCGAGTTCATGTCCGAATTCGTCAAACTCGGCGTGCGACCGGGCGTAACCGCAGGCCTCCCAGTCGCTGGAGGACCGGAGCCACCCTGGATGGCGCTGCGGCCCGCCGGAATCCGGGCCTTCCTCGGAACCTTCCGAACCTACGATCTCGACAGGGAAGCGCTGGCCCGCTTCAGGCAGCCCGTCTACTTTGCCCTGGGCGCCCTCTCGAATCCAGACGACTACGGCGAGATCGCCGAAAGGCTCTCGAACGTGTTCCCGGACTTCCGGCTTGAGGTCTTCGCTGAACGTCACCACTTCGACCCTCCGCACCGCGTGGAGCCCGAACGCCTCTCCGCTTCACTCCGCCGGCTCTGGTCGGATGCCGACAGGTCTGCCAAGACCGTGACGTAGCGTCAGCGCGAACGCACGACGGCGCGTCCCCGCCGAGTGCGGGGAACGCGCCGTCATGGGATTTGGCGGTGGTGCGGTTCTCGTCCTGCTTCTAAAGGTGCACCTGTGCTCAGGCGAGCCGGGTGAGCCAGCCGTGGAAGTCCTCGACCGCCCCCGTCTGGATCCCAAGAAGCTGCTCCCGGATGCTCATCGCGACAGACTCCGGGCCGGGCTCGGGTGAAACGAGGGAGCCCTCCGCCGTCTTGAGCTCGCCAATAGGCGTGATGACGGCAGCGGTCCCGCACGCGAACACCTCTGCGAGGGTCCCGTCGGCGACGGACGCACGCCATTCGTCGATCGTGATCTTGCGCTCCTCGACGGAGAGACCTCGGTCTGACGCAAGCTGGAGGACCGAGTCACGGGTCACGCCGTGGAGGATGTTGCCGTTGAGGGCGGGAGTGACGACGCGGCCGTCAGTGAACACGAAGAAGATGTTCATCCCTCCGAGCTCCTCGACAGCGTTGTCGTTGTACGGGTCGAGGAAGAGCACCTGCTTGCAGCCGTGGGCTTCGGCCTCTAGCTGGGCAGCGAGCGACGCCGCGTAGTTGCCCCCGCACTTCGCCTCACCGGTGCCGCCGTGGCCCGCACGGGCGTAGTGCTCCGACAGCCAGATCGAAACGGGCTTGAGCGCACCGCCGAAGTAGTTCCCGGCCGGCGAGGCGATGACGCGGTACGAGACTTCGCGCGCGGGCCGGACCCCCAGGAACGCCTCGGTCGCGATCATGAACGGGCGCAGGTACAGCGCCTCGCCCTCGCCGTTGGGCACCCATTCCCTGTCCACGGAGACAAGCTGGCGAAGCGACTCGACGAACAGCTCCGGCGGAAGCTCTGGCAGCGCGAGGCGCTTGGCGGAGCGGTTGAACCGGTGGGCGTTGGCCTCGGGACGGAAGGTCCATACGCTCCCGTCGGCGTGACGGTAGGCCTTGAGCCCCTCGAAGATCTCCTGACCGTAGTGGAGGACGGCTGCGGCAGGATCCATGGCGATCGGACCATAGGGCTCGATGCGTGCCTGGTGCCATCCACCCCGGCCCTCGGCGTCAATCGTCCAGTCGATCACGGCAGTGTGGTCGGTGAAGTAGTTGCCGAAACCCGGATCCTCAAGGATCGCGGCGCGCCGCTCCGCAGTCGTCGGGTTGTCGGTGAGCCGCTGCGCGAAGTCGACGCCGACGGCGTTCTGAGTCATGGTTCCTCCACATCGTCTTGCGCCCCGCTTGGCGCATCCATCCCCCGGCGCATGCCCCAAGGACGAGGCCCCTGGGCAGTCAGTGCCTACAGCTTACGCCTCAGACTCGGGCCGCAATCGCGTCGCCGATCTCCGTCGTCGTGCGCTTCTCCCCCGGTGTTCGCGACTCAACGTCGGCTCGCACGGCGGCCTCGATGCGCGCCGCCGCTTCGCCCTGCCCCACGTGGTCTAGCAGGAGCGCGGCCGAGAGGATCGCGGCGGTCGGATCCGCCTTCTCCTGGCCAGCGATGTCCGGGGCCGAGCCGTGAACCGGCTCGAACATCGAAGGTGCCGTGCCGTCGAGGTTGATGTTCCCGGACGCGGCGAGGCCGATTCCGCCCGTGACTGCCCCGGCGAGGTCGGTGAGGATGTCGCCGAAGAGGTTGTCCGTGACGATGACATCGAAGCGGGCCGGATCGGTCACGAGGAAGATCGTAGCGGCGTCGACGTGGAGGTAGTCGTGCTCCACCTCGGGGAACTCGGCGGCGACGGCCTCGACGGTCCGCTTCCACAGGTGGCCCGCGTGGACGAGGACGTTGTGCTTGTGCACGAGGGTGACCTTCTTGCGGGCACGCAGGGACGCCCGGCGGAACGCGTCTCGAACCACGCGCTCAACACCGTAGGCCGTATTCACCGAAACCTCGGTCGCGATCTCATGCGGAGTGCCCGTGCGCATGGATCCTCCGTTGCCCACGTACGGGCCCTCGGTGCCTTCGCGCACCACGACGAAGTCGATCTCGCCGGGCGCCGCAAGGGGACTGCCGACGCCCGCATACAGGCGGGACGGGCGGAGGTTGACGCACTGGTCGAGGGTGAAGCGCAGCTTGAGGAGCAGTTCGCGCTCGATGAGCCCTGAAGGAATGCGCTTGTCGCCTGGGGCTGCACCGATCGCACCGAACAGGATCGCGTCCCGGCCGCGGATATCCTCCAGTACGTCGGCCGGAAGGGTCTCCCCCGTGGAGAGCCAGTGCTGGGCACCGAGGCTGTAGTGAGTCTCCTTGACCTCGACACCGGTCCCTTCGAGGGCCCGGTGGAGGACCTTGAGGGCCTCCGCCGTCACCTCGGGTCCGATGCCGTCGCCGGGGATCACTGCGAGATCGAGAGTCTGCGTCATGCTCCCACGGTAGGAAGACCATCCACATCTTGAACAACTCGTCTCAGATAACAAGATGGCGAGGGGTCAGAAGGCCGCCAAGAAGTCCGCGAATCCTCCCCGTGACCGCCCGCGGAGCCGGCCCGACGTGAGCACGCGCGCACCGTCGCTGGCTCGGACGTTCATTCCCAATTCCCTAGCCCTTTGGGCGAGCGCGGCATCTTCGCCGGCGGGAACCTCCGGGAACCCTCCCGCGGCCAGATACGCGCTGGCACGAATGCCGAGATTCGCGCCGAAGACATGCCCGTGCCCGTCGGCGAGCTCATGGACCGCGAGCCAGGCCGCAAGACGATCGGGGGCCACGTCCTCGGGGTCTGGGATCACGGTGCCGAGCACGAGGTCGATCCCCGCGTCTGCAAGGTCCAGCTGGTGCAGGAGCCACCAGTCGGGGACGGCGCTGTCGGCATCGGTGGAGGCGATCCACACCTTCTCCGGGGGCATTGCCGTGAGCGCGAGCGCCTCCTTCACCCCTGCCGCCCGGGCGGCCCCTGCACCGCCCGCCTCCAGCCGGACCCCGCGGACCGCGGGCCATCGGGAGACCACCTGTTCCGAGCCGTCCCGGCAGCAGTCGAGCGCTACCACGACAGCCGCCCTGACCCGGGGCTGCGCAACCGCGAGCCGCCGGAGGGACGCATCGACCGAGGCGAGGCAACGCGGGAGCAGCTCCTCTTCGTCCTTCGCAGGGATGACGACGACGACCTCTCGGATGCCTGTCGGCTCAGCTCCCGGGAGGTACTCAAGCGGCGGGAGGCGAGGCGTCACGCGATGCCCTCGCGACGCGCGACGGAGACGGCGGGCGGCCTGACGAAGACATCGAGCACAAAATCCTCTTCCTCGTGGTGGGCGAGCAACGCGAGACCAGGCTCGGAACGCAGACGCGCGTGCACGGCCGCTCCCGTGAGCGTCCAGCCCTCGATTGGGCCGAGCCAATGGCAGGCGACGAGAGCGCCGCCGTCGTCGAGGCACGCGAGGCAGTGCCGGACGACGTCGTCGAACTCTTCATGGGAGAAGTAGTACCCGACTTCGGACATGACGATCAGGTCGAAACGTCCCTCCGGCCACTCGGCAGGAAGCCGACGCCGTTCCCACGCGATGGCTGCGGCGGTGGGCATGCGGGCGGCGGCGAGGTCGAGCGCGCGCTGGCTCACGTCCGTCGCGACGACTGCGTCCGCCCGCTCGGCAAGTTCGCCGGTGAGGACGCCGATCGAGCAACCCATCTCGAGCACCCGTCGGTATCGCGGGGACGGCAACGAGGCGAGGGTGAGGGCCCGCTTGCGTGCCTCGTACCAGCTCGACTCGAACTGCCATGGGTCCGGGTCCGAGCCGTGGAGCTCGTCGAACACTGCACGAGCATCGCGGGCAGTGCCGACGTCAGGCGGCGGTGTCACGAAGAAGAACTCCGCCTCGCGGTCGAAATGCTCCTGCATCCCTGGGCTGAGGAGCGCTTCGTCGCCAGGCAGCTCCGAGAGCGGGCCCGTCTGGCTCGCATGCGCGGCAAGGGCAGCTGCCTTCCTCGATCTGAGGTCCGGGTCGAGGCGGAAGCGGCGCCCTCGGTCCCACGGGGCGTCCCCACAGCCGGGTGTCCCCCAGTGCCAAAGCCAAATCGGGTACTCGAGCAGCAGCGCCCGGGCTTCCTTGGCGACGCGCGCCGCAATCTCCCCGGCGGCGTCGTGATCCGTGTGGCCGTCGCGGCGCCAAGGCGCGGCGAGGACGACGGCGGGGACCTGGCCCTCGCGTTCCCTCAGCACCGTGCGCAACACTCGGGCGAGCGTGTTCGAGTTCTCCGCGACGCTTCCGTCCGGGATGCCGGCACAGTGGATCCGAGCACCGGGGGCGAGGAGCCGGACGGCGTCCTCCACTTCGCGTCGGCGGAGGGCTGCAAGCTTCGAAGGCGAGTGCGTGGGCGAGCCGGGATGGGAGCCCTCGCCATCGGTGGCGATGACGACGTCGACGGGCCAGCCACGGCGGCCGGCTTCGGCGATCAGCCCTCCCGCTCCGAGCGTCTCATCGTCCGGATGGGCCGCGAGGACGACGAGACGTCCGTGGGCCCTGAGGTCGAGGTCGGGCGCGTCCCGGGTGATCGTGTCGCCGCGCCACTCGGACTCCGGGGTACTCGCATCGTGATGGCTGAAGGTCACCATGGCATCGTCCCTGCCGCGAGAAGCGATCGGCCAAGTGTGGCAGCGTCGCGTTCGGCGTGATGCTGGCGCACGTAGAGGCGCAGGTCAGCCACGCGCTGGGCATGCTCGGCGTCGAACGCAAGCGGAGCTGGTCCGAGCGCGTGGTCGACTGTTCTGAGGACCTGCTCGACGGCGTCCGCGACGACCCCGCGGACGCGCAGGGCGAGCAGCGCGCCGCAGTCTGCCTCCGCGCGTCCGGCATCGACGTCGTCGGCCGCTTCGGCGAGCACCGCACGGGCAGCACCGAGAGCAAGGTCGGCAGCGCCAAGCTGCATGAGGCCGATCTGGTCGGGCTCCCGCGACGTGTACCCCGACCACAGCCGCCGGGCTACACCGAGAGCTCCCCCGTACCAGACTGCGGCGACGCCCATGCCGCCCCACGCAAAGCCGGCCCGCTCGAGGTACCAGCCGTCGTCGCCCACTGGGACGGCTGGGACGTCGTCGAAGCGTACCGGCGTGCTCACAATGCCCCGGAGCCCGTGCGGGGACCACTCGGAGGACTCGCTCGTGACCCCGGGGGCCTGAAGCCGCACCGCGAAGGCCCGCCGGTTCGAAGCACCCGTGTAAGCAGTCACGACCGCATGGCTCACCTCGGCGGCAAGGGAGCACCATGGCTTCACGCCGTCGAGCCGCCAGCCGTCTGCGGTCTCACGCGCTTCGAGACGGGCGTCTTTGCCCTCCGCCGCGAAGACCCCCCACGTCGTGCCCTCTTCGGGCCGTGGACGCCCGGCTTGGTGCAGGATCGCAAGCGCGTCGAGATGGGGCTCGACCGCTCGCGCGACCGCGAGGTCAGCGGCCCCGAGATTCGCGAGGATCTCCCAGAGTCCAAGCGTGCTCCCCTCTCCCGGCCAGGGAGCCTGCCGCCCGACCTCAGCTGCGAGGCTGAGCCCGGCTCGCGGCCAGTCATCGGAAAGCTTCCGTGCCTTGCATCCGAGCTCTCGGGCCCTCACGGCGAGTTCGTCGAGGTCGAACGCCTCGTGCCGCCGCGCCGCCACAGGAGCGCGGAGGCGCACAGGCAGGGATCTCTCCTTCGGTTCGTCCATGGAGGCCACGTTACCGGGGGCAGCATCACTGCGAGCGAGGCGGGAATCAGACCTTGGCCTGATGCACACGCCGGTGAGCGCGTCTAGGCTCAAGAATCATGCGACTGCACCACCGCCTGTACCGTTGGGCCCAGGCCCACCCCGGTCGGGTGGATGCGCTCATGGCCCTTGGCCTCTTCCTCTTCCTCTCCGCCCCCTACGAGTTCGCCTTCCGACCACGGGAGCTCGTCTTCTCCGCACTCGTCATTGCCCCACTCGCGTGGCGCCGTACGCGGCCCGTGGCCTCCGGTGCAGTGGTAGCCGCGGCGTGCCTCATCGAGGTGATCCTGGGCAACCAGCCAGTCGCCGCACAGGCTCTCGCGCTGGCGACGGTGTTCTCGCTGGCGGCCTATGCGCCGCGCTGGGCAAGCCTGGGCGGCCTCATCGCTGGACTCGTCGGCGGGTTCCTATTCGTACTGCGCTACTTCGTCCTGCCCATGACGGCGAGCGCCTACCTCTCGACCGGCGAAGCCGGCGTCCGCGTGCCAGTGCAGCTTGTGGGAGGCGTGGCGATCGGCGCCGTCGTGCTTGTCGCGTGGACACTCGGCGATCTCGCGCGTGCGCGTCGCTTGGCCGTGCAGGCTCTCGAGGACCGTGCGCGGCGCCTCGAGGTCGAGCGAGAGCAGGAGCGGGGCCTCGCGGCCGCCGACGAGCGGAGCCGCATCGCACGCGAGATGCACGACATCGTGGCCCATTCGCTCTCGGTCATCATCGCGCAGGCGGACGGTGCACGTTACGCGGCGGCGCAGGAGCCCGGCCTCGCCGTCGCGGCCCTCGGAACCATCGGCGAGACCGGCCGTGGCTCTCTGCGTGAGATGCGCCGGCTTCTGGGTGTCCTCCGCAGCGACGGGGCCGCACCGACCCGTCCCCTTCCCACACTCGACGACCTTCCCAGCCTCCTTGACGCCGTGCGCCGCGCTGGGCTCGTCGTCGGCTTCCAGGGCGACGGCGCTCCGAGGGGAGCACTTCCCGCGGGGGCTGAGCTCACGGCGTATCGGGTCGTGCAGGAATCCCTCACCAATGTCTTCAAGCATGCAGGCCCACGGGCGGCAGCGTCAGTCGTCAGGCGGTGGACCGCACGTGGCCTCGAGCTCGACGTGGCCGACGACGGACGCGGCGCGGCGGCCGACACTTCAGGCGGGGAGGGCCAGGGCTTGCACGGGATGGCCGAACGCGTGGCACTCTACGATGGTTCGGTCGACGCCGGCCCTCTTCCGGGCGGCGGATTCCGCGTCCGCGCATTCATCCCCTATACGGAGGCCTGACATCGCTGACTTCTCAGAGCGTGCTTTTCATTCCGGACAGCCCATCCGGGTGGCCCTCGTAGACGACCAGCAACTCGTCCGCGGCGGTTTCCGGATGCTCATCGACTCACAACCGGACCTGCGCGTCGTAGCCGAGGCCGGCGATGGGCTCGAAGCGGTGCGCGTGATCGGGCGGGCGGAGGTCGACGTCGTCCTCATGGACGTGCGAATGCCGCGCCTCGACGGGATCGAGGCGACACGGCGCCTTCTCGAAGGCGCGCAGACTCCGCCCGCAGGCCAAGCCCCGCGGCCAAAGGTGGTCGTGCTCACGACGTTCGACCTCGACGAGTACGCGCTGTCCGCCATCAGGGCTGGGGCAAGCGGCTTCCTTCTCAAGGACGCCCCGCCAGAGGAGCTCCTCGCCGCCATCCGCACGGTGCATCACGGGGATGCGGTCATCGCGCCGTCGACCACCCGTCGTCTCCTCGACCACATGGCAGCGCTCCTGAGGGAACCAACCCCCGAGGCGAGCACAGACGCCCAGGCAGTGGATACGCTGACGGCCCGCGAGCGCGAAGTATTCGTACTCATTGCGCACGGCCTCTCGAACGCGGAGATCGCCGACTCGCTCGTCGTCTCCGAGGCCACCGTGAAGACCCACGTGGGCCGGATCCTCGCGAAGCTCCAGGCGAGGGACCGCGTGCACATCGTCCTGATCGCTTACGCGACGGGAGTCGTTGTCCCGTAGTCCGGGCCCCGTCCCGTGCCTCATGCCTCTGCCATGCCTCATCCCATGGGATGAGGCTCGTGCCGTTCGGAGAGCCGGAAGATCAGCCCACGGCGCGATCCCCGCGCTGCTCTCGGTTTTCTAGCGTGGAACCATGACCACTACCTCCGAATCCACTCAGCCGCGGTCCGCGCTCCATGACGCTGTGACCGCCAGAGGCCTCCGCAAGACCTACGGACGCGGCGAGACCGCGGTCGAGGCCCTGCGCGGCATTGACCTCGCGTTCCCTGCTGGAGAATTCACCGCGATCATGGGCCCTTCAGGTTCGGGCAAGTCGACGCTCATGCACTGCCTCGCGGGCCTCGACACAGCTGACGCGGGTACGATCACGGTCGGCGGGACCGAACTCACCGGGCTCGCGGATAAGGCACTCACTGAGCTTCGCCGGGATCGGGTCGGATTCGTATTCCAGGCCTTCAACCTCGTCCCGACGCTCACGGCCCGGGCGAACATTACGCTTCCCGTGACCCTCGCCGGCGGGAAGGTCGACGAGGAATGGTTTGGGCAGCTCGCCGCGACGCTCGGGCTGCAGGATCGGCTCGACCACAAGCCCCACGAACTGTCCGGGGGGCAGCAGCAGCGGGTTGCAGTCGCCCGCGCGCTGCTCACGAGGCCGGCCGTCGTCTTCGCTGACGAGCCAACCGGAAACCTCGACTCCCGGTCGGGCTCCGAGGTGCTGGGGATGCTCCGTCGGAGCAGCCGTGAAATGGGCCAGAGCATCATCATGGTCACGCACGATCCGGTCGCCGCAAGCTACGCCGACCGCGTCGTGCTCCTGGCCGACGGCCGCCTCGCCGGGTCGATCACGGACCCGACGGTCGAAACCGTCCTCGCGGCACTTGCGAAAGTCGAGGGCTAGCATGCTGCAGATTGCGCTCAGCCAGTTGAAGATGCATGCCGGGCGGTTTGTGGCGATTGTCCTCGCGGTCCTCCTCGCCGTGGGCTTCCTCTCCGCGACCCTTATGGTCAATGCGTCGACGACGGCGTCCCTCGTCGCGAGCGTGGGCCAGGACTACGCGAGGGCGGACCTCGTCGTCTCGCCTCCCGCGGAAGGCGCACACCTGAGCGAAGCAGACGCCGCAGCCGTGGCTCGGACTTCTGGGGTCGCCGAGAGCTACGCCGAGCAGCAGCTCCAGATTCAAGCCAAGGTCGGCGAGACGACTATCGGCGGGCTCATCCGGAACCTGCCGCCGTCCGAGCGGCTTGAACCCGTCGCGCTCACGTCCGGTTCGTGGCCGACGAAGACTGGGCAGGTCGCTGTGGATGCGAAGACAGCCGCCGCACGAGCGTTGACGATCGGCAGCAGCCTTGAACTTCTGCCGTCCGGAGCTAGCTCTTCGGCCCATGAGGCAACGGCGACGGTGACGGGCATCATGGCGGCCTCGACAGACCCGCAGCAGTCCTGGGCCGCCCAGTTCGCCGCACCAGCGGACACCCTTTCCTCCCTCGCGGGCGGCCAGGCCGTCTACTCCTCGATCACGGTGGCCATCGCGCCCGGCGCAGACGGGGCGACCGTGGCGTCCGCGCTCGACGCCGCGGTTCACCAGGCCCCGGGCAGCGTCATGACGCCCTCGCAGAAGACTGTGGCCACGATCAAGTCCTTCACTGGGGGCTCCGACCGGCTCACCATCATCCTGCTCGCCTTCGCTGCGGTAGCCCTGCTCGTCGCGGGCTTGGTGGTCGCGAACACATTCTCAGTCCTCATCGCCCAGCGCACACGCGAACTCGCGCTCCTGCGCTGCATTGGTGCGAGCCGTCGGCAGATCCGAGCATCGGTCGTCGTCGAAGCGGTCGTCACTGGGCTCGTCGCCTCCGTGCTCGGGGTTGCCGTGGCTGTCGGCGTGGTCGCGCTTGTAGTCGCCCTCCTCGCCCAGAACCCGAGGTACCAGTACGCGACACTCGCCGTGCCGGCGTCGTCGATCGCCTTGGGGCTCGCAGTCGGCACGCTCCTGACCGTGTTGGCGGCCCTTCTTCCCGCCCGGGCAGCCACCCGCGTCTCGCCGCTCGCGGCGCTCCGCCCCTCCGACGAGCCGTCCCTCCGCCGTGTAGCGGGCCGCGTGCGGCTCGCCACCGGCGTCGTGCTTGCGGCCCTCGGCGCTGTGGGCCTCGGGATCGGCGCCGCGAAGGGGAATCTCCTGCTCGCGATCCCGGCAGGTGCCGTCTCGTTCATCGGAATCGTGCTCGCCGCCGCGCTGTTCGTCCCCCGGCTCGTCGCCGCCGCGGGGCTCCTGGCAGCACCGGCGGGAGTCCCCGCGCGGATGGCCGCGGTCAATGCCGTCCGCAACCCGCGGAGGACCACCGCGACCGCCTCGGCGCTCGTGATCGGTGTGACGCTCGTGACCATGATGATGACGGGTGCCGCGACAGCACAGACGGCCCTCAGTTCCTCACTCGACCGCCACTTCCCAGTCGACATGGCTGTCAACGGCACAGGAGGCGTTCCCTTCACGGCCCAGCAGCTCGCCGACGTCCGAGCACTGTCCGGAGTTGAGGCGTCCGCAGTCCTCACACCGGTCGGCTCGGTCCAGACGCACAGCACCCCGCGCGCGGCGTACGCCCCCGTCTACGCGATCAGCGCCTCGGATGCGGCCGCCGTCATCCAGAGCCCAGCGGACCGGCCGGCACCCGGAGGCATCGTGCTCCCACGCGGTGCGACGGCGACGCCTCCCGCCGTCTCGCCCGGGCCGGGCGCAAGCGGAAGCGTCGATCCGCGGTCGGCGTCTCTGGCGGGCACGGCGGGCACCGCGACCGACCTGCCCGCCCTCGTCCTTCCTGGGACGCTCCAAGCGCGCCCGGGCCAGCTGCCCCAACAGGTCTGGATCGCGGTTGACCCGAAGCTCGATGGTTCAGCAGTAGCGACGCTGAGGACCCAGGTTGCCCAGGCCTTGGGCGTGCAGGAGTCAGAGGTCTCCGGCGCGGCGATCGAGAAGGCCACGTTCACGCAGGTCATCGACACACTGCTGCTCGTCGTCACGGGCCTCTTGGCCGTCGCGGTGCTCATAGCGCTCATCGGCGTGGCCAACACCCTCTCGCTGTCCGTGCTCGAGCGCACTCGCGAGAATTCGCTCCTGCGAGCCCTCGGCCTAACGCGTGGACAGCTGCGCGGGATGCTGGCTCTTGAGGCAGTCCTCGTAGCGGGCGTCGCTGCCGTGATCGGCACCGCGCTGGGCATCCTCTACGGCTGGCTCGGTGCGCAGAGCGCCCTCGGCACTTTCGCTACCGTCACCGCCGTGATCCCGTGGGCTCAGGTGGTTGCCGTCATCGTCGTCGCCGCGGCTGCCGGCCTCGGGGCATCGGTGCTTCCCGCCCGACGCGCCGCGCGCCTCTCCCCCGTGGCCGGGCTCGCGATCGAGTAGCTGGGCTTGGACAGGCTATGCCTGCGCCGGCTCCTCGTACTTCGGGAAGATGGGAGCCGGCGCGGGCAGCTTCGTGCCGGGCGCAATCGGCGTCGCGAGCGCCGCGAACTCGCGCGCTGCTCCCTCGTCCTGGCCAAGGACGTCGAGCAGCTGCCCGGCAGAGGCCGGCATGACCGGCTGGACGAGGATCGAAACGATGCGCAGGACCTCGAGCGTCACGTAGAGGACGGTCGCCATGCGGGCAGGGTCCGTCTTGCGCAGCACCCAGGGGGCCTGCTCGGCGAAGTAGGCGTTCGTGTCTCCGAGCACACCCCAAATCGCTTCGAGGGCACGGCTGAACTCCTGCTTCTCGAACGCTGCCCGGGCGGCCTCCAGCAGACCTCCGGCCGCGTCGAGCAGGGCGCGGTCGGCGTCTGTGAGTTCGCCGGGCTCGGGCACAACACCGTCGAGGTTCTTCGCGACCATCGAGAGCGAGCGTTGGGCAAGATTGCCGAGGTTGTTCGCGAGGTCGGCGTTCATGCGGCCGACGATCGCCTCATGGTTGTAGCTGCCGTCGGCTCCGAACGGCACTTCACGGAGCAGGAAGTAGCGCACCTGGTCGAGGCCGTACTGGCTGATGAAGTCGCGGGGCGCCACGACATTGCCGAGCGACTTCGACATCTTGACGCCGTTGTTCTGCAGGAAGCCGTGGATCATGACGCGCTTGGGCACTTCGATCCCAGCGCTCATGAGGAACGCCGGCCAGTAGACAGCGTGGAAGCGCGAGATGTCCTTGCCGATCACGTGCACGTCCGCGGGCCAGTATCTGCGGAACGTCTCGGACTCGACGTCGGGGAACCCTACGCCCGTTAGGTAGTTGGTGAGCGCATCAACCCACACGTACATGACGTGGCCGGGCGCGTCGGGTACGGGGATTCCCCAGTCGAAGGTGGTCCTCGAGATGGAGAGGTCTTCGAGGCCGCGCTTCACGAACGAGATGACCTCGTTGAAGCGGTATTGGGGGGCGCCGAACTCGGGTTCAGCCTCGTAGAGCGCGAGCAGCTTCTCCTGATAGGCGGAGAGGCGGAAGAAGTAGCTCTCCTCGGCCGTCCATGTGACCTCGGTGTCCGTCTCCTTCGTGTACCGCACACCGTCGCGCACGACCGTCTCGTCCTCGGTGTAGTACGCCTCGTCGCGCACCGAGTACCAGCCCTCGTACTTGTCGAGGTAGATGTCCCCGTTTGCCTCCATCCGCTTCCAGATCGCCTGAGCGGACTCATAGTGCTCGGGATCGGTGGTGCGGATGAAGCGGTCGTAGCTCACTCCCAGCGCGGCATGGGTCTCCTTGTAGAGCTCCGCGTTGCGATCGACGAACTCCTTGGGCGTGATGCCCGACTTCTGGGCCGACTGGGCGATCTTCAGGCCATGTTCATCTGTACCCGTCATGAAGAAGACGTCGAATCCGTCCAACCGCTTGAAACGCGCCATCGCATCGGCAGCGATGTACTCGTACGCGTGGCCGATATGCGGCTCGCCGTTCGGATAGGTGATGGCGGTAGTGATGTAGTAAGGGGTCTTCCCGGATGCGGACGTCACCCTAAGAATTTACCGGATGCGCGAGGCCACTGCGGCGAATGCGTCAACGGACGACGGCGGGCCCCACCACACGTGGTGGGGTCCGCCGTCGTCGTGGGCTGCTGGGGCGAGGTGCCCTCAGAAGCTAGTCCTCGAGGTCGATCTCGCGGACGGCGGTTGCGCCGATATCGCTCTTGACGGTCTCGAGCACGTTGGCCGGGATCTTCGAATCGACGGTGAGGAGCGCCATCGCCTCGCCTGCCTGCTCCGCGCGGGCCACCTGCATGCCGGCGATGTTCACGCCGTTCATTCCGAGAATGTGGCCGATCGTGCCGATGACGCCGGGGCGGTCGGTGTAGCTCATGACCACGAGGTGCTCCGAGATCGGGATCTCGAGGTCATACCCGTTGATGCCCACGAGCTTCTGGATCTGCTTGGGCCCAGTGAGCGTACCCGCGACGGAGACCTGGGTGCCGTCCGAAAGGAGGCCGCGGATCGTGAGGACGTTGCGGTAGTCCTCGGCCTCCGAAGTGGTGAGGAGGCGAACCGCTACGCCCCGCTGCTCTGCAAGGACCGGCGCGTTGACGTAGGAAACCTTTTCGGAAACGACGTCGGTGAAGACGCCCTTGAGCGCGGCGAGCTCGAGGGACTTCACGTCCAGCGATGCGATCTCCCCCGCGACCTCGACATCGATCTGCGTGACGGGCTCGTGGCTGAGCGCCGTGAAGATGCGGCCGAGCTTCTCGATGAGCGGGATTCCGGGGCGAACGTCGGGGGCGATGACGCCGCCGGCGACGTTGACGGCGTCCGGGACGAGCTCACCGGCTAGGGCGAGGCGCACAGACTTCGCGACCGAGATGCCGGCCTTCTCCTGGGCCTCGTCCGTCGACGCACCGAGGTGCGGTGTGACGACCACGTTTGGGTACTCGAAGAACGGCAGGTTGGTGCTCGGCTCCTTCTCGAAGACGTCGATGCCCGCGCCGGCGATCTGCCCGGCCTCAAGGGCCTTGGTGAGGGCGTCCTCGTCGACGAGGCCGCCACGCGCCACATTGACGACGTAGGCGGTCGACTTCATCTTCTCGAACGCGTCCGCGCCGAGCATGCCGAGGGTTTCGGGCGTCTTCGGCATGTGGATCGTGATGAAGTCACTCTGCGCGAGCAGCTCGTCGAGAGTCACGAGCTTCACGCCGAGCTGCGCGGCGCGTGCTGACGTGACGTAGGGATCGAACGCGAGGACGTTCATTTCGAACGCCTGCATCCGGGCGGCAACGAGCGCGCCGATCCTGCCGAGGCCGATGACGCCGAGCGTCTTGTCGAGAAGCTCTGTGCCAGCGAACTTGGAGCGCTTCCACTCGCCGCCCTTGAGGGAGGCGTTGGCGGCCGGAATGTTGCGCGCGAGGCTCAGGATGTGCCCGCACGTGAGCTCAGCGGCGGAGACGATGTTCGAGGTCGGCGCATTGACGACCATCACGCCAGCCTGCGTCGCGGATTTGATGTCGACGTTGTCGAGGCCGACGCCTGCACGCGCAATGACCTTGAGCTTCTTGCCAGCCGCGATCGCCTCGGCGTCCAGCTTGGTGGCGGAACGGACCAGGATCGCGTCGACGTCCGCGATCGCCGGAAGGAGCTGGGAGCGATCGGCGCCGTCGGTGTGGCGGATCTCGAAGTCGGGGCCGAGGGCCTCAATAGTGGCGGGGGACAGTTCCTCGGCGAGGAGGACGACGGGCTTCTCGTTGGACACGGGCGGACCTCTCCGGTCGGGTCAGGCGGGATGCTTCATACAGGGGTGGTGGGGACGCCGAGAATGTGAGCGGGAGCACTCTCCTCGGCGGGACAGCCGAAGCGGCGGGCGCGAATCCGCACCCGCCGCTTGGACGATGACTAGCGGGCCACAGAGCCCTCGGTGTAGTCGTCGTTCTGCTTGATCCACGAGAACAGCTTCCGGAGCTCGCGGCCCGTTGCCTCGATCGGGTGATCCTCGCCCTTCTTGCGCAGCTCGAGGAACTCCTTCCCGCCGTTTGCCTGATCGTCCATGAAGCGCTTCGCGAAGGTGCCGTCCTGGATGTCCTTGAGGACTTCCTTCATGTTCTCCTTCACGTGCGCGTCGATGACTCGCGGGCCGGAGACGTAGTCGCCGAACTCGGCGGTGTCGGAGACACTCCAGCGCTGCTTGGCAATGCCGCCTTCGACCATGAGGTCGACGATGAGCTTGAGCTCGTGGAGCACCTCGAAGTACGCGATCTCCGGCTTGTAGCCAGCCTCAGTGAGGGTCTCGAAGCCGTACTGGATGAGCTGGGACGCACCACCGCAGAGGACGGCCTGCTCGCCGAACAGGTCGGTCTCGGTCTCCTCGGTGAACGTGGTCTCGATGACGCCGGCGCGGGTGCCGCCGATTGCCTTCGCGTAGGAGAGGGCGAGCTCCTTGGCTTTGCCCGAAGCGTCCTGCTCGACGGCGATGAGGTCCGGAACGCCGCGGCCGGCTTCGAACTCGCGGCGCACAATGTGGCCCGGGCCCTTCGGGGCGACGAGCGCGACGTCGACGTCCGCCGGGGGCTTGATGAAGCCATAGCGGATGTTGAAGCCGTGGCCGAAGAACAGGGCGTCGCCAGCCTTGAGGTGATCGGCGATCGACTCGGCGTAGACCTTCGCCTGGACCTGGTCCGGGGTCAGGATCATGATGAGGTCGGCTTCCTCGGCTGCCTCGGCAACCGGGAGGACGCGGAGGCCCTCGGCCTCAGCCTTGGCCTTCGACTTCGAACCCTCGGCGAGTCCGACTCGGACGTCCACGCCTGAGTCGCGCAGGCTCAGGGCGTGCGCGTGCCCCTGGCTGCCGTAGCCGATGACGGCGACTTTGCGGCCCTGGATGATCGACAGGTCGGCGTCGTCGTCGTAGTAGAGGTGAGTCACTTGATATCTCCTTGGCTCTTCACTGGAAAATCTCTATTGGGCTTGAAAGACGGCGCTAGCTCGCGCGCAGGGCGCGATCGCTCATGGACCGCGAACCGCGTCCGATCGCGAGCGTCCCGGACTGGACGATCTCGCGGACGCCGAACGGCTCCAAGACGGTCAGCAGGGCGTCGAGCTTCTCGGTTGTGCCGGTCGCCTCAACAACGACCGCGTCAGTCGACACGTCGACGATCGACGCCCGGAACAGCTCGACTGCCTGGGTGACCTGGACCCGCGTCATCGAGTCCGCCCGGACCTTGATGAGCAGGTGGTCGCGGCGAACCGAGTTCTCGGGGAGCAACTCGACGATCTTGATGACGTTCACGAGCTTGTTGAGCTGCTTGGTCACCTGTTCGAGGAGGTCGCCCTCCGCATCGACGACGACGGTGATGCGCGAGATCCCGTCGACCTCGGTGGGTCCCACCGCGAGCGAGTGGATGTTGAACGCCCGGCGGGCGAAGAGGCCTGCGACGCGCGTCAGCACGCCTGGCTTGTCCTCGACCAGCACGGACAGGGTGTGGCGGGCCATGCCTCAGTCCTCCTCTTCCCACACTGGCGTGGAATTGCGGGCCACCTGGATCAGATCGTTGCTCACGCCGGAGGGGACCATCGGCCACACCATCGCGTTCGGGCTCACCACGAAATCGACGACGACGGGGCGATCGTTGATCTCGAGGGCCTGCATGATGACCTCGTCGATCTGGTCCTCGCGCTCGACGCGGAAGGACGCACACCCGTAGGCCTCCCCGAGCTTGACGAAGTCGGGAACCCGAACGGTCTCGGCTCCAGTGTGCAGATCCGTGTTCGAGTAGCGGCCGTCATAGAACAGGGTCTGCCATTGGCGCACCATGCCGAGGGACGAGTTGTTGATGACGGCGACCTTGATCGGGATGTTGTTGAGCGTGCACGTGGCAAGCTCCTGGTTGGTCATCTGGAAGCAGCCGTCGCCGTCGATCGCCCAGACCGTGCGCTCGGGATTGCCGACCTTGGCGCCCATGGCTGCCGGAACCGAGTAGCCCATCGTGCCGAGGCCGGCAGAGTTGAGCCACGCGCGGGGGCGCTCGTACTTCACGAACTGGGCGGCCCACATCTGGTGCTGCCCGACGCCCGCGACGTACACGCCCTCAGGGCCGGTGAGTTCGCCGATCCGCTGGATGATTTTCTGCGGCGAGAGCAACCCGTCCTCCGGCTCGGTCCAGCCGAGGGGGTAGTCCTCCTTGAGCTTGTTGAGGAACGCCCACCAAGGAGCGAGGTCGGTACCGCCGTCCCTCTCCTGGATCGCGCGCACGGCCTCGGTGAGCTCGGGGAGGATCTCCTTGACCGAACCCACGATCGGGACGTCGGCCGTGCGGTTCTTGGAGATCTCGGCCGGATCGATGTCAGCGTGGATGACCTTGGCATTCGGTGCGAACGAGCTCAGAACGCCGGTCACGCGGTCATCGAAGCGAGCCCCGAGGGTGATGAGGAGGTCCGCCTGCTGAAGCGCTGTGACGGCCGAGACCGAGCCGTGCATGCCGGGCATGCCGACGTGCTGGGAATGCGAGTCCGGAAACGCACCGCGTGCGGTGAGCGTCGTCACCACGGGGGCGCCCGTCGTCTCGGCAAGCTGCACCAGCTCGGCTGCCGCGTTGGCCTTGACGACGCCGCCGCCCACGTAGAGCACGGGCTTGGCGGAGGCTGCGATGAGGCGAGCCGCCTCGCGCACCTGCTTGCTGTGCCCGCGCGTCACAGGACGGTAGCCCGGGAGGTCCACTTTGGGCGGCCAGCTGAAGACCATCTTCGACTGCTGGGCGTCCTTCGTCACGTCGACCAGGACGGGGCCTGGGCGACCCGTCGACGCGAGGTGGAAAGCTTCCGCGAGGGTGTGCGGAATGTCTTCTGCTCGGGTGACGAGGAACGAATGCTTCGTGATCGGCATAGTGATGCCGACGATGTCCGCTTCCTGGAAGGCGTCGGAGCCGATGACGCCGCTCGCGACCTGACCGGTGATTGCGACGAGGGGAACGGAGTCCATGTGCGCGTCGGCGATCGCGGTCACCAGATTGGTGGCGCCCGGACCCGACGTGGCAATGCAGACGCCGACACGTCCCGTGACCATTGCATACCCTTGGGCAGCGTGGCCGGCGCCCTGCTCGTGGCGCACCAGGACGTGGTTGATCTTCGAAGCCATCAGAGGGTCGTAGGTCGGCAGGATCGCGCCGCCCGGAAGACCAAAGACATCGTCCACGCCAAGTTCCTCGAGCGAGCGGACGATTGCTTCAGATCCAGTCATCTCTGTAGGCTCAACTACTCGGTTGGGCCCCAGGACGGCAGAGGCAGAGTCGACAGAGTCGACAGAATCCGCGGCCTTGGCCGCAGACGGCTTCGAAGCCATCAGCGATGGGCTGATCGGCGTTCCTTTGCTCATCAGTCTCTTCCTTAGGATCTTCGTGGCGAAGGAGCTGTGCTCAGCTCAAATAAAAACAACCCCTGGAGCGTTTCGGCTCTCCGAGGGGTTGCGCGTGACAGAACGTTGCCAGTGGCGGCTTCAGTAAGCCACGCGCTTGGCAAGGACGACGACATTGAGCACCATGTCGGTCGAAACGGTCTGCATGCCCACAGTCTTCACAATTCCTCGTGAGAGTGTCAATCTGCGACTTAGCGGTCTCACTATCCGGACATCTATCCAGCAAGTGAGACCGGGTGCGGCCGAGCCCTCGGACCCGGCCGCCCCTGATCCCTCCGAACCGCCAGCGTCAGTTGAGGACCGCGCCCTCGCTGGCTGAGTGGACGAGCTTGGCGTACTTGGCCAGGACGCCCTTCGTGAACTGGGCCGGGAGCGGCTCCCAGCCGTCACGGCGTGCCTCGAGCTCGCTCTCGTCGACGAGCAGTTCGATCGTGCGGTTCGGGATGTCCACACGGATGCGGTCCCCATTGCGCACAAAGGCGATGGGACCGCCGTCGACCGCTTCCGGCGCAACGTGCCCAATGCACAGGCCCGTGGTGCCGCCAGAGAAGCGGCCGTCCGTGAGGAGCAGGACGTCCTTGCCCAGCCCAGCGCCCTTGATGGCGCCAGTGATGGCGAGCATCTCGCGCATCCCCGGGCCGCCCTTGGGACCCTCGTAGCGGATGACGATGACGTCCCCGGCCTTGATCTCGCCGTTGTCCAGAGCATCGAGCGCACCCTGCTCGCGCTCGAAGACGCGCGCAGAGCCCTCGAACACCTGGGCGTCGAAGCCGGCCGTCTTCACGACCGCGCCCTCCGGGGCGAGCGAACCGCGCAGCACGGACAGGCCACCCGTCTTGTGGATCGGGTTGTCCATGGCGCGGACGATCTTGCCGTCGAGGTCCGGCGGAGCGATCTCCTCGAGGTTCTCGGCGACCGTCTTTCCGGTCACCGTGAGCGCATCGCCGTGCAGGAGGCCCGCGTCGAGGAGGGCGCGCATGACGACGGGCACGCCGCCGACGCGGTCGAGGTCGTACATGACGTAGCGGCCGAACGGCTTGAGGTCGCCGAGGTGGGGGACCTTGTCGCCGATGCGGTTGAAGTCCTCGAGTTCGAGCTCGACCTCGGCCTCGCGGGCGATGGCCAGGAGGTGCAGCACGGAGTTGGTCGAGCCGCCGAAGGCCATGACGACGGCAATTGCGTTCTCGAACGCCTCGCGGGTCATAATGTCGCGCGCCGTGATGCCCTGCCGCAGAAGGTTGACGACTGCCTCGCCCGAGCGGTGGGCGAACATGTCGCGGCGGCGGTCAGCCGAGGGCGGAGCCGCTGAGCCCGGGAGCGACATGCCGAGAGCCTCGGCAGCGCTGGCCATCGTGTTCGCGGTGTACATGCCGCCGCAGGCACCTTCGCCGGGGCAGATCGCTCGCTCGATACGGTCGAGGTCCCCCTTTGACATGCGACCTGCGGCGCAGGCGCCGACGGCCTCGAAGGCGTCGATGAGCGTGACGTCCTTCTCCGTGCCGTCTTCGAGCTTGACCCACCCAGGCATGATCGAGCCTGCGTAGAGGAAGACGCTCGAGACATCGAGGCGGGCGGCAGCCATGAGCATGCCCGGCAGGGACTTGTCACAGCCCGCCAGGAGGACCTGGCCGTCGATGCGCTCGGCCTGCATGACGGTCTCGACCGAGTCAGCAATGATCTCGCGCGATACGAGGGAGAAGTGCATGCCCTGATGGCCCATGGAGATGCCGTCCGAGACCGAGATGGTCCCGAACTGCATGGGGAAGCCGCCCGCCGCGTGGACGCCCTCCTTCGCCGCCTTTGCGAGGCGGTCGAGCGAGAGGTTGCAGGGAGTGATCTCGTTCCACGAGCTCGCGATACCGACCTGTGGTTTGGCAAAGTCCTCGTCGCCGAAGCCGACGGCGCGAAGCATGCCGCGGGCCGGGGCCGCGTGGATGCCGTCGGTCACGACGCGGCTGCGCGGCTTGATGTCGACGCCCTCAGTGGGCGCTGGGGAGGTTTGGCTCTGCTCGGTCATGGGGAGAGTCTATGACCGCCAGAAGACTCCCCCCGACCGGGAAAGGGGAGCTTCCGCGAAATTCCGCCAATGTTTCGTCCAGCATTCGGACTCACGCTCGGATGGTGGACAGACGATTGCTGCCTCACGCCCCCCTCCAGTCCATATTCGAAAACGGGACGGCGGGGCCTCATTCCCGAACCGACCTGTCCGTAGACTGGGAGGCGCGGCGGCGAAAGGAGCAAGCGTGAGCAGCCAGCATCCGCCCCCAGGGGACGGAAGAGGCCCCGCAGCATCAGACGCAGCGCTCAAGGCGGCGCTCCACCGCGTCTTTGACGGGCAGATCCCCAATTACGGGTCGTACAACCTCGTCTGCGCTGCAGAAGCAGGCGGCATGCTCGACGGCCCATTCACGGGGACGCCGATGCCGCGAGGCGTCGTACTGGGCTACCGGAGGCAGCCCATCGAACTCGTCATCGCGCCGTTCGACCGCCGGACGCTCGAAGCAGTCGGCCGCCCCTGGACCATCGACCTCACGAACCTCGCATATGCTGCCGAGCCAGCACCAGGGGCATTCGACGTAGGGACGAGCACGGGCCGCGAGTTCTCGTTCACCGTCCGGTCCCTGTGTCAGCTCGACAGCCCGGAGCGCACCGCGACACCTCGGACCGTCGAGCAGGAAGACGACGCGGACGACTTCACTGCCTTCATGCGCGAACTCTGCGCGCTCTGAGCACCTCCCGCTCTGGACACATTGCGGGCGCAGGTCTTTGATTGCCCCAGAGGCTCGAATTGCCGACCAGGCGCTTGCCCGCTCGAAGGGCATATCCCAGTTCGGCTGCTCGGGCACGGTGCGGTTCGAGGGAGGTCGGGCATGGATTGGCTCCCCATCATCCTGTCGCTCGCGGCGCTGGCGGGCGTCGCCGGCTGGACGATTTTCCACCGGGACTCCTCCACCGCGGGAAATGGCCGCCACCGCTCGGGTCGCGGCGGGCGCATCGCCTAGCTGCCACGTCCGGGACCAGCACGTCCGAGCTGCCGCGTCCGCGCCGGCACATGCCGGCCTGGCCTGTCTGAACCCGCGCCTCACCACGCCAGAGGCGTTGCATGAGTCAGCCGGTGAAGTCGCGTAGGTTGGCAGAGCAAGTCGACAAGACATGGTCTGCGCGAGACAGGGTCCGCCAGGATCAGGTCCGCAGGAAGGACGTGGAATGACTGCCAGAAAGCTTCTGCTCGCCTCGAGCCTTGCGCTCCTCGCGCTCTCGTCGGGTGCCGCCCTCGCGGGCTGCAGTGCGGCGGGGCCACAGGCTGCGGCGAGCGGTAGCGCCACGACCGGCAGTGCCAGCCCGTCGCCGTCGAGCAGCCCGACGACGACGGCGAGTTCCCCGGCGTCGTCTGCCTCGCCGTCGTCTGCCTCGCCGTCCAGCGTGAGCGTTCCCGTCGTGGCGCCGACCCTGCGTTCGCTTCAGATTGACGGCCCCGGCTACGCAGGCGCCCTCACCCCTGAGGAGACCAAGGCGCGCGACACGATCTATCGGGTACTCCCCGTCCTGATGAACGAGGCTGCACCCAAATACCCCTCGCCGGCAGGTGCGCGCGACGAGCTCCTGTCGCAGGGCCTCATCACCGCCCACATGGCGAGCTCGTTCCCAGCCGACTTCACCCCAGGCCAGAGCGAGGTCCACGCCGCAGGCTTCACGGTCCAGACGACCGGAATGGAGTGCACCCTGCACACGAGTGCCGGGTCTGCCCTGCAGACGGGGCACGTCTTCTGCTACTTGAGCCGTCAGTACATGGGCCCCGACGGCGCACCCGTGACGGACAGCCGCTGGACGACACCCGGGCAGCCCGAGGCCA
Organism: Sinomonas humi; assembly: GCF_000802235.1. Classification (GTDB taxonomy): domain Bacteria; phylum Actinomycetota; class Actinomycetes; order Actinomycetales; family Micrococcaceae; genus Sinomonas; species Sinomonas humi. Next base: position 151,250 of record NZ_JTDL01000152.1, read on the forward strand.
TCGACCCGAACGAGCTCGCGAATGCAAGCGTCACGATGGCCAACGAGGGCGGCACTTGGAAGGTCGACGCGGTGCAGTTCGGGGCGTAAGCGCCCTGCGCTCCGCCCGCCGCCAGTGTCCGGCGGCGAGGCGACCCTGCAGTTCATCGCCGGCCACAAGGGCGTGCTCCCGCACTGGACGGGCTGGCTCGGGATCGTCACCGGCGGCCTGGGGCCTTGCGCTTGTCGATCATCCAATCCCCTGGCGCGGTTCGGTTTCCCTCCCGAGGGCCGGGTGTCTGTCTCCGCTGCGTCTGCGGGTAGCATCGCGGAGTGGAAATGGAAGGCCAAGGACCGGGCGGCCCAGCCGAGAAGGCGCCCAGTGCGTCTGAGAGGATCGTTGCCGCGGCCTACGAGCTGTTCGCCCGGCGGGGTATCCGCGACGTCGGGATCGATCAGCTGATCCGGGCCTCGGGGGTGGCCAAGGCCACCTTCTACCGGCACTTCCGCTCCAAGGACGAGGTGGTCCTCGCCTACCTGGACCGGTGGTACCGGGAACGGAGCGAGGCGATAGACGCCGCCGTCGCCCGCAACGCCGACCAGGACGACGCCCTGCTTGCCGTCTTCGATGTCTTCGACGTCTGGTTCCTCCTGGGGAGGGCCCAAGTCATGACCTTCGTGCAGGTGATGATGGAGATGGGTCCCGAGCACCTGCTCGGCAGGGCAAGCATCCGATACATGGAGAGGACGCGGGAGCAGCTCGCCCGGATCGCCTCAGCGGCAGGGCTGGAGGACCCTGAGGGCTTCGCCTGGTCCATGCACATCCTCATCAAGGGAGCGGTCGTCGCCGCTGCGGAAGGCGACCCCTACGCTGCTACACATGCAAGGACGATGGCCGCCCTCCTCATGGACGACCACACCCGCTTCTGAGAGGCGCCGAGGAGAGGACCAGCGTCGCAGCCCGGACGGCCGCCCCGCTTCTACGGATTCGAACACGACCTCCCGCACGGAAGGACCGATTGATGCAGAAACGCACTATCCCAGGCACCGCTGTCGCCCTGACGACCCTCGGGTTCGGGGGTGCGCCGATCGGCAACCTGTACCAGGAGATCAGTGATGCGGACGCAATAGGTGCCATCGAGGCCGCGTGGGAACATGGCATCCGGTACTTCGACACCGCACCCCACTATGGGCTCGGCCTGTCGGAGCGGCGGATCGGCGAAGCCCTCCGGGGCCAGCCCCGCGCCGACTACGTCCTCTCGACGAAGGTCGGCAGGCTCATTCGCCCCAACCCGAGCCCCGGGGGCAGGGACACCGAGGGATTCGATGTCAGCGATGAGCTGATGCGAGTGCGCGACTACTCACGCGACGGCGTGCTGCGCTCGATCGAGGAGAGCCTCGCCCGCCTGGGCACGGACCGCCTCGACATCGTCTACATCCACGACCCGGACGACTACTGGGCCGAGGCCCTCGAGGGCGCCGTCCCGGCCCTGTCCCAGCTGCGGGACGAAGGCGTCATCGGCGCGTACGGGGCTGGCATGAACCAGTCCGAGATGCTGCACCGGTTCGTGACTGAGACCGACGTCGACGTCGTCATGCTCGCCGGCCGCTACACGCTCCTCGAACAGGGGGCCCGGCAGGACCTCCTGCCCGCCTGCGCCCGTCGCGGGATCGGCGTCGTCAACGTCGGAGTCTTCAACAGCGGGCTCCTCTCCACGGACAGGCCGGCGCCCGGCGCAACATTCAACTACGCCCCAGCCCCGGCGGAACTCCTCGAGCGCGCCAACCTGCTGGCCGATATCTGCGAACGGCACGGCACAAGTCTGCCGGCGGCGGCCCTGGCCTTCCCATTCCGGGAGCCGTTAGTGATCTCTGTGGCGGTGGGAATGCGCACAGCTGCCGAAGTGGGGCGGAACGTCGCACTGGCCTCCCGCGAGGTCCCGCAGGCCCTCTGGGACGAGCTGGAGGAACAGGGCCTGATCGACACCGCCCCCGCCCCCGCCCCCGCCCCGGCAGGGTCCCCCGTCGAAGGAGTCGACCGATGAAATTCATCCGGATCGGCCAAGTGCCCAGCGAGCATCCCGTCATCCTCCACGACAGGGATGGGGAAGGAGAGCAGCAATGGCAGCCGAGTTTGACGGTCTGAGGGCCATCGTGACGGGCGGCGCTTCGGGGATCGGTGCGGCGACCGCGTCGTACCTCATGGAGCGCGGCTGTGCAGTTGCGGTGCTGGACCTGGCTCCCGCCTCCGCACCGGAGGGGTCGGTCCCGATCACGTGCGACGTCGGGGATACCGCCTCCGTCGAGGCAGCGGTCGACGAGGCAGTCCGCGCCTTGGGGGGCGTCGACATCGTGGTGAACAACGCCGGCATAGGCGCCCAAGGCACCGTCGAAGACAACGACGACGACGAGTGGCGGCGGGTGTTCGAGGTGAACGTCCTCGGCATCGTCCGCGTGTCCCGGGCCGCGCTGCCGCACCTGAGGAAGTCCGATCACGCCGCCATCGTCAACACCTCCTCGATCGCGGCCACGGCGGGCCTGCCCCAGCGCGCCCTCTATTCGGCGAGCAAGGGCGCCGCCTATTCGCTGACCCTGGCAATGGCGGCCGATCACGTCCGGGAAGGCATCCGGGTGAACTGCGTCAGTCCCGGCACAGCCGACACCCCATGGGTTGCCCGCCTGCTGGACAAGGCCCCTGACCCCGCGGCCGAGCGGGCGGCGCTCAACGCCCGGCAGCCGCATGGACGGCTCGTTTCCGCCCAGGAGGTCGCCGCGGCGATCGCCTACCTCGCCAGCCCGATCAACGGCTCTACCACCGGGACCTCCCTGCCCGTCGACGGCGGAATGAACAGCCTCCGCCTTCGCCCCACCTAGGCCGGTGAGCTAGAGGACACGAAACCCGGACGTCATGAGAGCCTCGAACCAGCTCGCCGCCCTGCGGCCTCCGGTCGCGGCTGCCCATTTCTCCCAAATTGGGGACCTTGGACTCTTCGCGGTCCCGATGAGGTGGCGCAAGGTCTTCCCGAGTGCTGAGTCGCTGGACCGCGTCTTCAGCAGCGCCGGGACCGAGGAGGGGCCATGAAGAAGATCATCGTGTGCTGCGACGGGACGTGGGATCGGCCGAATCAGTCGACGGACGGTCACGCGTGTCCCTCGAATGTGGAGAAGCTGTACCGTGCATTGGCCCCGGTAGACCAAGCGGGGGTGAAACAGCTTGCCTTCTATGTGGAAGGTGTCGGGGTGGGGACATGGGACCGCTTTTCAGGTGGGGCCTTCGGTGTGGGGCTGGCCCACAACGTCCGCACCGCTTACAAGGACATCGCCGAGAATTATGAGCCGGGCGATGAGATCTTCCTGGTCGGCTTCAGCCGCGGCGCATTCACGGCCCGCAGCACGGCTGGCTTCATCAGGGACTGCGGACTGCTGCGCCCCGAGAATATGAAAATGCTGGATGAGGCCTATGGCTTCTACCGGGATCGGAGCGACGATACGAACCCGCGCAGCGAGGCAGCGCAGAACTTCCGGGCGAAGTATGCGATCGAGGCCGAACCACACATCCGGTGCATCGCGGTCTGGGACACGGTCGGCGCCCTCGGCATCCCCCTAAACGGCCTGCGCTGGGTCAACGTGCTCAACAGGCCCTGGCAGTTCCACGACACGAAGCTCTCCACCAAGGTCGACTTCGCCTTCCAGGCCCTCGCCATCGACGAGAAGCGCAACTCCTTCGAGCCCACTCTGTGGCAGCAGCAGGAAGACGCAGACGGACAGCATCTGGAGCAGGTCTGGTTTGCCGGGACCCACGCCGATGTCGGAGGCGGCAACGAGGACGCGTCGCTGGCTGACGTCCCGCTCATGTGGATCGTCGAACGGCTCGAATCTCTTTGCGGGGTCGCCTTCAAGCCTGACGGCTTCCCCTCAAAGCCACCGGCCCAGTACCTGACGCGCCCCAACCCGCTCGCTCAGCTCACCGAGTCCCGGACCGGCTTCTGGCGCCTGCTGCCTCCATATCTGAGGCCGCTTCGGGGAGGCGACCACGAGTGGATCGCCTCCACCGCCAAGCGCCGGTACGAGCGGGACGACAACTACAGCCCGGCGAACCTGATCCCCCACATCGACGACCCGAACGCCTTCGTCCAAATCGGGCCGTTCCACAGCGGCACGACGACCACGGTGACGGCCCCGGTCACCCAACTTCCCTTCGATCCCGCTCAGGTCGACAAGGAGTTGAGCGGCCCCATCACCGATCAGGGCAAAGTGGAGGCCAGCGGCGACGGCGATGCACCCTTGGTTCCTCCATCTACCGACGCGGATGAGACAGAGCCCGAGGCAGACGACGGGACGCCCCGGCAAAAGTGAACCCGGGTCCTCGGGGCGTCGGTGCGATGCGGGTCCCGGGCTCGCCCTTGTCTTCGAAGACGGTGATAACGATGTCTTCGAGGACGGTGATAACGATGTCGAGCCGCTCTAGCGGGAACGCCGAAAGCGGGTGAATTTGGGGGTTGCAACACCGTCAGGACACGAAAAAACCCCTTCCCGATCCGCGTTTTCCGCAGGTCAGGAAGGGGTTGCTGTGCGCCCCCCGGGACTCGAACCCGGAACCCATTGATTAAGAGTCAATTGCTCTGCCAGTTGAGCTAGAGGCGCAGTTTTCGTCAGCGGGATCTTCGCATGCTCAGGATGGTCTCATGACCTTCTTGGCACCTCGCGGCGTCCCCCGCAACGACATGAGACTTTACACGGTTCGCGGCCCAGAGTGAAATCCGGAACCAGCACGTCGCACGTGTCGTCAGTCACGCCCCAACGTCCGCCTGGAGCAAGCGGCCGATCACGCGGCTACGCTTTCGGCATGAGCACTCCCCTACCCTCACAGCGGCTCGCCCCGGGCGATGTCGCCCCCGACTTCGCGTTGCCCGATTCCAATGGCGGCACCACATCCCTCGCGGATCTCCGCGGGGGCAAGACCGTCCTCTACTTCTATCCTCAAGCTGCGACACCGGCATGCACTCAGCAGGCATGTGATTTCCGCGACAGCCTTGCTTCTCTGGGAAGGGCGGGCTACTCGGTCGTCGGGATCTCGCCCGATCCGGCTTCCGCCGTCGTGAAGTTCGCGGAGGCTCAGCATCTCGGCTTCACCCTCTTGGCCGACGAGGGGCATAAAGTCGCGGAAAGCTACGGCACGTGGGGCGAGAAGAAGAACTACGGACGGACCTATGAGGGCCTCATCCGCAGCACGTTTGTCCTCGACGAAGACGGGCGGATCCAACTCGCCCAGTACAACGTGCGGGCCAAGGGACACGTCGCGAAACTCCGGCGCGACCTCGGTCTGGAATGAGCTGGGTGCTGCCTGAACAGGTTCCCTGAGGACGCCCGCTAGACTGGCTGACGGTCCCGCCCAGTTCTGTGCGGGCTCTGCGCGAGTGGTGGAATTGGCAGACACGCAGGATTTAGGTTCCTGTGTCTTCGGACGTGAGGGTTCAAGTCCCTCCTCGCGCACCACCTCCGGCATGAGCACGAGCCCGGCCGCGCGGGTCGAGACCTGGGTACGGGCGCCGGGCATGTGCGGCGGGAAAGGCGTAGGGAGTGGCGCGAGGCATCAGGCGCAGGGATCTGCTTCAAGCGGCGGCAGTAACAGCACTACTGGCAGGTTGCACCCCTTCACCGCAGCCCAAACCGACTACAACGGCGAGCGCCGCGTCAGCACCGAACCAAAGCTTCACGTTCGGAACGCCGGCCTCCCCCATCGGCCTTGACCCCGCGCTCACTGCGGACATCGAGTCGTGGCGCGTTACTCGCCAAGTCCTCGAAGGCCTCCTCACAACGGACCCGGAGACCGGGGCACCGGCACCCGCGCTCGCCACGCAGTGGACCCAGAGCTCGGATCTGCTCTCCTACACATTCACCCTGCGCCAAGGCGTGAGGTTCCACGACGGAACCCCGTTCACCGCAGCCGCCGTCAAAGCCAATTTCGACCGCTGGTTCAACTTCTCCCCCGCGCTGCGCGCGACCCGAGGGGTCCTTCCCTTCACGGCCACATTCCAAGCCCACTCGGACGCGCCACAGCTTTCGCTCTACAAGGGCTGCACGGTCCTCAGCGACTACAAAGTGCGCCTGGACCTCACATCTCCGCTCACCGGACTGCTCCAAGCCCTCACAGCTCCCGCGTTCGCGATTTCCTCCCCTACCGCGCTCAAGGCTGGCTCTGCCGACGTCGAAGACCAGCCCTCGTCCGGGACGAAGATCTCACGCTACGCCCAGCACCCCGTGGGCACGGGCCCGTTCCGCTTCAAAGAATGGACCTCGGACCGAGTACTGCTCGAGGCGTCGCCGGACTATTGGGGAACCCGAGGGCAGATCGCTCAGCTCGCTCTCGTTGTGTACGACCAAGCCCAGAACCGGCTTGAAGCGCTCGTCGAGGGCACCATCGACGGCTACGACGCGGTGACTCTGGACAATATCGAGACCCTCGTCCGCAAGGGCCTTCAAATAGTCCGACGCGACCCGTTCTCGGTCATGTACCTCGGCATGAACCAGACCGTGCCGATCCTCCAGAACGACAACGTGCGGCTCGCGATCGCCTCGGCGATCAACAAGAGCGCCTTGATCACCCCGTTCTTCCTCGAGGACACGAAGCCCGCAGCTCAATTCCTCCCGCCCAAGCTCAACGGCTTCAACCAGGCGGGTGGCTTCCCGTCCTTCGACCCGGAGAAGTCCAAGCGGCTCATCGCTCAGTCCGGCTACGGGGGCGAGCCGCTCAAGTTCTACTATCCGCTCGACATCACTCACCTGTACCTGCCCTCGCCTGAGAAGGTCTATGCGGAGCTGAGCGCGCAGCTCACCCTTGTGGGGCTCAACATCCAACCGGTCCCGATCGCGTGGACCGACGGCTATCTGGAGAAGGTCACCACCTCGGGCGACCACGCGTTCCACCTCTTGGGCCGATACGGAACCTACGCGGATCCCGACGACTTCCTGGCCCCGCTCTTCGGCTCCAAGAACGGCGAGTTCGGGTTCTTCGACGCCCAGCTCTTCACCAAGCTCGGACGAGCCCGCGGCCTGCCTGACGGCAACGATCGGACGCAGGCCTACCAGAACATCAACTCCCAGCTTGCGAGCACTGCTCCCGCGATCCCCATCGCCTTCCCGATCTCGGCCGTCGCACTCTCGAATCGCGTGGACACGTATCCGACGTCACCAGTGCTCAACGAGACGTTCAACCATGTCGTCCTCACCTCGTAGGCCTCGGGCCACCGGTCCGGCGGAGAATTCGCCGCACCGAAAAAAATGAGCGTGAACCCCTTGACGCACAGGCACGCGAGGATTTAGAGAACCGCCCCACCGGGGGATATTCTGCCTGTGGTCCATACGCGCAGGGAGAGTCAGTGACCTTCATATCCACCACTCGGTCCGCCGACGTCGTCTTGATCGGCGGGGGCATCATGAGCGCGACCCTCGGGGCGTTCATCAAGAAACTTGAACCAGCCTGGAACGTGGTGCTCTTCGAGCGCCTCCCGGCCGGTGGGCTCGAGAGCTCGGGTCCATGGAACAACGCAGGCACGGGCCATGCCGCCTACTGCGAACTCAATTACACGCCTCAGGCCAAGGACGGCTCCGTCAGCCCCGCGAAGGCGCTGGGCATCAACGAGGGCTTCCAGCTCTCGCGCCAGTTCTGGTCTCATCTGGTCCGCAAGGGCGATATCGGAGACCCGACGCGCTTCATCCACACGGTGCCGCATATGAGCTTCGTCATCGGCGACGCGCATGCGGACTACCTGAAGAAGCGCTACGAGGCCCTTCACCCCAACCCGCTGTTCAGCGAGATGGAGTTCAGCGAGGACCCGGCACAGATCGAGGAATGGGCCCCGCTTGTCATGGAGGGGCGCGGCCCGGGCCGCGTCGCCGCAAACCGCGTCGCCTCCGGCACCGACGTCGACTTCGGAACCCTGAGCCGTGAGCTCGTCGGCTTCCTGGCCGACAACGGCGTCGAGGTCAACTACGGAACGGACGTGACCGACGTCGCACGTTCGCGCGGGGGCTGGGACGTCGCCACGAAGCACACTGCATCCGGCGAGCGTGGCCGCATCCATGCGAAGTTCGTGTTCATCGGCGCCGGCGGTGGCGCCCTCCACCTTCTGCAGGCCTCGGGCATCCAGGAGAGCAAGGGCTACGGTGGATTCCCTGTCTCGGGGAAGTTCTTCCGCTGCACCGACGAATCGATCGCGGAGCGTCACAACGCCAAGGTGTACGGGCAGGCCTCGGTGGGCGCTCCACCGATGTCGGTCCCGCACCTCGACACGCGGTACGTCGAGGGGAAGCGCTCGCTTCTCTTCGGCCCGTACGCGGGCTTCTCGACGAACTTCCTCAAGAACGGCTCACTCCTCGATCTGCCCCTCTCGATCCGGCTCGGGAACATCGTGCCCATGCTCGCGGTCGCGAAAGACAACATGGATCTCACGGCGTACCTCGTGAAGGAAGTAGCGAAGAGCCGTGGCGCGAAGGTCGAAGCGCTGCGCGAGTACTTCCCGCTGGCAGACGGCGATAATTGGGAGCTCATCACAGCGGGGCAGCGAGTTCAAATCATCAAGAAGGACCCGCAGAAGGGTGGTGTCCTGCAGTTCGGCACTGAGGTGATCACCTCACGTGATGGGTCGATCGGCGCCCTGCTCGGCGCCTCCCCCGGCGCTTCGACCGCCGTTCCGATTATGCTCGAACTCATGCGGCGCTGCTTCCCGAAGAAGTACCGTGGCTGGGAGGACAAGCTCCGTGAGATGATGCCGGGCTACGGCGTCAAACTCAACGAGAATCCCGACCTGCTCGCCGAGGTAACGGCCAATACGGCCGACGCCCTCCAGCTGGCGGCCACCGCCCAGTAGCGCAAAGGCATCTGGCGGCCCGCACCGTACAACGGTGCGGGCCGCCGTCGTTCGACGGGAGACCACCCCATGTTCCGGCTCGCGAGCCTCTCTATGGCCAACAAGGCGCTCATCGCGCTCATCACGGTCTTCGCCGCCGTCTTCGGCGTCATCACCGTGGGCACGCTCAAGCAGGAGCTCATCCCGTCGATTGAGTTCCCGCAGCTCACGGTTGTGACGTCGATGCCCGGCGCCTCTCCCGACGTCGTCGACAAGCAGGTGGGGCAGCCGCTCGAGAAGTCGCTCCAAGCCGTCGAGGGCCTCGAGAGCAGCGCTTCGACATCGCGCACGGGAGTCTCGACGATCCTGCTCTCCTTCGCGTATGGAACCGACCTCGACCGAGCGCGCAACCAGATCGACCGCGCGATCTCTAACGCGAAGTCGGAGCTCCCCTCGGACGTCTCGCCCAACACGCTCGCCGGGAGCATCACGGATTTTCCCATCGTCTTCCTCGCTGCTTCCTCCGATCGTCCCCTGAGCGACCTTCAGAATGAGCTCACCCAGCAGGTGGTCCCGGCTCTGTCGAAGATCGACGGCGTGCGCAGCGTCGACATCACAGGCGCGGCCACACAGCACATCCAGATCCAACCGGACCCCGCAGCGCTTGCCTCGCGCGGCGTGGACGTCGCGGCGATCAAGAACGCCCTCCAGAACAACGGCTCGCTGGTCCCCGTGGGAACCGTGACGGAGCAGGGACGCACGCTCTCGCTGCAGGCTGGCAGCCCGATCGACTCGACGGACGCCATCAAAGGTCTCCCGCTCGCGGGGGCGACCCAGCCGACCACCATCGGGCAGGTCGCGAGCGTGGCCGTCCAGAACGATGCTGCGACCTCGATCACGCGCACCGACGGGAAGCCAACGCTCGCGGTGTCGGTCACGAAGAAGCCTGATGGCGACACCGTCGCAATCTCACATGCCGTCCGGAACGCGGTCCCGGGCCTCCAGTCCGCGCTGGGGTCCAACGCCAAGCTCACAACCGTCTTCGACCAGGCGCCGTTCATCGAAAAGTCCATCCAAGACCTCACGACCGAGGGCCTCCTGGGACTCGGCTTCGCGGTCCTCGTGATCCTCGTGTTCCTGCTCTCGGTCCGCTCGACCCTTGTGACGGCAGTCTCGATTCCGCTCTCGCTCCTGATCACCTTCATCGGACTCTTCGCGGCCCACTATTCGCTCAACATCCTTACGCTCGGCGCGCTCACCATAGCGATCGGGCGCGTCGTCGACGACTCGATCGTCGTCATCGAGAACATCAAACGTCACCTGAGCTATGGCGAGGAGAAGACGACGGCGATCCTCGCCGCCGTGCGCGAGGTTGCCGGAGCGGTCACCGCATCCACCCTCACGACCGTCGCCGTATTCCTCCCGATCGCGTTCGTCGGCGATCTCGCGGGCGAACTGTTCCGCCCGTTCGCGCTCACGGTCACGATCGCGCTCCTCGCATCCCTCGCGGTTGCACTCACGATCGTGCCTGTCCTCGCCTACTGGTTCCTCGGGCGCAAGAGCTTCCCTGCCGTGGACCCTGCCGAGGTCGAGGCGCTCGCGCACGAGAAGGAGAAACGCAGCCTCATCCAACGGGGCTACCTGCCGATCCTGCGCACAACCCAGCGGCACCCGGTGTGGACGCTCGTTGCGGGCGCCGTCGTCCTCGTTGGAACCTTCGCGATGACGCCTCTCCTCCCCACGAACCTGCTGAGCAATTCGGGCGAGAACAGCTTCACCGTGAACCAGACGATGCCGCCGGGCACGAGCCTCGACGCCACAAGCGCCGCCGCTGGGAAGGTGGAGGACGTGCTCCGCCACACCGACGGAGTGCAGACGGTTCAGGTCACGATCGGCAACTCGACGACGGGGTTCAGCGCCTTCCTCTCCTCCGGAGCCTCGAGTGCGGCGTTCACGGTCATCACCGACGAGAACGCCGACCAATTGGCGCTGCAACAGCGCGTACGCACCGAACTCAGCGGCCTCCAGGGAGTTGGCAAAGTGAACCTGAGCCAGCAGCAGGGCGGCTTCGGCACCGCTTCCACGGTCGATGTCACGGTCAAGGCGCCGGACTCAGCATCGCTGGCAAAGGCCAACGACGCCGTCCTCGGCGCGCTCCAGGGCGTTCCGGGGGCGACGGAGGTGACGAGCAATCTCGCCGCGGCGCAGCCGGTCGTCCAAGTCAAGGTGGACCGTGCCAAGGCCACTGTGGCCGGGCTCAATGAGCAGCAGGTTGGGGCGCTGCTCGCGGCGACGGCGAGCCCAATTCCAGCAGGTACTGTGCGGATCGACACGACCGACTACCCAGTGCTCATCGGAAAGGGCACGCAGTTCTCAAGCGTCGATGCCGTCCGATCACTCCCCCTTCCGGGCGCGCATGGCCTCACTTTGGGTTCGATTGCAAGCGTGGAGACGGTGAACGTACCGGTCACGGTGACGAGCACCTCCGGTCAACGCACGGCGACGGTCTCGGTCACCCCCGGGAATGCGAATCTCGGCACCGTGAGCGGCGAGGTGCAGAAGCGCGTGAACGGTCTGGCACTTGAGGCCGGAGCGACAGCGTCGGTGGGCGGAGCGGCAAGCCAGCAGGCTGACTCGTTCCGCCAGCTCGGCCTCGCTCTTCTCGCCGCGATCGCGATCGTGTATGTCGTCATGGTGGCTGCTTTCAAGAGCCTCCTCCAGCCACTCGTGCTGCTCGTTTCCATCCCGTTTGCCGCGACCGGAGCCATCCTGCTCCTCCTCGCAACCGGCATTCCGCTCGGACTTCCGGCCCTCATCGGGCTCCTCATGCTGGTGGGCATTGTCGTGACGAACGCGATCGTCCTCATCGACCTGATCAACCAATACCGCAGGCCGCGCCCGGACCGTCCGGCCCTCGCCCTCGAGGACGCGATCGAGCACGGCGCCCGCCAGAGACTCCGGCCGATCCTCATGACGGCGCTCGCCACGATCTTCGCGCTCACCCCCATGGCGTTCGGCCTCACTGGGGGCGGCGGGTTCATCTCGCAGCCGCTCGCCGTCGTCGTCATCGGCGGGCTCGTCTCGTCTACGGCCCTCACGCTTGTTCTCGTGCCAGTCCTGTATCGGCTCGTGGAGGGACGCCTCGAGCGGCGTCGGCTCCTTCGTGAACTCGCCGAGCCCCTCGTTCTGGAGGGCTGAACCCGCCGGGAACAATCCCTGACCGCCTTCGGTTCAAGGTAGATGCAAATGCATGTATCCTGATGGAACACGAGGAAAGAGGTCATTATGCAGTTCGGAATCTTCAGCGTCGGCGACGTCACGCTCGACCCGACGAACGGCCGGATGCCGACCGAAGCCGAGCGCATCAAGGCGATAGTCCAGATCGCCCGGCACGCCGAGGAAGTCGGGCTCGACGTCTTTGCGACCGGAGAGCACCACAACCCGCCGTTCTACCCGAGCTCGCCCACCACCCTGCTCGGCTACATCGGCGCGCAGACCGAGCACCTCATCCTCTCCACGACCACGACGCTCATCACGACGAACGATCCGGTCAAGATCGCCGAAGACTTCTCGATGCTCCAGCACCTCGTCGACGGCCGAACCGACCTCGTGCTCGGCCGCGGCAACACCGCCCCGGTATACCCGTGGTTCGGAAAGAACCCCCACGACGCGCTCGAACTCACGATCGAGAACTATGCACTCCTCCGGCGCCTGTGGGACGAGGACGTTGTGGACTGGTCAGGGAAGTTCCGCACCCCGCTCCACAACTTCACCGCCACACCGCGACCGCTCGACGGCGTCGCCCCGTTCGTATGGCACGGTTCCATCCGCACCCCGCAGATTGCCGAACTCGCGGCCTACTACGGCGACGGATTCTTCGCTAACAACATCTTCTGGCCGAAGGAGCACTACATTCGGCTCATCAACCTCTACCGCGAGCGCTTCGAGCACTACGGCCACGGCAAGGCCCACCAGGCCGTCGTCGGCCTTGGCGGCCAGTTCTTCATGCGGCGCAACTCACAGGACGCCGTGCGGGAATTCCGCCCGTACTTCGACAACGCGCCGGTCTACGGCCACGGTCCGTCGCTCGAGGACTTCACTTCCCAGACACCCCTTACGGTGGGAAGCCCAGCCGAGTTCGTCGAGAAGACCCTCGCCTTCAGGGACTACTTCGGCGACTACCAGCGCCAGCTTTTCCTCGTCGACCATGCCGGCCTGCCCCTCAAGACAGTCCTCGAGCAGCTCGACCTCTTGGGCGAGGTGCTCCCCGAGCTCAAGGCCGGATTCGAAGCCGGCCGTCCCGCCGACGTCCCCGAGGGACCGACGCACGCCGCGCTGGTCGCCCGCCGGGACGGATCCGCTGCTGCCGCCCAGGCGGAGGCCGAAGGGGCGGAGGTCGCGAAATGAATCCTCCGGCTGGAGGGGCCGCCACGCCCACGCCCTCGGTCCGCGAGACGGCCGAAGCATGGGAGTCCCTCTTCCGGGCGCAGGTCGCGGTGATGCGACGCCTCCAAGCCGACCCAGCCTTCCGGGGCCTGGGCATCAAGGAGTATGACGTCCTCTTCACGCTGAGCGGCTGCCCGCAGGGAGGCCTGCGTCTCAACGAGCTCAACGAGCATGTCCTGCTCGCCCAGTCGAGCCTCAGCCGGCTTGTCGAGCGGCTCGAGCGCAAGGGGCTCGTGACGCGCCGCGCCGCCCCCGACGACGCCCGCGGCATTCTCATCACGCTGACCGAGGCCGGCCGCGAGACCCAGCGACGGATCGGACGCGGGCACGTGCGCGAGATCAGCCGCCTGTTCGGCGGGGCGCTCGACGCCGATGAGCTCGCCGAGCTGACGCGGCTCACCGCAAAGCTCCGGGAGCATGTGGTCGAGACGCACCCCCTGTGAGCTGCCCGCCCCGGGCGGCGCGCCGTCGTCGTCCATTGGTCACCTCCCACGCGCCCACTAGCGGAACGTGACCAACAAACGCTCGCGCACTAGCGGAACGTGACCAACGAACGCTCGGACGAGGGTCAGCCGACGACGGCGAGTGCTTCCGGATCGTCGTCGGGGAGCGTTTCGTCACAGTCGGCAGCGACTGCGAGCCGACGGAGGACGAGGCTCCCTCCGACGGTCGAGAGGAAGGCCGTGTCCGAGGAGTCGCGCCCTGCCGTGATCCGGAGCATCCCGTAACGCGACGCGAGGCCGGTCGGATCGATGACATGCCAGGCGCCGTCGACGTATGCCTCCGCGACGGCATGGAAGTCCATAGGCCGCAGCCCGGGGGCGTAGACCGCCGTCAGCCGGGCCGGGACATCTTTGGCGCGCAGGAGCGCAATCGCGAGGTGGGCATAGTCCCGGCAGACGCCGCGGCGATGCAGCAGGGTCTCGACCGCACCGTCGGTCCCACGGGACGAACCGGCAACGTAGGAGAGCTGCTCGTGAACCCACTTGCGTACCGCAACGACGAGCGGGGAACCGGCCATCCCCCCGAACTGTCCGTAGGACGTCGGAAGAAGCCGGTCGCTCTCTGCGTACCGGCTCGGCCGCACGTAGCGGATGAGCTCCATCTCGTCCACCGTTTCGGGGACGGCGCGCCCACGCACGCTCGCCGTGTACTCGACCTCCACGTCAGAGGGATAGTCGAACTCGAGCACCTGGAAGCGGCCTCCGTGCCCGTCCACGAGCTCGCGCCACGGGACGGGCTGGCCGTCGGAGGTCACGGTGAGCTGCTCGTCGAAGGACGTGTACCCGGGATTCTTCGCGACGGCGACGGCCATGGCCACCTTCGTCTGGGCCACGGTGGTGAACGAGAGACGGGCGCTGACAGTACGCAGCATGGTGCTCCAGAGGCTAGGAGTCGAACGGCCTAGGAGGTCTTCGTGAACTTGAGCGACATGATCATCCGCTGCGCATCGGCGAAGTCTCCCGACGTCTGGACGTAATCCGACGCCTGAGCAAGGTTATCGAATGCCTGCAGCGGGGCAACCTCGGCTTCGGGGGCGAGAGGCGCGAGTTCTGTGACATCCGAGAAGGCGTATCCGCCGGAGCCCGTCGGTCCCGGCACGATGTTGAGGAGGCGGCACGCCTTCCCATCCTGGGCCGAGGTTGTGACACCGACGAGCCCGAACGAGCCGAAGTACTTGTATCCCTGGATGACGCGGAAGACGAAGCGGGGCGTCAGCGCCGCGGGGCCATCCTTGAACGGAAGATTGACCGGGACGCTGTTGAGCACCGTGTAGGGCTTGGCCTGGCTCGCATCGCACGGCTGCGAGGCAGGCATCGGCAGCCCGGTCTGGAGCGCGGCGACGAAAGTTCCGTCGGCCTTCTTGACGTCATAGTGCACTGCGGACGCCGCAGAACCCGGAGCGAGCGGAGCGGACTGCACGATCCACTGCGCGGGCAGCTCGAAGCTGATCGTCTTCCCCGGGTCGGTGAAAGTCTTCCAATCGGTCGACGTCGCGCCGGCCGACGGTGTCCCGCTCGTCGAGGCAGTCGCCTTGGGAGTCGGAGAGGCGCTAACCGAGGACGCCTGCGGGCCCACTGGTGTCCACTGAGGCGCACCCTGAGTGCCGCCGCACCCAGCAAGGACAAGGGTGCCAAGGGCTGCGCCGAGAACCATCACGACGTGGCGAACCGCGACCATGGAGCCAGACTAGCGAACGGCAGCGGCGGTACTCTGGCGCCATGCTGGAGCACGACGAACACGGCCTCGCGATCCCCGCCCATGAACTCGCGATCCCCGCCCATGAAATCGCGGACTGGCGACTCCGCGTGTTCGATCTCTATCGGCGCGTCCGCGCAGCCGAGAGCCCACGCGCTGGGCACGAACTGTGGTGCCGCGAGCGGGACCTGCTTTTCGGCACTCACCCCGCCTCCGCCGTCGTCGGTGCAGAGCGCACAGCCTTTCGCGGGCTGCGAACGGCTCCCTACGACGCCGGCTACCGCTTCGAGCTGCCCCTCCTCCCAGAGGGTGTGGGCCAGGAGAGGTCGGTCCAAACCGGCACGGACGGGGTGGTGCCGTTCGTGCGGCTCGGCACGTTCGACGTACCCGGCCTCGGCCCGCTCGCGGCGTGGCGCCACGCGGGCTATGGCGGCGGCGTCTTCGTGCCATTCCGAGACAGCACCGCGGGCCGAGAGGGTGGGACCTATGGTGCGGGGCGGTATCTTCTCGACACGATCAAGGGCGCCTACCTGGGTGCCCGCGCGGACGACGACGGCGTACCCGTCTACGTGCTCGACTTCAACTTCGCCTACAACCCCTCGTGCGCCTACAACGAAGCATGGGCCTGCCCGCTCCCCGGGCCGGAGAATCGCCTAGCGATTGATGTTCCCGTTGGCGAGCTGTATCCCGCACTCTGAGGGGCACGCGCCCGGTTGACACCGCTCTGTGAGAAGCGTCATACTCGTGGGGTGAACCTGTCAGACAGCCGTACAGCTAGACAGCCAGAGGTGATGTCCGCCGAGGTCATCCGCCGCCCTCTGGCCCGTCTGAGCGCCGCGGAAGCGGTTCTGGCAGAACTGCGTGGAGAGATCGAATCGGGACGTGTCCCCGTCGGCTCGAAACTCCCCGCTGAGGCTGCTCTGGCCGGGCGCTACGGCGTGAGCCGCTCGGTGGTCCGGGAAGCGCTCCGATCATGCGCCGCACTAGGGCTCACCGAAACCCACACCGGGAAGGGAACGTTCGTCGTCTCGAACCGCGCCTCAGGCGATCTCGTGCTCGGGCGCTACTCCGCGCGCGACCTCACCGAAGCCCGTCCCCACATCGAGGTTCCTGCGGCTGGGCTCGCCGCTGCTCGGCGCAGCGAGGAGGACCTTGCAACCCTCAAGGGGATCGTGGCCGACATGGCCGTCGAGGACGACCCTGCGGCCTGGGTCGCGCTCGACGCCACCTTCCACTGCCTGATCGCCCGGGCGAGCGGCAACAAGGTGTTCGAAAGCGTCGTCGTCGACCTGCGCGAGGCGCTCGCAAACCAATCTGAAACCCTCAACCTCGTCGCCGACCGCCAGCGCGCCTCGGACGTCGAGCACGCCCGGATCGTCGCAGCGATCGAGGCCGGCTCCGCCGGACTCGCGAGCGAAGCCATGGCGGAGCACCTCGCAGCCGTCAACGAAGCTGTCGGGTCATTGGGGACTCCGGGCCCCTGACCGGCCTCGGCCGCCCTGACCGGCCTCGACCCATCTGCCGAGCTCAACCACCCACTATCGCGTCCCAGAGAGCCATGCCTTCCATCACTGATCATTCCCCGTTCGTCACCCCGGCAGGCCGTGCCCTCATGCTTCCGGGACTCCCCGCCCACGTCCCACTCGCCGTACAGATCCGTGGCGAGCTCGTCGAAGGCGTCCACTACGGAAGCGTGGCAGCCACCGGCGCAGACGGGGGCCTTCTGTGGGAAGCGGGTGATTCGAGCGTTCCCTTCTACCCACGGTCCACGCTCAAGCCGCTCCAGGCCGTCGCCCTCGTGCGCGCGGGCCTCAGCCTTCCGGACGAGCTCCTTGCCCTCGCGGCCGCGAGCCACAGCGGCGGCAAGGCACATCGCGAAGGTGCGCTGCGGATCCTCACTCTCCACGGCCTAGGCATCTCAGCGCTAGAGAACACCGTGGACCTCCCCTATGGCGTACGGGAGCGCGAGCAGTGGCTCCACGACGGCGGCAGCGCCGACCACCTGTGCCAGAACTGCTCGGGCAAGCATGCCGCGATGGCGGGTGTCTGCGCCCTCAACGGGTGGCCCGTCGCGGGGTACCTGAATCCGGATCATCCGCTCCAACAGCTCGTCGCTGCGACGATCGCCGAGCTGACTGGCGAAGAGCCCGCTGGCTGGAGCACCGACGGATGCGGCACGCCTCTTCCGGCGCTCAGTCTCGCTGGCATTGCCCGCGCCTACGGCCGCCTCGCGCAGGCTGCGGCCGAAGCGCAGACCCGCGACGGCGGGCACACAGGCGAGGCGCACGACGGCGGGCACACAGGCGGGGCGCACGACGGCGGGTCTGTCGCCGTGAGCGCGGAAGCCGCCGTCGCACGCGCCATGACGGCCCACCCTGAGATGGTCGCGGGCGAGGGCCGCGACGTGACCCTCCTCATGCGGCGCCTGCCGGGAGCCGTTGCGAAGGACGGCTTCGAGGGCGTCCAGCTCGTCGGACTCCCGGACGGTCGCGCGATCGCTGTGAAGATCTCCGACGGCGGCGACCGCGCTCGCATGCCCGTAGCGGTGCGCGCCCTTGCCGCGCTCGGCATTTCCGAGGCCGCACCTGACGGTCCCCTCGCCGATCTCGCCGCTTCGACCGTCCTGGGCGGCGGCCGGCCCGTCGGCCTCCTCGCCGCACTTGACGACGCGTTCCCAGCCTGACCTGATCAGGCCGCCACAACGACCCTGCCGACCCGAACCGCGCCCAACCGAACTGCGCCCCACCGAACTCCGCCCAACCGAACCGCGCCCCACCGAACTCCGCCCCACCGAACTGCGCCCAAAACAGGACGAAAGGCTCCACCCATGAACCGTGCCGAGATGCTCGATGAAGAGACGCTCGACGGGGAAACCTCCCTCCCCTCCACACGCAACGACCCCTCCCCACGCATCGACCACGATCTCCTCGGCGACCGGGAAATCCCCGCTGACGCGTACTGGGGCGTCCACACTCTCCGCGCGGTCGAAAACTTCCCGATCACGGGACAGCCGCTTTCGACCAACCCCCACCTTGTGCGAGGGCTCGCGGCAGTCAAGCTCGCGGCCGCCCGGGCGAACCAGGAACTCGGCCTCCTCGACACGGAGCGCGGGAGCGCCATCGAGAAGGCCTGCCTCGAAATCCTCAGCGGACAGCTCGCCGACCAGTTCGTCGTCGACGTCATTCAGGGCGGCGCCGGGACCTCGTCGAATATGAACGCGAACGAGGTCATCGCCAACCGCGCGCTCGAGCTGCTCGGACATGCAAAGGGCGACTACGCAGCGCTTCACCCGAACGACCACGTCAACCTGAGCCAGTCGACCAATGACGTCTACCCCACTGCCGTGCGTGTCGCGACGGTCTACGGCATCGAGGGCCTCCTCAAAGCACTCACCTCGCTCGAAGACGCCTTCGCGGACAAGGCCACCGAGTTCCGGACCGTCGTCAAGATGGGGCGCACCCAGCTTCAGGATGCCGTGCCCATGACCCTTGGCCAGGAATTCGGAACCTATGCGGTGACCATAGGAGAAGACCGGGAGAGGCTGCGCGAGGCTTCGCGGCTCGTGCACGAGATCAACCTCGGCGCCACAGCGATCGGCACGGGCCTCAACGCTCCCGCTGGCTATGCCGAAGCAGCCTGCCGCCACCTCGGCGAGGCAACAGGCCTGCCGCTCGTGACCGCCGTCGACCTCATCGAGGCAACGCAGGACATGGGTGCCTTCGTGCACCTCTCCGGTGTCCTCAAGCGCGTAGCCGTCAAGCTCTCGAAGATCTGCAACGACCTCCGCCTGCTCTCGTCGGGACCCCGTGCGGGTCTCGCAGAGATCGTCCTGCCCGCTGTGCAGTCCGGCTCCTCGATCATGCCCGGCAAGATCAACCCGGTCATCCCCGAGGTAGTAAGCCAAGTCGCGTACGAGGTGATCGGAAATGACGTGACGATCACGATGGCTGCGGAGGCGGGGCAGCTCCAGCTCAACGCGTTCGAACCGGTCATCGTGCACAGCCTCCAAAAGAGCATCGCGCACCTCGAAGCCGCGTGCTACACGCTCACCGAGCGCTGCGTCCGTGGGATCACGGCCAATGCGGACCGGCTGCGCGCGAGCGTTGAGCACTCCATCGGTCTCGTGACCGCGCTCAACCCGTACCTCGGCTACGCGGCCGCCACCTCAATCGCGCAGGAGGCGCTGGCGACGGGGCGAGGAGTGGCTGAACTAGTGCTCGAACGCGGCCTCCTCACCGCCGAGCGTCTCGAGGAACTCCTGCGCCCCGAACGCCTCGCAAATCTGAC
Source organism: Sinomonas humi (assembly GCF_000802235.1). GTDB lineage: Bacteria > Actinomycetota > Actinomycetes > Actinomycetales > Micrococcaceae > Sinomonas > Sinomonas humi. The sequence continues at coordinate 171,009 of NZ_JTDL01000152.1, forward strand.
TCTCTGAGCATCTCCGCCCTCTAAAGCTTCTTCACCACCGTGGGCTTCCTCACGCTCGCGCTCCCTCTCTGACTGAACACCATCTCCCACCCATTCCCAACCAACGAAAGGACGCCGATGTCCTCCACCGACCCCGCCCAGACGGGCCAGCAACGCTTTGACCACGTTGAAGATGGCGGCCATGCGCATTCGACGGATCATGTGATCCATGCCGAGGACGCCGGCTACCACAAGGGCCTCAAGGCCCGCCAGATCCAGATGATCGCGATCGGCGGGGCCATCGGCACCGGCCTGTTCCTGGGCGCCGGCGGCCGCCTGGCCGCCGCCGGGCCCTCCCTGGTCCTCTCCTACGCGATCTGCGGCTTCTTCGTCTTCCTGATCCTGCGCGCCCTGGGCGAACTCGTCCTGCACCGGCCCTCCTCCGGGTCCTTCGTCTCCTACGCCCGCGAGTTCTTCGGCGAGAAGGCAGCCTACGTCTCCGGCTGGTTCTACTGGATCAACTGGGCCATGACCACCATCGTGGACACCACCGCCGCCGCCCTCTACATGCAC
>NZ_JTDL01000153.1 GCF_000802235.1 Sinomonas humi
GCTCACCGGCATCATCCTGTCCTCGCCGCCGCTGGACTTCCACGTCTCCGACACGTACTTCGTGGTCGCCCACTTCCACTACGTCGTCTTCGGCACCGTCGTGTTCGCGATGTTCGCCGGGTTCTACTTCTGGTGGCCGAAGTGGACGGGCAAGATGCTCAACGAGCGCCTGGGCAAGATCCACTTCTGGCTCCTGCTCATCGGGTTCCACGGCACGTTCCTGATCCAGCACTGGCTCGGCGTCATGGGCATGCCCCGCCGGTACGCCGACTACCTGCCCCAGGACGGCTTCACCTGGATGAACCAGTTCTCCACGATCTCCTCGTTCGTGCTCGGCGCCTCGCTCATCCCGTTCTTCTGGAACGTCTACATCACCGCCCGCAGCGGCAAGCGGGTGACCGTGGACGATCCTTGGGGCTTCGGCGCCTCGCTCGAGTGGGCGACCTCGTGCCCGCCCCCGCGCCACAACTTCACCTCACTCCCGCGCATCCGCTCCAACCGTCCGGCCCTCGACCTGCACCACCCCGAACTGTCGATGCCCGTCGGGGAATACCGGTACTAGCAGGTGCCGACTGGGCCGAGGTCTGGACGGTCCCTACGACAGCCCAGAACTTGCGCTGCTCGTTCCGGGTGCCCTGCCTTTCTCAGGAGCGGGCGTGGGCGTCTATGAGGAGGGCGGCCATCGTTCTTGCACGCGAAGCGGCATGGGGGTCGCCTTCCGCGGCTGCGACGATCGCTCCCTTGATGAGGATGTGCATGGACCAGGCGAAGTCGTCAGGGTCGTCAAGGTCTGCCGCTGCGGCAAGCTGGGCCAGCTGTCGACGCGTCCCCTCCATGTAGTCGATGCTTGCCCTGCCGAGCGGGTGCTCACGACCCATCTCCATCATCACCTGTACGAAGGTGATGACCTCGGCCCTGCCGTGGCGGAACCAGAAGTCGAAGACGTCGAAGACGGCAAGCAGTGCGCCTTCGTGGGCGGCGTTGCGGGCGACGGCGGCATCTATCGCCTCGCTCCGTTCCCAGTACCACTGGTCCAGATAGGCGAGGACCACTTCGTCTTTAGAGCGGAAGTGCCTGTAGAAGGTCGCCTTGGCCACTCCCGAGGCCCGGATCAGCTCCTCGATCCCGACATCGCGGACGCCCCGCCGGGCAAACAGCTCGCAGGCTGCGGCAACGATCCTCTCGGACGCTCCGGCCGGCTGCTCGGCTGGCCCGGCCTGTCCTTGGCCTTGCATCTCCACTCCGTGGTGGTACCCATCGGCCTACGGGCCAGACACCTGGGGTGACCATGGCCGAGAGCACCAAGAGGGCGATGGCGTCCCCGGAGCCCAAGCGCGCGCTCGGGATGGTCCTCTGTTTCTGGCCCTCATCCAGGGGTAGGCCTAAAGCAACCGGGGTCCCGTGCCCGACACCGGCTTCGGATGGATTCCTCCGAGGGGCCATCGCGGGGAAGAGATCTGGAGGTTCCGATGTCCGGCATTCCTCGGTCCGCCCTTCCCGATCGGGAGGAGGTCCGCGAGCGGCTTGACGGGTTCCTGAATCCGCCGATGACGCTGGCAGGCGCCGCCATCGCGCTTGTCATCGTCTGCGAGGTCGTCGCGCCCCCCGGCCCGTGGGGCCCGGCACTGTGGGCGATCGCGGCAGCGTTGTACGCGATGATCCTGCTCGACTTCGCAAGCAAGCTGGCACTCTCGAGGGACCGCGCCGCCTACCTGCGCACCCATTGGCCGGACGCGGTGTTCGCCGTGCTGCCCGTCCTGCGTCCGCTCACGTACCTTCGCCGCCTGCACATCTACCGGCTTGTCGAATCCCTGTTCGCGCTGCTTTTCGGGCGCCATCCGGACGGGCGGGCGGCACGTCTGGGAGTGAGGATCCTCAAGCGCCGCCAGCTCGGCAAACTGATGCTCTCGACCCTGATGCTCACCCTGATCTTCGCCGAACTGTTCTATCTCGCGGAGATCAATGCGAAGGGAAGCCAGATCACTTCCTTCGGAGGCGCGCTCTGGTTCACCGCGTCCTACATCACCACCGTGGGCAGCGAGGTCTACCCAGTAACCTTCGCCGGAAGGGTGGTCGGGTGGGCCCTCATGATCTACGCCGTGACCGTCTTCACCTATCTGGCCGCTTCGCTGGCCTCTGTCATGGTGGGCGGGGACAGCGAGCAGGGCAGTGCCGATGCGCCCGCCTCCGGCCCGTCGTCGTCCTCCAGTGCGCCTGCCTCCGCTCCTGCCGCCCCGACCGGGAACGGGGCCGAACCGTCCTCCCTCCCTCCCGAGCCAAGCGAGGCAGCTGAGGGCGAGCCGCGCAAGGACGCGGAGTCCCCTTCGGACATGGGCGAGAAAGGCCCCGCATCAGGCGGAATGCCTGCGGGCGTGCCGCATGCCGAAGGGGACCAAGCACGCGAGCTGCTGCGCCAGGCCGAGGAACTGCTAGCCCGTGCCCAAGCCCTGCTAGCCCGCGCCCACGGCTCAGAGTAGCCGCCTCTCCTCAGGGCGAGGCGCCTGCCAAGGGCGCGGTCGCTGTTCTCAGACTTCTTCGAGGGCGTCGCCGAATTCCTTGAGGGCATTGCTCCTAGAAGACCGGGCGAGGAGGTGTCCGGCGGCCAGGATCCCCGCCAGAGGCCATTCGAGGATCCCGGCTGTGGCGAGCACCCCGACCCCGCCGACGAAGCCCAGGTCTTCGACGGGCGGCAGGCGGACCGAGCCGAGGCCTTCGAAGTTGATGGTCACTGTACGGTGGTGGGCCGCCTTCCGCCCGGCCTTGCTGAAGGCGCCCTGAGGGCGTGCGTTGGTGTCAGGCATCGTTGTCCTCCGTTGTCCGTGGCGCTGGCGGTTGCTGCTGGTGGACTGCTGGGTGCTGCGGGGAGACCCCGCGAGCCCCGCGAGAACAGTTGCGTCAGCGCAACCATATGAGTGTTGAGTACCCTCGATCGCGGCCGGGAAACGGCCAAGCGAGCAGTGCGACAGGACCGGGAGCGGCCGTAGGGAGGCAGATGTGGGGGAGGGTGCTGTGAGCTGGCCTGCTCTCATCGGCCGTGTCGGCGGCGGAGCTCGCGTGCCCGGCGGATGTCCTCTTGGGCCCGCTTCTGGCGTTTCCTGATCCCTGCGACGGACTTTGGCGGGAGCTGGATCTGCTCCTCGGCAGGCAGCCCGGCCTCTAGCTCGCGGCCGCGCTCGGTCTCGGCGTCGAACACGGCCCCGAGCAGGAGGGACATGTTCAGCAGCCATACCCACAGCAGGAGGATGATGACGCCGCCGAGCGCTCCATAGGTCCTGTTGTAGTGCCCGAAATTGCCCACGTAGAAGCCGAAGCCTGCCGTGGCGAGGGCGAAGACGGCCAGGGCAATGGAGGAGCCGACACTCATCCACCGGAACTTGGGCTGGCGGACGTTCGGGGTGAAGTAGTAGAGGACGGCGATCAGTCCTACCACGAGCACGACGGCGGCCGGCCACTTCAGGATGTTCCATCCCACCTCAGCGGGGCCTCCTAGCCCGATGGCATTGCCGATGGCATCGGCGATCGGCCCGCTGAGGACCAGGACCGCGGAGACCACTGCGACGACGACCACGTAGACGACCGTGATCCCCAGCATGGTGCCGAAGAGCCGAACCAATGAGCGCCCCTCTGCGATGCCGTAGATTCGGTTCATTGCCCGCGCGAAGGCGCGGACGTATCCTGAGGCGGCCCACAGGGCCCCAGCCAGGCCTCCGATGAGCGCCAGGCCCGCAGCTGGGGCGTGGACGAGGTCCTCGACGGGCTGTCGGATGGATGCGGCCGTGGCACCGGGAGCGATGTGCTGGATGATGTCCATCATTCCCGAAACCGTGTTCCCGCTCTGGCCGAACAGACCGAGAAGCGAGACGATCGCCAAGAGCGCCGGGAAGAGCGAGAGGACCGCGTGGTAGGTCAGCCCTGCGGCGAGGTCCATGCACTGATGGTCCATGAACCCGCGCAGCGTCCTGAGCGCGACGTACCGCCACACCGGCTCGGTCACCTCGCTCAGGCGCTGCGGCTCGCGCGGGTCGTCAGGGGAGCTCTCTGCCCAGCGCTGCGGGGACTCGGGCTCCTGATCACCCATGCGGGCCTCCTCGGCACACTCGACATCACACCGGCCATCCCGGCCCTCTTCCGATACCCTCAGGCCTTCCTCGCAAAGCCGATTGGCCTCCGGGGCTGCGATGGCGCCCGTCCGACCACATGCTAAAATTCATGGCTGGCCCTCCAATCGGTGGGCGTTCACACCTGGCTTCTGGCAAAATCCAGAGCCCTAGCAAAGGTCCCATTGTGAAGTCTGATATCCACCCCAAGTACGCGCCGATCGTCTTCAACGATCTCGCGTCCGGCACCAAGTTCCTGACCCGCTCCACGGCCACCTCGGACAAGACGATCGAGTGGGAGGACGGCAACACCTACCCGGTCATCGACGTCGAGATCTCCTCTGAGTCGCACCCGTTCTACACGGGCAAGCAGCGCATCATGGACTCCGCAGGCCGCGTAGAGCGCTTCAACGCGCGCTTCAAGAACTTCGGCAAGAAGGCCTGATTCAAGCCCTTGCTGTACGGAAGGCGTCGCCCAGAAGGGCGGCGCCTTCCGTCGTCGGGCCTTCCGTCAGTTCCAGATTCTTCCCTTCCGGTCCCCTCCGAGCTGTCGTTCCCTGGTCGTCTGGTCGGCGGGGCTAGGCTTGTCGGGTGGCTGAACATCACGGCGAATACAAGGTGCCAGGCGGCAAGCTCGTCGTCGCCGACCTCGTGACGGACGACGGCGTCATCACCAAGGCGAGCATCAACGGGGACTTCTTCCTCGAGCCGGATGAGGCCCTCGACGACATCAACGAGGCCTTGGTCGGCCTTTCGAGCGAGGCGCCGAATGTGGCGATTACGGCGGCGGTTCACGATGCCGTGGATTCGTCCGCCGTCATGTTCGGCTTCGATCCGGCCGCCGTCGCGGTCGCGGTCCGCCGCGCCTTGGGCCACGCTACGACGTGGGCGGACCACGACTGGGAGGTGATCCCGCCGACTGCCTTGCCGATCACCGAACAGGTCGCCCTCGACGAGGTGCTCACCCGCGAGGTCGGGGAAGGGCGGCGCAAGCCCACACTTCGCTTCTGGGAGTGGGACGAGCCCTCCGTGGTCATCGGGACGTTCCAGTCCTATCGGAATGAGGTAGATCCGGACGGGGTTGCGCGCTACGGCATCACCGTCGTCCGGCGAGTCAGCGGCGGCGGTGCGATGTTCATGGAAGCCGGGAACTGCATCACGTATTCGCTCTACCTGCCGACGTCGCTCGTTGACGGCCTCTCGTTCGCCGATTCCTATCCGTTTCTAGACGCCTGGGTCATGGAGGCCTTGGCCTCGGTCGGCGTCAAGGCCTTCTACAAGCCACTCAATGACATCGCCACAGAGGAGGGCAAGATCGGCGGTGCGGCCCAAAAGAGGTTCGGCAACGGCGCAATGCTCCACCACGTGACCATGAGCTACGACATCGACGCTGCCAAGATGACCGAGGTCCTGCGCATAGGCCGCGAGAAGATCTCGGACAAGGGGATCGCGAGCGCGAAGAAGCGCGTTGATCCGCTCAAGCGACAGACCGGGCTGGACCGCAAGGACCTTCTCGAAGCCATGATCGGAACTTTCGAGCAGCGCTACGGAGCGCGGCGCGCCGAGCTTTCCACGGAATCACGCGAGGCTGCGCGACGCCTGGCGGCATCCAAGTTCGGCACCGAGGCATGGTTGCACCGAGTGCCGTAGACGGCTCCGTTCACGCTTGCTTTACGTCGTCGCTGAGCGGGACTGGGCCACAAGGGCACGCCTCAGGTGGTCGCGCTGCTCGACGACGACCCGCCGCAGCGCGTGCGGAGCGTCCGCATGGCGGGCGAGCCACGAATCGGCGAGCCTCAGTACCTCGTCAGCATCGGGCTCGCCACTGAGCTGGAGGTCGCTGTCAGGGAACAAGCCCATTACGATCCTGCTGGCGAGTTCGTTCGACTTCTCGGCCCACACCTCCTCGAGAGAGGAGAAGTAGGCGTCCCGGTAGGGCAGCCTGAGTTCGTTCGGACCGAGCCCGAAGCCCTCGATGGTCGCCTTGAGGAGCTCGTTGGAGAGATCGTCCCGTTCGACGACGGCGCTCCACGCTTCTGCCTTTGCCTCGGGCGTAGGGCGGGCCGCGAGGGCGAGGCAATGTCCGACTCGTCCGCGGGCTGTCGCATCGCGGGCGAGTTCCGCCTCCAGATCCGCCTCGTCCGCGGCGCCTTGAGCCGCCAAGGCCTGCCACAGAGACCAGCGCAGGTCCGCGTCCGCGGCAATGCCCCGAATGCCGCCGTCGTCCTCAATCAGGGAACGCACGAGCTCGAGCTGGCCGCCCCCGAAGCGGCTGCCGCGCGCGAGCGCCCGGGCCCACGCAAGCTGCTCGTCGGAGCCCGGAGCGGACGCCTTCAGATGCTCTGCAACTGCGGCAAGGTACTCTTCGCGTAACGCGGGCCGTTCCCCCACGGATGCATAGCGCTCGATCGCGGTTCGGGCGTTGTCGAGCACGGTGAGGAGGACTCCGATCGTCGTCTCGGCTGGTCCGAAGCGCGCAACCGCGCGGACGTAGTCGCGTGCTGGGGATTTGCCGTCGCGCACCTCGTGCCACAGGGCGGTCCAACACAAGGCGCGTGCGAGCGGATCGGCGATGTCTCCGAGGGAATTGCGCACAGTCCGCTCCGACGCCGGATCGAGACGGACCTTCGCGTACGTGAGGTCCTCATCATTGACGAGGAGCAGGTCAGGAGAGGGGAGCCCCGAGAGTTCGGGGACTTCCGTCAGCTCGCCTGCCGGTCCGGCAGCGACGACGACGTCGACTGAACGGGCGCGCACAATCTTGCCGTCAGATGCCCGCGAGTAGAGACCCACGCGGAGACGATGCGGGCGCGGCGCCGAGATGCCGGTCGCGGGGTCGAACGCCGCCTGCCGAACCGCGACTCTGGCGAGGCGGTCGCCGTCGTACTCCACCTCCGGCACCAGCAGCGGTAGCCCCGCCGTCTGAAGCCAAGCGGCAGCCCACTCTTCCATCGGCTTGCCGGAGGCGCGACCCAACGCGTCGAGAAGGTCCGTCAGCGATGTATTCCCATAGGCGTGCTTCCCGAAGTACTCTCGGGCCGCGACGAAGAACGCGTCCTCGCCCACATAGGCGACGAGCTGCTTGAGCACGGAGGCGCCCTTCGCGTAGGTGATGCCGTCGAAGTTCTGCTCCGCGGCCTCAAGGTCCGGCACGTCGGCGACGATCGGGTGCGTGGTCGGGAGTTGGTCCTGCACGTAGGCCCACGCCTTGCGGCGGTTCGCAAAGTTCACCCACGCGGTATCCCAGTCCGTGGCCCTTTCCACGGCGAGAGTCCCCATGTACTCGGCGAACGACTCCTTGAGCCAGAGATCGTCCCACCAGCGCATCGTCACGAGGTCCCCAAACCACATATGCGCCATCTCATGCAGGAGCGTGTTCGCACGCCCCTCGTACTGTGAGTCGGCAGCACGCGAGGCAAAGACGTACTGCTCGGTGAACGTAACGATGCCCGGGTTCTCCATTGCGCCGAGGTTGTACTCCGGCACGAAGGCCTGCTCGTACTTCCCCCAGGGGTAAGCGGGTGAGAACACCGAATGGTAGAAGTCCAGACCACGTTTCGTGAGCGCGAAGAGGCGCTCGGCGTCGAAATGCTCGGCAAGTGAAGCGCGGCAGTAGGCAGCGAGCGGCACGGTGAGCGGGGCGTCGTCGTCCGCGCTCCCGACCCACACGTCTTGGGCGCGGTGGTAAGGGCCGGCGACGACGGCGGCGAGGTAGGTCGAGATCGGCGGCGTGGGCGCGAAGTCCCACCGCCCGACGGAGGGGTCTTCGCCTTCGGCGTGAAGCGTGGCTTGAGTGATGGCCGAACCATTGGCAGTGACGACCCACTGTGCAGGCGCGAGGACGGTGAAGGCGATCGACGCCTTGAGGTCCGGCTGCTCGAAGTTCGGGAAGTAGCGGCGAGCATCGGCAGGCTCGCACTGGGTGTAGAGGTAGGTCCGGCCGTCGGCGGGGTCGACGAAGCGGTGCAGTCCCTCGCCGCTCCGACTGTAGCGGGCCTGCGCGGTGACCTCGAGACGGTTCCGGCCCTCAAGCCCATCCAGCCGGATCCGCGCACCGTCGTACACGGTCGACTCGTCCAGCAGCCGACCGTTGAGCGCGGCCGACGAGACGCTCTCGCCCACGAAATCGGCGAACGTGGACGATCCCGGGACGGCGCTGAAGTCAATCACACTCGTGGTTTCGAAGGTCGCGCTGTCGGGATCCTCGGCTGCGCGGAGATCAAGGGTCACATGGTAGGACTCGACGTTGATGAGGCGAGCACGTTCGGCAGCCTCCTCACGACTCAGGTTCTCGTTCGACACGCGGCCATTCAACCACGCCCCTCCGACAGCCCAAGGTGCGGGAACGCGGAGACAGGCCGAATATGCACGGGCAGCCGATTGATGAAAAGCTGTCCTCTATGTCGGATCTCTTCGAGGACTACGCCGTCGCCGCTGCCCGGACGGGCGCGTACGACGAGATGTTCGCCCCCGACCAGGTGGCCCGCTCCACGTACCGCCAGCTGGAGGGTGCGCTCGCGAGCCTCGATCTCGCCGATGTCAGTTCCCGTGCCGATTCCATGGCGCGCACATTCCTCGATAGGGGAGTCACGTTCGACTACGCGGGCGAGGAGCGCCCGTTCCCGCTCGACATCGTGCCCCGGGTGATCTCGGCAGGCGAGTGGGACGTCCTCGAGCGCGGGGTGGCCCAGCGGGTGCGAGCCCTTGAAGCGTTCCTCAACGACGTCTACAGCAAGATGTCGGTAGCGTCAGACGGCGTCGTGCCGCGTCGGATCATCACGTCCAGCAAGCACTTTCATCGCCAGGTGCACGGCTTCGAGCCCGCGGGCGGGGTACGAGTGCACATCTCGGGCATAGATGTGGTGCGCGACGGTGCTGGCACCTTCCGAGTCCTCGAAGACAACGTCCGTGTGCCATCAGGGGTGAGCTACGTGCTCGAGAACCGGCGAGCCATGGCGAAGGGTCTTCCCGAGGCGTTCAGCCAGCAGCCGATTCGGCCTGTGGAGGAGTACCCGCGGCGTCTCCTCTCGGCGCTGCGCCGCACTGCGCCGGCAGGCGTCGACGAACCGACCGTCGTCGTGCTCACGCCAGGTGTCTTCAATTCGGCCTACTTCGAGCACACGCTTCTGGCCGGGCTCATGGGCGTCGAACTTGTCGAGGGCCGCGACCTCATCTGCCGTGGGAACCGGGTCTACATGCGGACGACGGCGGGCGAGCAGCGCGTCGACGTCATCTACAAGCGGATCGACGACGATTTCCTCGATCCGCTCCAGTTCCGCTCGGACTCGATGCTCGGCTGCCCTGGTCTCGTCAACGCGGCCCGAGCGGGCGGCGTGACCATTGCGAACGCCGTCGGCAACGGGGTGGCGGACGACAAGCTCGTGTACTCCTACGTGCCTGATCTCATCCGGTACTACCTCGGTGAGGAGCCGATCATCGCCAACGTCGACACGTTTCGGCTAGAGGAGGACGACGCGCGCGAGGAGGTCCTCGACCGGCTCGATGAGCTCGTCGTGAAGCCGGTCGACGGGTCTGGAGGGAAGGGGCTCGTCATCGGTCCCGACGCCAGTCCAGAGGAACTCGAGACGCTGCGTCGCCGACTCATCGAGGATCCGCGCGGCTGGATCGCGCAGCCCGTGCTCCAGCTCAGTACGGTGCCGACATTGAGCGGCAACAAGTTCGGTCCGCGCCACGTCGATCTTCGCCCCTTCGCCGTGAACGACGGCGAGGACGTATGGGTCCTGCCAGGTGGCCTGACCCGCGTCGCCCTCAAGGAGGGCAGCCTCATCGTCAATTCGAGCCAGGGCGGCGGGTCGAAGGACACATGGGTGCTCGCACAATCGCGGAACGTGCCGATCGAGGCGGAGCCGCGCCACTCGATCAGCATCCGGGAACGCACCAGCGTCTGGCCGGTCGAGAGCAGCTGGCGGGACCGGCAGGCAGAACAGCAGTGATCGCACCGAATTTCCAAGGAGGCTTCCTTGCTCAGCCGGATTGCTGAATCCCTGTTCTGGATCGGGCGCTACGTCGAACGCGCGGACGGTACGGCGCGAATTCTCGACGTCCATCTGGAGCGGCTCAACCACCTCCCTCCTGAAGACCAGCGCAGCGTGGCCCAGGAACTGCTCGGTGTCATGGGCTCGCGTCCCGACCACGACGAGTTCGGGCTCCCCGAACTCCTCCACGCCATCGCATACGACCGCACTCACGCAACGTCGATCGCCGGCTCTCTGGGCGCTGCGCGCGAGAACGCGCGCAGGGCCCGCGAGACGGTTTCCTCAAGCCTCTGGGAATGCCTCAACACCACGTATTACGGTCTGAGCCAGCATCGGAAGGACGTGGTGGGCACTTACCGCTTCTGCCACTGGGTGCTCGAACGGACCGCGATGGTCGGTGGCCTGACCGACACTACGATGAGCCACGACGAGAGTTGGCTCTTCCTAGTGCTCGGCCGTTCCCTCGAACGCGCTGACATGACGGCGCGAATGCTCTCGACCCGTGAGGTCCACACTGCAGGGATGTCGTGGGTCAATATGCTGCGGTGTGCGGGCGCCTACGAGTCCTTCCTCCGCACTCGGCGCGCGGCGTTCGACGACCGCCATGCGGCCGAGTTCCTGCTCATGGACCGGCTGTTCCCGCGCTCGATCGTCTACGCGCTTCGGGACGCCGATGAAGCCCTCGCCAAGCTGGATCCCTCCGACACTCGTCTGGGACACATCAACGACGCGCGACGGATCGTGGGGCAGGCGAGGACGTTTCTCGAGTTCCATCGCACCGACGACCTCATGGTCGAGCTGCCGGAGCACATGGAACGAGTCCAGCGCGCCGTGGCGCAGGCGTCGGACGCCATCTCACGGAAGTATTTCAATCGGGCTGACGAGCTGGCCTGGGTGGGAGAGGTTTCATGACGAGGCTGAGGATCGTCCACAAGACGGCCTATCGCTACAACCAGAGGGTGACGCTCAGCTACAACGAGGCACGCATGACTCCTCTCACGGAGCCGCAACAGGTGGTGCTCGAATCGCAAGTGCGTGTCCTGCCGTCCCAGGCGGCGGTGAGCACCTACCGCGACTATTGGGGAACCCGGGTGACCGCGTTCGACATGCAGTTGCCGCACGAATACCTTGAGGTCACCTCGACGACGACCGTCGAAGTGCACCGCGTCGAGAGGGTACCTGCCGAGGGATCGATCGTGCCTTGGGAACGGCTGAGGGGCACTGAGGTTCAGGACCAGTTCAGCGATTGGCTCCCGCAATCGCGCCTCTCCGGGCCCGGCGCCGAAGTACTCGCGCTCGTCCCCGAGATCGCTCGAGGACTCGATCCGAACGCGGCGGCTCATGCCGTCTTCGAGTGGCTGCGCGGAGAAATGCGTTACATGGCAGGTTCCACTGGTGTCACGACCGACGCCGAGCAGGCATGGAACCAGCGGCAGGGAGTCTGCCAAGACCTCGCGCACCTGGCGATCGGTTCTCTCCGCAGTTTGGGCATCCCGGCGCGGTACATCTCCGGCTATCTGCATCCTCGGTCTTCAGCGGACGTGGGCGAGGTCGTCGCCGGGCAGTCGCATGCGTGGCTCGAGTGGTGGGACGGCGACTGGCGCAGCTGGGATCCGACCAACCACAAGCCCGCCGGTGACTTCCACGTCACTGTCGCCCGTGGTCGCGACTACCGGGACGTGCCTCCGCTCAAGGGCATCCTCTCGGGTGGCGGGGGCTCCCACTTGGACGTAGGGGTCGAAATAATGCGCCTCGCCTAACCACCCGTCACCAGGGGGAGGGCTTGTAGTCCTTGAGGAACACCCCGTACAAGTCCGTGCCTTCCTCGCCCATTACGAGGGGGTCGTAGACTCGGGCGGCGCCGTCCACGAGATCGAGCGGGGCGTGGAATCCCTCGTCTGCGAGCCGCACCTTGGTGTAGTGCGGCCGCTCGTCGGTGATCCATCCGGTATCCACCGCGGTCATCAGGATCCGGTCAGACGTGAACATCTCGCCCGCACTTGTCCGGGTGAGCATGTTGAGCGAGGCCTTGGCCATGTTGGTGTGCGGGTGGCCGGGGCCCTTGTACTTTCGCCCGAACTGCCCCTCCATCGCGGACACATTCACGATGTACTTCCGGCGAGCCGTCGAACGCCGCATCGCCTCCCGCAGGCGGCTGATGAGCAAGAACGGCGCCGTCACGTTGCAGAGCTGAACCTCGAGCATCTCGAGGGGATCCACTTGGTCCACGACCTGTGTCCAGGAGTTGATGCTCGCCACATCGGGCACGAGCCCTCCCGCGTCGATGGCCGTTCCGGCCTCGATCCGTTCGAGCGACGCCGATCCCGTAGAGAGCGCCAACGCAGTGACTTCATCTGGAGCCAGGACGGGATGCCCCGTCAGGCTGCCGGCGATCGAGAGCGGGTGCCGATCATGGGCATGCCCGAAGGTGAGCAGTTCGGGGCCCCCGTTTGAGGCCAGGAGCTCGGAGGGCAGCGGCTCATCCTCGGCTTCGGCGAGCGGGCGGTAGGCAGTGGGGGACCGCCGGACGGTCTGAGCAGCGTTGTTGATGATGATGTCCAGAGGGCCCTCGGCGTCGACCGAGTCCGCGAGGGAGATGACCTGGGACGGGTCGCGCAGGTCGATCCCGACAATCCGCAGCCGGTGAAGCCACTCCGCACTGTCCTCCATCGCTGCGAAGCGCCGGGCAGCATCCTTGGGAAAGCGCGTCGTGATGGTGGTATGAGCGCCGTCGCGCAGGAGCCGCAGCGCGATGTACATCCCGATCTTGGCTCTGCCGCCGGTCAAGAGCGCTCGTCGGCCCGTCAGGTCCGTCCTGGCGTCCCGCTTTGCATGGCTGAACGCCGCGCACGCCGGGCAGAGTTGGTGATAGAAGGCATCGACCTGCGTATAGGGCTGCTTGCAGATGTAGCAGGCCCGCGCCCTGATCAGGTGACCCGCGACGTCGCCTGTCGCCGACGGCGAGAGCTTGTTGCCCTTTGTCTCGTCGTCAATCCGGTCGGGCGCCGCCGTCGCAGTCTGCGCGATGACGGCCCTGTCCGCCGCGGCGACGGCGTCACGCTTCTGGTTGCGAGTGTAGCGCCGGTGCGCTTTGAACATCTTGCCGGTAGCCCGGCGTACGGCGACGAAGTCCGGGTGCTCCTCGTCGTACTCGTGGATCTTCCCGAGTACCTTGAGGCAGGCTTGGATGTCCTCTGGGCTCAGGGCGTGGAGGCTCGCGGGATCGGTAGAGCTCATGACCTCCTAGTCTACCGGGATGTAGCCTCCGCGGATTCCGACGACGGCGCCGCACCGGCGGTCACGGGGCTGCCGTTGTCGCTTCCTCTGGAGGAACGGTCATCGTTGTCAGCCCGATCCTCGTAGTCAGCTGGATGCTTCGAGACCCACGCTGAAGCGAGCTTCCGCTCGTCCTCGTCGGGCTCCGGGACTATCTGGCCCTTGGACAGGACCGTGATCCCCGAATCCGTCACCTGGAAACCTCGCCGCTTGTCGAGGCGCACGTCGAGACCAATTGTCGCCCCCGGCGGAACGATCACGTTCTTGTCGAGAATCACTCGGTTGAGGACCGCGCCCTCGCCGATGACGCAGCCGTCCATGACGACTGAGTCGAGGACACGTGCCCCGGCGTTGACACGCACGTCGTGGGAGAGGACGGATCCCTCGACCGACCCGCCGGTCACCACCACGCCGCTTGCAACGATTGAGTCGAGCGCCGAGCCCACACTGCCGCCCACTCCTCGGACGAACTTGGCGGGCGGCGAAACGAACTGGCGGGTGTAGATCGGCCATTTGGCGTTGTAGAGGTTGAAGACCGGCAGCGGCGAGATGAGGTCCATGTGCGCCTCGTAGAACGAGTCGATCGTGCCTACGTCCCGCCAGTAGGTGCGGTCGCGTTCGGTCGAGCCCGGGATCTCGTTGCGGGTGAAGTCGTAGACGCCGGCCTCACCGCGCTCCACGAAGTACGGCACGATATCCCCGCCCATGTCGTGCTTGGTGTCGAGGCGTTCCGCGTCGCGCTTGAGCGCTTCCACGAGCGCGTCTGAGTCGAAGACGTAGTTTCCCATCGAGGCGAGGAACTGATCGGGATCATCGGGGAGTCCCGGGGTGGTGGGTGGCTTCTCGACGAAGGCTGAGATGCGGCCTGGGTTCGACGGATCTGTCTCGATCACGCCGAATTGGTTCGCCATGCTGAGCGGCTGACGCACGGCTGCGACCGTCGCCTTTGCTCCGGACTCAATATGCGACTGGACCATCTGGTCGAAGTCCATGCGGTACACGTGGTCGGCACCGACGACGACGACGATGTCGGGCTGGTCGTCGTGGATGAGGTTGAGCGACTGGTAGATGGCATTCGCGCTACCGAGGAACCAGCTCTTGCCGACGCGCTGCTGTGCGGGAACGGACGCAACGTAGTTCTGCAGGAGCGGAGTCAGTCGCCAAGTCTCGGAGATGTGCCGGTCGAGGCTATGGGACTTGTATTGGGTCAGCACGACGATCCGCCGGTAGCCCGAGTTGACCAAATTGGACAGCGCGAAGTCGATGAGCCGGTACGCCCCGCCAAACGGAACAGCCGGCTTTGCACGATCCGCCGTGAGCGGCATGAGCCGCTTGCCCTCTCCACCGGCCAAGACGATTGCCAATACTCGTTTCGGCGCCATGACGCACCCCCGTCTCTTCCTGATCGGCCCGTTGGGCCCCTCCATCGCTGGAGGAGGCCTCCCGGTTCACACTAGAACACGTACCCAGCAGCGACTACGTTGGTGCCGTGCGAATTGACATTGTGACCAAAGAGTTTCCCCCCGAAATCTATGGCGGGGCAGGAGTGCACGTCTCCGAGCTGAGCAAAGTGCTCGCACGAGAGGTTGATCTGCGTGTCCACGCCTTCGGCGCGCCCCGCGATTCCAACGTGGGCGGGGCAACGGTCACGTCGCACCAGGTTCCGCCGCAGCTCTCGGGCGCGAACGCCGCGCTGCAGACCCTCGGCATCGACGTAGACATTGTGCCCGAGGTCGCGGGAGCCGACGTCGTGCATTCGCACACGTGGTACGCCAACATGGCAGGCCACATCGCATCGATCCTGTACGGCATCCCGCATGTCCTGAGCGCGCACAGCCTCGAGCCGCTTCGGCCGTGGAAGGCGGAGCAGCTCGGGGGCGGATATCGTCTCTCGTCGTGGGTCGAGAAGACGGCCTACGAGGCGGCATCCGCGATCATCGCCGTTTCCCATGGGATGCGCGAGGACATCCTGCGCTGCTACCCGGAGGTGGATCCGGCCAAGGTGCGAGTGGTGCACAACGGCATCGACGTCTCGCTCTGGGGCAGGGACGAGGGCACCAACCACCTTGAGGCGCTCGGCGTCGACCCTGCCAAGCCATCGGTCGTGTTCGTCGGCCGCAACACTCGGCAGAAGGGTGTGCCCTACCTGCTGCGGGCGGCGGCCAAACTTCCCGCGGATGTCCAGCTCGTGCTGTGCCTCGGCGCCGCCGACACACCTGAGCTCGCCAAGGAGACGGGTGCGCTCATCGACAGCCTGAAGGCGGAGCGAGAAGGCGTGATCGTGATCGAGCGCATGCTCCCGCGCGCCGAGCTCATTCAGGTCCTGAGTCACGCGACCGCGTTCGCGTGCCCGAGCATCTACGAGCCCTTGGGCATCGTGAACCTCGAGGCCATGGCATGCGGTGCTGCGGTGGTTGCCACGGCCACCGGAGGCATTCCTGAGGTCGTCGACCATGGAGCGACAGGATTGCTCGTGCCGATCGAGCAGGCCACGGATGGCACGGGAACGCCCCTGGACCCGGAGAAGTTCGTAGCCGACTTCGGCGCGGCCCTCACCGAGGTCGTCTCCGACCCTGCTCGAGCCCGCAAGATGGGCGAGGCGGGCCGCCTGCGCGCCGAGCGAAACTTCTCGTGGGACAGCATCGGCAAGGAGACCCTCGAGGTCTACCGCTCCCTGCTCGCCTAGCGCTTCCCGCAGCGATCTTGCCCTGCCCTCCGTTCGGGGGAGCGAACGACGACGGCGGGCGCCCCGCGTGGGTCGCCCGCCGTCGTCGTGATCGCACCTAGGTCCCCGCAGAGCAGGTGATCAGTCGCGGCTCACGTTGATCTTCGTGGGGCCGGGGCCGCTCTCGGGTGCCGCGGGGACACGTATCTCGAGGACGCCGTCCTTGTAGCTCGCCTTGATGTCCTCCTGCCGTGCGCCACGCGGCAGCTGTACGGTTCGAGTGAACGAGCCGTACCGAAACTCGGAGCGGTAGCCGTCCTTGCCCCTGTTCTCGGTGCTTTCCTGCCGCTCTGCGCGAATGTTGAGCTCCCCGTCGCGGACGCTCACGTCGACGTCCTTCTCGGGGTCGATGCCCGGAAGCTCCGCGCGCACCACGAGCGTTTCTCCCTCTCGATACTCTTCAACGCGCAGCCACCCGGTGTCCCAATCGCCCTCCATGAAGCGCCGCACCTGCTCGGGGAATCCGAAACGGCGGAACGGCGGCGGAACCGGCATGTCCCAGCTCCCGCGACGGGACCATCCATCACCCATGGCAACCTCCTCGTGGGTTCGCCCAGTCCTTTGGCCGGGCCTTGCCCTCAGGCTAGACCTCGGCAATTGGCCGGGGAAGGTGCGGGAAAACGGCCCAGAGCGAACATGTGTGGCTGCGTTTCAGGACTTCCGCTCCGAGGTCTTCGTGTGCTTCTCCAGCCTGGGGGCTGCACCGGAGGCCCGCTGAGCTTCAAAGTACGCCGCCGCTTCTGCCTGCCGCTGCGCTTCCTCGCCTGTCGCGATGCTCGCCCGCAGATGCTCCGGGCCGTAGCCGAAGGCCGCGACGAGGTCGAGGGCGTGCGGGCGGAGTTTGGTCAGGAGCCTGTTGATGTACTCCCCGACAGTGCGCCCGCGTTGCATGCTCAGCCGGCCGTTCATGAGGTACCACGCAAGATGCTTTTCGACGAGCGAGAGTCCGAACAGGTCCCGGAGCCACGTGAGGACTTTCCGCGTCCCTGGATCGGCGATCTCCGCGAGCGCCTCGGTGAACGCTTCCCACTGGAGTAGCTCGCCGTGAGCACGGGCCGCCTCGATGAGCTCGTTCTGGTGCGCGTTGAAGCGCGCGGCTGCCTCGGCTTGGGGGAGGCGATTGGCTCCGTGCAGAGCCTGGGCTACTTCGGCGACCATCGTCTGGACCCGGTCGGCGAGCAGGAAGCGTTGCGTGTCCTCGTCACGGAGCGCCAGCGCGGCACGCTGCGCCCGGCCGCTGTCCCGGACGAATTGGGCGACGGCGCCGAGCCCGGTCTTGTAGGCGACACCGGTCGCCTGTCCGAGTGCGAACTTCGCGAGAGCACCGATGCTTACCGTGCGGAACTCCTTCGCATAGTCGTTGAGGAGCCGCTTGGCGACGAGCTGGAGGAGGACGTTGTTGTCCCCCTCGAAAGTGGCATAGACGTCGAGGTCCGCACGGAGGGAGGCGAAGCGGTTCTCGATGAGGAAGCCGGAACCTCCACACGCCTCGCGGCACTCCTGCAGGATATCGAGGGCATTCCACGTCGAGAGCGGCTTGAGTGCCGCTGCGAGCGTCTCCAGATCCTGCCGGTCCTTGTCGGTGTCGCTTCGGCCCGAGAAGACACCGTCGAACTTCTCGAGGAGCTGTTCGTGGGCGAAGCTCATGGCATAGGTGGTCGCGAGGCGGGGGAGGAGCCGGCGCTGGTGTCGCTGGTAGTCGAGGAGGACCTCTTCCGCGACCTCGGAGGATGCATTGAACTGCCTTCGCTCCGCGGCATAACGGAGAGCCACCGTGAGCGCGAGCTTCGACGCCACGGTCGCAGCCCCGTCCAGGGAGACCCGGCCTTGGACAAGCGTCCCCAGCATCGTGAAGAAGCGTCGGCCCGGGCTGGCGATCGGCGATGAATACGTGCCGTCAGTCGCGACTGACCCATAACGGTTGAGGAGGTTGGTGCGGGGAACGCGGACGTTGTCGAAGTGGAGGCGCCCGTTGTCGATGCCGTTGAGGCCCCCCTTGATGCCGTCGTCCTCACCTCCAACGCCGGGGAGGAACTCGTGCGTCTCAGCATCGCGCAGCGGAACGAAGAACGCGTGGACGCCGTGGTTGACTCCCTTCGTGATCAGCTGGGCGAAGACGACGGCGGCCAGCCCGTCCTTCGCGGCGTTCCCGATGTAGTCCTTCCACGCCGCCTTGAAGGGTGTGTGGATGATGAACTCTTCTGCCTTCGGGTCATACGTGGCAGTCGTGGCGATGCTTGCGACGTCCGAACCGTGGCCAATTTCGGTCATGGCAAAGCAGCCGGGGATGTCGAGGGACATGATGCCGGGCAGCCACTTCGCGTGGTGTTCCTCAGTTCCGAGGTGCAGCACGGCGGCACCGAAAAGGCCCCACTGGACGCCCGCCTTGATCTGGAGGGAGGGGTCGGCCGCGACGAGTTCCTCGAATCCGGCGATATTCGCACCGTGGTCCTCATAGCCTCCGTGCTCCCTCGGGTAGGCCCGGTGCACAGCCTTGTGGTCCACGAGGTACTTGAGCTGGCCGAAGACTCGCTCGCGGTGTTCGTGATGAGTGAGTCCCTCGATCTTGTGCAGCTCGGGGTGGCCGGCGAGTTCGCGGGCCTCGTGCCGGGTGGCGGCCCAAGGGCCGAGGAGCTGTTCGGCGAGCGCGGCGACGTCGATGCGGACGGAGTCGTCGGCGTCGTCGCCAGAGTCGGTGGACGGCGCGGCGTCTGGAAGTTCGAAGTCGAGTTCTGTCATGGCTGCTCCTTCTCACCTCTTTCCAGAGGCATGTTTGATGTGGTGGCGTTGGCCGCGGCTGGAAGGGCCTTCGACGACTCTGCCTCTGCTGTGATGCCGGCGTAGAGCCAGTCGGCGATGAGTCCGGCCATGGCCTCGAGGGTTGGTTTGGCGGGGTCATCGGGGGTTTCGAGCCAGCGTTCGCCCGCAGCGCGAACGAGGCCCATCGCAGCCGTGGGCCAGAACGTGATGGTGGCATGGCGTCCCGGCGAGAGGAGGCGGCGCATTGGCTCCTCGATCATTCCGCCGACGGCGCCGAAGAAGTTGCCGAAGGCTGCTCCGGCTCCGGCATCGGCTTGGCTCTCCGGCGGCACGCGCGTCACGAACTCGTAGACATGAGGAGAACTTGCGGCCATGCCGAGATAGGCGGTCACCATAGCGCGAAGGCCTTCGTAGGGAGACTCGGCGGCGCGAGCGGCCTCGGCGATGCGCTCCTGCATCCGGGTCAGCACTACCTCGCCCATTGCAGCCTGCAGGCCTGCCTTGTCCCCGAAGTAACGGTAGAAGACGGACTTTGATGTCCCGGCGTCGGCGGCGATGTCTTCCATCGGAACCTCCGGGCCAAGACGGTGCACGGCGTGGCGCGCGGCTCGGATGAGGTCCCTGCGTCGTTCCTCCCGGTGGTTCGCCCAGCGCGAGGCGCGGCCGTCGACGGTGGGCGGCGGCTCGTCGTCGTGCGCTCGCGGCGTCTTGGGGCCGCGCTCGAAACTCGGGTCCGCAAAGGGGAGGTTCACGATACCCAGCGTATCAGGTACGCTTGGTATCGGTAATTCAGCTCACATTCGTGCCCGCTCCGGCATGCGGTCCCACCCCCAGGAGGCATCATGACCACGCTGCGAAAGGCCGTCGTCGTCGGCGGTAACCGCATCCCCTTCGCCCGTGCGAACGGCGCCTATGCGATGACTTCCAATCAGGACATGCTCACGGCAGCCCTCGACGGTCTTGTGGCGCGCTACGGGCTGCAGGACGAGCGAATCGGTGAGGTGGCTGCGGGTGCCGTACTCAAGCATTCTCGCGACTTCAACCTCACTCGGGAGGCGGTCCTCGGTTCCGCGCTCTCACCAGAGACCCCCGCCTACGACGTCCAGCAGGCCTGCGCCACCGGTCTCGAAACGGTGCTCGGGCTCTGCGACAAGATCAAACTCGGGCGCATCGATTCTGGCGTCGCCGGTGGGGTTGACAGTGCGTCGGATGCCCCGATCGTGGTGAGCGAGGGGCTCCGCCATGCCCTGCTCGAGCTCGCTCGCGCAAAGACCGCCCAGCAGAAGCTCAAGGCGCTCTCCAAGATTCGCCCGAGGGACGTCGCACCCGTCGCCCCAGGCACGAATGAGCCCCGCACTGGGCTCTCTATGGGCGAGCATCAGGCCCTCACCACGGCGCAATGGAACATCAGCCGTGAAGCGCAGGACGAGTTGGCGCTCTCGAGCCACCGGAACCTCGCGGAGGCGTACGAGCGGGGATTCTTCGACGACCTCATGACGCCGTACCGGGGCCTCACCCGCGACGCGAATATGCGGCCGGATACCTCAATGGAAAAGCTCGGATCCCTCAAGACGGTGTTCGGCCGGCAGCTCGGGGACGAAGCGACGATGACGGCCGGCAACTCCACGCCCCTCACCGACGGCGCTTCGACCGTCCTGCTGGCCTCTGAGGAGTGGGCCGAATCGCGTGATCTGCCCATCCTGGCGGAGGTCGTCGATGGTGAGGCAGCCGCCGTCGACTTCGTCCACGGCAAGGACGGGCTGCTCATGGCGCCGGTCTTTGCCGTACCGCGGCTCCTAGGCCGTCTGGGTCTGACCTTCGAGGACATCGACTATTTCGAGATCCACGAGGCCTTCGCTGCGACCGTGCTGTGCCACCTCGCCGCGTGGGAGGACGAGGAGTTCTGCCGTGAACGGCTCGGCCTCGACGGGGCTTTCGGCAAAGTAGACCGCGCGAAGCTCAATGTGAACGGTTCGTCTCTCGCGGCTGGTCACCCGTTCGCCGCGACCGGCGGACGGATCGTCGCCGTGCTCGCAAAGCAGCTTCACGAGCGCGGGTCCGTCGGTGGCCGTCCGGCCCGCGGGCTCATCTCGGTGTGCGCCGCTGGGGGGCTCGGCGTAGCCGCCGTGCTCGAGGCTCGCTGAGGGGGCGGAGTGGCAGACAAGTACACATCCCTTGTAAGCCGCGGTTGGGGCCGCGACGTTGCCAAGCGCCTCGGCCTGCCCCAGCCCGTCGAGCTGCGCCGCTACCGTCCAGGCGAGGCGATCCTGTCGGGCCCTGCACTCCTCATCGGCTCGGGGCCTGCTGCCGAGGCGATTGCCTCTGCCCTTTCGAGCTGGGGGATCGAGGCGCGGCGCGAAGGGGCCGCGGACGCTGCAGCACCCAGAGCAGCGGACGACGGCGCGCGCTCGCCGAAGCTGGGCGCGATTGTTCTCGTGCTGGATGGGATCGAGCGGCCCGAAGACCTGAGCGCACCTCTGCTCGCGGCAGGCCGTGCGCTTCGGTCGCTCGCTCCGTCCGGGCGGGTCATCACACTTTCCCGTCGGGCCTCGACTCAGGATGAGCCGTCGCTCGGCGCCGCGCGCCAGGGAGTCGAGGGAGCCCTCAGGTCGCTCGCCAGGGAACTCCGAGCCGGGGCCACTGGGAACGGCATACTGCTCGCCGAGGACGTCCCCGTCGACGCCCCCAGTGTGCTTGGCGCCCTGCGTTTCCTGCTCTCGGGTCGCTCGGCGTTCGTCGATGGCCAATTCCTCACGGTGGGCACGTCAGCGGGCGGGCTGCCCGCCGACCCGGATCGCCCGCTCGAGGGGAAAGTCGCCGTCGTTACGGGCGCTGCTCGCAACATCGGGGCGGCAATCGCCAAGACCCTCGCAAGGGACGGTGCAAAGGTCATAGCCGTGGACATCCCGGCTGCCGGAGAGTCCTTGGCCCAAGTGGCCAATGATGTTCGTGGCACGGCGCTCCAGCTCGACATCACGAGGCGCGACGCCGGGGAGCGAATCCTCGAGCACGCCCTCGGCCGTCACGGGCGCCTTGACGTGGTGGTCCACAACGCAGGGATCACCCGGGACAAGCTGCTCGCGAACATGGATGCCGCGAAATGGGACTCGGTCATCGACGTCAACATCGCTGCCCAGCTTCGAATCAACGAGGCCCTCTTGGCCTCGGAACACTTCGGCGACCGCGCCCACATCGTCTCCGTCTCGTCGACAAGTGGGATTGCCGGGAACCGCGGCCAGACGAACTACGCCGCGTCCAAGGCAGGAGTGATCGGCATGGTGCGTTCGACGGCGGCGCGGCTGGCTGCGCGAGGCGGGACGGCCAACGCCGTGGCCCCAGGCTTCATCGAGACTGAGATGACGGCCAGAATGCCCTTCGCTACCCGTGAGGTGGCGCGCCGCCTCAACTCGCTCCAACAGGGCGGCCGGCCGCAGGACGTCGCCGAGGCCATCGCCTTCCTTGCTTCAGACGGCGCCAGCGGCATCTCCGGAAACGTACTGCGCGTCTGTGGCCAGAACTGGATGGGCCAGTGAGCGCGCCGGCGCGCGGTCTCGAGACCGTTGAGCTCCCCGAGATGCCGTCGCTCGCGCGGCTGTATGTCGCAGCAGCGCGAGACGCGGCGAAGAAGCTCGTGGGCAAGGCGACCGCGAGGGCGTCCCTCCCCAACGCCCGGCACCACGTCGTCGGCATACGGCCTGACCTGATCAAGATGACCGAGTACCAGACTCTCCTCGGGGAGGCGAAGCGGGACATTGCACCTGCCGGCTACGTCCACACGCTTGCATTCCCAGCGGCGATGTCGGTGATGGGCCGTGAGGACTTTCCGCTTCCTCTGCTCGGCATGGTGCACTTGAGCAATCACGTCGAATACCGCGTCCCGATCTTCTACGGGGACCTCCTCGACGTCACCGCCTGGGCCGAGAAGCTCGAGGGTCATCGCTCAGGGACGCAGGTAGCGCTCGTCGTCGAGGTCCAGCACGCGGGCAACGACGACGTCGCGTGGCGCGGCGTATCGACGTACCTCGCCAAGGGCGTCTACCTGCCGGGCACGGACAAGCCAGGCCTGAATGGACAGCGTGACGAGTTCAGGCCGCCGCTCCCGACTGCCATGTGGAGTCTTGATTCGGAGACGGGCCGTGACTACGCCGCCGTCTCGGGCGACTTCAACCCGATTCATCTGAGCTCGATCTCCGCGCGGGCGCTCGGTATGCGGCGCTCAATCGCCCACGGCATGTACACAGCCTCACGCGCTCTGGCGGAGGTGGGGTCCCAGAAGGGCGACACCTTCACGTGGGACGTGACTTTCGAGGCGCCGGTCTTCCTGCCGGCGCGAGTGTGCCTGAACATCAAGGATGCGGTGGACGGCGGCGGCGCGTGGGAGGAGTCCGAATTCGTGGGGTGGAACCCGTCGTCGGGACGCCGGCACTTCAGGGGTACTGTCACTCGACTCTGAAAGCGAAAGCCCCCGGCCTCAAGACCGGGGGCTTTCGACTGTGCGCGGAGGGGGACTTGAACCCCCACGCCCTAATCGGGCACTAGCACCTCAAGCTAGCGCGTCTGCCATTCCGCCACCCGCGCAGGTGGTCGCCGGAGTGCTTACACAAGGTAATCCTCGGAGGCAACGAGTAAATACTCTACACCATTCTGAAGCCATCGTCCGCCATCCAGCTGCGGCCTGCACCGGCAAGGAGGGCGTAAAAAATGGGAATGCCCCGGTCGAAAGACCGGGGCATTCCGTTGTGCGCGGAGGGGGACTTGAACCCCCACGCCCTAATCGGGCACTAGCACCTCAAGCTAGCGCGTCTGCCATTCCGCCACCCGCGCAGGTGATCACCGGAAGGTCCGCTTCTGCGGTTCCCTCCGGGCAGCGAGTAAGACTGTACACGATTTGCGGCTCCCGAAGAAATCGAATGAGTCCACCGACCATCACCAGGGCGGGGGATAGGCTGGCCTCACCGATCCGCCGCAGCCGAGGAGGAATTCCCATGTCTGACCGCCCGCTTGAGACGTCCCTTCGCGCCGAGGATGAAGTGGTCGAGATCTGCCAGAACCTCATCCGTTACGACACCAGCAATTACGGCGACGGATCAGGGCCGGGGGAGCGCGCGGCGGCGGAGTACACGGCCGAGCTCCTGGAGGAAGTGGGTCTCGAAGCCGAGCTCTTCGAGTCGGCTCCGGGGCGGGCGTCCGTCGTTGCCCGCATCGAAGGTGCTGACCCGAGCGCGACCGCTCTCGTCGTCCACGGGCATCTGGATGTCGTGCCAGCACAGAAGGAAGACTGGAGCGTCGACCCGTTCGCGGCCGAGCTTCGCGACGGTCTCATATGGGGCCGCGGCGCCGTCGACATGAAGGATATGGACGCCATGGTGCTCTCGGTAGTCCGCGAGCTGCAGCGAACAGGTGCGCGCCCTAAGCGCGACCTTGTGATCGCGATGTTCGCCGATGAGGAGGCCGGCGGCACTTACGGGGCCCGTTGGGCGGTGGACAACCGCCCCGAGCTCTTCGATGGGGCCAAAGAGGCAATCAGCGAAGTCGGGGGCTTCTCTGCTGAAATCGGGGGCCAGCGGACCTACATGCTGCAGACAGCCGAAAAGGGCCTCTCGTGGCTCAAGCTCACGGCGAGCGGGCGGGCAGGACACGGTTCCCAGACCAACCCCGACAACGCGGTCACTCGCCTCGCCCGCGCCGTCAGCCGGATCGGAGCCCATGAATGGCCGATCGAACTCACTGACACCACCCGCCGCTTCTTGGACGGCGTCACCGAACTGACAGGGGTCGAATTCGATCAGGAGAACCCCGAGATTCTCCTCAAGGAACTCGGAACGTTCGCCCGCTTCGTGGGCGCGACTCTCCAGAACACGTCCAATCCAACCGTCCTCAAAGCGGGCTACAAGGACAACGTGATCCCGGGAAGCGCGGAGGCGCGCATCGACGTCCGAACGCTTCCTGGCCAGGACGAACTCGTGCTGGAAAAGATCAAGGAGCTTGCTGGCGACGGCATCGATTTCGCCTTCGTGCACCACGACGTCTCGCTCGAGACGCCCTTCGAGGGCGCCCTCGTGGAGTCTATGGTCGGTGCGCTCGAGGCCGAGGACCCGGGGGCTCGGGTCCTGCCGTACACCCTCTCGGGCGGCACCGACAACAAGTCGCTGAGCCGCCTCGGCATCACTGGGTACGGTTTCGCACCGCTGCAGCTGCCCGCCGATCTCGACTTCGCGGGCATGTTCCACGGCGTCGACGAGCGCGTACCCGCCGAGTCGCTCCGCTTCGGCGCGCGCGTTCTCCGGCGGCTGCTCACCACCTACTGACCCGAGTGGCAATGCGCCGAGAGGAGGAGGACTTGGCCCTCGACCCGTCCGCTGTGCTTCCCGACGAGCTTCTCGAGCGCATCCGGTCCCGCGCTCCCGGCTACGACGAGCGGAATGAGTTCTTCCGTGAAGACTTCGAGGAGCTCACCGCGGCTGGATACCTCAAGGCGTTCGTCGCCAAGGACGACGGCGGGCTGGGAGCCAGCCTTGCCGACGTCGTCCGCCTCCAGCGGCGCCTCGCGGCCGCGGCTCCGGCTACAGCGCTCGGCGTCAACATGCATCTCGTCTGGACGGGCGTTGCCCGCGTCTTCCAAGCCCGCGGGGACTCCTCGCTTGACTTCGTCCTCGAAGAGGCTGCGGCCGGGGAAGTCTTCGCATTCGGCATCTCCGAGGCCGGGAATGACTCTGTGCTCTTCGACTCCACCACAACCGCCACTCCGCTCCCGGACGGTGCCTACTCCTTCACTGGGGTGAAGGTGTTCACGAGCCTCTCGCCGGTGTGGACCCGGATGGGAACGTTCGGCAAGGACGGGACGGGGCCAGAACCTCGGCTCGTCTACGGCTTCATTCGGCGGGATCAGCCTGGGTGGCGGCATCTTGACGACTGGGACACGCTGGGCATGCGGGCAAGCCAGTCGTGCACCACGATCCTCGAGGGCGCAGTGGCCCCGGCGGACAGGATCGCCCGTACCCTTCCCGTGGGTCCCAATCCGGACCTGCTCATCTTCGGGATCTTCGCCGTCTTCGAGACGTTGCTCGCTGCCGTCTACACAGGAATCGGGGAGCGCGCTCTGGAGTTGGCCGTCGCGGCCGCCCACCGTAGAAAATCCCTCAGAAACGGCGGAAGGCCGTACTCACAGGATCCTGACGTCCGCTGGCAGCTCGCCGACGCGGCGATTGCGGTCGACGGCGTTCTGCCGCAGCTCGAGCGCATCGCCGAGGACGTCGATGGGATCGCCGAGCGGGGGAGCGCCTGGTTTCCTGCACTCAGCGGACTCAAGCATCGGGCGACGGAGACCGCTCGTCAGGTGGTCGAGGCCGCGATGCGGGTGGGAGGCGGAGGCGGCTACTTTCGGTCAAGCGAGCTGCAGCGCCTCTACAGGGACGTGCTTGCCGGGCTCTACCACCCCTCGGATCCCGAATCTGCGCACGCAACTGTTGCGACCGCCCTCCTCGGTCCCATCGAGGATCCGGCAGGAAGCTAGGCCGTCCTTTCGACGACCATCACCTTGCGGCGCAGCCAATAGCGCCGCACCCCGCCCATGTAGAGCCTGCTCCGCTCGAGTTCCCATTTGCCGTATTCGGAGTGTTCGCGAACGCGCTGCCGTGCGGCCGCGATCGATTCTCCGGGGTTGACCGATAGGACGAGGTACTCGTACTTCCCTTGCGCGGCGCTGCGGGCCGGGCTCGAGCTGAGGATCTCCTTCATGGCCCTCGCTTTCTGACGTGCCGTTCCAAGACCTAGACCGGGCGCAACGCCCGTCTAGGCAGGTCCCCCGCATTCAGATTACCGTGGGGCCATGAGCATCGACCCACGCGTGGCCCTCGGTTCGCTGACGGCGGCACTCGAGGAGCACCTCGTGGCCGCGGCCTCCCGGCGTGGTGACGACGATCCGGCCGTCGAGGCTGCCTATTTCGCCATTGCCGATGCGTTCGAGGCCTACGCGGACGCGCTCTACGACGCCTACGGCGAGGACTTGCCGATGGACCTCCTCGACGACGGCGACGACGGCTAGGAGCCTGTGTACCTGTGCAGAGCGCATCGCGCGGGGCACTAGGCTTGAGGGCGTGAAGACTTGGCGTCAGGTTCCGGTTCCCTCCCTTCCCGGCCAGAGCGGGGCGATTCGGCTCTGGGACTCTGCGCGGAACGAGATGGCCGAGATCCCTGTGGATGCCGAGCAATCGATGTACGTGTGCGGCATCACCCCGTACGACGCCACTCATCTGGGCCATGCCGCCACCTACGTTGCCTTCGACCTCCTCAACCGCGTGTGGCGCGACGCCGGAAGCGCGGTTGCCTATGTGCAGAACACGACCGACGTCGATGACCCGCTGCTCGAACGCGCTGACGCAACGGGCGTGGACTGGCGCACGCTTGCCAAGGAACAGATCGCCCTCTTCCAGCGCGACATGGAGGCCCTGAACGTCCTCCCGCCTGATCATTACATCGGGGCCGTCGAGTCAATTCCCTGGATCGTTCCCGAGATCGAGCGTCTCCTCGAAGAGGGATTGGCCTACCAGCTCGCGGGCGCGGAGGGCGAGCCGGACGGCGACGTCTATTACGACGTCACCGAGGCGACGCGCCGTGCCGACACGCCCGAGGCTTGGCGCCTCGGGCAAGTCTCGCATCTCACAGTCGCCCAGATGATTGAGGTGTTCGGCGAGCGGGGCGGGGATCCTGAGCGCCCCGGCAAGCACAGCCCGTTGGATCCGATCCTGTGGCGCGAGGCCCGTCTTGGGGAGCCGCGGTGGGACGGAGGCACTCTCGGACGAGGGCGCCCCGGGTGGCACATCGAGTGCACCGTCATCGCCCAGCGCTTCCTTCCTGCGCCCTTCACCGTTCAGGGAGGGGGTTCCGATCTCCAGTTCCCGCATCACGAAATGGGTGCAGGCCACGCGTGGTCCCTCCACCGGGTGCCGCTCGCGCGCCACTTCGCCCATACGGGGATGGTGGGCCTCGATGGGCAGAAGATGAGCAAGTCACTCGGCAACCTCGTGCTCGTCTCGAAGCTCAGGGCTGCTGGGGAGGCGCCAGAGGCCATCCGGTTGGCCATTCTCGCAAACCACTACCGCTCCGACTGGGAGTGGACCGCCGAGGTCTTCGAGATTGCGAAGGCGCGGCTGAACCGCTGGCGCGAGGCGATTCCCCGCGCGGGGCGCGGGTCAGCTGATCTTCTCATCGCCGAGATCCGTGGCGCCCTCGCGGACGATCTCGACGCTCCTCGCGCCCTCGCAGCGGTCGACAAGTGGGCAGACGACGCCCTCGCGGGCACCGAAGGGGAAGCGTCCGACGGCGCGCTCGTCGCCGCCGCTGTCGACGCGCTGCTCGGCGTGCGACTCTGACAATTCAAACCCTCGCGGCCTGCCCCTGACGCCTCAGCTGGTCGCGGGTGCCGCTGACGCCTCAGTTGGTCGCCCCGCCGTCCTTGCCCCTCCGCTTGAGGTAGCGCTCGAACTCGCGAGCAATCGATTCCCCTGTCGCCTCAGGCAGGTCGGCAGTGTCCTTCGCCTCTTCGAGCTGTTGGATGTAGGCGGCGATTTCAGGGTCCTCGGTGGCGAGCTCGTTGACTCCGCGCTCCCAGGCCTCTGCGTCCTCGGCAAGCTCGTTGGTCTCGAGCGGCACCTGGATGAGCTCCTCGATGCGGTGCATCAGGGCAAGCTGAGCCTTAGGCGAAGGGGCCTGGGCGACATAGTGCGGCACGGCAGCCCAGAGCGAAACCGTCGGAATCCCGTGGTGGTCCGCCGCATCCGCGAACACCCCTACGATGCCCGTCGGCCCTTCGTACTGGGACGCTTCGAGATTGAGCCGCTCCCGGAGGTCGCCGGCCTCGCTCGTGGCGGTGACCGGAATGGGACGGCTGTGCGGGACATCCGCGAGGAGCGCGCCCACGACAATCAGGTAGTCGACGTCGAGATCCTCGACGTACTCCATCAGGTCCTCCGTGAACCCCCGCCAACGGTAGGAAGGCTCCGTGCCCTGCACGAACACGAGGTTGATGGGGTAGCCCTCGAGGCGCGCTGTGGACACGCGGGTTGAAGGCCAGCGGATGCGGCGGCGGCCGGAACCAGAGCGACGAACCGTCGGCCTCGTGAACTGGAAGTCGTAGTAGTCATCGGCGTCGATGGCACCGACCTTCTGAGCACCGAACTGGCGCTTGATGGCCCTGATGGCCTCACTCGCTGCCTCGCCGGCGTCGTTCCAACCCTCGAAGGCCGCGAGCATGACCGTAACCCGTTCGCCCTCTTCAGGCGTCGGAAAGAGGCCAGGATGGGGGGCCGGAGCGTCGGCGTCGAACTCATTCATCGCTCCAGACTATGACCAAGCGGGCCGCTTCGCAGGGCCTGTCCAGCAGTCGCCCGCAAGTTTCGCGCACGGAGGACAGGCTGAGGGTCCACGTAGACTGGTCCATATGCGCCTTCCCGCCCAAACCGACGCCGTGCCCGACGCCGATTCCGACACAGCACCCCTGCGTGCCGTCCTGTGGGACATGGACGGAACGCTCGTGGACACCGAGCCGTATTGGATCGTCGCCGAGGGGGAACTGGTCGCAGCTCACGGCGGGACTTGGAGCCATGAGCAGGCCATGCGGCTCGTCGGGCAGGCCCTCCCCACATCCGCAGGAATCCTCCAGGACGCGGGAGTGGCCCTGGACAAGCGCGAGATCATAGATCGGCTCACGGAACGCGTGATCGAACAGCTCGGCGAGGCCGTCCCGTGGCGGCCGGGTGCGCAGGAGCTACTCGCGTCGCTGTCCGAGGAGGGCGTCGCCTGCGGCCTCGTCACAATGTCCGAGCGACCGATGGTGGAGAAGATCCTCGATCAGCTGCCTACGGGGGCGTTCAGGGCAGTTGTCACGGGCGACGCCGTGACGCACGGCAAGCCGCACCCGGAGCCCTACCTCAAGGGTCTCGCGCGCCTCACGCACGAAATCGACGGGTTGACCCCGAGTGAGTGCGTCGCGATCGAGGATTCCACTCCCGGCGCGTCGTCGGCTGAGGCTGCCGGCCTCACGACGATCGTCGTCCCCAGCGCCGTTGCTGTCCCGCCCGAACTAGGCGCCGCGCAATGGGAAACGCTCGCGGGGCGTACCCCCGCCGATCTGGCCCGCGTCCTCCTCGCACGGAATTCGGCGGACTTCGTCGGTCAGGCGCGCGCATGACCTCCGGCGACCCACACCCCCAGCACGACGGGGGCGCGCACAGTCATGCGTCTGAAAGCCGGGCGCGCGACGGCATAAAGCTTGGTCGCATCGCGGGTGTTCCCGTCTACCTTGCTTATTCCTGGTTCCTCATCGCCGGCTTCACGGTTGTGGTGTACGGGCCCACGCTTGCGCTCCGCGAACCGCAGCTCGGCAACGGCGCCTACCTCGTGGCCTTCGCGTACGCCGTTCTCTTGCTGCTGTCCGTACTTGTACATGAACTGGCTCATGCACTCAGCGCGCGGTCCTTCGGGTGGCCGAGCCAGAAGATCGTCCTCAATCTATGGGGCGGCCACACTCAGTTCGAGGCCTTCACCGCTTCACCCCTGCGCTCCGTCGTCGTCGCTTTCGCGGGCCCGATTGCAAATCTGGTCCTTGCAGGCGCCGCGTGGCTCCTCGTGACCTCGGTAGAACTGACGGACGTGCCGAACATCCTGGCGAACATCTTCATGTGGGCCAACTTCCTCATCGGGCTCTTCAATGTGCTTCCCGGTCTGCCTCTCGACGGCGGCCGACTGGTCGAGAGCGTCGTCTGGAAGGTAACGGGTTCGCAGGAGAAGGGCACGATCGCCGCGGGCTGGGCAGGTCGCGTCGTGGTGGCAGGCATCGTCTTCTTCGGCCTCGTCCTCCCATGGCTCCAAGGCGAGGCGCCCGATATCTCGTTCACTCTCGTCATGCTCCTTGTGGCCGTATTCCTCTGGCAGGGCGCGTCGGCGTCGATCCGGAACGCCGGTTTCCGGAGCCGCCTTCCTAGCATCGTGGCTGGCCGGCTTGCAGTTCCCGCCGTGGGAGTGCCCAACTTCGCCTCTGTCGATCAGGCTGTGCAGGCGGGCGCAGGCCAGGGGGTCGTCGTCGTCCTCTGCGCGCCGGACGGCAAGCCGCAGGGCGTCGTCGATCCCGCAGCCATTGCCCGCGTACCTGACGAGGCCCGGGGGAGCACCCCCGTGACCGCCGTTGGATACGCGCTCGCGCCGGGCGCCTATGTGCCTGAGAGCGCATCCGGCCAGGAGCTTGTCCAGTACCTCGCCCAGCTTCAGGGCACCGAGTATGCCGTCATCGACGCGGCAGGCCTGGTCGTCGGTCTGCTCAGCCAGCGCGCCGTGGTGTCAGCTATCTCCGGCCGCCCGGCCCGCTAGCAGACCCCGCTCATCCCACCACATTCGAAGAAGGGACCCATGACCGAGAGCAGCACCCCGATCTCCCCCGAGCTCGTGCCCGAGCCCACCGGAGCCGCCAACCGACGGGGCCCGTTCCGGGTAGGGGAGCGCGTCCAGCTCACCGACGAGCGCGGGCGGATGAACACGATCACGCTCGAGGCCGGCGGGGCGTTCCACACGCACAAGGGGTTCCTCAACCACGACGTGATCATCGGGGAACCCGACGGCTCTGTCGTGACTAACACGGCGGGACATCAGTACCAGGCCCTCCGCCCGCTCCTCTCGGACTTCGTGCTGTCGATGCCGCGCGGCGCCGCGGTGGTGTACCCGAAGGACGCAGGCCAGATCATCACGATGGCGGATATCTTCCCGGGGGCCCGCGTGGTCGAAGCCGGAGTCGGTTCCGGGGCCCTCTCGATCTCCCTTCTCCGCGCCGTGGGCGACTCCGGCTACCTCCACTCGTTCGAGCGTCGCCAGGAATTCGCAGACATCGCGCGTGGGAACGTCGAGACCATCTTCGGCGGCCCGCACCCCGCGTGGCGGATTTCCCTGGGCGACTTCCAGGACGAGGTTGTGCAGGCGGAGGAGCCGGGATCGGTCGACCGTGTGGTGCTCGACATGCTAGCGCCGTGGGAGTGCCTCGATGCCGTCGCCACCGTTCTCGCCCCGGGCGGTGTCTGGATCAATTACGTGGCGACCGCGACCCAGCTCTCGCGTACTGCTGAGGCCATCCGCGCCGACGGGCGCTTCACCGAACCCGACGCGTGGGAGTCAATGGTTCGGGGTTGGCACCTCGAGGGACTCGCTGTGCGCCCGGAACACCGGATGGTGGGCCACACAGGTTTCTTGCTGGTGACTCGTCGGCTCGCAGGCGGCGTGGCCCCTCTGGTCCGCAGGAAGCGTGCCAAGGGTGAGTTCGCGCAGGAGGACCTCAATGCGTGGACGCCCGAGTCCGTGGGGGAGCGACCCGTGTCGGATCGCAAGCTCCGCCGCGCCGCCCGTGACGCCCGGGCAGGGAGGACCGAGGAGTCCTGACTGCTTCCTCCGGGTGAATTAATCTCCGCGGAACCTTTCCCCAACGCCGAACATTGCGTGAATGTAACGCTTAGCTTCTCTGGTGCTCAAAGCGGTTTGCACAGGGCTAAGGAGGGCTAGTGTCGAAGTATCGGAATGTTCCGAGGCACGGGAGGGTGTGAGAGTGATGGAAGAGCGTGACGGCACCGGAACGGGTCGTGAGGACGCCACCGCACGAGCACACGCTGAGCAGTTGGGCGTCCTCGAGCGTCAGGTGAATGTCCTCCGGGACAAGCTCCGGACGGTGGACCGGCAGCTCTCGGCGGCCACGTCGAACAACACTCGCATGGCAGAAATGCTCCAGACGGCCAAAGGCGAGATCGTCCGCCTGAAGTCCGCGCTCGAGCACGAGGGCCAGCCGCCCTACAGCTATGGGACGATCGTTCAGCTCAACCGCCGCCGCCCGGCCGGCGGATCGGCCGCTGCGGTCACTGACGAGAGCGCGGACGTCGTGACTGCTGGCCGCAAGATTCGCGTGGGCCTGAGCCCCCTCGTGTCCATTTCGGAACTGAGCGTGGGGCAGGAAGTCCTCCTCAACGAGGCGTTCGAAGTAGTCGCAGGGCTCGGCTACGAGCGCTCGGGTGAACTCGTCACGATCAAGGAGCTTCTCGGCGCCGACCGCGTCCTCGTCATCGGACGAGGCGATGAAGAGCGCGTCCTGCGCCTTTCAGGTCCGCTCCAGCTCGAACAGCTTCGCGTCGGGGACGCCGTCTCCGTAGACAACCGCACCCAAACCGCTCTCGAGAAAGTGCCCCGCTCTGAGGTCGAGAACCTCGTGCTCGAGGAAGTTCCAGACATCAGCTACGCCGACATCGGTGGGCTTGCGTCCCAGATCGAGCAGATCCGGGACGCCGTCGAACTCCCGTTCCTGCATCCGGGCCTCTACCGCGAGCACGGACTCAAGGCGCCCAAGGGCATCCTGCTCTACGGCCCTCCAGGCTGTGGCAAGACCCTCATCGCGAAGGCCGTGGCGAACTCGCTCGCGGCGCGGGCGATGGAACGCGCGGGGACCCAGGACGTCAAGAGCTATTTCCTCAACATCAAGGGCCCCGAGCTCCTCGACAAGTACGTCGGCGAGACCGAGCGGCACATCCGCCTCATCTTCTCGAGGGCGCGGGAGAAGGCCTCGGATGGAAGCCCGGTGGTGGTGTTCTTCGACGAGATGGACTCGCTGTTCCGGACGCGCGGAACGGGTGTCTCCTCGGACGTCGAGACGACGATCGTCCCTCAGCTCCTGAGCGAGATCGATGGTGTCGAGCGACTCGACAACGTGATCGTGATCGGCGCGTCCAACCGCGAGGACATGATCGACCCCGCCATTCTGCGCCCCGGACGTCTCGACGTGAAGATCAAGATCCAGCGCCCGGACGCGGAGGCGGCCGCCGACATCTTCTCGAAGTACCTCACGAGCGAACTGCCGATCCACCCTGCGGATCTGGCAGAGCACGGAGGCGATCGGGCGGCGACCGTGAACCTGATGATCCAGCGGACAGTCGAGGCCATGTACTCGACCGACAAGGCGAACGAATACCTCGAGGTCACTTACGCCAACGGCGACACCGAAATCCTGTACTTCAAGGACTTCAATTCAGGCGCCGTGATCCAGAACGTGGTGGACCGCGCCAAGAAGTCTGCCATCAAGGATCTGCTGACGACCGGCTCGAAGGGCATCCGGGTGGAACACCTCCTCAGGGCGGTGGCCGATGAGTTCCGCGAGCACGAGGACATGCCCAACACGACGAATCCAGACGACTGGGCGCGGATCTCGGGCAAGAAGGGCGAGCGGATCACTTACATCCGCACGATCATCCAGGGCAAGGGTGGAAGTGAGCCCGGGCGCACGATCGAGACGACGCAGAGCACGGGCCAGTACCTGTGACCCCAGCCGTGAAGGGGAATGAAATGCCGAGCACCGAGCACGGTCCCGAGGGTCTTCCCGCGGGAGGTGCCCTTCGCGTCATGGGGTCTGAGACCGAGTATGGGATCCACGCTCCCGCGACGCCTGGTGCCAACGCAACGTATCTCTCCTCCCAAGTCATTGCTGCCTATGCGAAGCTCACGCGGGAGCGGCTCCACGCCTCGCCGGGCGCGGGTTGGGACTACACCGACGAAACTCCGCTGCGTGACGCGAGAGGCTGGTCGGTACGGCGCAATCAGGCTCATCCCGACCTCTTGACGGATCTGGAGCCGGTGCTGACCGCGGAAGGCGTGGCTCTCGCCCACGGTCCGGCCGAGCTCGAGCTCGACGGGGATCAGGAACCAGCGCTCATGAACCTCGTGCTCGGTAACGGAGCGAGGCTCTACGTGGACCACGCGCATCCGGAGTACTCGAGCCCCGAGGTGACGAACCCCCTCGATGCCGTCCTGTGGGACTCGGCGGGGGATGCGGTCGTGCTCACGGCGGTCCGTGCTCTTAGCTCGGACTCCGAGCGTGGGCCGATCAATCTCTACAAGAACAATACGGATGGCAAAGGCGCATCGTACGGCTCGCACGAGAACTACCTCGTGCCGCGCGCTGTGCCGTTCACGGACCTTGTCCGCGGGCTCACTCCGTTCTTCGTCACACGTCAGCTCGTGTGCGGCGCGGGACGCGTCGGCCTGGGTCAGGACGGGCGCACTCCCGGCTATCAGGTAAGCCAGCGGGCGGACTTCTTCGAGGCCGAGGTCGGGCTTGAGACTACGATGCGGCGGCCGATCATCAACACGCGCGACGAGCCGCATGCTGTTGCCGACAAGTACCGCCGGCTGCACGTCATCGTCGGGGACGCAAACTGCAGTCACGTTGCGAACTACCTGAAATTCGGCACCACCGCTCTGGTCTTGAGTCTTGTCGAGGCGGGCGCAGCCCCCGAGATCGAGGTGCACGAGCCCGTGGGCGCCATGCATCGGCTGAGCCACGACACCGCCCTCCGCGAGACGGTGCGCCTCCTCGACGGCCGCCGGCTCACGGGACTTGAGGTTCAGTGGCTGTACCTGGAGGCCGCAGCGAAGCTGGCGGCAGACGCCGGCGTCGCCGCTGAGCATGGCGGAGACGGGCACACGGCGACAGTCCTCCGCCTCTGGGAGCGCGCTCTTACCGATCTCGAGACGGATCAGGACGCCGCGTCGGGCTACATCGAGTGGATGGCGAAGCAGAGGGTGCTCGAGGGCTACCGGGCACGCGACGGTCTCGCCTGGAACGATGCCCGGCTGGGCCTGATCGACATTCAGTGGTCCGATGTTCGCCCCGAGCGGGGCCTCGCGTACCGGCTCATCTCGAAAGGAAGCCTCGAGCGCCTCGTCGACGACCGCGACATTGCGCGCGCTGCGATCGACCCGCCGTCGGACACACGCGCGTGGTTCCGCGGCAAGAGCATCCAGAGGTTCCCGGCCAACGTCGCGAGCGCAAGCTGGGACTCCGTCGTCTTCTCACCCCCGGGCAGCTACCGGCTCCAGCGGGTTCCAACCCGCGAACCGCTCCGCGGAACGCGGGCTCTCACGGAGCCGCTCTTCGAGGGGCACAAGGACATTCAGGGCTTTCTCGATGCCTTGCTCGGGGAACACCAGACGTAAGGTTCCGCAGGCCGCGTCGCGGCCGTGAAAGAGTGACAGTATAGGTTCCAAAGCCCGTCGCAGGGGCGCCGGGTTCGACGCAAGGAGGCGGCCATGGCCGGTCAGGAGCAGAAGAGCAGCCAGTCACGGGACGAGAACGAGGACGTCGACCCGGGCACGCCCGCGCCCGCGCCCGCCGCCCCTCAGGCGTCCGAGGCGACAGAGGGTGTGGACGACCTGCTCGACGAGATCGACGGCGTGCTTGAGAGCAACGCCGAGGAGTTCGTGCGCGGGTTCGTCCAGAAGGGCGGCCAGTAGGCCCAGGATGAACGACTTCCTCGCAGAACGCGTCGCCGCCCAGTCGACGTCGTCCTTCACCGAGCACCTTGCTTCAGCCCGTCCCGACCTGCTTCCCTCCAATAGGCTCCTTCCCACCGACGCGTCCCATCTCGCGCCGCACGGCACGACCGTCGTCGCCATCGCCTTCGCTGGCGGCGTCGTCATGGCCGGCGACCGCCGAGCGACGATGGGGAGCATGATCGCGAGCCGGCATATCGAGAAGGTCTTTCCGGCCGATCGCTATTCCGTGCTCGGGATTGCGGGTACAGCCGGCCTTGCGATCGATATCGTCCGTCTCTTCCAAGTCGAGCTCGAGCACTACGAGAAGATCGAGGGGACGCGTCTGAGCCTCGAAGGGAAGGCTACAAGGCTCGGGGCCATGATCCGCGCGAATCTCGGCCTCGCCCTCCAAGGACTCGCCGTAGTCCCGTTGTTCGCGGGGTTCGACTTGGAACAAGGCGTGGGCCGGCTCTTCTCGTACGACGTCACAGGTGGCCGGTACGAGGAGCCTGAGCACCATTCGGTAGGCTCGGGATCCGTCTTCGCACGCGGCGCGCTCAAGAAGCTCTGGCGACCGGGGCTTTCAGAGGAGGACGCCGTGCGAATCGCTGTCGAGTCGCTCTTCGACGCAGCCGACGACGATTCCGCCACCGGGGGACCTGACCCTCTGCGCCAGTTGTGGCCGGTCGTCTACACGGTGACTCGGGCTGGGCACAGGCGGGCGTCCGAACATGAGCTGAGCCAGATCGCTGGGGACATCTTCGAGCAGCGCAGCATCGCCGGACGGGAGGCCTGAAATGACCCAGCCGTTCTATGTCTCGCCCGAGCAGGTGATGAAGGACCGAGCCGACTTCGCCCGCAAGGGCATCGCACGCGGCCGTTCCGTCGTCGTGCTGAGCTGCCGCGAGGGGATCGCCCTCGTCGCGGAGAATCCTTCGCCGTCGCTCCACAAGATCGGGGAGATCTACGACAAGATCGCCTTCGCTGCGGTGGGCAAGTACAACGAGTTCGAGAGCCTGCGGCAGGCAGGTGTCCGGTACGCCGACGTCCGTGGCTATTCGTATGACCGGGTCGACGTGACGGGACGAGGCCTTGCGAGCGTGTACGCCCAGAGCTTGGGGGCCGTCTTCACTGCCGAGCAGAAGCCTTTCGAGGTCGAGCTCACGGTGGCAGAGGTGGGGCACGACGTCGGGTCGGACCATCTCTTCCGGCTCACCTTCGACGGCTCGATCGCCGACGAGCGGCGGTTCGTCGTCATGGGCGGCGCGGCCGAACGCGTGGCCGAGTCCGTGATTGCGGGCTGGAGCGCCGAGGCTTCGTTCACGGAAGCGATCCAGCTCGCCGCGAAGGCGCTCCGAGAGGATCGCACCGAGACTCCGCTGAGCCTCGAAGTGGGCGTCCTCGATCGCCACTCCGAGACCGAGCGCGGCGTCCGCCGTGCGTTCAGGCGGATTGCCGGCGAGGAGCTCGACGAACTCCTGGCCGTGCCTATCTGAGGCCGACCTCGTCCCGGACCAGCAACTAGTTCTAAGGAGCCGCGTGGACCGCCGCATCTTCGGTGTCGAGACTGAGTTCGGCATCGCCTACTCAAGCCCTCAGGGCCGTCCACTCGCGCCCGAAGAAGTCGCCCGCTATCTATTCCGAAAGGTCGTGAGCTGGGGGCGGTCCTCCAACGTGTTCCTGGGCAACGGCTCCCGCCTGTACCTGGATGTGGGGTCCCACCCTGAGTACGCAACGGCCGAATGCGACGACGTCGCCCAGCTAGTGGCGCATGACAGGGCGGGGGAGCGCATCCTCGTCGACCTTATTGACGAGGCCCAGAAGCGCCTTCGCGAGGAGGGCTTCGACGGTAGCGTCTACCTGTTCAAGAACAACACGGACACCGCGGGCAACTCCTACGGGAGTCACGAGAACTACCTCATTCCGCGGCGCACCGAGTTCTCGCGCCTCGCGGAGATCCTCATCCCATTCCTTGTGACCCGCCAGCTCCTGTGCGGGGCGGGCAAGGTTCTCCGCACTCCTCACGGACCCATCTACGCCTTCTCTCAGCGAGCCGATCACATCTGGGAGGGACTCTCGTCGGCCACGACCCGTTCCCGACCCATCATCAACACCCGGGACGAACCGCACGCCGACGCAGAGCACTTCCGACGGCTCCACGTCATCGTCGGTGACTCGACCATGGCAGAGACGACCACCATGATGAAGGTCGGAACGGTCGATCTCGTCCTCCGCATGATCGAGTCTGGCGTCATCATGCGGGACCTTCGGATGGAGAACCCGATCCGCAGCATCCGCGAGATTTCCCATGACCTCTCGGGCCGCGCCGTCGTCCGTCTCGCCAACGGCTCGGAGGTCACCGCCATCGACATGCAGCGGGTCTACCTCGAGAAGGTCACCCAGTTCGTGCAGGAGTACGGCGCGCACACCCCGCACGTGCCCCGCATCCTCGACCTGTGGGACCGCACTCTGACGGCCATAGAAACGGGCGACACGTCTCGGATCGACACCGAGGTGGATTGGGCCATCAAGAAGAAGCTCATCGACTCCTACTGCTCCCGCCACGACGTCGATCTCGATTCTGCACGCGTTGCTCAGCTCGACCTGACGTACCACGACATCAGCCCCGAGCGCGGACTCTTCTTCCTCCTGCAGCATCACGGCGGCGCCGCGCGGCTGATCGACGACGCCGCGATCAAGGAGGCGATGGATACCCCACCGCAGACAACGCGCGCAAGGCTGCGGGGCCGGTTCGT
Source organism: Sinomonas humi (assembly GCF_000802235.1). Taxonomy (GTDB): domain Bacteria; phylum Actinomycetota; class Actinomycetes; order Actinomycetales; family Micrococcaceae; genus Sinomonas; species Sinomonas humi. Next base: position 38,939 of record NZ_JTDL01000153.1, read on the forward strand.
GCAGGCGGCGCAGGCCGCAGGGGCGGACTACACAGTGGATTGGGTGCACCTCAAGCTCAACGATCGAGCCCACCACACCATCCTCTGCAAAGACCCCTTCGCAAACGAGGATCCGCGGGTGGACGAGCTCCTCGATACGCTCCGTCCCTTCGCGGGGTAGCGCCGAGCGAGCGCTCACAGGCAGAGCCGTTACCCTAGAGGGGGCCGGAGGGCCCCGACCGACGCCACGGACGTGGCGGACACCCCCACAGGAAGTTGATCAGTGCGCCGACTCTTTGCGCTCTTGCTGCCACTCGCCCTGCTCCTTGCGGGGTGCAGTTCCGGAGGCTCGTCAGGCCAGCCCACGACGCAGGCGACGAGTCAGGACGCGGGCGACGTGAGCGCCCTCAGCTCGCTCAAGGTCACGACCACGGACAAGGCTCCGACCGTGGACTTCGCGAAGCCGCTCACCGTCTCTTCCCTTACTGTGAAGACGGTCCAGGAGGGAACTGGCGCCGCTGTGAAGGCGGGCCAGTCCGCCGTCGTCAATGTCCTCGCCCTCAAGGGGACGGACGGCAGCGTCCTCGGTGACACGTTCTCGTCGGGCCAGCCGGAAAAGGTCCCTGTCGACAGCAGCCTCCAGCAGCAGAACGCGACCCTCTACAACGCGCTCGTCGGCGCCAAGGTCGGCTCCTACCTCGCGTACGCGACGCCCCCGGTTAGCGCAGAGCAGGGCGGCGACGGTACGACCACGCTCCTCATCCTCAAGATCACGGACGCCAAGGATGTCCCGGCGCCGCTCTCGGGGCCCCAGGGGGACACCGTTACGCCTCCTCCGGGACTCCCCAAGGTGACGACCGATTCCAAGGGCGTCCCGCAGATCGACGTCAAGGGCGTCGCGAAGCCCACCAAGCTCATCTCCCAGGACCTCATCAAGGGCAAGGGCGCCGTCGTCCAGTCGAGCGACACCATCGTGGCGAACTACGTGGGCGTCAACCTCTCGGACGGCACCAAGTTCGACTCGAGCTATGATCGGGGCACACCCGCTACCTTCGCGCTGAGCCAGGTGATCCAAGGCTGGACCGACGGACTGACCGGGAAGACGGTCGGATCACGGGTTCTGCTGGTCATCCCCGCCGCCCAGGCCTACGGTGATCAAGGCCAAGGCGGGGCGAAGGGCGATCTCGTCTTCGTCGTCGACATTCTCGGCGTCCAGTAGGATTCCGGCTCGAGCCCCTTCCGCTCACAGATCCGCCCAAAGAGAGGAACAGTCATGTCCTTCGGACAGCGCAAGTACGATCGGCAGAAGCCGGAGATCGAGTTCCCCGAGGGGCCGGTGCCCAGCGAGCTCAACATCGTCGACCTGATCGAAGGCGATGGGCGTGAGGTCGCGCCCGGCGACACGGTCTCAGCTCATTACGTGGGAGTCGCATGGTCGAGCGGCGAGGAGTTCGACTCAAGCTGGAACCGGGGGGCGCCGCTCGACTTCCGGGTCGGTGTGGGACAGGTCATCCAGGGATGGGACCAGGGGCTTCTGGGGATGAAGCTCGGCGGTCGTCGCCGGCTCGAGATCCCCTCCGACCTGGCTTACGGCTCGCGCGGTGCTGGCGGGGCGATCGGGCCCAACGAAGCCCTCATCTTTGTCGTGGATCTCGTCGGGATCCGCTGAGGCTTGATTCGCCACTGGCCGCGGACGATTTCGCCGTCCGCGGCCAGTCGCGTGTTCCGGGTAGCCTGCACATGTGTCCCAGAAGAAGACCGAACGTCTCCTGAATCTCCTGATCGCCCTCCTTCACACGGAACGGGGGATCTCCCGCGATCGGCTGCTCCGGGACGTCTACGAGTGGTCACCGGGCGGGAAGCGAGACCGCGAGGCGGTCGAGCGACAGTTCGAAAGAGACAAGGCGGATCTGCGGGCGCTCGGCGCGGAGATCAGCGAACGCCAAGGCTACGAACGCGAGGACAGCTCGGCGACGACCTCGCTCTATCGCATCGACCCCAGCCTCTTCCGCCTTCCTGAGATCGAATTCACGCCGCAGGAGCAATCGCTGCTCGCCCTCGCCGGGCTCGCCTGTCAGGGCGCCCTTGCTGCGGCGCCGGCCCGTGCGGCCCTTCGGCGGCTTGAGGCAGCCGGAGCGCTTCCCGACTCGCCACCGTCGCTTGTGCAGCCACGCATCCGCATTGCTGATCCTCGTTATGCAATCCTCGCCGATGCGGCCTCCAAGCAGGCCGAGATCAGATTCCACTACTACGCGACCAGCACGGGGCGCGAGGAGGAGCGGTCGGTTCAGCCCTGGGGTCTGGGACAGCGCTACGGACAGTGGTATCTCGTGGGCTTCGACGTGGCGCGGGGTGCCGCCCGTGTCTTCCGCCTCTCGCGGATCCGGGGACGCGTCCTCGTCGGGACTGAGCACTCCTTTGACCCAGCCCGAGCCGGCGCTGTCCACGAACAGCTCGAGGAGCTCGCGGCGATGCCCGCACAGCATGCGCGTCTCCGTATCGCCGAAGGGCGCGCTCTCGAGCTCAGGATGGCCTGGACTCAGCTCCCTGCAGGTGACGCGCCCGAGGGCTGGGATGTGGGGGAGTACACCTATCAGGACCTGAGCGTCGCCGCTGATTACCTCGCGGGCTTCGGCGACGCGCTCGCTGTCGAGACACCCGACGAGCTTGCTGATGCCGTTGTACGGCGCTTCGAGGGGGCCCTTGCGGTCCTCGGTACGCAGGGAGCGCCTCCCGTGCCTGCTGGCCCTACTGCTCGACGCACTACGAGCTCGGACGAACGCCTCAGCCGGATCGTCGACCTTGTACCGTTCCTCATGCGGGGCCCCGTCCGGGTGGATGATGCTGCGGCTCGCTATGGGATCACCCCGCGCGAACTCCTCCAGGAGCTCGGCGCGCTCCAGTTCTCGGGTCCGACGGACCTCGGCGGATGGCAGGACCTCATCGACGTACAGGTAGACGACGACGTTGTGAGCCTGGCAAATGCTCCCGAGCTTGCCCGACCTCGGCGGCTCAGCATCGAGGAGGCGCTGTCGTTGCAGCTCGGCCTCCAGACTCTCTTGCCCATGGCGTCTGTGGACGAGCAGCCGAGCATTCGTTCCCTGGCGGAAAAGGTAAGTGCCGCAACGTTGAAGGGCGCGGGCTCGATTCCCGAAATCGACCTGAAGTCCGAACCGCAGCGCAACGCCGAGCTTCTTCCCGAACTACGCGCGGCGGTCGCCGAAGGAAGTACCCTTCGGCTCGAGTACCTGAACCCCACGAAGGACGAGCGCACCGAGCGCCTTGTGAATCCGCTGGGCCTGCGTTCGGACGGTGATCGATGGTATGTCGATGCCTATTGCCATCGGGTCGACGAACGGCGAGTCTTTCGGGTGGACCGCATCGTGGGCCTTGAGGCTGCGGCGCCCATACCGCTCCCTGCAGACTACGACCCCTTCCCAGCGCCACGGATGTTCGAGCCGCGGGACACCGACATCGTGGCAGTCCTGCGACTTGCGCCAGAGGCGTTATGGATCGAGCACGAATACGCTGCCGAGGACGGAATCGACCTCGAGGATGGCAGCCGGCGGGTGAAGATGCGCGTTTCCGGCCTCGACTGGCTTCCACGGTTCCTTGCCCAGTTCGGCGGCTCGGTGGCTTTGGAGGGACCGGAGGAGGCAGTCGAGGAGAGTCGGGCGTGGCTCGCGCGCGCGCTCCGCACGGCACGCAGCAGATAGGCTCTTCGCATGCCGTGGTGGTTCTGGATCCTGTTGTGGGCGGCGTTGCTTGCCGGCAGCGCCGTGATGGCCGCTGTCGGTGGCTTCTGGCTCGTCCGCAAGGCGCTCCGGGTCTTTCGCGACGCCGGTTCGTCGTTCGGGCACGTGGTCTCCTCGCCTCCTCGAACGAACGACGCAGGCGAGGGCGCGCGCCCCGGCACGGGTCAAGCCTTGGCGGGAAGCGCGGTGTTCGCCCGGCCGGATGAGGTGCGCCGCGTGTACGAACAGGGAAAAGCGGAGCGCCGTGAGGCACGACGCGCGCGGAGAGTCGCCCGGCGAACGCAGCGGGGGCAAGCACAGTCCCTCCGTGACCTAGGACTCATCTAGACTGGTAGAGAAGGAAAGGACTTCTAGTGGGACGACTCTTCGATAGCCCATGGCCTATCGTCATCATCATCGTTGTGGCGCTGCTTCTGTTCGCAGGCCCCAAGCTTCCGACCATGGCGCGGAGCCTGGGTCAATCCATGCGGATCCTCCGCTCTGAGGTCAAGGAGATGAGGAACGAGGGGGGCCAATCGCAGTCCTCGTCGTCGACCTCCTCGGCTTCGACCTCGTCTTCGGACGCCGGAGAGCCTCCCGTGGAGGGCAAGGTCATGCCGCCCAAGGGCGCTGAAGAGGGCGACGGCGGTACCGCCGGCCCGTCCCAGCGCGCCTGAGCGTGGCCGCGCCCAAGGGGCGGAAGGCCAATCCTGAAGGCCGAATGCCCCTCATGGAGCACCTTCGGGAGCTCAAGAACCGCCTCATCAAGTCAGCCGCAGGTGTGCTCGTCGGTGCCGTTATCGGCTGGTTCCTCTACGACCCAATTCTTGAGGCGCTTCAGCAGCCGGTCCGCGATATCGCCCAGCGGACCGGCGGGATCTCCGGGGTCAACTTCTCCACCGTCGGCTCGCCGTTCGACTTCAAGCTGCAGCTTGCCATTCAGATCGGCCTGGTGATTTCGAGCCCGATCTGGATCTATCAGATCTGGGCCTTCGTCATGCCCGGGCTGACGGTCAAGGAGCGGCGCTACACGCTCGGCTACATGGGCGCTGCGGTTCCGCTGTTCCTCGCAGGCGTCTGGATCGGCTGGATCGTGACCCCGAACGTGGTACGTGCACTCACGCAGTTCACGCCATCGGGGTTCTCCAACCTCATCGACGGGCGCGAGTACATCGACTTCGTGACCCACATGGTCCTCTTCCTGGGTCTTGCGTTCCTGGTGCCCGTTGTCTTGGTCGGCCTCAACACGGCTGGCGTTCTCCCGGGGCGGGTCATTCTCAAGGCGTGGCGCATCACGGTGCTGCTCGTATTCGTATTGGCTGCAGTCGCTGCCCCCGGGGCCGACGCCATCTCGATGTTCATGCTCGCTGTCCCACTGCTCGCGCTGTTCTTCGCCGCGATCGGTCTCTGTCTCCTCCAGGACAAGAGGAAAGCCCGCCGCCAGATCAAGGCCATGCAGGAGACCGAGGCCATCGCTGATACCCCTACGTCACGCGAGGACCTCGACAAGTTCTAGGCTGGACCTATGTCCACCGCCCCCGAGAACCTGACCCCGGCCGAGCGTTTCGCACTCGACGCAGAACGCCGGGCCTTCGCAAAGACCGAGCTAGGGGCGTTTTCGGCGGAGCTACCGTTCCCTCTCGATCCCTTCCAGCGTGAGGCCTGCCGCGCCCTCGAGGCTGGCAGGGGAGTCCTCGTCGCGGCTCCGACTGGCGCAGGCAAGACCGTAGTGGGCGAATTCGCTGTTCATCTCGCGCTACGCAAGGGTCTCAAGGCCTTCTACACGACTCCGATCAAGGCGCTTTCGAATCAGAAGTACACCGAGCTCGCCGAAGCCTACGGGCAGGACCGGGTTGGGCTCCTGACAGGTGACGTGACCGTCAACGGCGAGGCGCCCGTCGTCGTCATGACGACTGAGGTCCTGCGCAACATGCTGTATGCCGGATCGTCGACGCTCGACGGCCTCGGCTACGTGGTGATGGACGAAGTCCACTACCTCGCAGACCGCTTCCGAGGCGCTGTCTGGGAAGAGGTCATCATCCACCTTCCGAGGGACGTGCGCCTCGTCTCACTCAGCGCGACCGTTTCGAACGCGGAGGAATTCGGGGCGTGGCTCGATACCGTCCGCGGTGAGACCGACATCGTCGTGTCCGAGCACCGCCCTGTTCCGCTGTGGCAGCATGTCATGGTCGGCCGTCGACTTGTAGATCTCTTCGCCACACGGCAGTCTTTCGAGGATCTAGCCGACGTCCATGACCACGTCGGAGATGCAGCGGAAGGGGCGAGAGCGGCCGTCGGGCCCGCTTCCTCAGACGAGCCGCGCGACTTGACTGCGGTCAACCCCGAGCTGGTCGAGATCGCACGCCGCGAGGTGCACGCCCAGCACCGCTCCAGGTTCTCGCACGGCGGCCGAGCGAACCGGCGGGACGAACGCCAGCGGGGGATCAAGGCCGGCGCGGGTCGTGGCGAAACGGGCACGCAGACTGCGGGGACCCGGGCGAGCCGCCCGCAGATGATCCAGTCACTCGAGCGTCAGGGACTTCTGCCCTGCATCGATTTCATCTTCTCCCGAGCGGGTTGTGATGCTGCTGTCCAGCAGTGTGTGGACGCGGGCCTCGACCTCACGTCACCGGCCGAGAAGGCCGAGGTGTCGGCTGTCATCGAAGAGGCGGCGAAGGATCTGCCGCCCGCAGACCTCGGCGTCCTCAACTTCTGGTCCTGGCGCGAGGGCCTCCTCAGGGGGGTCGCGGCACACCATGCGGGTCTTCTGCCCGCCTTCAAGGAGGTCGTCGAGAAGCTGTTTGCAGTCGGCCTCGTGAAAGCCGTCTTCGCGACCGAGACCCTCGCCCTGGGGATCAATATGCCGGCGCGCAGCGTGCTCATTGAGAAGCTCGAGAAGTTCAACGGCGAGGCCCACGTCGACATCACGGCGGGGGAGTACACGCAGCTCACTGGACGGGCCGGCCGCCGGGGGATCGACGTCGAAGGCCACGCGGTCGTGCAGTGGCGCCCTGGGCTGGATCCCGCCGCTCTCGCGGGCCTCGCTTCGCGGCGCACCTACCCGCTCAATTCGAGCTTCCGGCCCACTTACAACATGAGCATCAATCTCGTGGCCCAGTTCGGTCGGAGGCGCACCCGCGAGATCCTCGAGAGTTCCTTCGCGCAGTTCCAAGCGGACCGATCGGTGGTCGGGCTCGCGCGGCAAGTGAGGGAGCGCGAGGAGTCGCTCGCAGGCTACGAGAGGGCGATGACGTGCCATCTCGGAGACTTCAGGGATTATCAGCGTCTCCGCGAGGAACTCACGGCAGCCGAGAAGTATGCGTCGCGGGAGGCGGGCCGGGCGCGGCGGAACATGGTCGTCGACTCGCTCGCGCGCCTCCAGCCTGGTGACGTGGTAGAGATCGCGCATGGTCGCCTCGGCGGCTCAGCAGTAGTCCTTTCGGCGGATACGAACGCACGCGAGCCGCGCCCCCACGTGCTCACGTTCGACCACAACCTCCGGCGGATCGGCTTCCAGGATATTGAAGGGCCGATCGAGCCGATCGCAAGAATCCGCATCCCGAAGCATTTCGACCCGAAGCGACCCAAGGACCGGCGCGACCTCGCCGCGTCCATGCGCCACGCCGTCAACCGCTCCCGCTCGGAAGGCCCGGAGACGGGCAGGAAGCGCCGCTCGCGCCGAGACTTCGCGTTCGCGGAAGGCTACGAGGACACGGAGCGACGCATCGTCGAACTCCGGAGGCAGCTCCGCGCCCATCCATGCCACGGGTGTGCCGAGCGGGAGGAACACGCCCGCTGGGCGGACCGATGGACGAAGCTTCGCAAAGAGACTGACCGGCTCGCGGAGCAGATTCGAGGGCGGACGAACACGATCGCCAAGACCTTCGACAGGGTCTGCGAGGTGCTCGAATCCTACGGTTGCCTCGAGCGGGCAGAGGGGGACGTTCGGGTCACCGACGAGGGTCAGAAGCTGCGTCGGATCTACGGGGACAAGGATCTTCTGACGGCTCTGGCGTTGCGAGCGGGCGCGTTCGACGACGTCGACGAGGCTGAGCTCGCAGCCCTCGCCAGCACCCTCGTGTACCAGGCGAAGCGCGACGAGCCTGGACTTCCGCCGAAGATGCCCAGCATCTCTCTCGATGTCGCCGTCGATGTGCTGGTTCGCGAATGGTCGCGGCTCGAGGACGTCGAGGAACAGCATCGGCTTCCCCGCACAGCAGAACCCGATTTCGGTCTGGTGTGGCCCATCTACAAGTGGGCGCGCGGGCGCGACCTGCAGAATGTGCTCTCGGGAACCGAGCTTGCTGCGGGCGATTTCGTTCGCTGGGTCAAGCAGGTCGTAGACCTTCTCGATCAGCTTGCAGACGTACCGGGGATAGAGCCTCGGCTCCGCCGCATCTGCCACGCCGCCATCGAGAGCATCAAGCGCGGCGTGGTCGCGTACTCGGGCGTCTCCGACTAGCTCCCGTCCCGCAGCGCCATCCGCTGCCGAACCAACCGAAAGGCACATTCATGTCCTCCGGGCACCAGCTCACTCTGTACCGCAACGGTTCCGTGTATTCGACGGCAGACCCCCTCGCCTCCGCGATGCTGGTCGACGGCGGCACGGTTGCTTGGGTGGGCTCCGAGCAGGCGGCGACCTCGATTGCCGATTCGAGCATGCGGACTGTGGACCTAGACGGGGCCGTCGTAACCCCGGGCTTCGTCGATTCCCACGTCCATGTTTCCGACACCGGCCTGGCGCTTCGATCGCTCGACCTGTCCGGCATTCGCTCGGCGTCCGAGCTGCTTCAGGCTGTCGAACAGGCTGCCTCGGCCGACAGTGGCACTCTGCACGGTCATGGTTGGGACGAGTCCGAGTGGGCCGATCCCGCTCTGCCCACGGCTGGGGAACTGGAGCGGGCCGCAGGGGGGCGCAAGGTCCTGTTGACCCGCGTGGACGTGCACTCGGCGCTCGTCTCGCCGGCGCTTGCCGCGGCTGCTGGCCTCGACGGCGCCGACGCGGGCCAGGCCGACGGGTGGAACGGCGTCGTAGCTTCCCAAGCCGCCCTGACGGCCGCGCGGGCTGAGGCTCGCCCCACCGATGAGCGTGAGATCCGTGCGCTGCATCGGGCCGCACGGGAGCACGCGGCGGCCCGAGGCTACGTTGCCCTCGTTGAGCACGCAGCCCCCCAGATCAGCGGGATTGAGGACATCCGCCTCCTCCTCGCGGCATCCGACGGCGACCCTGCCGAAGAGCCCAGCCTCCCCGAAGTCTTCGCCTACTGGGGTCAGCTGGCGCAGTCGGCCGAGGAAGCGCGCGAGATCCTTTCCTCGCTCGGCGTGCCCGTCCTCGGGCTCGCAGGAGATCTGAATATCGACGGCTCGATTGGGTCCCACACCGCGCTGCTTTCTGCAGATTATGACGACGCAGCGGGCCAACGCGGAACCGCGTACCTCAGCGCCGAACAGGTGGGCAGGCACCTCGCCGCATGCTCGGAGCTGAGGGTCCAAGGCGGCTTCCACGTGATCGGCGACGCCGCCCTTGAGATCGCACTCGATGGCCTGGCCCTTGCGTCCGAACTCGCAGGTTCCTCGGCTGTGCGGGCGTCCGGACACCGGCTCGAGCACGTCGAGATGGCGTCTCCCGACGCGATCTCAGCACTTGCAGGCTACGCGGTGACCGTAAGCGCGCAGCCGCTTTTCGACGCTGCCTGGGGCGGGGAAGGAGGCCTCTACGAGCGTCGGCTCGGCGAACGAAGTACGCGGATGAACCCCTTCGCCCGCTTTGCTGCAGCCGGGGTGCCAGTGTGCTTCGGGAGCGACAGCCCCGTGTGTGAGCTTGACCCGTGGGCGAGCATCTCAGCTTGCCTGCGTCACTCGAACCCATCAGAGCGCATTTCGGCGCGGGCCGCATTCATAGGCCACACGAGGGCCGGATGGCGCGCGATCCGACATCGCGATCCGCTCATGGGCCAGCTGGTGCCTGGCGCACCCGCAAGCTTCGCTGTCTGGGAGGTCGATGAACTGATGGTCCAGGTCGCGGACGAGCGCGTCCAAGCCTGGAGCACTGATCCTCGCGCGAGGACGCCGCTCCTTCCCGCTCTCGACACCGAGAACGCTCCGCGGTGCCTTGCGACAGTCCACCGAGGGCAGGAGCTCTACCGGGCCGAGGGTTTCGGGGCCTGAGACCGAGCGGGAACGCGGCCCTCGACACGAAATTCTGGGTCGTTTTCACGTCCCGGAAGGTGCTCCTGAGCAGGAGAAACACCCGTCTTCGCAGGTGGGGGGACGGTTGACACACCGGACGGGCCACGTAGGATCGATTGACATCGGGCCGCCGCTTGCGGAAGGCCCAGTCGCTGCCCATCGCGGGCGGTGGCACTGCCCTCGGGGCAGGCCCACGTGTCAGTAGAAAACAGTCGGGGGACTGACCAGCTGCCAGCCCCGCGACTGGCCCGAAGGCGCGTGGGCCTGCCGACGAGCTGGATATAATGGTCGACTGTGCCCTCGCGCGGGGGCACGGACCCGTTAACCAGCCTCGAAAGGGACTCCTGCGTGCGCATTTTGACGATCATCCCGACGTACAACGAGCTCGAGTCCCTCCCCAAGACACTTGGCCGCCTGCGCTCTGCCGTTCCCGCGTCCGATGTCCTGGTGGCAGACGACAACAGCCCTGACGGTACGGGTGAGCTCGCAGACCGCATCGCAGCCGAAGATCCGCAGGTCCATGTCATGCACCGCAAGGGCAAGGAAGGCCTCGGAGCCGCCTACATTGCGGGTTTCAAGTGGGCGCTAGAGCGGGACTACGACGTCGTGGTCGAGATGGACGCCGACGGGTCACATCAGCCCGAGCAGTTGCCGCGCCTCCTGGAGGCCGTTGAACAGGGCGCGGATCTCGTAATCGGCTCTCGCTGGGTGCGGGGCGGAACAGTCGTCAACTGGCCGGTCTACCGGCAGGCCATTTCGCGCACCGGCAGCACCTACGCCCGCCTGATGCTCGGCCTCAAGATCAAGGACATGACTGCGGGTTACCGCGCGTTCCGTCGCACGACCCTCGAGAAGCTCGACCTCGACGCCGTGGAATCGGTTGGCTACGGCTTCCAGGTGGACCTTGCTTGGCGCGTAGCGAGGATGGGGCTCAAGGTCGCGGAAGTGCCCGTCACGTTCGTCGAGCGTGAGCTCGGTGCTTCCAAGATGAGCGGCAACATCGTGGTCGAGGCGATGCTCAACGTCACGAAGTGGGGTCTCTCAGACCGATGGAAGAGGGTCACGCACCGCCGGCAGCGATAGCCTTCGAAGAGCTTGGTGCTTCACTAGGCGCGACTGCCGGAACGCGCGCAATTGCCGGAACGCGAGTGGGCACAGAAAAAGGGCGGGAACCAACGGTTCCCGCCCTTTGGCTTTGTCCCCGCGTCAGACGCGCTCGCCGCGCTTCTCTCGAAGCAGTGTGAGGCGGTCTTGGAGGATCTGCTCGAGTTCGGGGATGCTACGACGTTCCAAGAGCATGTCCCAGTGCGTTCGGACAGCCTTCTCGGAGTTCTCGGAGGGGCGCTCACCGTCGACGAGGTAGGCTTCCTTCCCCGTCTTGGACATCCAGACGGGAGGGATCTCTGCCTCCGAAGAGAATGTGACGAAGACCTGCTCGCCGTCCTCGCAGCGGTACTCGACGCGCTGGCGAGGGGCCGGCTCGACACCGGCTTCGCTCTCCATGGACTGTGCACCCAGACGCATGCCGCGCAGGCTGCGGTCGCTCATATTTTCTCCCTCGCGTTCTTCGGTTCGGGCCGTCGAACCGACTCAAGTCTCAACGCCCGCAGACCCCCACATGTTCCCGGGCGGACTATCCATTATAGGACTGAGTGGCGGGGCTGCGGGCTTTCAGGGCCGGTGCGAGTCGTCTCCTGGGGCTTCTGCGTCTGAAATGTCCGCCTCGGGGACATCCGCGTCCGGAATATCGGCGTCAGGGATGTTCAGGCCAGCCACGCCGGCGTGGTGCTGCAGGATGCGCTCCGCCTCCGCGTCCAGCTCCGAGCGCCGCGCTGCTTCCTCCTCGAAGGCCCTCGCGTCCTCCTCGAGTCCGCGACTCTTGGTGGCTGATCTTTGAGGGGCTGCGCCGCCCGTGGTTTCGCCGGAGCCACTTGGCTGGTCGGTTTGGGCCCCAGGGGAGGCCTGACCCATGTTGCCGAGGACGCCGCCAATGCCCTTAAGCGCGTCACCTACCTCACTCGGGATGATCCAGAGCTTGTTCGAGTTGCCATCGGCGATCTTTGGGAGGGTTTGGAGGTATTGATAGGCGAGAAGCTTCGGGTCTGGGTCTCCGAGGTGGATCGCTTCGAACACCTTCTGGATGGCTTGGGACTCACCGTCCGCCTTGAGGACCGCCGCCTTCGCCTGGCCCTCGGCCTTGAGGATCTGCGCCTGCCGCTCGCCCTCAGCAGTGAGGATCGCAGACTGCTTTGTGCCTTCGGCCGTAAGGATCAGGGCGCGGCGGTCGCGCTCGGCACGCATCTGCTTCTCCATCGAGTCCTGAATGGAGTGCGGGGGTTCAATCGCCTTGAGTTCGACGCGGGAGACGCGCAGGCCCCATCGACCGGTGGCCTCGTCCAGGACTCCTCGAAGCTGGCCATTGATCTGGTCACGGGAGGTGAGGGCTTCCTCGAGGTTGAGTCCACCGACGACATTGCGAAGGGTCGTGATGGTGAGCTGCTCGACGGCTTGGATGTAGTTGGCGATCTCGTAGGTCGCCGCCCGGGCATCGGTCACCTGGAAGTACACCACTGTGTCGATCGATACCACGAGGTTGTCGGACGTGATGACTGGCTGGGGCGGGAAGGAGACAACCTGCTCGCGGAGGTCGAGAAGCGGCAGGAGCCTATCGACGAACGGGATGAGCAGTGTGAGCCCCGGGAGGAGCGTGCGCTGGTACTTGCCGAGGCGTTCGACGACGCCGGCGCGCGCCTGCGGGATGATCCGGACCGAACGGCCGATGACGGTTGCGACGAACAGGATGAGCGCGATGACGACGACGAGAAGAAGAATTCCTCCGGCATCCATGGTGTCCCCTTTGCGGTGGTCGGCTGCGGCCCGGGAGAGGCTGTCAGCTTCTGTAAGGTGAGGTCTCGCCGCCCGGCGCGACGACGGCGGTGGCCCCTTCGATTGCGACGACTTGAACGACATCGCCGGGCAGGAACTCGCCCCGCTCGGCTCGGGCCGTCCATACGTCCCCGCCGATCTTGACGAGGCCCTTGCTGCTGTCGACTGCCTCCATCACCGTCGCGCGGGAGCCGACGAGGCGGTCGACGTTGGTCCTGATATCTTCGATGCCCGGCCGCATGTGCCGCATGGCAACGGGGCGGACGAACGCAATCATGCCGACTGACACGGCCGCGAAGACAAGCCCCTGAAGCCAGGTGGGGCCGCCGAGAATAGCGGCCACGAAAGCCGCGAGGGCGCCCCCGCCGAGCATCGCGAAGACGAGGCTGAGGCTGATCATCTCGATCCCGCCCAGAACGAGGGCCAGGACGAGCCAGAGCATCCATGCGTTGTGCGCGATCCAGTCCACCGAACCCTCCGTCCCCCCGCTCCTTCCACTACCCTAGCCCAGCAGAACACCACGGAGAGGGCCTTGCGAATAACATATTCGCCACGGCAATCCAAGCGCGGTCCACACCGCAGAATGTCCCGCTCAGCGTCGACGGAGCACGGTGACTTGGACCGCTCCCTCGGCCTGAAGCGGACCGTCGGGAAGGCGGGCGAGGAGGTCCGCGCGCGCGACGTGATGCCCCGCCGGCCCCATAAGAGCGAGGTCGACTGCGGCTTGCGGATCGAGTTCCAGGCCGAAGCGGACCCCGCGAACCTCGACCCTGTCGAAGTGGGCAGCTGCGGCACGCTCGACGTCGTCGACCTTCCCCGCTGGGACGTCGAGCATCGGGAGGATGCTGCGGAGCGCTGCGAGGTGGTCCGGTTCCGGCGTCACCACGCAGGCGAGACCGCCGCGCCGTAGGACCCGCGCGAACTCGGGGAAGTTCCGCGGCGCGAAGACATCGATGACTGCATCCACGACCCCGTCCGGCAACGGGAGGGGGCGCCAGAGGTCCCATACGACGGCCGCCGTGCCCGGCAGCTTCGCTGCTCGACCGAGCGCATGGCGGGAGAGATCGAGAGCGACGGCGTGCGAACCGGGAACGCGGGAGAGCAACACCGCGAGGTAGTAGCCCGTGCCCGCGCCAGCGTCGAGCACGGCGCCGGCCCGCTCGTCGTCGTCCGTAAGCGCTGGGGCCGCAGCATCGGCAAGCGCTTCGGCTATCGGCGCGTAGTAGCCGGCGGCGAGGAAGCGCTCGCGTGCAGCCACCATCTCGGCCGTGTCGGGCCGAAATCGGGTACCCCTGCCAGTCAGGAAGTTCACGTACCCCTGCCGGGCCGCGTCGAACCGATGGCCCGAGGTGCAGACGAGGGAGCGGTCAGTTGGGGCGGAGGCCAGCCAAGCGCCAGCGCACACCGGACAGCGAAGGAGCTCTTGGGCGGCGAGGGGCACGGCCTCCATGCTAGCGGCGGTGGTCGGGACTAGGCTTCACCGCGTGAAGCCCAGCCAGCTCGATGCCATCGTGACCCTGTCCGCCCCGACCATCCATCCCTCTGGAACGCGTTGCGCCGTTGGCGCCACCCGCCCCGACTTCAGAGCTGACTCCTCGGTGGGCCAGATCTGGGAGGTCCCGTTGGACGGCGGCTCCCCACGTCGGCTGACGCGCGGCTTCCGGGACACAGCTCCCCAGTATTCCCCGGATGGTCACAGCCTCGCCTTCTTGCGGGCAGCCCCGGCCGGACGGCCGCAGCTCTTCGTCGTCGAAGCGGGGGGCGGGGAGCCCCGCGCACTCACGGACAGACTGCTCGGAGTGGAATCCTTCTCCTGGTCGCCCGATTCCCGGCGGATCGCATTCCTCTCGAGGGACCCGGATGCGGGTCGCTATGGAAGCGTCGACGGCGTTGGGCCCGCCGCAGAGGATCCGCGCCTCGTCACGGATCTCAACTACCGATTGAACGGGCGAGGCTACACGGGCGACCAGCGCTCCCAGATCTTCGTAGTGAACGTCCCTGACCTCAGTGATGAACCTTTCGTCCCTCCGCGAGGTCGCGCCGTGGCAGCTGAGTCCGAGTCCGACGACGGCGCAACGAGCGGGCTGCCCCATGCTCGGCAGCTGACCTCCCGCGGTCTGGATCACGAAGGCGCCTCGTTCAGCGCCGATGGCGAATTCATCTACACCGTCTCGCAATTGGACCCCGCGAAAGTCGACACACTCGGGTCCCAGGTGGTGCGTACGTCCGTTGCCACGGGGGAGAGCACCGTCGTCGGCCTCGCGAACACTGAGGCGGCGTCTGTGCAAGCGGTCCGAGAAGCCCCCGACGGTTCGGGCCTGTTCGTGCTTGCATCCTCCCTCGGGGACTCGGGCACTGATTTCGTGGGGCGGAGCACCCACCTGTTCTGGCATTCATTAGACGACGGCAGGACTGTGCGGTTGAGCGATGCTGATGAGGACGACTTCGGCGAAGCGCCGAGCGCCCTGCGTGTTCGCTCCGACGGCCAGGCGCTCGTGCTGGGACGCCACCGGGGTACCGTGCGGCTCGTCGGTTTCCGGGCCGACGGTGAGCGTTCCCTCCTTACTGGCGGAGACGCCGTCGTGACTGGCGTCGATGCGGCGCGCGGCGCCGTCGTCGTCGCTTTCGCCGATGCGATGTCTCCAGGGGAAGTGGGCCTCGTGCGGGAGGGGACGGTCGAGCGGGTGACTGACTTCGCCTTCAGGCTCCGCGAGGAGACCCAGCCGCTCCCTCCGCGGGAGTTCACGGGCGAGAGCGCTGATGGTACTCCCGTGCATGGCTGGATCGTGGAGCCCGAGGGCGAGGGACCGCATCCTGTGCTGCTCATGATCCACGGCGGTCCGTTTGCCCAATACACCGGGGCGTGGTTCGACGAGGCTCAGGTCTACGCCTCGGCGGGTTACGCAGTCGTCATGTGCAACCCCCGCGGCTCCGCGGGATACGGCGAGACCCACGGCCGAGCCATCAAGGGGCGCATGGGCACCGTGGACTACCAAGACGTCCTCGGGTTCCTCGGGTCCGCGCTCGAGTCGTTCCCAGCCCTCGACCCCGATCGCCTCGGGATCCTCGGCGGATCCTACGGCGGATACCTCACGGCCTGGACCATCGCCCACGACCATCGCTTCCAAGCCGCCATCGTCGAGCGAGGATTCCTGGACCCCGTGAGCTTCGTCGGCTCATCCGATATCGGCTGGTTCTTCCCGGGCGAATATACGGGCTGGGACCCGGGGCAAATGGCTGCCCAGAGCCCTATGGCATTCGTCGGGCAGGTGGAGACGCCTTGCCTCGTGGTGCACTCCGAGGAGGATTGGCGGTGCCCGATCGAGCAGGCGCAGCGCTACTACGCTGCGCTCAAGCTCCGCGGTGTCGAGACGGGACTGCTCGTGTTCCCCGGCGAGAACCACGAGCTTTCACGTTCGGGGACCCCGCATCACCGCCGAGAGCGTTTCGAGCACATCCTCCGATGGTGGGGACGGTACCTGCCGACGGCGGCCAACCCGCGTGAGGCTCTCGAGAACGCCGAGCCGGTTGCGGACCAAGCCGTGAGTGCCTAGAAGCCCAGCTCTCGGGCGGCGGCCTCTGGGGTTGGATCCGCCCAGCGCCCGGCGTATTCCTCGTTCGTGCAGAGTGACCTCGGCTCAGCTTTGTCGAGGTAGAGGGTCCCCGCGAGATGGTCGGTCTCGTGCTGGAGAATTCGAGCCTGCCACCCCGAGAATTCCGCTCTGCGGGCAGCGCCGGTCGGCGCTGTCCAGCGTGCTTCGATGCGCGCTGGACGGCGGACGACGGCGGTGTAGCCGCGTACGGATAGGCACCCCTCATAGAACGCGACATGTTCGTCGTCGAGCGCTGCGTAGCGCGGGTTCAGAACGGCGAAGAACGGCAGGGGAGCACGATCGCGCGCTCGAACGAGGTCCTCATCCGTGGCCCACATGTCCTCGATGACGGCGAGCCTAAGCGGAAGGCCAATCTGTGGGGCGGCGAGCCCCACGCCCGGGGCAGCATGCATTGTGCGCCGCATGACCTCGATGAGGGCGTTCAGGAGCGCGTCGTCGAGTTGGCCGTCGAACGGGAGCGCCTGTGTGCGCAGGACAGGGTGGCCGGCTTGGACTATCGACGGAAGCTCGGGGCCGGCGACGATCTCGGCTGCGGCCTCCGCCAGACGCGACGCGGTCCAGCGGCTTTCGGGTGCGGGGCTCATGGTGCCAAGCCTAGGCGCCCACGAGCCTCAGGAATTCCTCCCCGGAGCGCGGCAGGGGCATGGCCGCGGACCACACCGCCCTCAGCATGCGCCTCAGCTTGAGCCCCGGCGTTGGCACCTCGACGAGTCGGCCACTGCGAAGCGGGACCTGGACAGCGAGACGGCTCATGACCCCAGGCCCGAGGCCAGCAGCGACGCTCGCCGCGAGCGCCGCATTGCTGCCGACTTCGAAGCGGGGCCCGGGTTCGTAGGGTGCAAGGGCACGGTCGGTCGTCTGGCGCGTCCCCGAACCAGGCTCGCGCACCACGAGTCCCGCAGCTGCCACCTCCTCGGGCACCACCGAGCCGGCCTTCGCCCAAGGGTGATCTGGGCGTACGACCACCACGAGTTCGTCCGGCGCGACATCGAGATAGCGGAAGCCGGTCTGGACGGTCGGCCCCTCGACAAAGCCCAGCTCTGCCGCACCAGAGCGGAGCCGCTCGAAAACCTCGTCGGAGTTCCCGACGTCGAGCGTGACGCTTACGTCGGGCAGGCGTTGTTGCGCGCAGGCGAGCCACTGCGGCATGAGGTGTTCGGCAACCGTCATGCTTGCGCACACGTGCAGGGCCCCTCGGGCTCGTTCAAGGGCGTCGACGGCGCGGACCACGCTCTCGGCAGCCTCGAGGACATCCGCCGCTAGGCCCGCGACGACTCTCCCTCGGTCGGTGAGCTGGGTGCCGCGCGGCGTGCGACGCGCGAGGGCGAAACCCGCCGAACGCTCCATGTGCTCGAGCAACCGCGAGGCATTCGGCTGCGCCATGCCGGTTTCCCTCGCAGCTGCGCCGATGCTCCCTCCTGCAGCGAGCGCGGCCATGAGGCGGTAGTGTCTCAGTTCCCAGTCTCGAACGGTCATATCAACAGCATATGGCTCTTCCGGGTGCCTTTCTCTTACCTGGCACACGCGGCGCTCGGCACGCTCTCAGTAAAACTACAGGTTGGGACTCCCGCCGCCACAGGGTCCCTTCGTACGATGACAAGCATGGTCAGGGTCAGTCGTCGTCATTTCATTCAAGGGGCGGGATTGGCGGTTTTCGGCGCAGCCGCCGGAGCAACCGTCGCCCGCTCGAGCATCTTCCCGTTGCCGCCCAGCGCCTCCGCGGCGACTCCGGCTCCATCCGCGACGGCAGGGGCCACGGCGCCTCCTGACCGCACATTCGTAAGCACGAAGCTCACGACCCCGCACGTCGATGTGTGGTCATCTGGTGCGACCGCTCCCGGTCTCATCTTCGCCGGGCCAATGGGCCACGGCTCGAACGGGCTCATCATGGACAATCAGGGCCGCCCAGTCTGGATGGAACCGACGGGCGCAGGAGTCACCGACCTCCGTGTCCAGACGTACCAGGGCAAACCCGTTCTCACGTACTGGAGCGGGCAAGGCATGGGGGGCCACGGTGAAGGGTCCGGCATCATCAAGGACACCTCCTACCAGACGATCGCAGAGGTGAAAGCGGGCGACGGACTCAAAGCCGACCTCCACGAGTTCACGGTCACCCCCAAGGGCACGGCGCTCTTGACCTCGTATCCCACTATCCAGTTCGATCTCACGCCTGCCGGCGGACAGCTGAACGGCTACATGTACGACTGCCACGTGCAGGAAGTCGACATCGCCACGGGCAATCTGCTGTTCGACTGGAAGGCATCCGACTACGTCGGGCTGGATGAGTCCTATGTGAAGACGACAGACGACCCGACGGCGGATGGTTCGACGGCCGCAAAGGCGTTCGATCCCTATCACGTCAACGCAGTCTCTCTGCGCACGGATGGCTACCTCGTCTCCTTCCGGCACACGCACACGATCTACCACATTGATTCGACCGGAACGATTCAGTGGCGCATGGGTGGCAAGCGGAGCGACTTCACGCTTCCCGCCGACGCGGTCTTCGCATGGCAGCATGACGTTCGTCAGCGCGCAAACGGTGTCATCAGCATGTTCGACAACCATTACAAAGACGGCACGACCGGAACGTCGCGGGGGCTTATCCTCAACGTCGACGAGCAGAAGCGCACCGCTTCGGTCAAGCTTCAGCTGGCACGTGGTGGCCACAGGGGCAACGCCATGGGCAATGTGCAGTTCCTCGAGAACGGCAACTACATGGTGGGTTGGGGATCGGATCCCGCGGCGACGGAGTTCACCGCCAACGGGACCCCCGTGTTTGAAGCGACCAACATCGGCTCCGGGTCATATCGCGTCTACCGCTCCCTCTGGACGGCCACGCCCACAACCTTGCCGGACGTCGTCGCCGTCCAAGGCAACGGTTCGACGATGCAGGCCTACGCGAGCTGGAATGGCGCCACCGAAATTGCAAGCTGGCGTTTCCTCACGGGAAGTGACCCCTCATCCCTCAAGGAAGCCGCGGTCGTCAAGAAGACGGGCTTCGAGACCTCGGTTGCTGTGGCTGCAGCGCCGCATCTGGCGGTACAGGCGCTGGATTCCCAAGGTAAGGTCCTCGCAACGTCGTCCGTGGTGAATACCTAGGAGTGCGGGCAGCCATCCGCCGCTGAGCAGCCCCCGTCGGGGCTGCTCAGCGGCGCCAAGCTTCTTGGGATGTGGTGACGAGTCTCTGCTCGTCAGCCGCCTGCTCGATGGCCAATCCGATCAGGTGGTCCTGCGCCGCTTCGGCGAGGGGATACGGTGGCGCTCCCTCGCCCCGAACCCACTCGGCCATTGCCAGGAGCGTGGCTGACATGGCGATGTCTTCGTCGTTGAACCTCTGGCCCAAGAACGGGTTGCGCCAGAGGGCCGTGCCGTCGAGGCTCAGATGCGCCGTATCGAAACCTTCGTGATCGAGTTCGTAGCCGGTCTGGTGCCGCACGATTGATGATTTGAGGATCGTCTCTGCATCCACGAGCCGGACCACCCTGTCATCATTGATCTCGCCGACGCTGCCTCGCACAAGCAGGCGCCGCGACCGGAGGTGATTCCGCGATTGGTTGTCGGTGAAGTCATACACAGCGCTGCGCCCGCCGTCGAACTCGAGGGTCGCGATTGTCGTCGTCGCCTGCTTGGGAACTGGATCGTGAGTCCAACCCGACCTGTTGCTCGGGTCAATGAGTGCGCCCTTGAATCGACGGGCGCTTACCGCCACCAGCTCGAAGCCCACTCCCAAATAGCGGCGGATGAGGCTGGCAGCGTGATACAGGTGCGTTGATGAGACTTGCACCGAGCTGATCTCCCCGATGAGACCCTGCCTGACGGCGGCGAGCCGTGCGGCGTGCGTGGGCATAAGTGCGTATTGCTCCGCGACCTGAACAAGTTCGGAAGAGCCTACTCGTTGCCAGAGTTCGCGTAGTCGCAACAGATCGGGAGCCGGGGGAGTTTCGGAGAGGACCGGCACGCCTCGGTCCACAAGTTCTTCGACCAACCCGGGGTTCGCCTCCCAACTCACGCTCGTAATGACGAAGTGCGGACTTCGGGCGCTCAAGAGCTCGGCGATATTGGCGAAAACCGGTACTTGCCATCGTTCGGCTAGCTCCCGCCGAACGGAATCCCGCCGGGAGACAACTCCGACGCATTCCATGAGCTCGGGGAAATGCGAAATGAGCTTGATGAAGTATTGGCCGCGCCAGCCGGCTCCTACAACGCCGACACGGAGCTGATCCACCTCCGACATGGTTCATTCCTCTCACGTCTGGTCGGTCCCTTCCCCGACCATATCCGTACCTCGCACACGATGCCGCAGCCTTGCCAGAGTTGCCTTGAGGATCAGGGTCCACAGGTGCTGTTGTTTCGAGCTGGGCGACCCTAGAGTGCTGCTGTGTCCGCACAGCAGTGGAACCGTCAGAGGGTTACGGGCCTTAGGGGACGCCGAGATACACGCCGCTTCAGATCCCTCTTCATGTGCGCCTGGATAGCACTCATTGCCCTCCTTCCGGCGAGCGGGCTGGTGGCTGACACAGGTGTTGCGCAGGGCCGGCCCAACCTTTTGGACCTTCCTCGAATTCCTTGGGAAGGCGGCCCGGGATACTGGAGGAACTTCCCGGCCTCCGCGGCGGCGGGATGGGACGATCCCTCCTTTTTTCCTATTGTGGCTTGGTACAACGGAATCAGCTCCGATTCCGAGGCCCAATACGACAAATCGCTCGGAATCAATACGTACATTGGAATGGATGCCGCAACGCCGTATAGCCTCTTTTCCGACAACGGAATGTACTGGATCGGGCCGCCCCTCAACGATAGCTTTACACGTGCGAGCAAGAATTGGGTGGGGGAGTTCCTCGATGATGAAGTCGACGGACGATACACGCCTGAGCAGGGGAGGGTACATCTACAGCAGCTAGCGGATCAAGCGAAGGCCGACGGACGCTTTGCTTACACGAACTACACTCAGTCTGTCCTCACCAATGACATGGCTGCCTCTGATGCAAATGCCTACATCAACGATTTCACGGACGTCGTATCTGTGGACATGTATTGGTACACGGTTCCGTTCTGCAGCTCGGTGCCATACCGCGAGAACTATCTGATACCTATTCCGCAGTCGCAGTGCAGGACAGCGGCGAGCTATGGAAAGACCGTGCGGATGCTCCGGCAACGCGACGCGATCGATGGCAAGCTCCAACCTCTCTGGCAATTCGTTGAAAATCTCAACGGCGGACCGGGCGACCAGGCGTTCACGGCAAATATCACCCCTGACCAGCTTGAAGGGGCAGTCATGAGTTCGCTCATCAACGAAGCACGCGGAGTCGTCTACTTCAACCAGAGTTTGAGCGGTCCGTGCCAAGGGGGAAGCATCTTCCGCCAGTCCCAAGTCCTGCCGGACTTCTGCGCGGATGCGCAGGTGGCCGCAGTGAAGAAGATCGATTCCCTCATCAAGGAGTTGGCGCCTGTGCTGAACACCCAGTCGTACGCCTACACCTTCGGGTCGGGGCTTCAAACGATGCTGAAGACGTACAACGGTTCCGTCTACATCTTCGCGATGACTGATGGAGCGGCGCCAGCGGGTCACCGTACGTTCACGCTGCCTTCAGGCGTAACGGGACGCAGCGTCCAGGTGATCGACGAGGGCCGGAGCATTCCAGTGAGCAGCACCGGAGTTTTTGAGGACCATTTTGCGAGCGAAAGTAGCTTCCACGTGTACCGTGTGGACGAATAGCGGCCTTCATCAACTGATCAGGATCCGAGAAGCCTCGCCCACTGTGCCCGCCTAGACTGGCCCCGTGAGCCCTTCTGGAAATGGAGACACGATGAGCTTGGCCATGCGGACCGCAGAGCACTCGTCCGGACTTCCGGTCGCGGACAGCCACGATTTGATCCGGGTTCACGGTGCACGTGAGAACAACCTCAAGGACGTGAGCGTCGAGATTCCGAAGCGACGGATGACCGTCTTCACGGGGGTGTCCGGGTCAGGCAAGAGCTCTCTGGTGTTTGCGACCATTGCTGCTGAGTCGCAGCGGATGATCAACGAGACCTACAGTGCGTTTGTGCAGGGCTTCATGCCCTCATTGTCCCGGCCCGACGTCGACGTCCTCGAAGGATTGACGACCGCAATCATTGTGGACCAGGAGCCGATGGGGTCGAACCCGCGATCGACCGTAGGCACTGCCACGGATGCAAATGCAATGCTCCGGATCCTTTACAGCCGACTCGGAGACCCCCACATCGGATCGCCCAACGCCTACTCTTTCAACGTTCCTTCAGTGAGGGCCAGCGGCGCCATCACGGTCGAGAGGGGTGAGGGCAAGACGAAAACCGAGAAGGCGACTTTCCACCGTCTCGGTGGGATGTGCCCCAGATGCGAGGGCACGGGTTCCGTCACCGATTTCGATCTGGCGGCACTGTACGATCCCGACAAGTCCCTGAGCGGGGGTGCCCTCACTATCCCCGGCTATTCCATGGACGGGTGGTACGGTCGGATTTTCAGCGGCAGCGGCTTCTTCGATATGGACAAGCCGATAGGGAAATTCAGTAAGCGCGAGCTGCACGATCTGCTCTACAAGGAGCCGACCAAGATCAAGGTCGAAGGAATCAACCTCACATACGAGGGACTCATTCCCAAGATCCAGAAGTCGATGCTCTCGAAGGATCCTGAGGCGATGCAGCCGCATATTCGGGCCTTCGTGGATAGGGCGATCACCTTCATGACCTGCCCCGAGTGCGGTGGTACACGCCTCAGCAAGGAAGCCCTCTCCTCGAAGATCAAAGGGAAGAACATCGCGGATCTCTGCTCCATGCAGATCACCGATCTCGCGGAGTGGGTGCGCGGGTTCGAGGAGCCGTCTGTGGCACCCCTTGTCCAGGGGCTGCAGCACCTCTTGGACTCGTTCGCGGAGATCGGGCTCGGCTACCTCTCGCTTGATCGGCCGACCGGCACGCTCTCTGGGGGAGAGGCACAGCGCACCAAGATGATCCGGCACCTCGGATCTTCCCTGACGGACATCACATACGTGTTCGACGAGCCGACCATCGGCCTCCACCCCCACGACATCCAGCGGATGAACCGGCTCTTGCTGCAATTGCGTGACAAAGGCAATACGGTGCTCGTCGTCGAGCACAAGCCGGAGGCCATCGCCATCGCCGACCACGTCGTCGATCTCGGGCCGGGGGCCGGCGCCAACGGTGGGACTGTCTGCTTTGAAGGTACAGTCGAAGGCTTGCGTGCAAGCGAGACGATAACCGGCCGCCATCTCGACGACCGAGCGGCCTTGAAGAAGTCGGTGCGGTCGTCGTCGGGCGCTCTTGAGGTGCGCGGGGCCTCCGAACACAATCTCCGGGAGGTCGACGTCGACATCCCGCTGGGGGTGCTCGTGGTCGTGACCGGCGTTGCCGGCTCGGGCAAGAGTTCGCTGATCCACGGCTCTGTAGCGGGAAGGGATGGCGTCTTAGTCATCGATCAGAGCGGCATTCGCGGGTCTCGTCGCAGCAATCCGGCAACGTACACGGGATTACTCGACCCCATTCGGAAGGCGTTCGCGAAGGCGAATGGAGTGAAGCCTGCGCTCTTCAGTTCGAACTCGGAAGGCGCCTGCCCGACGTGCAACGGGGCCGGGGTGATCTACACGGACCTTGGCGTAATGGCTACTGTCGAATCGACGTGTGAGGAATGCGAGGGGAAGCGGTTCCAGGCGGCGGTCCTCGAGTACACGCTGGGGGGAAAGAACATCGCTGAGGTGCTCGGCATGTCGGTGGCCGCCGCCGAAGAGTTCTTCGGTGACGGGGAGGCGCGCACTCCGGCTGCCCACAAGGTTCTCGGCCGGCTCTCCGACGTCGGGCTCGGATATCTGACTCTGGGACAGCCGCTCACGACACTTTCCGGCGGCGAGCGTCAGCGGCTCAAGCTCGCCAGCCAGATGGCGGAGAAAGGCGACGTCTACGTCCTCGACGAGCCGACGACAGGGCTGCATCTGGCCGACGTCGAGCAACTGCTCGGCCTGTTGGATCGGCTCGTGGATTCGGGTAAATCGGTCATCGTCATCGAGCATCACCAGGCTGTCATGGCGCACGCAGATTGGATCATCGATCTCGGACCAGGAGCGGGGCACGACGGCGGCCGGGTCGTTTTCGAGGGCACGCCAGCAGATCTCGTCGCGGCTCGCTCGACGCTGACTGGAGAGCATCTAGCGGCTTACGTGCGCGCGTGAGTCGCGGTCCGGATCCTGCTCCATGGATTTAGCACGGCCGTGCGGGGAAGATGGAAGTGCTTGAGAGGCGTGCGTGCGTCCGGGAACAGATGCCATGCATCTGTTCCCGGACGCCCCTTGTGTGCCGACCTACGCTCTAGGTGGAGGAATTCGCGCGCTTCGTCAAACTTCTAGTGGTGGCGTTCGTGGACGCGTCGTGTCAGCGACGCGCCGTGCTGGGGATAATGCCTGATCGTGGCTTGGGCGACGAGCAGGATCTGGCGCTGTGCGTGGGTGAATTCATCCCATCTCTGCCGCTCGATGGCGTCTATTGCTTGCCCGACAGCCTCGGCCTGAGCCTGTTCGTCCCGCGACTCGACCCCTCTCGGCGGCCCGGCGTGACCCTCCGCGAGTCCGCAGTTCCGGAGCACGGCCAGAGCGTCAATGACTATCGCTCGGTGTGCGTACATCAGGGCCCCCTTGGCATCGATTCCCTCGTCACTACAGTGTGAAAGCCATACGAGCGGGAGTCTTGAGTAATCACTACTCGATTGCGGAACCAAGGCCACTTAGGTATCCACGTAAGTACCTGATCGTGCGGTTCCACTTGCCAGTTGACCCCGAATACCTGTCTGCTATGTGGCCGAGGCGGACCGATCACTCGAATCATCCTCTTCGAGGACTCATTTGACGGTGGCCGGCTTTACCGGACTCGTGGCGCCCGGCCATCTTTGAACCAGACGAGGGGAACGCCAGTCTCGATCGGAGGTTGAGCGAACGCAGGAGGAGTCCAGGCCCCAATCCACGGACTGGGGCCGCGCGTGCCGGCGAGGGGAGAAGCTGTGGCAGTTTCGGTGCGACGTGTGGCTATGAGATGGGCTGGGGCGGCAGCCGTCGGGGGCATCCTGTTGCTGGCTTCAGCTTGCGCCGATCCGAGTCAGGCGGCGGGAATGAGTCCTGCCTCGGTAGCCCCGAGCCACGCTCCTGCGACGTCCGGGCCCGCCCCCACCACGCCTTCGCCGGTCGGCACGCCTCGGGCGTCCGCGCCCTCGCCGGACGGGACTCAGGCGGCTGTCGCCCAAGGCTGGGGGAGTCCGATCGATGGCGACGAGTTCAACACCGGCACCGCGCCCGACCCTGCGCGCTGGCAGATCTACAGCTCATCCGGCAACGCCGGCCAGGGCGTGCGTACCCCTGCCGCCGACACCATAGCCAACGGCGTGCTGACCATCGCCGGGGACGCCGAGGGCAACACCGGCGGCATCGCAGCGAACTTTGAACGCCAGAAGTACGGACGCTGGGAAGTGCGGATGAAGACCTCCTCGCACGACGCCAACTATCACCCCGTCGTCCTGCTCTGGCCCGACTCCAACGCCTCGCCCACTTGCGCCGAAGTTGACTTCGCCGAGGGCACCACCGACACCTCGAGCATCAGCTTCTTCCTCCACTACGCCTGTACGGGGTCCACTTTCCAGACTCTGGCCACCAAGACGCTGGATACCACACAGTGGCACGACTACGCGGTCGAGTGGACTCCGACCGCAGTCACCGGCTACGTGGACGGCGTCCCCTGGTTCCGCGACACCGCCCACGTACCCCACGAGTCCATGCATCTGACCCTGCAACTGGATTGGTTCCCCAACGGCGCCCCCACGACCCCAGCCCAGATGCTCATCGACTGGGTACGCGTCTATGCAGCGGCAGAACCTCTCGATACCCAGCATCTCGATTGAGATTCACTCCCGCCCTTCTGGGCTCATGGGCACCGGCCAAATCGTCGGTTGAGCACGTCCCCTGCCGGACAGACTTCCGCTATCGAAGATGCGTGAATCGCCGTGGTGCTAGGTACACCTGCCATCGCCGAATCTCCGCAGCCCAGTGCATATCGCGTACCGATTACCCGTGTCCTCGGACAGGGCTGTCATTAACGTGAGGTGAATGATCGCACGGTGGTCCAAAGGCACGTGGAAAGCTCGCATCTGGCATTTCTCCAACGCCGGTATCGGGTCTCGGGCTGGCCTTTCAAGTGCGGTAGGTCAAGTACGAGTTGGAGGCGTGTGGTGAAAAGAATTGGCGTACTGGGGGCTGCGGTCACTTTGGCGTTGCCCTTGATGGGGGGCGTGTCGTTCCTGGCCGTGCCGGCGTATGCGGCGGTGACGTGTCAGCCGGGGACGAGCGCGCCGAGCGACAGCTTCCCGGGCACGGTGGTGACGGCGGACAACTTCGAGTCCGGAAGTCTGTCGAAGTACTCCGTGCAGACTGGCGGGACGGGGACCGTGTCGATTTCCTCGGCCCTCGCGCGGGACGGTGCGTGCTCGGCGTACATACACGCCACCACCGACGCGACTTCAATCGCCAATTTCTCCACCCCGCTGCCGTCGGGGACCAAGGAGGTCTACGCCGACGGCTGGTTCAACATCGCCCAGGGCGGCGCAACCGGCTGGGACGTCCCGTACTTCCGCTTCTTCACGGGCACCACTCGCTTCGTCGACCTCTACAGAAACAACGACAATGGCCAGGTGTGGGTGCGGGTGCTCGCGCCTGACGGATCGTATGGCTCCACATTCGTACACTCTGCTGTTGCTTTGAACAGCTGGCATCACGTGGCGATGCATGTGATTCCGAATGGGGCCACGACGACGGTTCAGGTGTGGTTCGACGATACGCTCGCGTACTCGAGCTCCCAGGTCAATACGACCGCTACCTCGGTGACGAGTGTGATGAACGGTGCCGAGCACTACTCGCAGATGGAGGATACGTATATTGACGATCTGATCGTCAAGAGTGTCGGGGCGAGCACGCCGGCGGCGCCGGTGGCCTCGTTCACGGCGTCTGCGACGACGGGGACGGCGCCGTTGGCGGTGTCGTTCACGGACACGTCCACGGGGTCGCCGACGTCGTGGTCGTGGGACTTCGGTGACGGGTCGACGTCGACGGTCCAGAATCCGGCCCATACCTACAGTGCGGCGGGCACGTACACGGTGGCGCTGACCGATTCCAATGCCGGGGGCGCGTCGAAGGCGGCGAGTGCGGTGATCACGGTCAGCGCCGCGACGCTGGCGCAGCAGATGGATGCCAAGGCGGCCCAGTGGGGCCTGGGGGCGGCCACGAGCGCGGTGACCGCGATCCGCAACGGGGGGTTCTACCGCAACTACCAGTACGGGGCGGTGATCTCCGCCCCGTCCAAGTCCCTGTTCGTCTCGCATGGGG
>NZ_JTDL01000154.1 GCF_000802235.1 Sinomonas humi
CCTGGAAGGTGTCGGCGATCCACTCCAAGGCGACAGCCGCGTTTGCCTGGCTCTCGTGCCCGGTGTACTGGGCCAGGGCCAAGCGGAACGATGCCTCGGCCTCCTCGTACCGCCCGAGATGGTACAGGCTGACCCCCATGCCGAACCGGGCGTCGGCGACCGTTCCCCATTCGGCCTCGGCCCCCCGGCCGAGGACCTCCTCGTAGACCGCGACAGCGTCCCCGTGCCGGCCCTGGAAACGGACCGCGTCACCGGCCTTGCTGAGGTTCATCAGGGCTTTGGGAGCATCGCCCAGGCGCTCCCAGGCGGAGTGGGCCTGACGGTATGCGTCCTCGGCCTCGACGTTCCGGTTGAGCTGTTTCAGGGTTTCGGCGAGGGAGGTAAGCGCAAGGCCAGCACGGTTGTCGTTGCCGAGGGCAGCGGCTGATTCAGCTGCTGCACGAAGATGGCGTTCCGACTCCTGCTGGTCTGTGAAGCGCAGCGCGAGGCCGGCTCGGAAATGCATTCCGCCCGCGCCGTCCTGGTCCCCGTTGTCTTCCGCATGTTGGGCGCCCTGGGCGAAGGCCCGCCCGGCCTCCGCGAGCCTCCCGAGCTTCAAGAAGGACGTGCCTGCGACCTCGATCAGGCGTACCGAAGGGCCGAGCTCCAAGGCCCTCTTGTAGCAGCCGATGGCCTCAGGGTGGCGGTTCTGGGCCTGGAGCGCCTGGCCGAGGCTGATGTACGCATCGGCCTCCCCCACTGCCGCCCCAGCCGTCTGGGCCGCCTGGATGGCTGCCCGCGCCGGCGCTTCGGCTTGGGTCTCCCGGTCCGCCTCGATCAGCGACCGGCTGGCTGCAAGGGCCACCTCCATCAGCAGGCCCGGGTTCCCGTTTGGGCCGCTTTCCGCCAAGAGCTGCCAGGCGATGAGGTTTGCGTCCCGGGCTTCAGGGATCCGGTCCAGCCTCCTGAACGCGACTGAGGACTGACGCCAGGCGGCCGCGGCCGCTTGGGCGTCTCCTATATCTGCATACTGGCCTCCGGCCGTCAGGAAATGACCGAGCGCCTGCTCGGTGGAGCCGCTCTTCGAGTGGGCGAGGCCGAGCCGCAAGTTGACGCTGGCGAGCATGGCAGTCTCCTCGGAGCCGATGAGCGCAAGGGCCTCTGTCATGCGCATGATCGACTGTGCGATGTGGTCGGTAGCCGCGTGGCATTCGCTCAAGCCCAGCAGCCCTGCGACTTGCTGGCCCCGGGATCTCGGCGGGTACTGGCTGAAGAGCCCGAGGGCAGCCTTGTACTCCGGCACTGCCTCTTCCGTCTTGCCCTGCTGCCGGAGGGAATCCGCAAGCAGGAGGTGTGCCTCGGCTGCTTCGCTGTTCAGGACGCCCATGTTCGACATCATCAGGAGCGCCCCCCGGTACTCCGGCTCGGCGTGCTCATGTTCGCCCTGGATGCTCAGGCACCGCCCCCAGTTCAGGAGATTCCGGACTAGGAAGTCCGCCTGGGCCGAAATCTTGGTGCCCGCGAAGGACATGACGGCGCGGGCGAATTCCTTCTGTGCCGGCCCCACGGCTCCGGCTGCCATCAGGGTCTCGCCGAGCCGGCTGTGCACGGCCGCGGAGCCCGCGACATCCCCGATCGACTCCAGGAGGGCTGCCGCCGACGAGCGGGCGTGAAGGGCCGGGATCAGGTGCCCGGAGGAGAGGAGGGTGTCCGAGACCTCCGAGAGCATTCGGGACTGGGCCGTCAAGGACGTGGGCATATCGGGGGCCACCGCAGCTTCCGTGAGGCGTGCCCAAGCGGGCGCTGAGGCTGTCTCCGGTGAAGAAGCAGCACCTAGTCCGGTCGTGGCCTCGAGGCCAGCCTCTTCCGAGCAGCGCATCCGAATGAAGCCGCACAGCAGACGTGAGACCTGGCCTGTGCCGCCTGCCGCGGCGCTTTCTTCTATCTCGTCAAGCCTCGCCAGTGTCATGGCCGAGTCCGCCCGGCCGAGGGTGGCTGCTTGCAGGAGGTCGCACAGCGAGATTATGGCCGCGTCTTCCGGGTCCATTTCCATCGGTTCAGTCACTGCGCCCCCCTGCTCGTTGATGCCCTGGTACGACCAAAGCCGATGGCCGCCAGATCCCGA
The DNA here is from genome assembly GCF_000802235.1 of Sinomonas humi. Taxonomy (GTDB): domain Bacteria; phylum Actinomycetota; class Actinomycetes; order Actinomycetales; family Micrococcaceae; genus Sinomonas; species Sinomonas humi. The sequence goes on from NZ_JTDL01000154.1 coordinate 2,105, forward strand.
TCATCCTTCCCGGTAGGAGCATCGCACAAGGATCACGTCCCAGAAGGCAATTGCCGAGAGGGCACCGCCACTCGGCGCTCGCGTCTTCTCGTTTAGGACCAGCTACGGAAGAACCGGTCAACGGGCACGCGCCGGCTCGTGATTCCGCCAATCCGGGCCTCTCGAACCACTTCTCGATTCGGTTTTTTCACATCCGGACGCAGCAGCAGGAAGGTCTGCTCGCCGGGGATCTCCCGCTGTCTCTGGTGGGTGTTGGGGGCCGGGGCGGAAACGCCTGTGGGGGGTGCGGGGCGGCCCGTGCTTGGTCCTTGGCGGCCCGGCGGAAACGCCTGTGCCCTCCCGAACACACCCTGCATCCGGCAGGGCATGCCGCAGTACCTGTGAAGAAAGCCGGAACGACCTTGCCGGGAAGGAGGGAAGCCATGGCCAAGTGCAAGAAGTGCAACCGGAACACCACCGCGTGCAGCAGCTGCGACGGGGGGAAGAACCTCTCCAACGCGCTGGGCGCACTGACCTGCTCGAACTGCGGAAGCACGGGACAGGTCTGCCCCGAGCACGGGCGCCACTGGAAGTAGCGTCCCTGCGGGCCCGCCCCGGGCACCCGGGGCGGGCCCGCACCACTCACGGGGGACCTGCACTCCATCCCCTGCCCATCCCATCCCCATCCCGATCGATGGAAGGACTCCCCGATGTCCTCTGACCTCTCCTACAGCACCCCGGGCTACAGGGCCCGCCCGCGCCGGGCGCGCTCCGCCGCGGTTGCCCTGGCCGTGGCCGGGTCCCTGGCCGCCGGCGCCGCGGCCGGGTGGCTCGGCCACGATGCTGCCACAGCCCCGGCTGGCACCAGCGCCACGGGCAGCCCGACACCTACCGTGCCCCGACCTGCAACGGCCCCCTCCGCACCCGCGGGCGTCCCGGGAGGCGGGAGCTGATGGCCGCAGCGCTCCCGCGCCCGTCGGACCCGCTGGGCCTGGCCGCGGCCCTGGCCGCGGACCCGGAAGCCGGAGCCCTGGCGCCGGAGGAGTTCGCCGCCCTCCACCGGCGCATCTGGCGGCGGCTCGCCACCGACCTGGCCGGGGCGCTGGCCGGGTCGATGGACGCGGCGCAGCTCGCGGAGTACGCCGCGGCCGCCCACTACCAGGACGTCCACCCCGGCACCGGCGACCACACCAGGGCCTGGATCGGGGCCAACCTGCCCCCGGACGCCGCGGCGACCGCCGCCCGGCTGATCCGCCAGGCCGTCATGGACGCCGCCCAGTCCATCCGGACGCACCCCTCCCCCGGGCCCGGGGGCCGGGGCGGAAACGCCTGAGCCCGTCGAACGGCCCCGGGCCCCGGGCCAGCCAAGGAAAGGAAGGAACATCATCATGACCGTCACCGCCGACCGGGGCGCCGCGCCCCCGGCCCCGGAAACCCGGGGCCGGCCCACAGGCAAGGCCCTCCAGCTGCTCTCCTGGGACCGGGCCGACCTGGCCCGGGCCAGGGCCACGATCCTGGCCGGGATCGCCGTCTGCGCGCTCGGGGAGGCCATCACCGCCCAGAGCGCCCTGCTGGCCTTCACCCGCACCGCCGCGCTGGCCTGGCTGCTCGCCGTCGCCGCCGTCATCGCCGCGAACCTGGCCTCCTGGACCGCGGGGTCCCTCTGGCACAGCAGCCGCCCCGCCGCTCTGGGCCTCGCAGCCGCCTGGGCGGGGGTGGGCGCGACCCTGTTCTACCTGCGCATCAGCCACTCCATGCTCGACACCCCTCCGGTCAGCTTCGGGGCCAGCGCAGACCAGCTGGCCGCCAACACCGCCACGGCCAGCGCCAGCGACCAGATCCAGGCCTGGGTCATGGCCGCCCTCTTCGTCCTGGGCGGGGCCCTGGCCGCAGTGAAGGCCTCCACCGTCTCAAACCCCGCGCTCCTGGCCCACATCAGCGCCAAGGAGGACGCGGCCCTGGCCCGGGCCGCCAGGGCCGCGGCGCTCTCGGACTACACCCAGGCCGCCTCCCAGCACGCCAAACGCCTGGCCGAGATCGACGACGTCCCCACCGACCTGGCCACCCAGAAGCTCGCCATCGCCCACGGCATCGCCCTGGCCAAGCACCACGCCCGGGCCCGCATCGCCGAGCTCCTCGCCGGCCCCCACCTCACCGGCGGCGTCCACACCCCTGCCACCCCCACCCACGGCACCAGCCCGGGGCACCCCGGCAGCGGCGGCGCCCCGGACCGGGGTGCCGGGGCCTGAGCACGTCCCGGCCCTGGCCCTGCCGCCGGGGCCGGGACCCCCACCAGGGAAGGAAACCCCCACCGTGCCACGACCCCACATCCCGGCCCCCCGCCCGGCCCCCGGCCCCGGAGAAGGGCCCGGGTGCCTGCACTGCGGGGCGCCCACCCTGCCCTGCCCGCTCCAGGATGCCTGCCCGGGCACCCGCACCACCGGCACCCCCAGGCCCTGCACCCGATGCCACGAAGGCCGCAGCTGCCCAGTCCACGGCCCCCGCTGGGCCGGGACCCACTGACCCCGCCCACCGGGCGGAAACCCCTCACACCCTCCGCAGGCGCACCCGTGCCAGCACCAGGAAAGGAAACCCACGATGGACACCGCCAAGCCGGCCGAGCCCCGCAACGGCCGCGACCCGATCGAAGGCATCGACTTCTACCTCCGCACCCCCGAGAACCCGACCCCCTACACCCTCTGCGACCGGATCTCGGACACCCTGGCCGGACGCCGCGACGCCCGGCACCTCTCCACCGGCCAGCTCGCCGAGCGCTCCCCCGGAGACCCCCTCCCCGACCTGACCCCCTGGGCGCGGGCGCTGATCGCCCGCTCCGCCCAGGTCAGGGCCAAGGAGGAGAACGTCCTCGAGGCCGTCATCGACCCCGCACGCCGCGAGCAGACCCGCCTGGCCCACGCCGCCGCAGCCGCCGACACCGCAGCCGCCGAGGCCGAGGCCTCCGCCGCCGAGGCCGAGGCCGACCACGCCGCCGCCCACGCGGCAGGGCCAACGAGCTCCGAGCCCGTCAGCGCCGCCGAGGCCTACGACTCCGAAGAGGTCCGCGCCGGGCGCCGCGCCCGCGACCACCGGGCCCTGCTCGCCGGACACCGGGCCCGCGCCGACCGGCACCGCGCCCAGGCCGCCGAGGCACGCCGGCAGGCCCACTCCGCCCGCACCCGCTGCGCCGACCTCGCGACCAAGATCGAAGGCGCAGGAAACGCCCTGGACCGCCGCCTCGACGAGCACACCCAGCACACCCGCCGCCGGCTGAACACCTACGCCCGCGCCATCGCCCGCCGCCACCCCGACGCCGCGATCATCCCCGCCCTCGCCGCCGCGCTCGAGCCCGCACCCCGACCCATCGCCGGGTCACCGGCCCTGCACGCCCTCTGACCCGCCGCCAAAAAAGGGGCGGAAACCCCTCGGCCCCGCACAGCGCCCCTCCCGGGCCGCCCCACGGAAGGAACAAGCCCATGCCCATCCCCAGCCCGGCCAAGATCCTGCGGCAACGCCGCCGCCGCGCCGCCGTGACGACCCACCGCGAAGCCACCGAAGGCATCCAGACCCGCCCCGCCTACGACCTCGACCCCGCCGGGCGGCTCAACCGCGACCTCGACACCGACCTCTTCATCGCCTCCCCGCACCCGCACCTGGCACCCGTGCCCGCCACCGTGGACCTCCTCGCCGAGACCACCCGGCGCATCGACGCCCTCCACGCCGCCGGCGCCCTCGACGAAGGCTCCTACACCGTCCTGGACCACTTCCTCGACGCCGACCACCACACCATGGACACCGCCGCCGAACGCCACGCCCGCGCCCAGCTCGACTTCCTCCGCCGCGCCGAGACAGCCGAGAAGCGAACCCACCACGAAACCTGGCACACCCTCCAGACAGCCCTCGCAGCCCTGGCCGAAGCCGAAGCCCGCCTCGCCGAAGCCGCCACCGCCCTCACCGGCACACCCGTCGCCCCCAGGACCACCGACCACGCGCCCCTTCCCCAGACCAGCCGCACCCCGGCCCCGGGAACCGCCCAGCAGCACCACACCTCAACCCCTCCCCCCGCGGCAGGGAACCCGGCCGCCCCCCACACACCCGACCCCACCGCAGACACACCCCCCGCCAGCCAAACCACAGACGCCCGCACAACCACGACACAGGCCGAACCCGGGACCACCGACCAGAAGACCGACCAAACCGACAAGGCCACCAGAGCCGCCTGACCCAACCCCCACCCCCGAAACCGCCACCACCCCAGAACACTCCGCCCAAAGCCACTCAGAGGACTCTGAGAGAGCGCAACCCGGGGCGGGGCCGCATCGACCGGCACCGCCCCGGAGGCACTGCCCTACGCCTGTTCCACGGCCGCCCCCGGCCCCCAGCCGATCCCACGAAGCCCTGCGCGCCCGCTTCGGGCCTGAGCGTGCTCGGACTCCTAGCGCATCACCGTCCCCTTGGGGCGGCGGCGGAAACACCTGTGGAGGGCGCAGGCACCCCGAACCCGGCCCTGCAAACCACAGTCAGGAAGGAACCCATTGCCATGACCCCCCTCCCCGGACGGCCCCGGCGCCTCCGCGCCGCCGCGGCCCTCGCCATCGCCCTTGCGGGCGCCGTGCTCACCGGATGCTCCGCACCCGCCCCCGCGCCCGCCGGCCAGGCCCAGGACTGCACCCCGGCCCCGGACAGCCTGGCCATCGTCGTGGCCGTGCACGCCGACGCCGCCCCCGGAATCCCCGCCGAAGCCGGCTGCCTGATCGAGGCCGCCCTCGAACACAACGCCCCGATCAGCATCGTCGCCGAAGACGGCGCCCCGTACTCGGTCCAGACCCGGCGCACCTACGGCATCACCCCCGGAAGCGACACCTACGACCTGGACATGGACAACGCCCGCGCGGCCCTGATCAAGGCCGTCTCCACCGCCGCGGCCCGCACCGACGGCGACGACACCCTCGCCGCCCTGAACCTCGCCGCCCAGCTCACCGCCGGCGCCAAGAACCCAGCCATCATCGTGGACTCCCCCGGCCTGCCCGACACCACCCCCCTGGACCTCACCGACCCGGCCCTGGCCGCCGCCGCCCCCGCCGACGTCACCGCAACCCTGGCAGCCCACCACTACATCCCCGCAATGACCGGCACCCGCATCCTCTGGGCAGGACTGGGCGCCGCAGCAGGGAAGCAGGCCCCCCTTCCCGCACCCCAGGCCGCGAACTACAGGGCCATCTGGGAATCCATCCTCGCCAAGGCCGGAGCCACCGCGCAGATCGTCCCAGGATCCGCCTCCGGCACCACCGCCCCCAACGCCGACGGGCACACCGTCCACCCCGTCCCACCGATCCAGACCCACATCGACTTCCCCGCCGACGGCGGCACCGCCGTCTACCCCGACACCTCCCCCCTGGGCTTCCAGCCCGGCACCACCGACCTCCGCGACCCCGCCGGCGCCCAGAGCACAGCCGCGGCCCTGGCCGCCTGGCTCGCCGCCGACCCCCACCGCACCCTCCAGATCACCGGGACCACCGCCGACGACGGAAGCACCCAGTACCAGCACGACCTCGCCCAGCAACGCGCCCAGGCCATCGCCGCCCTCATCGCCGGCCACGGCATCGACCCCGCACGCATCACCGCCACCGGGGCAGGCCACGACTTCCCCGGATACACCCCCGACCACAACCCCGACGGCACCCTCGACCCGGCCAAGGCCGCCACGAACCGCACCGTGCGCATCACCCTCAACCCCTGACCCCGACCCGGAGGCCCCCACACGGGGCCTCCGGCACCCCCGCACAGTCGGCGCGCAGGCTCAAGAGACACGAGAACGAAAATGACCCCCACCGCACCAGCACCCCCACCGGCCTGGAACTGGACCCCGCACCACACACCCGCCCTCGCACGCGCCATCCTCGGCCACCCCGCAACCTCCCACCTGCCCCCCCACGCCGTCACCGACCTCATCCACACCGCCGGCCACGACCTCGCCCACCACACCTACCCCGCCAGCCCCACCACCGAAGAGGCCACCGAAGAGGCCACCGCCCAGATCCTCGACGAGATCGCCCACGGCCCCTACCAATACCTCAACCACCACACAACCAACCCCCACTGAGAAGGAAAGCCCACGGCGACCGGAACGACCCCCTCACCGTCCTCGAACACACCGTCAAACCCCGGGGCTTGACACCCCTGCCATCCACTGACGGGGGACCCCCGTCCCCGTGTCAACGACGGATTGGAATGGACCCCTTAACGACGGGGCTACAGGGTCAGTTTCACTCCGTCGTCGGCACCCCGGCCAGCCCGCCCCGTCCAGGCCACCGTCGCTACTCCAAGGCCACGAGGGACAGGTCATCGAGCACCCGCCACCCACTTCGTCTCCAAAGCCGCAGCCTCCGACCGACCCACCCAGCGCGAGAAGCATTTTGGGTTGGCATAGCCGAAACGAAAGGCTGTGTCCGAGGCAGCGGAGAGGCCGCCGCAGGCGAAACCATCGATCGCAGCCGGCCCGCGGACCTGCTGCCCTCCGGGCAAGGAACAGGGTCGAGCCCAGCGGGGCTTGACAGAAAGCCTGACCAAGACTGTTGTTGGGAGACGGCCTGAGCCACCAGCGGGAAGACCGCTGGGCACTTCGACGACAAACGGCGCCAGGGTTGCTGACGCTCTTGAGGAACTGATCGTTTGTGCTCTTCGAGATCTGGTCAGTTCGAGTGGTTATAGTCTGCCGCGTTTTCGGCTCGCACGGAGGGCAGGGTTTCGATCCCTGTGTTCCTGAGCCGGTATGAGGAGCCCTTGAGGGTGACGACCTCGGCGTGGTGGACGATCCGGTCGATCATGGCGGCTGCGACGACCTGGTCGCTGAACACGTCACCCCATCGGGCGAAGGAGAGGTTCGAGGTCAGGATCAGCGACGCGTGCTCGTAGCGGGAGGAGACGAGCTGGAAGAACAGGTTCGCCGCGTCCTGCTCGAAGGGGATGTAGCCGACCTCGTCCACCACGATCAGCCCGTAGCGGCGCAGCTTGGCCAGTTCGGCGTTGAGCCTGCCGGCACCGTGGGCGCCCTGCAGCCGGGTGACCCACTCGGCCGCGGTGGCGAACAGGACCCGGTGGCCGAGGTAGGCGGCACGGATCCCGAGGGCGATCGCGAGGTGCGTCTTCCCGGTCCCGGGCGGGCCGAGGAGCACCACGTTCTCGGCGTTGGCCAGGAACGTCCCTCCGGCAAGGTGCAGGATCGTGTCCCGTCGGAGCGCGGGCTGGTGGTCGAAGACGTAGTCCTCGATGGTTTTGCGGGCCGGGAACCCCTGCGGCGCGGATGCGCATCTCGGAGCCGGAGGCGTCGCGGGCGGCGACTTCCCGGTCCAGGACCGCGGCGAGGTATTCCTCGTGTGTCCAGCCGGCGTCGCGGGCCTGCTCGGCGAGCCGGCCCGCGGCCTCCTGGATCCGGGGTGCCTTCAATGCCCGGGAGAGGTGGTCGATGCGCTTGAGGGCCTCTGCGCTCATGCCGTGTGCTCCTTCGCCTCGACGGGATCCTCGGCGATGGCGACGCCGAAGAAGGCGTCGTACTCGGCCAGGTCCCGGACGATCCCGGCGTCCTCGATGGTCCTGGTGCGCGGCTGCTGGAAGGCGGCGCGCAGCCGGGCAGCGGTGCGCCGATGCTCCGGATCGGTGACGCTCTCAGCCCTGCCCCAGGGTCCAGATCTGCAAGAGCGAAAGTGTTCAGTTCTTCAAGAGCGCTGACAGTGGGTACCGTCCAGAAGAGAGTGGAGGGAAGGAGGCCTGTCCGTGGAAGAGCATCCGGACCCGACCGGCCGCCTGCAGCGTCTCCTCGACGGCAGCCTCCGGGACCCAAACATTGGCCCACAGCAGATCAGGGGCCAAATCCGCACCATGATCCAGGCCAGGGCCCGCACCAACCTCGGGGCCCTGCACTGGAAGGTGGGACACCGTGAGGAGGCCCGGGCCGAGTTCGAGGCCGCCCTGGCCCTGTACACGCAGCTGGGTCTGACCGCCGACCAGGCCAGCGTCCGCACCAACCTCGGAGGCCTGCACCGGGAGGCGGGGCGATGGATGGAGGCCCTGGCAGAGTACGAGGCCGCCCTGGACCTCTACACACAGCTGGGCCTGCCCGAACGCCAGGCCACGGTCCGCAACAACCTCGGGAACCTGCATCAGGAGGCGGGGCGGTGGGAGGAGGCCGGGGCCGAGTTCGAGGCCGCCCTGGCCCTGTACACGCGGCTGGGCCTGCCCGAACGCCAGGCCATGGTCCGCCACAGCCTCGGGACTCTGCACCGGGAGGCGGGGCGGTGGGGCGAGGCCCGGGCCGAGTTCGAGGCCGCCCTGGACCTCTGCACGCGGCTGGGCCTGCCCGAGCGCCAGGCCACGGTCCGCGGCAACCTCGGGGGCCTGCACCAGGAGGCGGGGCGGTGGGAGGAGGCCGGGGCCGAGTACGAAGCAGCTCTGGCCCTCTGCACTCAGCTGGGCCTGCCCGCGGGCCAGGCCAGGGTCCGCGGCAACCTCGGGACTCTGCACCAGGAGGCGGGGCGGTGGGAGGAGGCCGGGGCCGAGTACGAGGCCGCCCTGGCCCTGTACACCCAGCTGGGCCTGCCCGAACGCCAGGCCATGGTCCGCCACAGCCTCGGGACTCTGCACCGGGAGGCGGGGCGGTGGGGCGAGGCCCGGGCCGAGTTCGAGGCCGCCCTTGACCTGTACACGCAGCTGGGCCTGGCCGAACGCCAGGCCATGGTTTATGGCAACCTCGGGAACCTGCACGGGGAGGCGGGGCGGTGGGGCGAGGCCGGGGCCGAGTACGAGGCCGCCCTGGACCTGTACACCCAGCTGGGCCTGCGCGAGGGCATCGGGGGCATCCACGCGTTGCTTGCGATCCTGATGCTGGCACAGGGCCGGGCCGAGGAAGCCGCCGCGCACCACAGGCAGGCCCTGGCCCTGTACGCCGCCCAGGGCCTGACCCAGGACGCGGCCTGGGCCGACCTCAGCTATGCCGGCACCGCGCACCGGCACGGCCTCCACACTCCAGCGGAGGCTTTGGAGGCTGCGCTGCCCGCGGTCCTGCACCTGGACGCGGTCCGGTTCCAGTTCCGCACCGCATCCGAACGCATCGCCTGGGCGGAGAAGGCGGCCCAGGCCTACCAGCACGCCTTCGTCCTCGCCGCCGAAACCGGCGACCCGGCCCTGGTGGCAGACCTGGTCGAGAGCATGGTCAACAGCACCGCCCACACCAGCCCCGACACCGCCCCGGACGAGGACGAACTGGACCGGGCCTTCGCAGCCCGGGCCATCGGGATCGAGGCCGCCGACGCCGCCCGCACCGGCACCCCCCACCCCTACGCCGACGGCAACGGGGAAGAGGGCCCAGCGGCCGCCGCCGCCGGGACCGCAGCACTGCTCAGCGGCGCGGCCCTGCCCGCCGCGCCCCCGCCGCCCCTGCTGACCCCTACCGCAGGCCCGGTGCGGATCGCCCTCCAGGGCCGCTACACGAACAGGGACTACCCCCCCGCCCCGGCCCACCGTTACACCCGTCAGAACCTGGTAACCCATCAGGACAGATCGCCCGCGACCTGGAAGCCACCTACCACACCGTCTTCCGCCACCTCCGCGAGCTCGAAGAGCTCGGCTTGGTCGACTCGGATGCAGAGGACGACCGCCAGGGGCAGCGGGTCGTGTACCGGCTCAATCAGGAGGCGCGCGATCGCGAGGCTGAGAGGCTCCTTGCCTACCTCGACGGCCGCTAGTGTTTGCGACACGCCGATAAGCCTATATGTGCGCTTTAAGTAAAGTCGCCCGCAAGGATGGATGCATGGAGGACACCACGACACGCATGGGGCGCCCACCGCTTGGGCGTGAAAACACCGTGGCCACGAAACTCCCCGATGCCGAGATGAAGAAGCTTCGGGAGATCGCGGCCGTCCTTGGCGTCAAGCCGGGCCGTTTCGCCTCTGATCACTTCATCGACTTCATTCGTTCGATCAACCTCGACGACTTGCGTGCCCAGTACGGACAGGAGGCGCTCATTCAAAAAGCGTCTTAACGACTGAGGGCCCGCCTCCCGGCGGGCCCTCGTATAAGTCTCCCATCACCGCTTTGCTTGGCTGGCGGATCGGTGATGGATCCGAAACCCTCCCTTGCGGGTGGGTCCCTTTCGCATACCTCCTGGGAAGGAGTCTGCCCTCTTATGGTAGCTGAAGCTGCCGTCCTGTCACCTGCAACCGCTGAGCAAGTGCCCGCTCGGCGTGTCACAGGCGTGCCGTCCCCGAGGGACGTTTGGGCGCTCGCGCCGTTGATCGCCGGGCAGCCCTCCTACCGTTCCGGCCAATGGGTGCGTGGGAAGTTCGGGTACCCCGGCTCCCCAGTGGGGATCTCTTCCGCGCTGCCGAAGTCGCCGGCGGCGGTGCTTGTGCATGGTGCGGACGGGTCGGTGGCGACGCTGTGCCTGGACCTGGACACCTCCAGTGCGGCACAGCATGTTGTGGACGGGGACGCCGAACGGCTGGGTGCGCTGCTTGCCTCGTGCGGGCTGCGCTGGGTGGAGGATGTCTCCCCGTCCGGTGGCCGGCACCTGTACGTGCCGCTGGCCGAGCGGATGGACGGGGCGCAGGCCCGCGAGCTGGTCGAGGCCCTGGCGCGGGTGGCCCGGAGCCTGGATGCCAGCCCGCACCGGAATCCCTCCACCGGGTGCATCCGCGTGCCCGGCACTCTGCACAAGCGCGGCGGCCGCCAGGAACTGGTCACTCCCCTGTCGGCCGCGTACGAGATCCTCCGCCGACGCAACACGGCGGAGGGGCTCGAGCGGCTGCGCCGGGCGCTGGCGCCGGAGCTGCGCCGCAACCGGCACGAGGCGGGCCGCCGTGCCCGGCTCATGGCTCCTCCCCCAGCGCAGACGGGACGCAGCCCAGGACCTGATACGGCAGGCCGTCCGCTGGGCGGGTGGCAGTCCCCGCTGCGCTCGATCGCGGAGACGGGCCTGTACGAGACGGACCGGTACCGGTCCGTCTCGTAC